>NZ_JBHSRC010000001.1:0-5854 GCF_042658805.1 Quadrisphaera sp. GCM10027208
TTGGACGTAGACGTCGCAATCCACATCCTCCCAGCTCAAGAGGGCATTCTCGCCCTACGCCACGCTCACACCGCCGAACCCGGTCGGTGGATCAGGGCTCAATCGACCTGCCTACGAAACACCTGTCGCCTCCTGGACGGGTCCGGCGCCGTGGGTAGAGGACGTGCCGCAAGGGGCCCGAATAGGCTTCGCCGCGGGTGGAACAGTGGGTGCCCTCGGATCAATCACGGCGTCGGGCGCCGCGCAGGAGTGAGCATCGTGAGGCCGCACGCGACCTGTGCGTCAGATGCGGTCGACCCAGGCCATGCGCTGCCACCACTGTCCACGGATCCACCGCAGACGCTCGGCTCGGCTGCGCTTCGCAAGCAAGCTCCAGTCGTGAGCGTCGTCGGCCTCACCTCGAGCGGCCGAGTCACCGAAGATGGAGCGGTACCACGCCCTGGCAACCCCGGGTTCGACCGGGGTGGAATCACGGCGTCCAGTCACGTCGCGCTGTGGCTCCGCGTAACGACGGCGCCACCGCCGCACGAAGCTAGGCGATGGGACCTCCGCGTGTCCGAGCACCGACACGCCAGCACGGCGCAGAGCCCCGGTCAGCCGGTCATCGTCGGGAGGGGGAGGGCAGACCAGCAACGTGGCCATGTGCGCGTAGGCGTCCTGAGACTGCACGACGACGTCCACGCGCCAGCGCCCTCCGAACACGTCGGCGAGCGACTCGGCGATGGCCTGCGCGTCGACGCGACCGCTGGCGTAGGTCACCTGAACGAGGCCGCGATCCTCTCGAGAGGGTTTCATCAGCATCGATCGTCAGGGTATCTCTGCTGCCTGTCATGGCCTCAGCCGTCGGCGGAGCGTCCGGAGTGTCATCCCCTCTCCACAGGCCCCGCTGGATCGAAAAGGCTGAACAGATCATCCGCCTCCACCGACTACCGCATCCGGCACCAGGGACGGCCATGAGGAAGAAGAACCGCGAGGCCCACCGCCAGCTGCGCGAGTACGGCCACAGCGACGCTGTCATCAGCGTCTTGGACCTGGCCCGCCAGCTCAGCGACCGGACAGGCGACCTCGCTCCTCTCCTGCGCGCCCTGTCCGTGGAACCGGTGCACATCCGCCTGCTCGGCCCGAACGGCACGCTCGGCTACTCCACCGATGGCCAGCGCCGCTACGTGCACGCCTTCACGTCGGTGCCCCGACTGGTGGCCTCGATGGACGTCGAGGACGACGAGCTCTCGATGCAGCAGGTTCCGTTGCCCGAACTGGCTGCCCGCCTGCCGCGGGACACCGGCGTCCTGCTCGATGTCGGCTCGCCGATGCAGCGCCCGGTCGAACCCGAGCACGTGCGTGAGGTCCGCGCGATGGCCGCGGGGATCGCCACCCGCTGCGCCCTCCACGCGGTGGAGGGCGAGGACCTTCACGTCGTCCCCGGTCCCGACTCGCTCATGCCCCTCGACGAGCGGGTACGGGCGATCGTCGCGGAGCACGCCGGCCCCGACGCGGCCGCCACGCTGGCCAGAGCGATGGCCCGGCTGGACGGCGTGGGCGGCCGTGACTGGCCGGTGTACTTCCTGGACGCCGGGACGACGCCAGCGGAGGCCGCCTCGACAATCAGGGAGCAGGTAGGCCCGTCCGTTCTCATCGTCCACGGCGAGAACAACGGCTCGCTGCCCGACACGCTCACCGGCGCCCGCAACCGGGCCGTGCTGCTCGCCGGGCTGTCGTAACGCCCTGGCGGGGCTGGGTGTGACCACCGCATCCACCGAGCACCGGGCACCGGGCACAGCGAAACCTGGCTTCCCGTACGGCGCCGTGAGGTGGGCCAACCAGCGGGCAACCTGCCAGGCGTAGTCGAGCCGGAGCAGCGCGCGTGTCGTCGTCGAGATCGGTAGCAAGCCGCTTGATGTCATGCTTCCTGCCGGGCTCGGGTCCCTCGGCCGCCAGTGCCCTGGTTGTGCGGCAGCAGACCCACAAACGCACGTGCGCCAGAGAACGGTGACGGTCAATGCGATACTTTGCGCCACGAATGACACGTGATGTCGCCTTAGAGGTACGACGGTGGGGGACATGAGCGGGATGGAGTTGCCGCGGCTGCGGGCACGGTGGCGGCGGCCGTTCGCGGCGCTCGCCTGGCCGGTGCGCGGACGGCCGGTGCTCGTCGATGGCGAGCTGCGCCAGCGGCGCTGGTTCCGCTCCCACCGGGTCAAGCTGGCGACGGCCGACGTCACGGTCCAGCCGCGCCGGCCCCGGCGCCTCGCCCTGCGCGTCTCGTCCGGAGCCTCCGCGGTCGAGGTCGACCTGCTCCGGCTCACCGTCACCGACGGGTGGAGCCGGACGCCCGAGGAGCTCGAGGCACTCGCCGACGGCCTGGGCGC
This sequence comes from Quadrisphaera sp. GCM10027208, assembly GCF_042658805.1. Taxonomy (NCBI): domain Bacteria; kingdom Bacillati; phylum Actinomycetota; class Actinomycetes; order Kineosporiales; family Kineosporiaceae; genus Quadrisphaera; species Quadrisphaera sp. GCM10027208. The sequence goes on from NZ_JBHSRC010000001.1 coordinate 2,370, forward strand.
CGTCGCCGCGCCGGTCGCGGGCGCCCTGCGAGGCCAGGCGGCGTTCCTGCGCGGGGACATGCCGTACCTGTCGTTCTCCCCGCTGGCTCCCTACGTCGGCCGTGACGGAACGGTCATCAACGACATCGGCCACATGCTGCCCTGAGGCCACACCCTGCCCTAGCATGCGTGACGAATCGCACACCGAGTGGTGGCGGAGGGGGACGTGTCCGGATTCCGGGTCCAGCCCGGCGCGCTGGAGGAGTTCGCTAGCGCGGCCGAGTCGGCCGCCGGCCAGCTCGCCGCACCGGATCCATCCACGGCGCTCGCGGGCGTGTCCTCGGCGGTCCCCGGGACGGCGACCGCGGCCGCCGCGACCGACCTGGCGATCAGGCTGACCGTGTCCTGCCAGGCGCTGGCCGACGCGGTCGCCGAGCTCGCCGGAGCGGCCCGCGCCAGCGACGCGGCCTACGGCGCCACCGACGGGTCGGCCGCCGACCTGCTGCTGGGCACGGGGCCTACGCCGTGACGCCCGCGCCCCTGACCGTCGAGCGGGTCATCGCCTGGGACCCCGCCGCGCTCGGCACCGCGGCGTCCGGCCTGGACGACGTGGCCAGGGACGTCGACGGCGCCCGCCGGCAGCTGGAGACGGCCGCCGACTCGCTGTCGTCGTCCTGGGAGGGCCCGGCGGCGACGTCCGGCCAGCAGCGGATCAGCCGCGAGGTGCGCACCGCGACCGAGCTCGCCGACGCGGTCCGCGCGGCCCGCGACGCGCTGCGCTCGGGCAGCTCCGACATGGGCGCAGCGCGCGCCGCCGTCGTCACGCTCGTCAACGACGCTGCGGCACAAGGGTTCACGGTCCGCGGCGACGGGTCCGTCGTCCCGCCGCCGGTGCCGCCGGTGATGACCAGCCCGGAAGGCGCCGCCGAGGCGCGGGCCCGGATCGACCGCGAGGTGCAGCGCCTCCAGGCCGAGGCGGAACGGATCGCCCGCGCCGTGGGCGACGCACTCGACGAGGCGGCGAAGGCGGACCGGCGCACGGCCGACGGCCTGGACGCCGTCCAGGTGCCGCAGGGCCTGCGCGAGCGGGTCGAGTCGTTCGTGCGCGAGCTGGCGTCGTCCCGCGACCTCTACGCCGCGCTCGGTGCGGCGGGCGGGCTGGTGGCGGGCGGCAAGGCGCTCAAGGACGCCTGGAAGCTCTTCGGACGGGGGTATGCCTACACGCAGTTCCTCCGCCACGCAGTGAGCGCGGCCAGGCTCTATGGCCCAGCGGCCCGTTTCCTCACGGGCGGAGGCACCGCTGCTAACACCCTGGCTTTCGTTCGTATGGGTCAGTTCCTGGAACAAATGGAGGGTTCCAAGCATCTGTTCCACTACGGCAAGCCCGCCACGGGCCCGTTGGCTGGGGTGAGGACGGTGGCGGGCCGGGCCTTCCTACCGCTCACTGTCGGGACTGGGGTTCTAGACCTTCGCACGGGAGGCGGCTACGACGGCGCCAGGGGGTGGGCAACGAGGGCGTTCGGTGCGGCCGGCGCAGGGGGCGCGCTCACCATCATGGCGGCCGGAGCCGCCCTCGGGCCGGTCGGCTGGGCCGTCGCCGGCGGCGCCGTGCTCACCTACGGCGCCTGGTCGCTGGGCAACTTCGTCTACGACCACTGGGACGACATCACCGAGTTCGCCGGCAAGACGGCCGACTGGACCGGCGACCGGATCGCCGACGTCGGCGAGGGCCTGTCGGCAGCCCGGGACTGGGCCGGGGACCGGCTCTCGGACGCCGGCGACGCCCTCAGCGACGCCGCGGACACCGTCGGCGGGGTGATCGAGTCCGGGCTCGACCTGCTGCCCGACGTGTCGATCTTCTAGGAGCCACTCATGACGACCACCGCCGAGCCCCGCCGCGTGGCGCTCGTCGACCTCACCGACGAGGAGGTCGCCGTCCTCGCCACCGCCGACGGTCCCGTCGTCCTGCCCTACCTCGGCACGCTGGACGACGAGCAGGTCGCCACCGCGACGACCACGGCATACCGCTCGCTGGTCGCCCGAGGGCTACTCACCGCGCCCACGCCGCAGGAGGCGCGTGAGGCGGCGCGCACGTCGACCGCGCGCGGCGAGGAGCGCGTCGGCTACCCGGTGCAGATGCCGGAGACGCTCGCGCACCTGCTGCGACTGCGGGCCGGCGCCTCGACCGTCGTATGCGTCTCGGTGGCCACCGCCCTCGGCGCCGAGTACCGCTACGCCCACGTCGTCGACGACGTCGTCCTCGTCGAGGAGGTCACCGGCACCGGCCTGCACCGGTTCTCGCTCGTGGACGTCGCCGACCTGCCCACGATCGTGCAGGGCTGGGTGCTGCACCCGGAGGCGACGCCGGGCACCGGGGAGGAGATCGTGCAGCTCCCGCAGCGGCAGGGCGAGCCCGACCCCACGCCGCCGGACGAGCTGCTCGAGCGGCTGGGTTCGGCGCTCGTGCGGGCGGACCTCGTCGTCCGCCGCGCCGGGGACCACTCCCCCGAGCTGGTCGGGGTGTTCAGCGGCCCGTCCGGCACCTGGACGTCGCGCAGCCGGTTCGGGTCCGCCGCGCCGGTCGTGATCCGGCCGGCCACCCCGGACGACGTCCGCGACCACGTCCGGGTCGCCCTGGCCGGGGAGCCGGCGTGACGCAGGCCGCGGCACTGGTCCTGCGTCCACTGCGCTCTCGGAGCCTGTGGTTGACCCTCTGGCTCCTCGCCGTGGCGATGCTCGCTATCGAGGCATGGGTCTGGGCCACCGACCCCGACAACCGGCCGTGGGCCCCGCTGATCCTCCCCTTCATGTACGTCCTCGGCGTCGGGATGACGATGCGCGTCGAGCTCACCACCGACCCGCCCGCGCTGACGTGGCGCAGCCCCCTGGCGTTCTGGCGCAGCACCGCCCCACTGGGCCCCCGCACCACCGTGCAGCTGCGCGGCGCCGGCTCGACGGTCAGCGTCCACGCGCGCGCCGACGGCCGGCGCTTCGGGGTGTCGGTCGACGTGCTGGCCGCCACCGAGTACGTGCGCCGCAGCCGCGACCCCGAGGAGCTCGAGGCCCTGGCCAAGGCGGTCCGCGGCGCGCGGGGCGGGCACGAGGTCGCCCGCCAGCTGCGCGCGCAGGCGGCGCACGTGCGCGCCGGCGGCGACGTCCAGTCCTCACCGCTGGCGAAGCACCTCGGCAGGACGCTGCTCGGCCTCAGGTACTGATCAACTTCCCCCCACCGCCACCCCGCCCCCCCGTGATCATGCAATCCCGCCACCCCGCAGCGTCCACAGAGTGCTGGGTTCGGCACGGCGTTGCCGGCGTGTCGCGCCAGGAACCCGGCATTCTGGGCAGCCGTACGGGGCGGCAGGGTGGCGGGATTGCATGATCACGGCGGGGGTGCGGGCGGACTGCACAGGGTGGCGGGATTGCATGATCACGGCGGGGGTGCGGGCGGACTGCACAGGGTGGCGGGATTGCATGATCACGGCGGGGGTGCGGGCGGACTGCACAGG
>NZ_JBHSRC010000001.1:5950-594129 GCF_042658805.1 Quadrisphaera sp. GCM10027208
CAGGGTGGCGGGATTGCATGATCACGAACAGGGTCTTCGACTGATCACGGGTGGGGGCGGGGGCGGGGGTCGGGGTGGGGGTGGGGGTCGGGGTGGGGGCGGAAGAGGGCGGTGAGGAGGGCGGCGAAGACGACGGCGGAGCCACCGAGCAGCGCCCACCACAGGGCCGTCGCACGCGCCGGGGCCAGCTCGTCCTCGGCCTCGCGCACCGCGAGCCGCTCCACCGGCGGGTCGAGCGTCCCGGCGTCCGTCCCAGCCCCCGGCACCGGCGGACCAGGCCGGGACGGGTCGAGCGTCATGACCATCGCCGCGTAGGGCTGGACGATGCCCCAGCCTCGCCGGTCGTCCCGCTCCGCACGCACCGGCCGGTCTGCGGACGCCTGGATCCGGTAGGCGATCTCCTCGGCCGGAGCGTCCGGGTGCGCGGAGGCGACGAGCGCGGCGACACCGGAGACGTACCCGGTCGCCCAGCTCGTCTGCGGCGCGGCCGGCGGCGGCGCGTTCACGCAGTCCTTGTCGTCGAACCACGCCGAGACCACCTGTTGCCCCGGCGCGGCCACGTCGACCGCCTCGGAGTGCACCGAGGCGTCGGTGACCTGGTCGGCGGTGTCCACGGCGGTCACCCCGAGCACGCCCGGGTAGGCGGCCGGCCAGCGCGGCCCGTCCGAGGCGTCAGCCTCGTCGCGGTTGCCGGCGCTGGCGACGACGAGGACGTCGCGCGAGACGGCGTAGGCGACGGCCGCCTCGAGGTCGTCGTCCGGGGTCGGCGAGCTCAGCGAGACGTTGACGACGCGGGCCCCGGCGTCCACGGCGTAGCGGATCCCGGCGGCGATCCGGTCCATCCGCAGGCCGTTGCCGGCCACGACGTCCTGCTCGTCGGTCGAGGCGAACACCCGGACCGGCAGCACCATGGCCCGTGGGGCCACGCCGACCAGGCCCGACCCGGGCACCTGCCGGGCCGCGATGAGCGAGGCGATCGCCGTCCCGTGGTTGTTCACCGCCCCGGTGCCGTCGGCGTCCGGGTCGCCGGTGACGAACGTCGTCCCGGGCACCACCGCGTCGCGCAGGTGCTCCCCGCCGTCCTCGACGCCGGAGTCGACGACGGCGACGGTGACGCCCTGTCCGCGGGCGACGTCCCAGGCGTCGTCGAGACCGAGCCGGGTGTGCGCGTAGGGCTGCGCGGGGATCCAGGTGTACTCCGGGCCGCGGCCGCACTCGGTGGCGTCGGCGGTGATCCGGACGCCGGTCGCGCCGGTTGGGCCGGTCCGGACGCCGGACGACGGGTCGCCGTCCGCCGTGGCCGCCCCGCCTGCCGGGGCCGGGACGGTCCCGCCGGCGAGCAGGGCCAGTCCCACGCCGACGGCCACCGCGCCGGCCCGTCCCCAGCGCGCACGGCGCCGCATCACCCGCCCCCGACGACGCGCCGGGCGGCGGCCTCGGTGAGCTCGGGCCCGTCGCTCAACGGCTCCACCCAGGCCAACGGCACGGGCACCGGCGGGACGCCGGCGAAGCCGAGCCGCTCGAGGTTGCCGGTGGTGTCGTCGCCGACGGCGTACCGGCGTCCGGTGCCGTCGACGAGGAACACCGTGCCCCGGTTGACGACCGTGCCGTTGACGGCACGGACGAGCGCGCCGCGGCCGGGCTCGACGAAGGTCCCGGAGCCGGCGGCCGGCGCCGCGTCCGGGTCCGTCAACCGAGCGAGGGCAACGGTGGGGACCTCGTCCGGCGCGGCGGTCAGCAGCGCGCAGGCGACGTCGTCCGGCCACGGCCCGGGTAGCGCGGCCGGCCACTGCGGGGGGTACGGCAGCGTCGTCACCGTGCCCAGACCGGTCACCGCCCCCTGGTCGACGGGGACGACGGGCAGGGTGCCGGAGCCAGCGGCGTACAGGCTGAACGCGACGTCGGTGAGCGGCACGAGCCCGTCCTCGCGCAGCAGGTACCGGGTGGCGGTGCCGTCGGCCGCGGTGACCTCCAGGACGGTGCCGGTCGTCGTGCCGGCCGGCCCCCCGGCAGGTGCGGGCCGGCCGGCGCCGGGCACGGCGAGCGGCTGCAGCGCCGGGCCGACGGGAAACAGGTCGAGCCAGCCGCCGGGCACGGTGCGTGGCGGGGTCCGGTCGAGGCGCAGGGCCCGCAGCACGTCGGGCGCGACGGCAGGGTCGACGGCGAACCGCTGCCCGGCCCACACCACCCACAACGCGCCGTCGACCTGCACGGTCAGCGCGTCGGCCGGACCGGCGGGCTCGGCGACCGGATCCTGCTGCAGCCGCAGCTGGGTCGCGCCGGCCGGGTCGAGGCACGCCGTCCACCCGGTCTGGACCAGCGCGTCGGCGTCGGGCAGGTCGTCCGGCGCGCCGGGGATGCCGACGGTCTCGCCGCGGCGCTGGTCGGCGAGCAGCTCGTCGGGCACCGAGACGATCCCGAAGGAGTCGGCGGGCAGCGCCAGACGGGCGCTCGCCGTGTTGAGCACCGGGCGCAGCACCCCGTCGCCGGTAGCGAGGAACCGGGAGCCGCTGTCCTCGGCGATGACGAGCTTGTTCTGGTCCCACCCCTCCGGCAGCCCGGGCCGCAGCCAGCCGGCCAGCGCCGCCCCGGCGAGGACGAGTCCGGCCAGGACGACGCCGCCGACGACCGCGCGCGCCGGGCGCGCAGGCTCCAGCTCCAGGCCACCGGGTGCGCCACTGGTGAAGGCGGTGACGAGCCGGCGCCGGTTGAAGGCGTGCGCCTCGACGAGGTCACGCTTGGTCGCCACGTCGGCGGGTCGTCCTCTCCGGCAGGTGGTGGTCAGGCGGACGGCGCTGTCAGGCCGAGGTCGCACCTCGGCGGCGGCCGACCCGCAGCAGCACGAGCCCGCCGGCGAGCAGCGCACCACCGAGCAGCGCGGTGTCGGCGGCCTCGGCCCCGGTGCGCGGCAGCTCCTCGACCGCGGCGACGCTGGCGGACTCGGCGGTGACCTGGTCGGCTGCAGCGGGACGTGCCGAGGCGCCCCCCTGCGAGGCGGGGGTGACGGGCGCCGACCGCTGCTGGCCCAGGTCCCCGGACGCCGACGCGCTAGTCGTCGTCCGGCCGGTGCCGGCCGAGTCCTGGCGCGGGGTGGGCTGGTCCTCACGCGGGCGGTCGCTGTCGCCGGCCCCGTCGCCGGAGGGGACGGGCGAGGGGGCCGGCTCCGGCACGGACGCCGCGAAGTCGGCGACCCCGGCGGTCCCGCCCTCGGTGTACCCGACGGTGTAGGCGGCGGCGTAGCTGGGCGCGTAGGTCTCCGGGTAGGCCAGCGCGCACGCCGAGGAGAACGCGGCCGCGTACGCGGTCCGGTAGTCGGCCGAGGCGCCGGGTATGGCGTCGAACGGCGCGGGCACCGAGCCCGGCTGCCGTGGCGCACAGGTGCTGCCGCTCGGCCGACCGGACGACGAGCCGGCAGCGACGGTGAACGCGCCGTCCGCGCTGCCGTCGGCGTACCCGGCCTCGTAGCCGCTGGCGTACCCGGCGGCGGCGCCGTCCTCCCCGCCGGCGGCGGTCCCCTCGGCCTCGCCGGCCGCGAAGCCCGCGGTGGCGCCGGCGTTGGACGCCAGTCGGATCGGCGGCAGGTCGTCGCCGGGCGCGGCGGACGCGGTGGCCGGCACCGCGAGGCACATCGCCACGACGGCGGCGGCGGTTCCGGCGCGGCGGACGGACATCGGGCTCACAAGGCTCCCCCTTCGGACCAGGGCGCGCGCCAAGAACGCTCGGCGACGCCGGATGACACGCACAGTAGTCGCCGGAGCGGCCCCGACGGGAGGTCCGGAACGGTCGCCGGCGAGCGAACGGCCGCTGGAGGGCGGCGCATCAGACCAGACCGACCGCGACGACCGCGAGCGGGACGACGGCGACGAGCGCGACGCCCTCCAGGACGTCCCCGAGCCGGCCCAGGCGCACGCTAGGCGTCCGCGGCAGCACCGCGGCCAGCACGAGCAGCACGCCGGCGGCCAGCAGGAGGACGACGAGCGGCGTCCGCCACCCGGGGTGCACGCCGGCGGCGGTGACGGCCGCCGCGACGAGGGCGAGGACGGCGCCGCCGACACCCGTCCGCACCAGGACGGCGTCCCGGTACTGGCGGGTGCGCAGCAGCAGCGCGACGGCGCAGGCCAGGACGACGAGGGCGCCGGCGAGGCCGAGCCGGACGGCGAACGGCGCGGCGAGCACGAGGACGGCGCTGACGAGTGCGGTCAGCCCGAGCAGCGTGGCCCGGCCGGTGCGGGCCTCCCGCCGGACGGCGTCGGGTGAGATCGGCTCGGGGTCGGCGACGAGGTCGGCGTCCCGGCGGGGCTGGGGCGCGGACAGCCGGGTGCCGGCCAGCGACACCCACGGGACCAGCGCGCCGGCGAGGACGACGACGACGACGGTCACGGTGACGACCGCCTCGACCGGCTGGCCGGCGGCGACGACGCCGCCGACGACGGCGAGCAGGGAACCCAGCCCGACGACGGGCAGGAGCACCGCGCCGCGGTGGCCGAGGGCGAGCGCACCGAGCCCGGCGGTCACGGCGGCGGCGAGGCCGGCGGGGACCGCGGGCAGCGCCAGCCAGGCGTCGTCCGGCAGCGCGGCCCAGCCGGCGACCGCGGCGAACACCGGAGCGGCGGCGGCGAGCAGGAGCGCGGTCTCGTGCGCCGCACGGAGCCGGGCGGAGGCGGCGGCCTCGGTGACGAGCAGGACGGCGACGACCCCGGCGGCCACCGCGACCGGCAGGCCGGCGGGCCGCTGCAGGGCCAGGGTGACGGCCGCGACGCCGAGCAGCCCGGCGGCGGCGAGCAGTCCGGCGGTCCGGCCGTCCTGGGGAGTCCAGGGCACCGTCTGCGCCTCGACCGCGTCGGCGACCGCCTCGACGACGTCGTCGTACAGGACCGGCGGGACGTCGTGGACGCCGAGCTCCACGGTGAGCACCGCGCCGTCCTCGACGCCCTGGGCCAGGAGCCCGGCGGCCGGTTCGAGCACCGTGCCGTCGGCGCGCACGAGCCGGTACCCGCCGTGGACGACGGCGGGGTCGAGGGCACCGGTGACGGCGGCGACCTCGGGCAGCAGGTCGGCGACGGGCAGCACCCCGGGGAGGGCGAGGTCCGCGCGCCGTGGCCCGGCGACGACCGTGACCCGGACCAGCCCGGTGTCGGCGGTCGGGCCGGTGCCCGTCAGCACGTCCGTCACCCCAGGACCTCCGTCACCGCAGGACCTCCGGGCTCGTCTCGTCCTCGCCGAACCAGTCCTCCTCGACGGCCAGGACGTCGGCTCGCTCACCACTGCCACGGTCCCGGCCGCGTGCGCCGGCGGCACCGACGACGGGGGCGACCCCTCGGGCCCCGGCGCCACGTGACCCGTCGGCACGTGACCCGTCGGCACGTGACCCGTCGGCACCGGCAGCACGTGAGCCGCCTGCACCGGCGCCCCGTGCGGCCGAGCCGGAGGACGCGCCCGAACCCGAGCCGGACCGCGCACCGCTCTGGCCGCCGCCAGCCGTGGCACCGCCGACCGCGCCGGGGACCACGACGGCCCCGCGGGAGCCCGCCGCCGTGCCGCGGGCGGCACCGGCACCGGACACCCCGGCCCCCGACGCACCTCCCGTCCCGCCGCGCGCGGTGGCACCCGGCGCGACGACACCACCTGCGACGAGGCCGCCGGTCCCGCCGCGCAACGTCCGGCCGAGACCAGCCGCGGCCGCCATCCCGAGCCCTCCGCCGACGACGCCACCGACCGTCCCGGCGCCGATCCCGCCTCCCCCGCCGGACCCGGCGTCCGGACCGGGCTCGCCGACGGACCCGCCCCCGGCCCACGGTGGGACCGACCCGCCCGGGACCCCGCCGGCCCCACCGGCCCCACCGGGCCCGCCGGCCGGGGCGTACCCGCCCGCGGCCCCGTCGGCTCCGCCGTCCGCGCTGACCCACGGCCCGCTCGTGCCGGTTCCGCCGCCGGCTGGTCCACCGCCGGCCGTGCCCCCGCCGGCAGCGGCGTAGCCGCCGCCGGCGGGAGTGGTCACGATCGTCGCCCCGCGGCCTGCTGCGCCACCGGGGACCGCACCGCCGCCGGCCGCGGCGTAACCGGACGCCGCGGTGGGTCTGGGCCCGGAGCCGCCGGACACCGTCGCAGCGCCCCTGTCGAAGGTGTCGTCCCAGTCCTGGGCGACCTGCGCGGCGATCTGCGCCTGGGAGTCCTGCAGGCTGGACTCCAGCGCCGTGAAGGCGGCACCGGCCTGGCGCTCGCGCTCCGACTGCGCAGCGAGGTGCTGACCGTGCGCCCGCAGGAACGTGGCCTCCTGCTGCGGGTCGGTCAGGTCGTAGTCCGCCGTCGACGGGGCCGGCGGGACGGCGGGCAGGCTGCGCAGCTCGGTGCGTGCCGTCGCGAGGGCCGAGGCGGCCTGGTCGAGCTCGGAGGCGGTCACCCGGGCGTTGGTGGCGCGCACCTCGATCTCGTCGGCGAGACCGCCGAACGCGGTCGTCGCGGCCTGCGAGGCCTCGCCGGTCCACGACTGCTCGATGCCGTTGCGGACGTCGCCGCGCAGCTCGGCGGCGACGTCGTCGAGGGTGTCGGCGAGCGCCCTCCACCGGTCCGCCGCGCGACGCACCTCGCCGGGGTCGGCGTCGGCGACCTGGCTCAGCCGCTGCTCATTGGGTCCCATCGTGTTCCCCCTGTCCTGCCGAGCCGGTGCTCTGCAACACGGTCCCGCGGCGTCGGGTGCGCAGGACCAGCACGAGCGCCGAGGCGACGACGGCGGCGGTCACTGCGACGACGGCCCAGGTGCCCAGGCCAGCGGAGGCGGCGCCCGCGCCGGTGGCCTCGGACGACCCGTCGTCCGCCGGTGCCGGCCCGGACGCCGTCAGCCCGGCCGTCTCGGAGGCGGTCGGCCCGGCCGTCTCGGAGGCGGTCGGCCCGGCCGTCTCGGACGTCGTCACCCCGCTGTCGGGGGTAGCCGCGGTGGCGAGCGCGGCCTCGTCCGGGTACTCCTCGGCCATCATGGCGAGCCGGGACACCGCGGTCAGCGGGTTGACGTCCTCCCAGCGGGTCGGGTCGTTCTCGAGCATCTCCGGCACGTTGATGAAGCCGAAGCCGAAGTTCTCGTCGAAGGCCAGCGTGTCCCGCGTGGTGTGCCGGATGAGGTGCTGGACGATCTGGTTGCCGGTGGCCTCGGGGTAGCGGGAACGCACCAGCGCAAGCCCACCCGCGGTGAGGGCCGTCGCGGCACTCGACCCGTTGGTGAGCCCGTCGCTGCGCCAGCGGCCGTCGACGAACCCGCCGGTGCGCAGCGAGGTACCCGGCGCGGCGATGACGACCTGCCGGCCGGGTACCACGTAGTCACCGAGCCTGCCGTCCGGGCCGACCCCGGTGACCGAGACGACGCCGATGTCGGTGCTGTGCAGCGCAGGCAGACCCACGCTCGGGCCGTTGCCGACGGAGACGACCACGACCGTGTCGGCGTCGACCGCCGCCTCGAGCAGGTCGGCGAGAGTGCCACCGAGGGTCGCTGAGAAGCTGATGATGTCGACGCCGTCGGCGACCGCCTGCTCGAAGGCGGCCCGCACGTTGATCAACATGCTGCGCGACGACCCCTGGCCGGCGCACGGCTCCTCGGCGTCGGCGGTGTCGGTGTAGGCGTACGCCCGGATGGTAGCGTCCGGCGCGGCCTGCGACACCATCGACACCATCGACGTGCCGTGATGGCTGCCGTACCCGGAGCCCAGACCCTCGCCGACGGGGTCGGCGGCGCAGGCGTTGAACGCGGGGACGACGTTGGCGTCGGCGAGCTCCGGGACGGTCAAGTCCACCACCGAGTCGATGACTGCCACCGTCACCCCCTCCCCGGTGCTCAGCGCGTGCGCCTCGTCGATCCCCATCGCGTCCCGCCACCACGTGCCCGGCGGGTCGCCGAGGTCGGCCGCGGCGGCGGACGGCGCGGGCAGGGCGACGAGCAGCAGCGCCGCGACCAGGGCGCGGATCCAGGTCATGGGAGGAGGCGGACCGCGTCCGCCGGGTCCTGCCCCTCGTCGCGGGCCGGCCCCTCGTCGTCGGTCGGCCGGTACTCCGCCAGCGTCTCGACGTGCCGGTCCACCGCCCGGCTGGCGGCCTCCCGGACGTCGTCCGGCACCCCGGCACGGGACGCCTCGCCGGCGGCGACGAACCGGGTGAGCACCTCTGCGGCGCTGGCGTCGGTGTCGGCGTAGGTGCTCACCACCGCGCGCAGCCGGTCCTGCATCTCGGCCAGCTCGGTCTCGATCGCCGAGGCGACCTCGAGGTAGACGTCGGCGGCGGCCTGGTGGACGCGGGCCAGCGACCGGCCGGCCGGCGTCCCGCCAAAGATCCCGCCGCCGAGCGGGAGGCCGGCGAACCGGGCGCGCTCGGCGGCGGCGAGATCCCGCAGCCGGCTGATCACCTGCCCGGCCACCCGCTCCAGCTCGGCGAGAGTGACCTCGACCGTGCGCGGCCCCGCCGACCCGCCGCCGTCATGCATCAGGTGCACGACGACCTCGTCACCACCGGCTCTGGTTGGCCCGTTCCGCCGCCTGGTACTCGGCGTTGGACGTGCTCACCGCGGTGCCGACCTGAGCCAGCAGCTGCTGCATGTCGGTGATCGCCCGGGACCACTCGGAGCGGGCGACGTGGTAGGCGTCGCTGGCCGCACCGGTCCAGTCGCTGCGAAGCGGTGCGAGCTCGGAGTCGAGCTGGGCCAGCCGGGACTCGATCTGGCGCGCCGAGGCCTGGATGTCGGCGGCGGCCGCGTCGAGCCCCCCGAAGTTGACCTTCATCTCTCCTGCCATCACGTCCGCCCCCTCAGCCCAGTCGGCTCGCGTAGCTGGTGAACGTCGACGCCTGCTGCTCGTCGGACGCGGTGTAGGTCTGCTCGCTCGAGCGCAGGTTCGCCTCGAAGTCGTTGAGCGCGCCGGTGATCCGGCGGGCGTTGTCGTCCCACCGCGTCATCACGGTGGTGAAGGCGGCGGCTCCCTGGCCGCGCCACTGCGCGCCGATGCCGCTGAGCTTGCCCCGCAGCGCGCTGAGCTGCTGCTCCAGGTCGTTACGCGCCTCGGCGACCATCTGGGCGCCCCGGACGAGCGCCTGGTCCTGCTTGGTGACTTCCCCGGCCATCACCGGCCCCCTCCCCGCGCCCCCCGGTGGTGCGCGTCTGCCGCAGAGTACGACAGAGCGTCCCGAACCGGCACCCTTGTGACGTGGAAATTCACCTGCCCGACACGTGGAGTCAGGACACCACGGCGCGCAGCCACTCCACCGCGCCGGCCGCGACGACGGCCGCGGGCAGCGCGAGCAGCACGGCGAGCCCCTCGACGACGTCCGCGGCCCGGGCCCAGTGCACCGACCCCCAGCCGTGGCCGACAGCGGTGGCGGCTGCGGCGGCCGACAGGGCCGCGAGCACCGCCACACTCACCACTGCCACGGCTACCCACCCGGTGGCACCGGGCAGCAGCTCCGCGGCGAGCGCGACCGAGCCCGCGACGCCGGCGACGGACAGCAGGGCCCGCGGACGACGCTCACGGACCGCACGGGCGGCCAGGGGCAGCCCGACCGCGAGGCACCCGAGCAGGACCAGCACGCCGAGCCGCGCCCAGCCCGTCGCCGGGGTGGCGACGAGCAGCGCGACGGCGGCGACCGCGACGGCGGCCGCGGCGAGCGCCCAGGCCGCGAGCAGCACCCGACCGCGCCGGACGACGCCGTCGACGTCCTGGCGCCGCAGCCGGGTCCGGCGGCTGCGGGACCGACGGGGTCCGTGGACCGACCACGCGGTGACCGCCAGCCGGTCGAGCTCGAGCAGGACGTCGTCCGGGACGTCGACGACGCCGGCTGGTAGCAGGCGGACGAGGGGCAGCACCAGTCCCGCGGCGAGCGCCGCCAGGACGGCGCCGCCGGCGCCGGTGACCAGGGCCAGCACAGCAGCCGCGCCGGCCGTCACCGCGACGACGAGCTCGACGAGCAGCACCGCGCCCGGGCCGTCGTCCCGGACCGGGCGGGCGGACCGGGCCAGCACGGCAGTCACCGCCGCTGCCACCGCGGCCGCGGTGAGCGCCACCAGCGACCACCCGGGCCGGTCGGTGACGACGAGCAGCCACCCGCCGGCACCGGCCAGCACGGGAGCGAGGGTCACGGCCGGACCGCCGGCCGTCGTCGTCCGCGCCAGCAGGGCCAGGGCGACGGCGAGGGCGAGCAGGACGGTGGCGGCTGCCGTCCGCAGCGGGTCGCCGGGCGCGGCGGTGAGCGCGGTGGCAACGGCACCGGCGAGTGCGAGCACCCCGCCGCCGAGCAGACCGGCCCGCACCGGACCGGGTGACGTGGTGGCCGCCGGCGGGCTGAGCGGGCCAGCGCCGGTGGCGGCGGCTGACCCGCGCGCGGTCACGACGACGAGGACGTCCCCCTCTCCGAGGACGGGGCCGCCGACGGGCTCGGCGGGGTCGACGTCCGTACCCGTCGCCGTCATCAACCGCAGTGCGCCCGGGTCACGGCCGCCGAGCCGTCCCGGCAGCCGGTCGCCGACGCGAAGGGCGTCCAGCAGGGCTCCGGCCGGGGTGCCGGCCGGCACGGCGAGGTCGCAGCGGCCGGAGGGGGTGAGCACCCCGACCCGCACCGCCACCGGCTCGGTCGCGTCCACACCTCCACCTCCCCCGCCGTGCGGCCGTACCCTTCCCGAGCACCGACCATAGGCCCGGACGCCGGGCACGAGGAGTACCACGTGTCGACGACGCTGCACCGTGCGCCGCGGCTGGAGCCGCCCGAACCGCCGCGGGGCGAGCTGCCGCTGCAGCCGCCGCCGGAGATCCAGCCGAGCGAGGGCAGCAGCGGGATCCTCATGACGGCGCTGCCGATGCTCGGCAGCCTCGGCTCGATCGTCTTCATCGCCTCCACCGGCGGCACCCGGGGCATCCTGGCCGGCGGGATGTTCCTGCTCGCCACCCTCGGCTTCGTCGGGGTGAGCCTGTGGCGGACCCGCGCCCAGCGCACGACCCGCACGGCGGCCGCACGGCGGGAGTACCTGCGCTACCTCGGGCAGGTCCGCGGCACCGTCCGCGACGCCGCCCGCCGGCAGCGGGAGGCCGCGCTGTGGCACCACCCGGACCCGGCGCACCTGCCGGCGCTCGCCGCTGAGCGGACCCGGGTGTGGGAGCGCACCACCGAGGACGACGACGTCCTGCAGGTGCGGTTCGGCGTCTCGCCGCAGCCGCTCGGGCTCGTCCTGCAGCCGCCGCAGACCGCGCCGATCGACACCCTGGACCCGGTGTCGGCGTCCGCCCTGCACCGGCTGCTCGTCACCCACCGGGTCCAGCCGGACCTGCCCGCCGCGGTCGACCTGCGGGCCTTCCCTCGGGTGGAGGTCACCGGGGAGGCCGAGGACGCCCGGGCCCTGGCCCGCGCGCTCGTCGTCTCCGCCGCGACCTTCCACTCCCCCGACCTGCTGCGGGTCGCGGTCCTCACCGACGACGCCGGGCTCGCCCACTGGGAGTGGCTCAAGTGGCTGCCGCACGCCGGCAGCCCGGTCCGGCGGGATGCCGCCGGCCCGGCGCGGATGGTCGGCACCGACCTCGACGACCTGGCCGCGCTGCTGCCGGCCGACCTCGCCGACCGGCCCCGGTTCAGCCCACCCACCGGACCACCGACCACCCCGCACGTGCTGCTCGTCGTCGACGGCGGCTCCGTGCCGCCCGGGCACCACGTCGTCACCTCCGACGGCGTCGAGGGGGTGACCGTGCTGGACCTGCCGGCGCGGTGGGGGGAGCTCGAGGACGAGGACACGCTGCGGATCGCCCTCGAGTCCGCCCACCGCGAGGACGGCCGGGTGCCGTGCCGGGCGCTGCGGCTGCGCGGGGAGCCGGCGCCGGCGTTCGCCGACCAGCTCGACGTCGCCACCGCCGAGGCGACCGCCCGCCGCCTGGCCCCGCTGCACGTCGGCGGGGAGAGCACCCGTACCGACGTGGGCCACGCCGACGCCGAGCTCACCGACCTGCTCGGCATCGGCGACGTCCGGGACCTCGACGTCGACCGGGCCTGGCGGCCGCGCCCGCAGCGGGACCGGCTGCGGGTCCCGGTCGGTATCGCCGCGGACGGCAGCCCGGTGCAGCTGGACATCAAGGAGTCCGCCCAGCAGGGCATGGGCCCGCACGGCCTCGTCGTGGGCGCGACCGGCTCGGGCAAGTCCGAGTTCCTGCGCACCCTCGTCCTCGGCCTGGCGCTGACCCACTCCCCCGAGCACCTCAACTTCGTCCTCGTCGACTTCAAGGGGGGCGCGACGTTCGCCGGGATGGCGGACCTCCCGCACGTCTCCGCCGTCATCACCAACCTGGCGGACGACCTGAGCCTCGTCGACCGGATGCAGGACGCGCTGACCGGTGAGATGGTCCGCCGCCAGGAGCTGTTGCGCGCCGCCGGCAACGTCGCGTCCGTCCGGGACTACGACCGCGCCCGGGCCGCCGGCGCGGACCTCGAGCCGCTGCCGAGCCTGTTCGTCGTCGTCGACGAGTTCTCCGAGCTGCTGTCGGCCAAGCCGGAGTTCATCGACCTGTTCGTCGCCATCGGCCGGCTCGGCCGCTCGCTCGGCCTGCACCTGCTGCTGGCCTCCCAGCGGCTGGAGGAGGGCCGGCTGCGCGGGCTTGACAGCCACCTGTCCTACCGGGTGGGGCTGCGCACGTTCTCCGCCGCGGAGTCCCGCACCGTCCTCGGCGTCCCGGACGCCTACGAGCTGCCCGCCGTCCCCGGTCTGGGGTACCTCAAGCCGGACCAGTCGACGCTGGTGCGGTTCAAGGCCAGCTACGTGTCCGGCCCGCCGCCGCGCCGCCGCGCCACCGCCCTCGGGCGAGGTGCCGTGGACGGGGAGGTGCTGCCGTTCCGGCTGGGGCCGGTCGAGCGAACGACGTCCGCGGGGCCGGTCCCGGACGGCGAGCCGGCGTCGCCGGGGCCCGCCCCCGACGACGAGCCCTCGGTCGTCGACCTCGCCGTCGCGGCGATGCGCGGTCGCGGGCCGCTGGCGCACCAGGTCTGGCTGCCGCCGCTCGACGTCCCGGCGACCCTCGACGTCCTGCTCGACGACCTCGCGGCCGACCCCGACCTCGGGCTCGTCAGCCGGCGCTGGCGGCAGGCGCCGGGCCTCACCGTGCCGGTCGGTGAGGTGGACAAGCCGCTGGAGCAGCGCCGCGACGTCCTGGCCGTCGACCTCGCCGGGCAGGGCGGGCACGTCGCCGTCGTCGGCGGGCCGCGCTCAGGCAAGTCGACAGCGCTGCGCACGCTCGTGCTGTCCCTGGCGCTGACCCGCACGCCGCGGGAGGTGTCGTTCTACGTCCTCGACTTCGGCGGCGGCACGTTCTCCGCGCTGGCCGACCTACCGCACGTGGCCGGGGTCGCGACCCGGGCCGAGCCGGACGTCGTGCGCCGCACGGTCGCCGAGGTGCGTCAGGTCGTCGACGCACGCGAGGCGTACTTCCGCCGGCACGGGATCGACTCCGTGGAGACCTACCGGGCCCGGCGCGCGGCCGGCGCGGCCGACGACGGGTACGGCGACGTGTTCCTCGTCGTCGACGGGTGGTCGACGTTGCGCGCGGACTTCGACACCCTCGAGCTCGAGCTGCAGGACCTCGTCCAGCGGGGCCTGACCTTCGGCGTTCACCTGCTCGTCGCGACGAACCGGTGGGCCGACCTGCGCGCCGCCGTCCGTGACGTCCTCGGCACCCGGATCGAGCTGCGGCTGGGCGACCCGCTGGACTCCGAGGTCGACCGCAAGGTCGCCGCCTCGGTGCCGTCGGGGCGGCCCGGGCGCGGGCTGGTGCCGCCCCGCCACCACGTGCTCGTGGCGCTGCCGCGCGCGGACGGCGACCCGGACGGCGCGACCGTCGGCGACGGGGTCGCGGCGCTCGTCCGGGAGGTGGCCGCCGCCTGGCCGCACGGGCCCGGTCCGCGGCTACGGCTGCTACCGACGTCGGTGGACCTCGCCGAGGTGGCTGCGACGGCCCCGGCGGGCGACCGCCGGCTCTACCTGGGCCTCGACGAGCGGGCCCTCGCGCCGGTGGGCCTCGACGTCGACCGGGAGCCGCACCTGCTCGTGTTCGGGGACGGCGGGTCCGGCAAGACCGCGCTGCTGCGGACCTACCTGGCCGAGCTGCGGCGCACCCGCGCCCCCAGCGAGGCGCAGGTCATGCTCGTGGACTACCGGCGCTCCCTGCTCGGGGAGGTGCCGCAGGAGTACCTCGTCGACTACCTCGCCGGGGCGGCGCAGGCCGGCCCGGCGCTCGCCGAGATCGGCGGCTACCTGCGGGGGCGGCTGCCCGGTCCGGAGGTCACCCCGGGTCAGCTGCGGACCCGTTCCTGGTGGAGTGGCGCGGAGGTGTTCGTCGTCGTCGA
This sequence comes from Quadrisphaera sp. GCM10027208, assembly GCF_042658805.1. Taxonomy (NCBI): domain Bacteria; kingdom Bacillati; phylum Actinomycetota; class Actinomycetes; order Kineosporiales; family Kineosporiaceae; genus Quadrisphaera; species Quadrisphaera sp. GCM10027208. The sequence continues at coordinate 20,294 of NZ_JBHSRC010000001.1, forward strand.
CGACTACGACCTCGTCGCCACCTCCCAGGGCTCACCGCTGCAGGCGCTCGTCGACCTGCTGCCGCAGGCCCGCGACGTCGGGCTGCACCTCGTCCTGGCCCGCCGCTCCGGTGGTGCGGCGCGCACGCTGTACGAGCCGGTCGTGCAGACGCTGCGCGACCTGGCTTCACCTGGTGTGGTACTCGCCGGCAGCCCGGACGAGGGTCCGCTCGTCGGATCGGTCAAGCCGCAGCCCGGCCCGCCGGGCCGCGGGCGCCTCGTCACCCGCGACCGCGGCGTCGACGTCGTCCAGATCGCCTGGACCCCACCCCTCTCCTAGCCGGACTGGCCGCACCCCCCCACTCGTGACCAGTCGACGATCCCCCCGCCTCTCCCGTCGTGATCATGCAATCCCGCCACCCTGATGACCCCCCTTTCGTGATCATGCAGTTCCGCCACCTCTGGGGGCTGGGGCGCCGGTGGTCTGGTCGGCTCTGGTCGGCGGCGGCGTGCCGGGGGTGGGGGGTGGAGGCCTGGTGTGGTCACTGTCGGCGTGCCAGACTTTCCCGTGGGGGTGTTCCGGTGTCCCGGTGCGGGGGGTGTGGTGATAGCGGATGTGCGGGTGACAGCGGAGGACCTGTACACCGCCGCTGCTCGGGCGGACGCCGCGGCCCAGTTGATCGGGCAGGTGGCGGCCTGGCCGGTGGGAGCGGCGTTGGCGGCGGCCCTGCCGGGGTCCGCCTGCGCGGCGGAGGCGACGGCCCTCGGCGCCGCGTGGCAGCGGCGGGAGCGGGCGTCGGCGCGGGAGCTCGCGGAGTACGCCGCGGACCTGCGGGCCAGCGCGGAGGTCTACCTGGGCGCGGATCGTGCGTCGGTTCAACGGCTGGGTGGCGGCCCGTGGTGACGCTGGAGCAGGTGCGGGCGTGGCGGCCCGCCGACGTCGACGCCCAGGTCGACGTCCTGACCCGGGCCCGTAACCGCCTGCTGGACTGTGACGACGAGCTGACCGGCGCCGCCCCGCCGTCCAGCTGGGCGGGTGGGGCGGCGGACGCGGCCGCGGTGGCTCACGGCGACCGGGTCGAGCAGGTGCGCCGCCTGGTGGCGCAGGTGGAGGCGGTCCGCACCGCCTGCGCCGAGGCCGCTGCCGCGCTGGCGGCGGTGCACTCGGCGATCGCCGCGGCCGAGGACCTGGCCCGCGCCCACGGCCTGACCGTGCACCCCGACGGCACGGTGACGGCCCCTGCGCTGCTGACGACCCCCGAAGGCGCCGACGAGGCCGTCCGGGCCCAGCAGGCGGTCGTCGAGGAGGTCGTGGACCGCCTGGAGCAGGCGCTGCGCCGGGCCGCGCAGGTGGACGCCGACCTGGCCGCGGTGCTGCGCCGGGCCGCTCAGGACGCCGTCGAGGACGGGTGCGGCGCCTCCCTCGCGGACGCCGTCCTGGCCGGCGCGACCGCCGGGGACCTCGCCGTGCCGCCGCCACCGGGGCGCGGCGCCCGCCCCGCCGACAACGCCGGCTGGTGGGCGTCGCTGACCGAGGCCGAGCGCGCCGAGGTGCTGGCCCGGCACCCGCAGTGGGTCGGCAACCTCGACGACGTCCGCGCGGACCTGCAGGCCGAGGCGGCCCGGCTGCAGGCCGACCTGGCGGACAACATCTTCGGCGGCTGGTTCACCCACGCCGACGCCCGCCTGGAGAACGTCCGCGGGATGCTCGCCGGGCTGGACGCCGTCGAGGCCGAGATCGCGCTGCGGGACACCAGCCTGCTCGTCCTCGACGCCTCCGGGGACCTGCTCGAGGCCGCCGTCGCCAAAGGGGACGTCGACACCGCCGACCACGTCGCCGTGTTCACCCCCGGCATGGGCACCACCGTGCAAGGAAGTCTCAAGGGCTACTCCGACGATGTCGACGAGTTGCGGCTTCTGGCGAAGGACATCTTGCGTGATGCCGGCGAGTCGCAGTCCGTGGCGACGGTGGCGTGGCTGGGCTACCAGGCGCCCGGGCACCGGTGGGTCCAGGACGTCGCCAGCCTCGGCGACCGGTCGGTGGTCCGGGACAACGCCGCGCAGAACGGTGCCCCGGCCCTGACCTCGTTCCTGCAGGGTGTGGACGCCGCGCGGGGCACCGACCCGCACCTGACCGCGCTCGGGCACTCCTACGGCTCCCTGGTCACCGGTCTGGCCCTGCAGCGGCCCACCGGGGTCGACGACGTGGTGTTCTTCGGCTCCCCCGGCATCGGCACCAGCGACGCCGAGGAACTGCTGGTGCCGGACGGTCACGCCTTCGTCGTCGAGGCCCGCGGTGACCCGGTGGCCGACACCGGCTGGTTCGGGCGCGACCCCAACCAGATGGACGGGCTGACCGGGTTGTCCTCCCGCGAGGAGGTCCTCGACGGGCGGGTCCTGGCGGAGTCCACCGGCCACAGCCAGTACTTCGTGCAGGACTCCACCAGTCAGCACAACCTCGCCGTCACCATCGCCGGCCTGTACGACCAGCAGGTCCACCCCGACGGCATGGACGGGGGAGACGTCGTCTCCAGCGGGTATCGGGGGGTGCCATGGGACCAGGACTGACCCGGACGATGACGGCCGCGGCGACCGCCGCGGTCCTGACCCTAGGAGCGTGCGCGATGGGCACCGACGAGCCGACCCAGGACGAGCTGGCCGCCGAGCTGGCCTCCCGGCCCTCCATCGAGGAGGCCACCGTCGCACAAGACGAGATGCTCACCGAGATCCGCGCCGCCATCGACACCGCAATCGGCCCCCAGAACTGGCGACGTAAGGAAGTCCACAGCGCCTCCGGTTGCCGGGACTTCCCCGGCCTCGACGGGATGGAACGGGACAGCGACCGTTGGATCATCGACGGCGGGGTCACCGACCAGGAATGGGACCTCGTCGAGCAGGCGGTCACCACCGTCACCGGCGAGCACGGCTTCCACCCCCCGGAAGTGATCCTCGATCGTCCCGGTGACCACGTGCTGATGATCTTCCGGGACGACGGCGCCATCGTCGACCTCGGCACCGAGCTGAACCTCGTCCTCGGCGCCAGCACCGGCTGCCATCCGCGGACATGACACGCGCACGGCCGTGCACCGGGCTCGTCCTGGCCACCGCCGCGGTCCTGACGCTAGGAGCGTGCGCGATGGGCAACGACGAGCCGACCCAGGACGAGTTGCGCGCCGAGCTGGCCGCCCGGCCCTCCATCGAGGAGGCCACCGTCGCACAAGACGAGATGCTCACCGAGATCCGCGCCGCCATCGACGCCGCGATCGGCCCCCAGGACTGGCTCCGTGAGGAGACGGTGAGCGAGTCCGGTTGCCGGGACTTCCCCGGCAACGACGGGATGGTGAGGGGCAGCGACCGTTGGGTCATCGAGGGCGGCGTCAGCGACCAGGAATGGGACCTCGTCGAGCAGGCCGTCACCACCGTCACCGGCGAGCACGGCTTTCAGCCACCGTCGGTCGTCCGGGACGAGCCCGGCGGACACCGCCTGATGATCTCCCGGGACGACGGCGCCATCGTCGACCTCGGCTCCTCCACCAACCTCGTCCTCGGCGCCACCACCGGCTGCCATCCGCGATCGTGAGCCGGGCATGTCCGGGGATCGAGGCGACAGTCGCCGAGCTACCCGCGGCCGGGGCTGCGCGACCAGCAGGTCCACCCCGACGGCGCGGGCGGGGGAGACGTCGTCTCCAGCGGGTATCGGGAGGTGCCATGGGACGAGGACTGACCCGGACGATGACGGCCGCGGCGACCGCCGCGGTCCTGACGCTAGGAGCGTGCGCGATGGGCACCGACGAGCCGACCCAGGACGAGCTGGCCGCCGAGCTGGCCGCCCGGCCCTCCATCGAGGAGGCCACCGCGGCACAAGACGAGATGCTCACCGAGATCCGCGCCGCCATCGACGCCGCGATCGGCCCCCAGGACTGGCGACGTGAGGAAGCCGACAGCGCCTCCGGCTGCCGGGACTTCCCCGGCAACGACGGGATGAAACGGGGCAGCGACTCCTGGATCATCGAGGGCGGGGTCAGCGACCAGGAATGGGACCTCGTCGAGCAGGCGGTCACCACCGTCACCGGCGAGCACGGCTTCCACCCCCCCGAGGTGATCCTCGATCGTCCCGGTGACCACGTGCTGATGATCTCCCGGGACGACGGCGCCACCGTCGACCTCGGCACCGAGCTCAACCTCGTCCTCGGCGCACGCACCGGCTGCCATCCGCGGACATGACACGCGCACGGCCGTGCACCGGGCTCGTGCTGGCCACCGCCGCGGTCCTGACGCTAGGAGCGTGCGCGATGGGCACCGACGAGCCGACCGAGGCCGAGCTGCGCGCCGAGCTGGCCGCCCGGCCCTCCATCGAGGAGGCCACCGCGGCACAAGACGAGATGCTCACCGAGATCCGCGACGCCATCGACGCCGCGATCGGCCCCCAGGACTGGCGACGTGAGGAAGTCGACAGCGCCTCCGGCTGCCGGGACTTCCCCGGCAACGACGGGATGGTGAGGGACAGCGACTCCTGGATCATCGACGGCGGGGTCAGCGACCAGGAGTGGGACCTCGTCGAACAGGCGGTCACCACCGTCACCGGCGAGCACGGCTTCCACCCCCCGTCGGTGATTCGCGACCAGCCCGGCGGACACACCCTGATGATCTCCCGGGACGACGGCGCCATCGTCGACCTCGGCTCTTCCACCAACCTCGTCCTCGGCGCCACCACCGGCTGCCACCCGCGGACATGACACTTGAGTACGCCGAGTAGGCGACCACACCCCCTCACAGAATGCTGCGCCGTCACCGTTCTGGCTGGCGTGTCGCGCCAGCAACCCAGCATTCCGGAGGCAGGCACCGCGTCGTGAGGGTGGCGGGATTGCATGATCACGGAGGGGGGTGGTGAGGGCGACAGTGGTGGGGGGGCAGTGGGGGAGCGTGGTCGGGGGGGGCGGGGTCAGCGAGGGGCGGGGTGGACGTGCAGGCGGCGGGCGGCCTCGGCGACCGACCCGGACAGCGACGGGTAGACGGTGAACGACTGCGCCACCTGGTCCACCGACAACCGGTGCTCCACCGCCAGCGTCACCGCGTGGATGAGCTCGGAGGCCCGCGGCGCGACCACCACCCCGCCGAGCACGGTGCCGACCCCGCGCCGGCAGAACAGCTTGACGAACCCGTCGGTGATGCCCTGCATCTTCGCCCTGGGGTTGCCCGCCAGCGGCAACTTGATCATCTCAGCGGGGACGCGGCCGCTCTCCACGTCGGCCTGCGTCACCCCGACCGTGGCGATCTCCGGTGCGGTGAAGATGTTCGCCGCCACCCGGCCGAGGTCCAGCGGGGCGACGGCGTCACCGAGCGCGTGCCACATCGCGATCCGGCCCTGCATCGCGGCGACCGAGGCGAGCGGCAGGACGCCGGTGCAGTCCCCGGCTGCGTAGACCCCGCGGGCGGAGGTGCGGGACACCCCGTCGACCTCGACGTGCCCGGACGCCGACAGCGCGACCCCTGCCTCCTGCAGGCCGATCCCCTCGGTGTTCGGGATCGACCCGACTGCCATCAGGCAGTGCGACCCCTCGACGGTGCGACCGTCGTCCAGGGTGACGACGACCCCCTCGCCGCGGCGCTCGACCCGCTGCGCCCGCGTCCGGTTCAGCACGGTCAGCCCCCGGCGGCGGAACACGTCCTCGATGACGGCGGCGGCGTCGGCGTCCTCGCCCGGCAGCACGTGCTCGCGGCTGGAGACGAGGACCACCTCGGCGCCCAGTGCCTCGTAGGCGGAGGCGAACTCGGCCCCGGTGACCCCGGACCCGACGACGACGAGCCGCTCGGGCAGCGTGTCGAGGTCGTACAGCTGGGTCCAGGTGAGGATCCGCTCGCCGTCCGGCATCGCGGCCGGCAGCCGGCGCGGGTGGGCGCCGACGGCGACCAGCAGGACGTCGGCGGTGAAGGTCTCGGTGCCCCCGTCGGCGAGGTCCACGACGACCCGTTCGGGTCCGTCGAGCCGGCCCTGCCCCCGGACGACGCGAGCGCCGTCCCGTTCCAGGCGGCGGTGGACGTCCTGGGACTGGGCGAGTGCCAGCCGCTTGACCCGCTCGTTGACCCGGGCGAGGTCCACGGACACCGAGCTCTCGGCGTCCGTGTCGCCGCCGGGACTGTCGGGGAACCGGACGCCGAGCTCGACGGAGTCGTCGACGAGAGTCATCACCTCGGCGGTGGCGATGAGGGTCTTGGACGGCACGACGTCGGTGAGCACCGCGGCCCCGCCGACGCCGGTGCGCTCGACGACGGTGACGTCGGCACCGAGCTGTGCGGCGACGAGGGCGGCCTCGTACCCGCCCGGTCCGCCGCCGAGGACGACGACGCGGGGGGCGGGGCGGGGGCTCGTGGTGTCGGGCATCGGCGGCCATTGTGCCCGGTCGCGCGCCGATAGGGTCTGCGCCCATGGCGCTGTACGCGGCCTACGGCTCGAACATGCACCCGGAGCGGATGGCGCACCGGGCGCCGCACTCGCCGTTGCACGGCACCGGCTGGCTGACCGGCTGGCGGCTCACCTTCGGCGCCGAGAACCTCGGCTGGGACGGCGCCCTGGCCACCGTCGTGGAGGACCCGAGCGCGCGGGTGTACGTGGCGCTGTGGGAGATGTCGGACGCCGACGTCGCCGTCCTGGACAGCTGGGAGGGCGTCGACATCGGCCTGTACCGCAAGGTGCAGGTGCGGGTGTCCACCCTCGACGGCGAGGAGGTCGCCTGGCTCTACGTCCTGGACGACTACGAGGGCGGGCTGCCCAGTGCGCTGTACGTCGGGATGCTCGCCGAGGCGGCGGAGGCAGCCGGCGCCCCGGCCGACTACGTCACCTGGCTGCAGAACCTGCCCTGCCGCTCGGTCGGCTGATCGGCTCCGGCGTCCGACCACTAGCCTGCCTGCTCATGACCGCCCGCGCCCCCGACCTGTCCGACCCGGCGACCGACCCGCTGGACGTCGCCCGCGCCGCGGCGGCCGTCGTCGCCGAGCGCACGGGCGCCGAGCGGCACGACGTCGCCCTCGTCCTGGGGTCCGGCTGGGCCGCCGGCGCCGACCTGCTCGGGGAGACCGTCGCCGAGCTGCCGGCACCCGAGGTCCCGGGCTTCCCGCCCCCGGCGGTCGAGGGACACGTCGGCACGATCCGCTCGATCGCGGTGGGGGACAGCGGGGCCCGCGCGCTCGTCCTCGGCTCCCGCACGCACCTGTACGAGGGCAAGGGCGTCCGGGCGGTCGCCCACGGGGTCCGCACCGCGGCCGCCGCCGGCTGCCGGTTCGTCGTCCTCACCAACGGCTGCGGGTCGCTGCGGCCGGAGTGGACGCCCGGCACCGCGGTGCTCATCCGCGACCACCTCAACCTCACCGCCACCTCGCCGGTCGAGGGGGCGACGTTCGTCGACCTCACCGACCTGTACTCGGCGCGGCTGCGCGGCCTCGCCCACGGCGTGGACGGCGACCTGCCCGAGGGCGTGTACGTGCAGTTCCGCGGCCCGCACTACGAGACGCCCGCCGAGGTGGCGATGGCCAGGGTGCTCGGCGGTGACCTGGTGGGGATGTCGACGACGCTCGAGGCGATCGCGGCCCGGCAGGCCGGGCTCGAGGTTCTCGGCATCTCGCTGGTGACGAACCTCGCCGCTGGGGTCGGCGGCCAGCCGCTGAGCCACCAGGAGGTCATCGACGCCGGCCGGCAGGCCGCCCCTCGGATCGGCGCCCTGCTCGCCGACGTCGTCCGCGAGGCCGTGCGGTGAGCGGCGCCTCCCCCGACGCCGGCCTGCTGGACGCCGCCCGCGCCTGGGCGGACGACGACCCGGACCCGCTCACCCGGGCCGAGCTGCAGGAGGTTCTGGCCCGCGCCGAGGCCGGGGACGCCGCGGCGGCCGCCGACCTCGCCGACCGGTTCGCCGGCCTGCTGCAGTTCGGCACCGCCGGGCTGCGCGGCGCCCTGGGGGCCGGGCCGAACCGGATGAACCGGGCCGTCGTGATCCGGGCCGCCGCCGGGCTGGCCGCCTACCTCAACGCCCGCCTGGACGCCGAGCAGGAGCGTTCGGGGCACCGGCCCACCGGCCGGGTCGTCGTCGGCTTCGACGCCCGGCACCGCTCGGACGAGTTCGCCCGGGACACCGCGTCGGTGATGGCCGGCGCCGGCATCGATGCGATGGTGCTCCCCCGGCCGCTGCCCACCCCGGTGCTGGCGTTCGCCGTCCGGCACCTGGGCTGCCACGCCGGGGTGATGGTGACCGCGAGCCACAACCCTCCCCAGGACAACGGCTACAAGGTCTACCTCGGCGGCGAGGGCCACGAGGGCTCGCAGATCGTGCCGCCGGCGGACCAGGAGATCGCCGCGGCCATCGCCGCCGTCCGTGCCGTCGCCGACGTGTACCGCCCGGACGACGGCTGGGTCACCCTGGACGAGGAGGTGCACGACGCCTACCTCGACGCGGCCGCGGGCGTCGCGGCGCCCGGCGGACCGCGCGACCTCGACATCGTCCTGACCCCGCTGCACGGCGTGGGCGGCGACAGCGTCGTCGAGGCGTTGGGGCGGGCCGGGTTCGGCCGCACCTACGTCGTCCCGGAGCAGGCCGAGCCGGACCCGGACTTCCCGACGGTCGCCTTCCCCAACCCCGAGGAGCCGGGGGCGATCGACCTGGCCCTGGCCGCGGCCCGCGAGCGCGGCGCCGACCTCGTCATCGCCAACGACCCGGACGCCGACCGGTGCGCGGTCGCCGTCCGGGACCCGCGGGGGCCGGAGCAGACCGGCGGCTGGCGGATGCTGCACGGCGACGAGGTCGGCGCCCTGCTCGGCGAGCACATCGCCCGCCGCGGGGTCGGCGAGGGCGCCGTGTACGCCAACTCGATCGTCTCGTCGCGGCTGCTGGCCCGGGTCGCCGCGGCGCACGGGATCGCGCACGTGGAGACCCTCACCGGGTTCAAGTGGATCTCCCGGGTGCCGGGACTGCGGTTCGGCTACGAGGAGGCGCTCGGGTACTGCGTGGACCCGGACGCGGTGCGCGACAAGGACGGCATCTCCGCCGCGGTGCTCGTCGCCGAGGCCGCCGCCGTGCTCAAGGCGCAGGGCCGCAGCCTGCTCGACCTGCTCGACGACCTGGCGCGGACGCACGGCGTGCACCTCAGCGGGCAGCTGTCCGTGCGGGTCGCGGACCTGTCCCTGATCACCGACGCGATGGCCCGGCTGCGGGCGACGCCACCGGCGACGCTGGCCGGCCACCGGGTCGTCACCGCCGACGACCTGGCCGCCGGGGACGGCGGGCTGCCGCCGACCGACGCGCTGCGCTACCTCACCGCGGCCGGGGACCGGGTCATCGTCCGGCCGAGCGGCACCGAGCCGAAGCTCAAGTGCTACCTCGAGGCGGTCGTGCCGGTCGCCGGCGAGGACAACGGTGGCGGGGACGGGCTCGCCGCCGCCCGCGAGGAGGCCGCCGGCCGGCTGGCGGCGCTGCGCTCGGACATGGCGGCCGCCCTCGGCCTGCAGGACGCGTGAGCGGCGCGGTCAGCCGAGACTCCATCCGGATCGTCGAAGAGACGGGGACACCGGGAGGTCGCCGAGCGGGGTGGGTGCTCACTGTTCGTCTCTCATCCAGTCGATCACGTCCGTGAGCGAGTCGGCGCGGGACGGGTGCCCCCGCTGCGTGGTGCCGCCGCCGCGGTCCAGCCAGATGCCGTGGAGCCCGGCACGCTCGGAGCCCTCCGCGTCTACCTCGCGGTTGTCACCCACGAACCACGCGTCGGCGGGCTGGACGCGCACGACGTCGCAGACGCGGTGGAAGACGGCGGCGTCCGGCTTCCTGGCGCCCAGCTCGGACGACGTGTGCAGGGCGATCCCGTCGAGGCCCACCCTCGCGAGCTTGGAGGCCTGCTGGTCGAGGTCACCGTTCGTAACCACGGCGAGCGTCGGCGGGTTGTCCAGCGCGGCGGCCGCCTGCAGGAAGGGATGCACGTCGTCGAAGACACGCCAGGCGTCCTCGTACAGCCTCCGGTAGCGATCGAACCACTCCAGCAGTGCCCGCTGGTCGCGATCGCGCACACCGTAGGAGGCGAGGAACTCGCGCGTGCGCTCCACACGCTGCTCCTGGAAGGTCAGCTCACCCTCGAGGTAGCGCTGGAAGTGCTGTGTCTCGAGGTCCCGCCAACGTGCCAGGGGGACATCCACGTCCGTCTCGTGCGGCAGGTCGCTCCCCTCCAGCGCCGCGAGGAGGGCGCTGCGGCTTGCCCCGTCGTGGTCGAGCAGGGTGCCGTCAAGGTCGAGCAGCACGGCGCGGGGACCCGTCGCGCGTGTCACGGTACGCCTCTGTCACGGCGACGGCGAGGACGCGCCGCACCGTTGTCGTCCATGGTCAGCGCCTCATGCTCGTACAGCTCAAGCGTCGCGGCGCACGGTGCGCTCGACCACCGGGCGCAGCAGGTTCGAGAGCAACGCTGCGTCGAGCACCTCCAACCCGAGCGGCGCGAACGCCTCGTACACCTGCTCCCACCGGTCCGCGGGCGTATCGTCCCACGGGTAGGCGTCGTCGACGAGCAGACGGTGCCTGCTGATTATGCGTGTGCTCCTCTCGTCGCCGCCCTGGCCGTGAGCGTGACCCGCAGCGCCCGCACCACCGATGCCAGCCCGACGGTGTCCTCGGCCACCGACGGGGCGCCGGTGCCGAGTGCATCGAGCAGGCGGGCGAAGCCCACCTCGTGGTCCGGCTCGACCCACGACGTAGGCGGGTGCATCGCGGTCAGCCCAGCAGGACGGACACGACGCTGGCCGCGAACGTCACGACGAGTGCGACGATGACGCCGACCGCCCAGGTGCGCTGCACGGGCGGCGGGTCGCCAGGTGGCGGACCCGCCATCCGGGCGCGTTCCCAGCGGGCCTGGACCATGAGCGACGCGCCGCCGGAGTCGCTGTTCGGGACGGCGCTCGAGCGCAGGCCGTGCTGGAGGTTGGTGCCGAGCGACTGCAGGGCCGCCGCCTCGGACCGGCTCTGCCGCAGCGCCTGCGAGCGACCCGGGGCGGGCGCCGCCCACGCCGCGACGCGCAGGTCCCCGGCGAACAGGGTGAGGGAGTACCGGGTGTCGATGGCGTCCAGCCGTGGCCAGGGGATGCGGGTGTCCCGGACCAGGTTCCGGACCGTCACCGCCTCGTCGTCCACCTCGACCGCCGGCCGCCAGAACAGCGTGAGGACGCCGACCGCGACGAAGGCGATGACCGGGGCCCAGTACAGCCCGGCGACCGGGTCCTGCACCGTCGTGACGACGAGCCCGACCGCGAGCAGCACCCAGGTGATGACGGACAGCACCCGGACGAACGTCGGCCGGTAGACGAGCGGTTCCACGTCAGTCGCTGAACCCCTCGAGCACCGCCGCAGAGGCGGACAGGCCGAGCCGGGAGGCGCCGGAGTCCAGCATGATCCGGGCGTCCTGGGCGGTGCGGATGCCGCCGCTGGCCTTGACGCCGAGCCGCTCCCCGACGGTCTCCCGCATGAGGGCGACGGCGTGCCCGCTGGCCCCGCCGGCGGGGTGAAAACCGGTGGAGGTCTTGACGAAGTCGGCGCCGGCGGCCTCGGCGGCCCGGCACGCGGCGACGATCTGCTCGTCGTCCAGCGCCGCCGACTCGATGATGACCTTGAGCACGGTGGGGGCGGGCGCGGCCCGTCGGACCGCGGCGATGTCGTCCTCGACGTCCTGCCAGCGGCCGGACCGGGCGGCGCCGAGGTCGATGACCATGTCGATCTCGTCGGCGCCGCGCTGCACCGACTCGGCCGCCTCGGTCGCCTTGACCGTCGAGGTGTGCTTGCCGGAGGGGAAGCCGCAGACGGTGGCGACGACGAGGTCGCCGGTGTCCGCCAGCGGCAGCATCGAGGGGGACACGCAGACGGCGAGGACGCCGAGCCGCTGGGCCTCCTCGACGAGGGCGGCGACGTCCTCGGCGGTGGCCTCCGGCTTGAGCAGGGTGTGGTCGACCATGCGGGCGACCTCGGCGCGGGTGGTCATGCCGCCAGTCTGTCACCCGCTGGCAGGATGGCCGTCCGTGACCGACCCGGACGCCGTCCAGCCCGGGCTCTTCGACGAGCCCGCCCACCGTCTGCCGCACCCGAGCACCCGGGTCGTGCTGCTGTGCGGGCCGAGCGGGTCGGGCAAGACGTCGCTGACCCGTCGTCTCGGGCTGCCCGTGCTGGCCCTGGACGACTTCTACCGGGACGTCGACGACGACCGGCCGCAGGCCCCGCTGCCGCGCCGGTTCGGCATCGTGGACTGGGACGACCCGCGCAGCTGGGACGCGGACGCGGCGATGGACTGTCTGCTCGACCTGTGCGCGGGGCGGCGGGCGCAGGTGCCGGTGTACGACATCTCGCTGTCACGGCGCACCGGGGTCACCCACCTGGAGGTGGACGGCAGCCCGCTGCTGCTCGCCGAGGGGATCTTCGCCGCCCAGCTCGTCGACCGGTGCCGCCAGGCCGGCATCCTCGCCGACGCCGTGTGCCTCGATCAGCGGCCGGCGCTGACGTTCTGGCGGCGGCTGGGCCGCGACCTCGCCGAGTCCCGCAAGCCGCCGTGGACGCTGCTGCGCCGCGGGCTGGCGCTCATGCGCGACGAGCCGCGGCTCGTCGCGCACTGGGCGTCACTGGGCTGCCGGCGGCTGTCCCCACCGGCGGCCGAGGCGCACATCCACGCGCTGCGGGCTCAGGCGAGCGCGGCGTAACCGGGCTTGACGACGTCCTCGATCAGCGCCAGCCGCTCGTCGAACGGCAGGAACGCGCTCTTCGCCGCGTTGATCGTCACCCAGCGCAGGTCCTCGAGGTCCCAGCCCGCCTCGTCGACGAGCAGCTGCATCTCCCGGGTCATCGACGTACCGGACATCAACCGGTTGTCGGTGTTGAGCGTGACCCGGAACCGCAGGTCCTTGAGCAGCGTGATGGGGTGCTGGGCGACGCTGGTGGCCGCGCCGGTCTGCACGTTCGACGTCGGGCACATCTCCAGCGGGATCCGCTTGTCCCGCACCCAGGCCGCCAGACGGCCGAGCCGGACGCCGGACCGGCCGGCCGAGACGTCGTCCGGAGCCGGCGGGACGTCGTCCGGTGCCTGGACGTCGTCCGCGGGCTGGATGTCGTCGACGATCCGGACGCCGTGACCGAGCCGGTCCGCCCCGCACACCTGGACGGCCTCCCAGATGCTCGGCAGCCCGAACGCCTCGCCGGCGTGGATCGTGAACGGGAAGTTCTGCTCGTGCAGGTACCGGAAGGCGTCGAGGTGCCGGGACGGCGGGAAGCCGGCCTCCGCGCCGGCGATGTCGAACCCGACGACGCCGACGTCCCGGTGGGCGACGGCGAGCTCGGCGATCTCCCGGCCGCGGGTGGCGTGCCGCATCGCGGTGAGCAGGGTGCCGACCCGGATCCGGTGGCCGGCGGCGGCCGCGTCCCGCTCACCGGAGCGCAGACCCTCCTGGACCGCGGCGACGACCTCCTCGAGGGTCATCCCGCGCTCGAGGTGCTGCTCGGGGGCGTACCGGACCTCGGCGTAGACCACCCCGTCGGTGGCCAGGTCGACCACCGCCTCGTGGGCCACCCGGCGCAGCGCGTCGGGCGTCTGCATCACCGCGACGGTGTGCGCGAACGTCTCGAGGTAGCGCTCCAGGGAGCCGGAGTCCGCGGCGTCGCGGAACCACCGGCCGAGGGCGTCGGGCTCGCTCGCCGGCAGGGTGTGGCCGACGTCGGCCGCGAGCTCGACGACCGTGGCGGGGCGTAGCCCGCCGTCGAGGTGGTCGTGCAGCAGCACCTTGGGGGCGCGGGCGAGGACGTCGGCCGCCGTCACTCCCCGTCGTCCTCGTCGTCGAGGTCCTCGACGCGGACCTCCTGGTGCTGTTCGAGCACGTCGGCCTCGTTGGCGTCGTCCGGCACCTCGACGTCGTCGTCGGCGGCCACCGGGCGCTCGGGGTCGACGGTGTCCGGCTCGACCTCCTCCTGCTGCTCGGCCACGTCGGCGGGGTTGGCGAAGTCCTCGCTCACTGCTCCTCCTGGGTATCGGGTCCGGTGTCAGGTCCGGTGTCGTCGTCGCGGTGCGCGGTCTGCGGGGAGAACGCCGGCAGGCAGACCGCGACGTAGCGGGCGCCGTCCGGGCCGACGGAGTACCGGACCCGCTCGCCGGCGCGGGTCAGCACGGCCTGGCCGGCGGGCACAACCGTCGTGCCGCCGTCGTGCTCGACCCTCACCTCGCCGTCCAGGACGACGGTGACCTCGTCGAAGTCGGGCCGCTGGGCGGGCTCGTCCCAGCCCGGCGGGGCGGCCATGACCGCGATGGACACCGCGTCGGTGCCGGTGACGACGCGGCCGACGAACTCGTCGATGACCTTGCCGCCCGGCACCGGGACGCGGTGGGGCGCGGTGATCAGCTGGGGCACGCCGCCCACTGTAGGCGGCGGGGGCGGGCCCGTCTCCCGGGCCCGCCCTCGCCGTGAGTCACTTGACGAACGCGTACAGCACGCTGTGCGCGACCTCGCCATCGCCCACGCCGACGCGCAGCACCCCCTGGGCGTGACCGCCGTCGGCCTGCCCTGGGTCGAAGGCGACGGTGACGGTCGCGGTGCTGCCGCCCACGCTCGGCGTGCCGACGAGGGAGAAGCCCTCGCCCTCCACCGTGATCTCCGGCGGCGCGCCGTCCCAGCCGGTGACCGTCACCGTGCGGGTGAGCGGCTTGCTGCTGCGCTGCGGCACGGCACCGAACGAGGTGCTCACCGGGCTGAGCGTCACCGGGGCGTCGACCGCGTTCGCCAGGTTCCCCAGACCGGCGCCGACGAGGTTGGCGTCGCTGACGGTGCTCGTGCCGGTGGCGGCATCGAGCAGCACGCCCTCGACCGCGGTGTTGACCACGGCGGAGCGCACCTGCTCGGCGGTGAACGACCGACCGCGCTCCGTCCACGCGTCGATCACCGCGGCGGCCATGCCGGCCAGGTGCGGTGTGGCCATCGACGTGCCCTGGTAGAAGGCCCACTCGTTGCCGAGGACCGAGGAGAGCACGTTGACCCCGGGCGCGACGACGTCCGGCTTGACCCGGTAGTCGACGTCGGTCGGTCCGCGGCTGGAGAACCCGGCCATGATGTTGTCGTTGCCGGTCTGGACGTACTCCAGGTCGGTGCCGAGGGTCACGCTGGCGTCGGCCTGCGACAGGGCCGCCTCGTCGGCGAGGCCGGCCATCACCGCCGGCAGCTCGTCGTCGAACCCGGCGCTGCGGCCCATCGCGGTCGGGTCGCCCGCGACGCTGTTGACGACCACCACGGCGTCGGCGCCGGCGGCCTTGGCGTTGGCGACCTTCTGCGAGAACGTGCACGCACCCCGCTTGACCACGGCGATGTCGGCGACCGTCGAGGACAGGCCGGTGAAATCGGACTCCGAGCAGCCAAGGCCCAGCGCACCGCCGGCGAGCACTGGCACCAGCGTCCCCGTCATCGGCTCCTCGGGCACCGGGAAGTCCCCGGCCGCGGTATTCACCGTGCTACCCGGCGCTTCGCCGACCCCGGTCAGCGGCAGCGCCACGAAGTGCCCGACGGACGACGCCCCGGCGGTCAGCGCCCGCTCGGCCGAGCCGGGGGACCCGACGGTGTACTCGCCGGGACCGTCGTTGCCGGCCGCGACCGCCACGACGATGCCGGCCCGGTCGAGGTTGTCGACCGCGACGGTCAGCAGGTCCTGGACGCCGGAGGCGCCGCCGCCCAGGGACATGTTGATGACCTCCATGCCGTCCTCGGCCGCCGCGTCGAGCGCGTCGAGGATGTCCTCGCTGCGGGCGCTGGCGACGTCCGCCGGGAACACGTTGTAGTTGCCCAGCAGGACCCCGGGTGCCACACCGGACGGCGCGTAGTCCACCTCGGCTCCGGCCACCGAGGCCGGGGTGTGGGCGTCGCAGCCGATCGTGCCGGCGACGTGGGTGCCGTGGCTGTCCTGGGTGGGGACCGGGGAGTACCGCTGCTGCTTGGCGCGCATGTGGAAGACCTTGGCCTCGACGATGCGCGACCCCTCTGCGGTCGCCGGGTCGTCGTCGCCGTCGAAGCACTCGTGCGTCGGGTCGATGCCGGAGTCGACGACCCCGACCTTGACCCCCTCACCGGCGAGCCCGTCGGCGACCCCGGCCGCGGCCCAGGCCTCGGGGGCGTCGATGAGGCCGAGGTCGGGGTCCTCGTGGGCCAGCGGCACGTAGGTGGCCTGGTAGTCGACGGAGGCGACGCCGGGCGCGGACCGCAGGGTCTCCAGCGACGTCCCGTTCAGCTGGACCGACAGCGCGTGGACGGCGACGTCGAACTCCCCGGTGACCGTGGCCTTGGGGGCGTTCTGGCGCAGCCACTTCTTGACCGCGTTGCGTTCGGCGGCCAGCCGCGCGCGCTCCGAGCGCACCGCGTCGCTGCTGAAGTCGATCTTCTTGCCGGGGGCGGGGCGCGTCCGGTCGGAAGTGGTCAGCGGCGCGGAGGCCAGCTGGATGACGGCACTGCCGGAGTCGACGCCGCCGCGCCCTGGGGCGTCGGTCGTCGCGTCGGCGCCCCGGCCGCCGCCGGGTGCAGCGGTGGCGCCGGTCAGGGCGCCGCCGGTGACGGCGAGAGCAAGCGCCGACGACGCCGCGATGACGGTGAGCCGGCGCGCAGGACGATGGGCCACTGTGGTCCTCCTCGTGGGTGGGAGGCACCGTTCGTCGCTCTCCACGACCCCCGAC
This sequence comes from Quadrisphaera sp. GCM10027208, assembly GCF_042658805.1. Classification (NCBI taxonomy): domain Bacteria; kingdom Bacillati; phylum Actinomycetota; class Actinomycetes; order Kineosporiales; family Kineosporiaceae; genus Quadrisphaera; species Quadrisphaera sp. GCM10027208. Next base: position 36,974 of record NZ_JBHSRC010000001.1, read on the forward strand.
GACGGTGCCCTACGGCGTCGCTCACGGTAAGGCCCGCGCCGCCTGCTGGGAAGGTCTGTGCGGCGACGACGTCGCTCAGGCGATGCGGTCGATGACCAGCGGCTGCTCGAGCGGCCGGTCCCCCTCGGGCAGCACGTCGTAGGCGCCCTCGAGGGCGGCGACGGCCCGCTCGAACCGCTCGGGGGTGTCGGTGTGCAGGGTCAGCAACGGCTCACCCCCGCGGACGACGGCACCCGGCTTGGCGTGCAGCTCGACCCCGGCGCCGGCCTGCACGGCCTCGCCCTGGCGGGCCCGGCCGGCGCCGAGCCGCCACGCGGCGACGCCGACGGCGAGCGCGTCGAGCCGGCCGAGGACGCCGTCGGCGGGCGCGAGCACGTGGTGGGTCTCCCGGGCCCGGGGCAGCTCGGCGTCCGGGTCGCCGCCCTGGGCGCGGATCATCGCCCGCCAGGTGTCCATCGCCCGGCCGTCGCGGAGCGCCTCGGCCGGGTCGACGTCGTCCCGGCCGGCCGCGGCGAGCATCTCCGCGGCGAGCGCGACGGTGAGCTCGACGACGTCCGGCGGCCCGCCGCCGGCGAGCACCTCGACGGCCTCGCGGACCTCGAGGGCGTTGCCGGCGGTCAGGCCGAGCGGGGTGGCCATGTCGGTGAGCAGCGCGACCGTGCGCACCCCGGCGTCGGTGCCCAGGTCGACCATGGTGCGGGCCAGCTCACGGGCGTCCTCGACGTCCTTCATGAACGCACCCGACCCCACCTTGACGTCGAGCACGAGCGCCCCGGTGCCCTCGGCGATCTTCTTGCTCATGATGGAGCTGGCGATGAGCGGGATCGCCTCGACAGTGCCGGTGACGTCACGCAGCGCGTAGAGCTTCTTGTCGGCGGGGGCCAGTGCGGCACCGGCCGCGCAGACCACGGCGCCGACGTCCTCCAGCTGGGCGAGGATCTCCTCGGTGCTCAGCTCGGCCCGCCAGCCGGGCACGGACTCCAACTTGTCCAGGGTGCCGCCGGTGTGCCCGAGGCCGCGGCCGGACAGCTGCGGCACGGCCACCCCGAACGACGCGACGAGCGGCGCCAGCGGCAGGGTGATCTTGTCGCCGACGCCGCCGGTGGAGTGCTTGTCCGCCGTCGGGCGGGACAGTCCGGAGAAGTCCATCCGCTCCCCCGAGGCGATCATCGCCGCCGTCCAGCGGGAGATCTCCCGCCGCGACATCCCGTTGAGCAGGATCGCCATCGCCAGGGCGGCCATCTGCTCGTCGGCGACGACACCGCGGGTGTACGCGTCGACGACCCAGTCGATCTCGGCGTCCGAGAGCTCGCGGCGGTCCCGCTTGGCCCGGATCACGTCGACGGCGTCGAACGGCTCGCTCACGAGTGCTCCTCCAGGTCGTGGGCACCGAAGGCGTCGGGCAGCACCTCGGTCATCGGGCGGATCCCCCGGACGGTCTCCACGAGCAGGTCCGGGCCACCGGCCTCCCACAGCAGCTGCCGGCACCGGCCGCAGGGCATCAGCACCTGGCCGTCCTGGCCGCAGCAGGTGAAGGCGACGAGCCGCCCGCCGCCGGTGGCGTGCAGCTGGGAGACCAGCCCGCACTCGGCGCACAGGGTGACGCCGTAGGCCGCGTTCTCGACGTTGCAGCCGGCGACGACCCGGCCGTCGTCGACCAGCGCCGCCGCCCCGACCGGGAAGCCGGAGTACGGCGCGTAGGCGCGCTCCATGAGCTCTCGCGCGGTGCGGCGCAGGGCCGGCCAGTCGACGTCCTCGGGCTGCATCGTCAGCTCTTCACGTAGGGCTGGCCGTCGGCGGCGGGGGCGCGGACCCGGCCGACGAGGCCGGCGACGGCGAACAAGGTGGCCAGGTAGGGAGCCATCAGCATGAACTCGCTCGGGATCGGGGTGCCGATGATGCCGAGCACGCCCTGGAGGTTGTTCGCGAACCCGAACAGCAGCGCCGCGGCCAGGGCACCGGTCGGGCTCCACCGGCCGAAGATCATCGCCGCGAGGGCGATGTACCCCTGGCCGGCGGTCATCTCCCGGCCGAACGCACCCACCGACCCGAGGGTGAAGAACGCGCCGCCCAGACCGGCGACGAACCCACCGAGCAGCACATTCTGCACCCGGATCCGGTTGACCTTGATGCCCACCGTGTCGGCGGCGGTCGGGTGCTCGCCGACTGCCCGCACCCGCAGGCCCCAGCGGGTCCTGAACAGCGCCACGTGGACGGCGATCACCGCGACGTACATGAGGTAGACGATGATCGACTGCTCGAACAGCACCGGGCCGAGCACCGGGATGTCCGACAGCAGCGGGATCGCGATCGGCCGGAAGGTGCCGGGCTGGTTGAACGTGTCGGCCTGCGGGGACAGCAGCCGGCTGTAGAAGAAGCCGGTGAGGCCGATGACGAGCACGTTGAGGACGACGCCCACGATGATCTGGTCGACGACGTAGCGGATCGCGAACACCGCGAGGACGACGGACACGAGCAGGCCCGCGACCGGGGCCATGGCGAGACCGAGCCACAGGTTGCCGGTGACGCTGGCGACGACCGCGGACAGGAACGCACCGGCGAGCAGCTGACCCTCGATGGCGATGTTGATGACACCCGCCCGCTCGCACAGGACGCCGCCCAGGGCACCGAAGACCAGCGGCGTCGACAGCAGCAGCGAGCCGGCGAGCAGCCCGGTGAACGAGATCTGGTTGCCCTCGACCGCCCACACGAGGAACGCGAGCAGGAACAGCGCGGCGAACCCGATCGGCACCCACAACGGCACCTGGCGCCGCCGCAGCACGTAGCCGGTCGCCACGCCGGCCAGGGCCAGCATGACGAGCGACATGACGATCGCGGTGAGCTGGGTCGGCAGGGACGCCGGCGGGATCTGGAAGAAGTCCCCGCCGGTGGAGATGCCGAAGGTGCTGCGCGCGCCGGACTCGGAGCCCAGGCCGAACACGAGCAGGGCGAGCGCACCGAACACCCACAGCGTGACCGGGATCTTCCAGGTCGGCGGCTTGGTGTCCTCGACGGCGGGGGCGGGCGCCGGGGACGTCGGTGTCGTCGTCGTGGTGCTCATGCGCTCCACCCCTTCGAGATCTGCATGGAGCCCAGCCCGCCGCGGGTGCGCAGGCGGAAGATCGCGCGCACCAGCGGCGGTGCGGCGATGAACAGCACGATGAGGGACTGGACGACGAGGACGATGTCGATCGGGGTCCCGGTCCGGGCCTGCATCGTCACCCCGCCGGCACGCAGCGCGCCGAACAGGATGCCGGCGGCGACGATGCCGAACGGGTTGCCCCGGCCGAGCAGCGCGACGGTGATGGCGTCGAAGCCGATGCCGGCGGAGATGCCGCCGGTGAGGGACTTCTCCGTGCCGAGCACCTGGAAGGCGCCGGCGAGCCCGGCGAGGGATCCGGCGATGGCCATGGCGGCGAACGTCATCGTGCCGGTGCGGATGCCCGCCGTCCGGGCGGCGGACGGGCTGGCGCCGACCGCCCGCAACTTGAACCCGAGCGTGCTGCGCCCGAGCAGCCACCACACGGCGAGCGCGGCGAGCACGGCGAGCACGAAGCCGAGGTGCAGGCGCGACCAGCTGCCCAGCAGCAGCGGCAGCTCCGCGGTCTCCTCGACCGGCGGGCTGATCGGGTCGTTGCGTCCGGGCCGCTGGAACGCGGCGGTGCTCAGCAGCCAGGCCAGCAGGAACCGGGCGATGTTGTTGAGCATGATGGTCGTGATGACCTCGTGCGCCCCGGTCCTGGCCTTGAGGATGCCCGGGATGCCGCCCCACAACCCGCCGAGCAGGAGCGCGGCCAGCAGTGCGGCGACGAGGTGCAGGACCACCGGCAGGTCGACGGCGTAGCCGACGTAGGCGGCGCCGACCGCGCCCAGGATGATCTGGCCCTCGGCGCCGATGTTGAACAGGCCGGCGCGGAACGCCAGGCCGACGGCCAGACCGGCGGCGATGAGCGGGGCCGAGACGACGAGCGACTCGGTCAGCGGCCGGATCGCCCCGGTGACCGACCCGGCACCGGGGTCGAACACCGCGCCGCGGAACATCGCGGCGTAGGCCGAGCTCACCGACTGCCAGACGGCGCTGAGCATGTCCGTCGGGCGGGAGAAGAAGTACCCGGCGGACTCCTGGACGTCCGGGTCCGCGATCGCGATCAGCACGCCGCTGACGACGAGCGCGAGCACGATCGACAGCAGGGTGAGGACGGCGCCGTCGAGGACGCCGCGGCGGCGGTCTGCCTGCTCGACGGTCGGTGCCGGCTCAGCCGGGCCCGGCTCCTGCTCCTGGTCCTGCGGGGCGGCGTGGCTCACAGCGCACCTCCGGTGGTGGGGCGGGCGGCGGGCGCCGCGCCGGCCTGCTGACGGGCCTCCTCGAGCGGGACGCCGGCCATCATCAGGCCGAGGACGTCGCGGGAGGTGTCGGGTCCGACGATGCCGACGAACCGTCCCCGGTACATCACCGCGATCCGGTCGGCGAGGGCGAGCACCTCGTCGAGCTCGGTGGACACGATGAGCACCGGGGTGCCGCGGTCCCGTTCGGCGACGATCCGGTTGTGCAGGAACTCGATCGAGCCGACATCGACGCCGCGGGTGGGCTGGGAGGCGACGAAGAGCTTCAGCGGGCGGGACATCTCCCGGGCCACGACGAGCTTCTGCTGGTTGCCGCCGGACAGCGCGGAGGCCGGGTCGTCGACGCTCTGGGTGCGGACGTCGAACTCCTGGACGAGCTCGGTGGCCCGGGCCCGCACCGTGCTCGGGGAGTACACCAGGCCGGAGGCGAACGGCGGGCGGTCGTGGGTGTTGAGCACGAGGTTCTCGGCGACCGAGAAGCTGGGGATCAGCCCGTCGTGCGAGCGGTCCTCGGGGACGAAACCCACCCCCAGGTCGATGATCTCCTTGATCGGGCGGCCCACGAGCTCCTCGCCGTGCAGCCGGATCGAGCCGGAGACGTCGTCCTGCAGACCGAGGACGGCCTCGGCCAGCTCGGTCTGGCCGTTGCCCTGGACGCCCGCCACGGCGAGGATCTCGCCGTCCCGGACGTCGAACGAGACGTGGTCGACGACCTTGTTGCCGAGGTCGTTGCGGACGACGAGGTCGTCGACGGCGAGCGCGACGTCCCCGGGCCGGTGCTCCTCCTTGTGCACGGTGAGCTCGACGGTCCGTCCCACCATCATCGAGGCGAGCTCGGTCTCGGAGGTCTCCGGGCTCGCCGTGCCGACGACCTTGCCGCGGCGGATGACCGTGATCCGGTCGGCGACGGCGCGCACCTCGCGCAGCTTGTGGGTGATGAAGACGATCGACGTCCCGGACGCCTTGAGGTCGCGCATGATCCCCATGAGCTCGTCGGTCTCCTGGGGGGTGAGCACCGCGGTCGGCTCGTCGAGGATGACCACCTTGGCGTCCCGGGCCAGGGCCTTGATGATCTCGACCCGCTGCTGGACGCCGACCGGGAGGTCCTCGACCACGGCGTCCGGGTCGACGTCCAGGCCGAACCGCTCGGAGAGCCGGCGGACCTCCTCCCGGGCCGCGGCGTGGTCGAGCAGCCCGCCGCTGCGGGTGTGCTCGAAGCCGAGCATGACGTTCTCGGCGACGGTGAAGACGGGGATGAGCATGAAGTGCTGGTGCACCATGCCGATGCCGGCGGCGACGGCGTCGCCGGGCCCCTCGAAGTGGACGACCTCGCCGTCCACGAGGATCTCGCCCTCGTCAGGGTGCAGCAGCCCGTAGAGCACGTTCATCAGCGTGCTCTTGCCGGCGCCGTTCTCCCCGAGCAGGCAGTGGATCTCGCCGGGCTCGACGACCAGGTCGATCGAGTCGTTGGCGGTGAGCGCCCCGAAGCGCTTGGTGATACCCCGCAGCTCCAGCTTCACCGGGGTGACCTCCTGATCGTCGGGCACTCCGTCGTGCCCCCTGGGGACAGGCCGTCCGGGGAGAGCGTGGCCGCTCTCCCCGGACGGGTGGTGCGAGGGGACTGCGGACTACGGGGAGCTCGGCGACTCGACGGTGATCTCGCCGTCGATGATCTGCTGGCGCAGGTCCTCGAGCTCGGTCTTGAGCTCGTCGGGCACGTCGTCCTCGAAGTCGTGGAACGGGGCGATGGAGACGCCCTCGTTCTCCAGGGTGCCGACGTACGGCTCGCCGGTGAACTCGTCGTCGACCGCCTGACGGGTCGCCTCGAGCACGGCGTTGTCGATCTCCTTGACGACGGAGGTCAGGAACAGCGGCGCGTACTGCGACGCCGACTCGTAACCGTCCGTGTCCACCCAGATGATCTTGACGCCGTCGGCCTCCTGAGCGGCGGCAGCGGCACCCAGGCCCACCGGGCCGGCGACCGGCATGATGATGTCGGCGCCCTGCTGGATGAAGTTGTTCGTCAGGTTCTGGCCGTTCGCCTGGTTCTGGAAGTCACCGGTGAACGAACCGTCCTGCGCCTCCTTGTCCCAGCCGAGCAGCTCGACGTCGGTGCCCTTGACCTCGTTGTAGTGGGCGACTCCGTCGGCGAACCCGTCCATGAAGATGGACACGGTCGGGATGTTGATGCCGCCGAAGGTCGCCACCGTGCCGGTCTCGGTCATCCCGGCGGCCAGGTAGCCGGCGAGGAACGACGCCTGGGCGGTGTCGAAGATGAGCGGCTTGACGTTCTCGATCGGCTCCTCGTACTGGAAGTCGACGATCGCGAACCGCTCGTCCGGGTTGGCCTGGGCCGCCTCGGCCGTCGCGTCACCGAGGAGGAAGCCGACGGTGATGATGATCCCGCAGTCGTCGGAGACCATCTGCTGCACGTTCGGGGTGAAGTCGGTCTCGGTGTTGGACTCGACGTACTTGACGTCGATGCCGAGCTCCTCCTCCGCGGCCTGCAGGCCCGCCCACGCGCTGGCGTTGAACGACCGGTCGTCCACACCACCGGAGTCGGTGACCATGCAGCCCTGGAAGTCCGACGCCGCAGCGGTGGTCTCGGTGCCTCCGGTGGTCCCGCCGGCGTCGCCGTTGTCCTCTTCGGGGGCCTCGCCGCACGCCGCGAGGGCGAGGGCCAGGGCCCCGGCGAGCGCCGTGGCCCGCACGATCTTCTTCACGTTGCCTCCTGTGTAACCGACCGGGAGGTGTCCCGGCATCAGCGCTCGGGACTATAGGTCCTCCGACGGTCCGCTGACCGGGACCTCGGTCCCGAAGAGCAGGAACGTTATCGATCTGCGACCGGCAGGGCGCCCCCCACGGGGCCGGTGACGGCGTCCGGGACCCCCTCGGTCCCGCTCAGCGAGGCCGCCGACCGGACGGCGACCGCGGCCAGCAGCCGGGCCCCGACGGCCACCGCACGCTCGTCGGCGACGAAGTCCCCCCGGTGCAGGTCGTAGGTGGGCCCGCCAGGGGTGCGGGTGCCGAGCCGGGCCAGGGCGCCGGGCACCCGTTCGAGGAACCAGGCGAAGTCCTCGCCGCCGAGCGACTGCTCGGTGGGCACCAGGGACTCCTCGCCGAGCTCCTCACGCACGGCGGCCTCCAGCAGCGCGACGCTGGCCGCCTCGTTGACCACCGGCGGCACGCCCCGGGTGTGCTCGACCTCGGCACGCACGCCGTAGGGCTCGGTGACGTCGCGGACCACCTGGGGCAGCAGCTCGCCGGCCTCGTACCAGGCCTCCTGGCGCAGGCAGCGCAGCGTGCCCTCGAGGACGCCGTGCCGCGGGATGGCGTTGGCGGCGCCGCCGGCGGTGATCCGCCCCCAGACCAGGGCGACCCCGGAGCGCGGGTCGAGACGACGCGACAGCACGGCCGGGACCTCGGTGGCGACCTTCGCCAGCGCGAAGACGAGGTCGCCGGTCAGGTGCGGGCGGGAGGTGTGCCCGCCGTCCCCGCGCAGCCGGACCAGGACGTGGTCGGACGCCGAGGTGATCGGCCCGACGAGCACCCCGACCCGGCCGACGTCCGTGGCCGGGTCGCAGTGCACCGCGTACACCCGCTGGACGCCGTCCAGGCCGCCGGCCGCGATGACGTCCAGGGCGCCGCCGGGCGTGGACTCCTCGGCCGGCTGGAAGATCAGCCGGACCCGTCCGGGCAGCCGGCCGGCCCGGTGCAGGTCGGCGAGCAGCAGCCCGGCGCCGAGGACGGCGGTGGTGTGCACGTCGTGCCCGCAGGCGTGCGCGACGCCGTCCACCGTCGAGGCGAACGGCAGGTCGGTCTCCTCCTGCACGGGCAGGGCGTCGATGTCGGCGCGCAGCGCGACGGCCGGTGCAGCGGGGTCCCCGATGTCGCAGACCAGGCCGGTGCCGGGCAGCAGCAGCGGCTCGAGGCCGGCGGCCCGCAGCCGGTCCGCGATCACCGCGGTGGTGCGGGTCTCCGAGCGCCCGACCTCGGGGTGGGCGTGCACGTCGCGGCGGAACGCCACCAGCGCGTCGAGGTGCGGGGCGAGCAGGTCGGTGAGGGTGTCGTCGGTCTCCACGATGCCGGCCACGGTATCGCTGCCGGCTCGCGGCCGGTGGGTGGCCGGTGGGCGGCCGGTGGGCTGGACGTGGGCTAGAAGGCGTCCGGCGGCACGTAGGTGCCCCAGACCTCCCGCAGCGCGTGGCTCACCTCGCCGACGGTGGCCCGGGCCGCGAGCGCGTCCCGCATCGGGTACAGCACGTTGTCGGTGCCGCGGGCGGCCTCCTGCAGGCGGGCCAGGGCCTCCCGGACGGCGTCGCCGTCCCGCTCCTCGCGCAGCCGGGCCAGCCGCTCCCGCTGCTCGGCCTCGATCGCCGGGTCGACCCGCAGCGGCTCGTAGGGCTCCTCCTCCTCGACGGTGAACCGGTTGACCCCGACGACGACCCGCTCGCCGGAGTCGATCTGCTGGCTGATCCGGTACGCGGAGCGCTCGATCTCGGTCTTCTGGAAGCCCTGCTCGATCGCGGCGACGGCACCGCCGCGCTCCTCCACGGCGTCCATGAGGGCGACGATCGCGTCCTCGAGGTCGTCGGTCATCCGCTCGACGACGTACGAGCCGGCGAACGGGTCGACGGTCTTGGTGACGTCGGTCTCGTAGGCGATCACCTGCTGGGTGCGCAGGGCGAGGCGGGCCGCCTTCTCGGTCGGCAGGGCGATCGCCTCGTCGTAGGAGTTCGTGTGCAGGCTCTGGGTGCCGCCGAGGACGGCGCCGAGACCCTGCAGGGCCACCCGGACGAGGTTGACCTCCGGCTGCTGGGCGGTGAGCTGGACGCCGGCGGTCTGGGTGTGGAAGCGCAGCATCTGCGACTTCGGGTCGTCGGTGCCGAACTCCTCCTTCATCACCCGGGCCCAGATCCGCCGGGCGGCGCGGAACTTCGCCACCTCCTCGAGCAGCGACGTCCGGGCGACGAAGAAGAAGGACAGCCGCGGCGCGAACTGCTCGATCCGCAGGCCGGCGGCGAGCGCGGCGCGGACGTACTCGCGGGCGTTGGTCAGGGTGAAGGCGATCTCCTGCGCGGGCGTCGCCCCGGCCTCGGCCATGTGGTAGCCGGAGATGGAGATGGTGTTCCAGCGCGGCATCTCGGTGGCGCAGTAGGCGAAGGAGTCGCTGACCAGGCGCAGCGACTCCTTCGGCGGGAAGATGTAGGTGCCGCGGGCGATGTACTCCTTGAGCACGTCGTTCTGGATGGTGCCGGTGAGCCGGGCGGGGTCCACCCCCTGCTCGGCGGCGACGAGCTGGTAGAGCAGCAGGAGCACGCTCGCCGGGGCGTTGATGGTCATCGACGTCGAGACCTCGTCGAGCGGGATGCCGTCGAACAGCAGCCGCATGTCGTCCAGGGAGTCGATGGCCACACCGACCTTGCCGACCTCGCCGTGCGCGATCGGGTCGTCGGAGTCGTAGCCCATCTGGGTCGGCAGGTCGAAGGCGACGCTCAGCCCGCCGGTGCCCGCGCGCACCAGCTGGTGGTAGCGCTCGTTGGACTCCCGGGCGGTGCCGAACCCGGCGTACTGGCGCATCGTCCACGGCCGGCCGGTGTACATCGTCGGGTACACGCCGCGGGTGTAGGGGTAGGAGCCCGGCTCGCCGAGCTTGACCTGCGGGTCCCAGCCGTCGAGGTCCTGCGGCCGGTACACCGGCTGGAACGGCAGCCCCGACTCGGTGCTGGTGCGCGGGTCGGCCGCGGGAGCACGCCCCGGGGTGGGGTCGCCGGCGTTCGGCTCGGGGACCGTCTCGGCCGTCTGTGCCGCCTGAGTCACGTCTGCCATAGCGTCGCAGGCTAGTCCGCGCCGTCCTGCTCCCCCACGCCCAGCCGGGTTCGCGCACCCAGTGGCGGTGATCCGGCCTCCAGCAGCCCGGTTTTACGACCAGTAGGTGTGCGAACCCGGGCGGTGCTAGCGCAGGTCGAAGCCGAGGTCCAGGGTCGGCGCGGAGTGCGTGATCGACCCGACGGCCAGGTAGTCCACCCCGGTGGCCGCGACGTCACGGGCATTCTGCAGCCGCAGCCCGCCGCTGGCCTCGAGGCGAACCCCTCCCGCTGCCCGGGCGACCTGCACCGCGGCGCGCATGTCCTCCACCGTCATGTTGTCCAGCAGCACGAGCGTGGCGCCGGCGGCGACCGCCTGCCGGACCTGCTCGACGGTGTCGCACTCGACCTCGACGGGGACGCCCGGAGCGGCGGCCCGCACCGCGGCCAGCGCCGCCGCGACGCCTCCCGCGGCCGCCACGTGGTTGTCCTTGACCAGCGCCTCGTCGCCGAGGCCCATCCGGTGGTTGGTGCCTCCCCCGCAGCGGACCGCGTACTTCTCCAGCGCGCGCAGCCCGGGAGTGGTCTTGCGGGTGTCCCGGATCGCCGCCCCGGTGCCGGCCACGGCGTCCACCCAGGTCCGGGTGAGGGTGGCCACCCCGCACAGCCGGCCGAGCAGGTTGAGCATGGTGCGCTCCGCGGTGAGCAGCGAGCGCAGCGGCCCGGTGGCGGTGAGCACGGCCTGGCCTGGGGAGACGGGCTCGCCGTCCCGGCCGGTGAGGGTGACCTGCACCGCGCCGCCGCCCACGACGTCCAGCACCGCGGCGGCCACCGGCAGGCCGGCCAGGACGCCGGGGGCGCGCGGGACGACGTCACCGGTGCCGACGGCGTCCTCGGGTACCACGGCGTCGGTGGTCACGTCCGGCCCGAGCGCGAGGTCCTCGGCCAGCGCCGCGGCCACGACGGCCTCCACGGCGGCCGGGTCGAGCCCGGCGTCCGTCAGCGCGGTCGACGTCGTCACCGACAGCCGGCTCACCCCACCACCCCCCTCCCCACCCTCTTCGTGATCATGCAATCCCGCCACCCTCCCCACCCACTCGTGATCATGCAATCCCGCCACCCACCAGCCCCCGCCGCCCGCTCGCAGAGTGCTGGGTTGTTGGCGCAACACGCCGACGCTGCGGCGGCAGATCCAGCATTCTGTGCGTCTCGGTGGCGACGACGACCCGGCCGTCGACGAGCCGCAGCACGAGCCGGCGCGCCAGGTCGGGGCGGGTCTGGGGGGCGTCCGAGCGGCGGTGGCAGCCCCGGCTCTCCGCCCGGGCCAGCGCCGCGGTCGCCACGACGGTCGACACCAGGTGCAGCTCGGCGGCCTCCACATCGGCGAGGGTGCGCACCGGGCCGGCAGCCGGCCGCTCAGCGACACGGCTGAGGTGCGTCAGCAGCCGCTCGAGGCCGTCCCGGCTGCGCAGCACGCCGGCCCCACGGGAGGTCTCGTGCGCGGTGGCGGACCTGGTCCGCGGGTCGACTCCGGCGGCGGGGGGCGACGGGACTGCCAGGTCCCCCGCGTCGTCCGGGCCGGCCGGGTCACCCGTGCGGGCCAGGTCCCGAGCGAGCAGCCGGCCGGCTCGCGTCCCCGCCACGAAGCCCTCGGTCAGGGAGTTGGAGGCCAGCCGGTTGGCGCCGTGCACACCGGTGGCAGCGACCTCCCCGACGGCGAACAGCCCGGGGACGTCGGTCCGGCCGTCGAGGTCGGCGCGCACCCCACCGCAGGCGTAGTGCGCGCCAGGAGCCACCGGGATCGGCTCGCTCACCGGGTCCACGCCGGCGGCCCGGCAGGCGGCCAGCACGGTGGGGAACCGGCGCTCGAGCACCGCCCGGCCCAGACCGGTGGCGTCCAGCCAGACGTGCTCGGCAGCCCCGCCAGCGGCTCTGCCGGCGGCGATCGTGGCGTGGATGGCCGCCGCCACCACGTCGCGTGGTGCCAGCTCGGCCTGCGGGTGCACCGCGGGCAGGAACCGGCGTCCCGCGTCGTCCAGCAGCACGGCACCCTCGCCCCGCAGCGCCTCGGTCACCAGCACCTGCTGGCCGCGTGCCTCCGGCCCCTGCCAGAGCACGGTCGGGTGGAACTGGACGAACTCGACGTCCGCCAGCCGGGCGCCCGCACGCAGCGCGAGACCCAGCCCTCCGCCGGTGGCCGCGGCGGGGTTCGTCGTGACGTGGAAGGCCTGGCCGAGGCCGCCGGTGGCCAGGACGACGGCGCGGGCGTGCACGGACCGGACGGCGCAGAGCCGGCCGGCGTCGTCGAGGTGGCCGACGAGCAGGCCACCGGCGCGGCCGCGGCCGTCGAGCAGGACGTCGAGGGCGACGGTGTGCTCCCAGACGTCGGCCGTGGAGGCGGCCAGCGCCGCCAGCAGGGTCCGGCTGACCTCCGCCCCGGAGCTGTCGCCCCCGGCGTGGACGACGCGGCGGTGCCGGTGGCCACCCTCACGGGTCAGCGCGAGCCGCCCGCCCGCGCCGGCGGCACGGTCGAACCGGGCGCCCAGCCGGAGCAGGTCGGTGATCGCGCCGGGCGCGGCCGCGACCAGGGCGCCGACCGCCTCCTGGCCGCACAGTCCCGCCCCGGCGGTGAGGGTGTCCTCGCGGTGGGCCGTGACCGAGTCCGCCGGGTCGAGCGCCGCCGCCAGACCGCCCTGGGCCCATCGCGTCGCACCGTCGCCGGCGTGGCCCTTGACGACCACGAGCACCCGCCGGCCGCCTGCTGCCGCAGCGAGCGCGGCGGCCGCTCCGGCGACGCCGGCCCCGACCACGACGACGTCGGCGTCCACGGACTCCAGGGCAGGGGGAGGCGGCAGCTCCTCCCGTGCCGGCTCACTCACCGCCGGCCGCCGGCGTGCCGATCGCGATCATCCGCTCCACGGCCTGGCGGGCGCGGGCGGCGACCTGCGGGTCCACGGTCACCTCGTCGACACCCTCACGCAGGCAGCGCAGCAGCTTCTCCGGGGTGATCATCTTCATGTAGCGGCACACCGCCCGCTCGTTGACGGGCTCGAAGACGGTCCCCGGGTTGGCCTTTCGCAGCTGGTGCAGCATGCCCACCTCGGTGGCGACGAGGACCTTCGTAGCGCTGGTCCGGCGGGCGTGCTCGAGCATCCCCCCGGTGGACAGCACGTGGGTCCGCTGGGCGGGCAGGTCTCCGACCGACGTCAGCCACATCGCCGGGGTCGCGCAGCCGCACTCGGGGTGGATGAGCACCTCGGCCTCGGGCTCCGCGGCGACCCGCTCGCGCAGGTGGGTCGCGGAGATGCCGGCGTGCACGTGGCACTCCCCCATCCAGACGTGCATGTTCTGCCGCCCGGTCACCCGCCGCACGTGGGACCCGAGGAACTGGTCGGGCAGGAACAGCACGTCGGACTCGGCCGGCAGCGACCGCACGACGTCCACGGCGTTGGACGACGTGCAGCACACGTCGGACTCGGCCTTCACCTCGGCGGTGGTGTTCACGTACGCCACCACCACAGCCCCCGGGTGCTCGGCCTTCCAGGCGCGCAGCTGGTCGGCGGTGATCGTGTCGGCGAGCGAGCAGCCCGCGGCGGCGTCCGGGATGAGCACCGTGCGGTCGGGCGCGAGGATCTTGGCGGTCTCGGCCATGAAGTGGACGCCGGCGAACACGATCGTCGAGGCGTCGCTCCCGGCGGCGATCCGGGACAGCGCCAGGGAGTCCCCGACGTGGTCGGCGACGTCCTGGATCCGCGGGTCCTGGTAGTTGTGCGCCAGCAGGACGGCGTCCCGCTCCCGCAGCAGGCGACGCACCTGGCGCGCCCAGTCCGGGTCTAGGCCGGCCTGCCCGGCCGTCGTCGTCCCGGCCACGGTCGGTACGGGCACCGTCATCTCACGCGCCGTCATCTCGGGCTCCTCACGTCAGAGGTTATCGCCCGTCGGGCAAAAACCTGCCGGGACTGTATACCCTGCCCGGCCATGACGTCTACGTCGTCCCGGTGGCCGTGCTACCCGCACGAAGCGCTCGCCGTGGTCCTGAGCGTCCGCGACGGCCGGCTGAGCGTCCTGCTCTGGCAGCGGGCGCGGGAGCCCTTCCAGGGCTGCTGGGCCCTGCCGGGCGGAGCCCTCGGGACTGACGAGCGGCTCGGGACGTCGCTGGCCCGCCAGCTCGCGGACAAGGTCGACGTCCGGGAGATCACGCACCTCGAGCAGCTGGAGACCCGCAGCGACCCCCGGCGCGACCCGCGCGAACGGCGGCTGGCGACGGCCTACCTCGGACTGGTGCCCAGCGACAGCGACCCGGCGGTGCCCCCCGACACCGCGTGGCACCCCTACCAGGGGCTGCCAGCCACGGCGTTCGACCACGGGTCGCTGGTGGACTCCGGCGTGGCCCGGCTGCGGGCCAAGCTCTCCTACACCAACCTCGGGTTCGCCCTGGCCCCACGCACCTTCACGATCTCGGAGCTGCGGGAGATCTACACCGCCGCCCTGGGCTACGACGTGTCAGCCACGAACCTGCAGCGGGTGCTGCTCCGGCGAGGCGCCCTGCGGGCCACGGGACAGGTCGCAGCACCCGGCCGGTCCGGCGGCAGGCCGGCGGCCAGGTACGAGTTCACCAGCCGGACGCTGCAGGTCACCGACCCGTTCGCCGCGCTGCGGCCACGCTGAACCACCCCCCGGTCAGCCGTGACGACAGCCGCCTACAGCAGGTCGGCGCGCCCCGCCTCCCGCAACGCGTCGACGACCTGCTTCACGCGCTGCGCCTGGGACCTCGGGACGACGAGCACCGCGTCGGGGGTGTCGACGACGACGACGTCGTCGAGCCCGACGACGGCGACGGTCCGACCGGACCCAGGGACGACGACGCCGCGGCCACCCAGCGCCACGACGTGGCCCTCGCCGAGCACCGCCGTCCCCTCGTCCGCACCCGGCAGCAGCGCGGCCAGGGAGTCCCAGTCGCCGACGTCGTCCCAGTCGAAGGTGGCCGGCACGAGCGCCACCCCGCCGCGGGCGGCGGTCGGCTCGGCGACCGCGTGGTCGATGGCGATCCGGGTCAGCCCCGGCCACACCTCCTCGAGCACGGCCTCGCGGTGCGGCCCGTCCCAGGCCGCGGCGATCCGGTCCAGGCCGCCGGCCAGCTCGGGGTGCTCGCGCTGCAGGTGCCCGAGCAGCACGTCGGCGCGGGACACGAACATCCCGGCGTTCCACCGGTAGCCCCCCGCCGCCACGTAGGCCGCGGCGGTGGCGGCGTCCGGCTTCTCGACGAACTCCTCGGCCCGGACCGCGGTGGGCGCCCCCTCGACGTCCAGGGCCTCACCGGCCCGGACGTACCCGAAACCGGTCGCCGGACCGGTCGGCTCGATCCCGATGGTGACCACCCACCCCTGCCGGGCGACGGCCACCGCCTGCCGGACGACGTCCCGGAAGGCCTCGACGTCCCCGATCACGTGGTCGGCGGCGAAGGAGCCGACCACGGCGTCCGGGTCGCGGCGGAGCACCACGGCGGCGGCCAGGCCGATCGCCGCCATCGAGTCCCGGGGGGAGGGCTCGAGCAGCAGGTTGGCCTCGGCGAGCGCCGGCAGCTGGGCCCGGACGGCGTCGGCGTGCGGACGTCCGGTGACCAGGACCAGCCGCTCGGGACCGGTGAGCGGCTCGAGCCGGGACCACGTCGACTGCAGCAGGGTGCGCCCGGCCCCGGTGAGGTCGTGCAGGAACTTCGGCGCGGCCGCGCGGGACAGCGGCCACAGCCGGGTCCCGGCTCCCCCGGCGGGCACGACGGCCCAGAACCCCGGGAGCACGGACGACGTCACGCCGGCGATCCTGGCACGCGGGCAGGCCGGGGCGCGGCCGTCCTGAGGATGTCACTGAGGATTTCGTCACTCTCGGCGCCCGGAGCGTGGACGGGGGTGTGTGCCGCACTACAGTGACGCCATCACGGACGTCGCGGTCCGCCGGCAGCGCCCGGGTGGGCGTCCGCGTCCCGTTGCTGTCAGGAAGGAGTCCGGCCGTGCCCAGCGCACCCGGCACGTTGTACCGAGGCCAGACCGAAGGCATGTGGTCGTGGGTGGCGCACCGCGTCACCGGCTTCCTGATCTTCGTCTTCCTGCTCGTGCACGTGCTCGACACGTCCCTGGTCCGGGTCAGCCCCGAGGCGTACAACTCGGTGATCGCGACGTACAAGAACCCGGTCGTCGGCCTCGCCGAGGCCGGTCTCGTCGGCGCGGTGCTGTTCCACGGTCTCAACGGCCTGCGGATCATGCTCGTGGACTTCTGGTCCAAGGGCACCCGCTACCAGCGCCACCTGCTGTACGGCGTCCTGGGGACCTGGGTCGTGGTCATGGTGCCGTTCCTCGTCCGCCACCTCGGCAACGTCTTCGGGGGAGAGTGACCGCGATGTCGACCGCACCTGGTACCCCGGCCGCCACGACGCCGGCGCTCGACGCGCCACGCTCGCCCTACCGCCGGACGAAGTCCACCCGCAGCAACTACGAGCTCTACAGCTGGCTGTTCATGCGGCTGTCCGGCGTCCTGCTCATCGTCCTCGTCCTCACCCACCTGTTCGCCAACCTCATGGTCGGCGACGGGATCAGCGCCCTGGACTTCGGTTTCGTCGCCGGCAAGTGGGCCAGCCCGTTCTGGCAGGTCTGGGACCTGCTCATGCTGTGGCTGGCGATGCTCCACGGCACCAACGGCGTCCGCACCATCATCAACGACTACGCCGAGCGCGACGGCACCCGGATGTGGCTGAAGCTGCTGCTGTACACGGCGTTCGTCGTCGTCGTCGTCCTCGGCACGCTCGTCATCTTCACCTTCGAACCGTGCCCCGTCGGTGCGGACCCCGAGCTGCTGCCGTCCTTCTGCGCCGGCTGAGAGAGAGCGGACACCATGCAGACTCACGTCTACGACGTCGTCATCGTCGGTGCCGGTGGCGCCGGCATGCGCGCGGCCCTGGAGTCCGGGCAGCGCGCCCGCACCGCCGTGCTCACCAAGCTGTACCCGACCCGCTCCCACACCGGCGCGGCCCAGGGTGGGATGTGCGCCGCCCTGGCCAACGTCGAGGAGGACAACTGGGAGTGGCACACCTTCGACACCGTCAAGGGCGGCGACTACCTCGTCGACCAGGACGCCGCCGAGGTGATGTGCCGGGAGGCGATCGACGCCGTCCTCGACCTGGAGAAGATGGGCCTGCCGTTCAACCGGACGCCGGAGGGCCGGATCGACCAGCGCCGCTTCGGCGGGCACACCCGCAACCACGGTGAGGCCGCGGTGCGCCGCTCGTGCTACGCCGCAGACCGCACCGGGCACATGATCCTGCAGACCCTCTACCAGCAGTGCGTCAAGCACGAGGTGGAGTTCTTCAACGAGTTCTACGTGCTCGACCTGCTGATGGCGGACGGGCGCACCGCGGGCGTGGTCTCCTACGAGCTCGCCACCGGGGAGATCCACGTCTTCCGCGCCAAGTCCGTCGTCTTCGCCACCGGCGGGGCCGGCAAGGTGTACAAGACCACGTCGAACGCGCACACCCTCACCGGTGACGGGATGGCGATCGCGCTGCGCCGTGGGCTGCCGCTGGAGGACATGGAGTTCTTCCAGTTCCACCCGACCGGCCTGGCCGGCCTGGGCATCCTGCTGTCCGAGGCGGCGCGCGGCGAGGGCGGCATCCTGCGCAACAGCGAGGGCGAGCGGTTCATGGAGCGCTACGCCCCCACCATCAAGGACCTCGCCCCGCGCGACATGGTCGCCCGGGCGATGGCCAACGAGGTGCGCGAGGGCCGCGGCTGCGGTCCCAACAAGGACTACGTCCTGCTGGACCTCACCCACCTCGAGCCCGCGCACATCGACGCCAAGCTGCCGGACATCACCGAGTTCGCCCGCACCTACCTCGGCGTCGAGCCGTACACCGAGCCGGTGCCGGTGTTCCCGACAGCGCACTACGCCATGGGCGGCATGCCGACCACCGTCGACACCGAGGTGCTCGCCGACAACGACACCGTCGTCCCGGGCCTGTTCGCCGCCGGCGAGGTGGCCTGCGTCAGCGTGCACGGGGCCAACCGGCTGGGGACCAACTCCCTGCTCGACATCAACGTGTTCGGCCGCCGGGCCGGCGTCCGGGCCGCCGAGTACGCGGCGAGCGCCCCCTTCGTCGAGCTGCCCGAGCAGCCGGAGACCGACGTCGTCAACCTGCTCGAGGAGCTGCGCGGCCGCAGCGACGGCGAGCGCGTCGCCACCCTGCGGGCCGAGCTGCAGGAGACGATGGACCGCAACGCGCAGGTGTTCCGCACCGAGACCACGCTCAAGCAGGCCCTGGACGACATCCAGCGGCTGCAGCAGCGGTACCGCCGGGTGTCGGTGCAGGACAAGGGCCGCCGCTGGAACACCGACCTGCTCGAGGCGGTCGAGCTGGGTTTCCTGCTCGACCTCGCCGAGGTCATCGTGCACGGGGCGCTGGAGCGCAAGGAGTCCCGCGGCGGGCACTTCCGCGAGGACTACCCGACCCGCGACGACGTCAACTACATGCGGCACACGATGGCCTACCGGCAGGCCGAGCCGGACGGCAGCCACTCCATCCGGCTGGAGTACAAGCCGGTGACCGTCACCCGCTACCAGCCGATGGAGCGCAAGTACTGATGGCTCAGCAGAACGAGATCGAACCGGAGCAGGCGTCGGTGGAGGGCACCCCCGGCGGTCAGGACGAGCGCTCCTCGCAGGCGGCCGACGCCGGCGGCGCGGGCGTGGTGCCGACCTTCGACGTCACCTTGCGGATCCGCCGGTACAACCCCGAGACGGACGACGAACCGCACTGGGAGGACTACACCGTCACCGTGCACGGCACGGACCGGTTGCTGGACGCCCTGCACCTGGTCAAGTGGGAGCAGGACGGGTCGCTGACCTTCCGGCGCTCGTGCGCGCACGGCGTCTGCGGGTCGGACGCCATGCGGATCAACGGCAAGAACCGGCTGGCCTGCAAGACGCTGCTCAAGGACCTCAACCCCAGCAAGCCGATCACGGTCGAGCCGATCAAGGGCCTGCCGGTGGAGAAGGACCTCGTCGTGGACATGGAGCCGTTCTTCCAGTCCTACCGCGAGGTCATGCCGTTCCTCATCACCGACGGCCACGAGCCGACCCGCGAGCGGCTGCAGAGCCAGGCGGACCGGGAGGTCTTCGACGACACGACGAAGTGCATCCTGTGCGCCGCCTGCACGACGTCCTGCCCGGTGTTCTGGACCGACGGCCAGTACTTCGGGCCGGCGGCGATCGTCAACGCGCACCGGTTCATCTTCGACAGCCGCGACACCGGCTCGGACCTGCGGCTCGAGGTGCTCAACGACCGCGAGGGCGTCTGGCGGTGCCGGACGACGTTCAACTGCACCGACGCGTGCCCGCGCGGGATCCAGGTCACCAAGGCCATCGCCGAGGTCAAGCAGGCCCTCCTCACCCGCAAGCTCTAGACCCCTCCCCCGTGATCATGCAGTCCCGCCACCCCGCACGACCCCCCCGTGACCGAGTCTGTCGCGTACAGGCGCGCCTGCCGGAGCTCGTCGTGGCGGATTGGGAGGGTCAGAGTGTGCCGCAGAACTTCATCGACTCGCGGGCGGGACAGCCGTTCGTGCTACCGCCGGATCCTGTGGAGTAGCTGCCGAAGGATCATCTGGCGTCCTCCGTCTGCGATTGCGCTCGCGCGGCTGGACGTGCCGGCGGTATGCCCGGTAGCGGGGCAGCGGCGGGCGGCGTACGAGCCGTCCTCGGCCCGATGAAGGACAAGCCCGAGTTCGCGCAGGGCCACAACGCTCAAGCCGCGGCGACCGACAAGCAGATCATCGTCGGGGTGCTGTCTCGACGAACCCCACCGACCGACACCACTGGAGTGCGTGACTTCCTGCGCCGCGGCCGAAGGCGGAAGGGGGACGGTTGAGCGACGGACGACGGTGGCGGCAGCTGCGTGCAGGTGTGAGCCTCATGGTCGTGGCGCTGGGCCTCACCGTCGCGTTCAACATCGCCGGGCTGCCCTCCGCCGCCCTGTTCGGTGGGCTCGTCGCGGGGCTGGTGTACGCCTTGGGCCTGACGACGCCGATACGAGTGCCGTCCTCGGCCGGGACGGCGGCTCAGGCGGTGCTTGGCGTCACGGTCGGTGCCCTGGTGGACGTCGAGACGCTGCGGGCGGTGGGCGAGAACTGGCCGGTCGTGCTGCTGGTCACGGTCGCCACGTTGGCGCTCAGCGTAGCCACGGGCCTGGTGCTGCAGCTGCAGCGCGGCATCTCACCGGTGACCGGGGTGTTCGCGATGATCGCCGGGGGCGCGTCGGGGATCACGGCGATGGCCCGCGACCTGGGAGCGGACGACCGGATGGTTGCTGTCCTGCAGTACCTGCGGGTGCTGCTGATCGTCGTGCTGATGCCGGTGGTCGCGGCGACGGTGTACGGGGCCTCGGCGGGCGCGGGCACCGCCCTCGCACCGCCGGCCCCGCAAGGTCCCGGGTGGCCAGCCGACCTGCTGTTCACTGCGGCGTGCGCGGTGGTGGGCCTCGTGGTGGCCCGGTTGGCCCGGGTGCCGGTGGCGTCGCTGCTGGGTCCGATGCTCGCCGCTGCGGTCGCCGTCCTCGCCGGCATCTCCGACGGCGCGACAGTGCCCGACGCCTTGGCGAACGCGGCCTTCCTTGTGATCGGCCTGCAGGTCGGGGTCAGCTTCACCCGCTCCAGCCTGCGCCTGATCGGCCGAGCGATGCCGCTGGCGCTGGTGCTGATCCTCGCCCTGATCGTGGCCTGCGCCGGCCTGGGGGTGCTGCTGTCCGAGGTCGCCGGTGTCAGCCCGCTCGTCGGCTACCTGGCGACCACCCCCGGCGGGCTGTACGCCGTCCTGGCGACCGCGACGGACAGCGGAGCGGATGCCGTCTTCGTACTCGCGGTCCAGGTGCTGCGGTTGTTCGTGATGCTGCTCGGCGCCCCGCTCATAGCCGCCTGGCTACGCGCAGACCGCGCGTAACTTCCCCGGCGATGAGGATTCCTCACGGATCTTCGACCTGTCCGATACCGGTCAGCGGCACATGGCCTACCGCGCCCTGGTGCGGGAAGGGACTCCCGAGGTTCACAGAGGATCACGGGGGGTCGTACGGGGTGGCGGGATTGCATGATCACGGGGGGGTTGTGTGGGGTGGCGGGATTGCATGATCACGGGGGGGGTTGTCGGCTGAGCACGTGAAAGGTGTGCGCGTCGGGGCTCGCGTCACGGGCAGCCGGCCGTACCCTGTGCCGCGATGCGCGCCCTGTCCCTCCTGCTGGCCGCCGCGTGCGGGCTGCTGATCGCCGGCGGCCCGGCAGCCGTCCCGGCTGTCGCGGCTCCCGACAGCGCCGCCGGCGGCCAGGAGCTGCCGGTCACCGGCACCCTGCTGCCACCCGGCGTCCCGGCGCCCCCCGCGGTGGACGCGACCGGCTGGCTGGTCGCCGACCTGGACACCGGTGAGGTGCTCGCGGCGCACAACCCGCGCACGCCCCTGGCCCCTGCCAGCACGCTGAAGCTGCTGACCCTGCTCACCCTCGTCCCTGGCCTCGACCGGCAGGCCACCTGGACCGCCCGGCACGAGGACGCCGCCATCGAGGGCAGCAAGGTCGGCCTCGTCCCGGACTCGGTGTACCGCGTGGACGACCTCGTCCACGGCCTCATGCTGTCCAGCGGCAACGACGCCGCCCACGCCCTGGCCGGGCTGGCCGGTGGGATGCCGCGGGCGACCGCGCTGATGCAGGAGACCGCCCACTCGCTGGGGGCGACCGACACGGTGGTGCGCAACACCAGCGGCCTGGACGCCGACGGGCAGGTGTCCACCGCCCGCGACCTCGCGCTGATCGGACGCGCCGTCCTCGCCGACCCCGAGCTCGCCGAGGTGGTCCGTACGACCCGTTACCAGTTCCCCGGTGAGGGGACGACGTTCGACGCCAGCCGCCCGACGTTCGAGATCGGCAACAAGAACCGGCTGCTCTACGGCTACGAGGGCGCGCTGGGGCTCAAGAACGGCTACACCCAGGCGGCTCGCAGCAGCTTCGTCGGCGCCGTGGAGCGCGACGGGCACCGGTACATCGCCACGCTCATGCGCGCCGAGGGCTCGGCCTCCGGCCAGGCCCGCGACCTGCTCGACTGGGCGATCGCGCACGGGCAGCGCGTCGAGCCGGTGGGCATGCTCCCGACGGGACCGCCCACGGACGACGCCACGACGACGGACGACGCACCCGGGCCTCCCGTAGCAGGCGCGGACACAGCGGACGCCGGGGACACAGCCGGCCCAGCGGCCGACAGCGAGCTGGCCACCGCCCTGCGCAGCGACCTGCCGGAGGACCAGGCACTGCCCGCCTGGGCGGCCACCGGCCTGACCGTGCTGGCGGTCCTGCTCGCCGCCGTGGCCCTGCTGCGCGCCCGGGTGCTGCTCATCCGCCGGACCCGCCGGGTCAACCGCAGACGCGCCGGCTGACCAGCAGCCGCCCGGTGGCGGTCGACCTCTCCGTCCGGACCGGACCGGTGTCAGTTCCCACGCACCCCGTCGGTGACCGCCCGAATCGCTCCACGCACCACCCGCACCCCGGAGACGACGACCGCACCGAGCACCGCCCCGGCAGCCAACGTCACCCGGTCCGCGGAGCGCTGACCGAACGACGGAGCCATCACGTCGCGCGGCCCCGCGGCCACCGGTAGGTCCGCGACGCCGGCACGAGCCGGGACCCCGGCGCGGGCCGGGGCCCCGGCACCAGCGCCGACCGGCACCCGCCGTGCCCGCTCCTCCTCGACGCTGGTGTCGCTGGACACCCAGGCCGCGGCCAGCAGCACGATCCGGGAGACGATGTTCATCCACAGCAGCAGCCCGACGAGGGTCGCGCTGGCGGCCAGCACGGGGTTGCTGCCGCCGGCGCTGCCGAGCAGCAGGCCGCCGAACAGCTTGAGCAGGCCGAGGCCGACGGCGCCGAGCAGCGCCCCGACGCGCACCTGGCGCCAGGTCAGCGGGACGCCGGACAGCAGCCGGAACATGACGACGAACACGAGAGTGTCGACGATGAAGACGACGAGCACACCGGCGGCGCGCACGGTCAGCTCTCCGACGCTGCTGCCGTCCAGACCCACCCAGCGCAGCAGCACCCCGGCCGTGGCGTTGACCCCGACGCTCAGCACGGCGGACGCCAGGATCGTGACGCCCAGGGTGGCGAGGACGACGACGTCGAGCAGCTTCTTTCGCACCAGCGGTCGGTCGTCACGGTCCAGGCCGAACACGATGCGAATGCCCTCGCGGGTGGCGTCGAGCCAGCCGAGGCCGGCGTAGAGCGCGACGGCCAGGGCCACGGCCCCCGTCAGGCTCAGGGCATCGGTGGCGAACAGGGCGTCCGGACGGACGAGTCCGCCCTCACCGAGGTCCAGCAGACCGGGCAGCTGGGCGTCGATGGCCTCCAGCAGGGGCTCGCGCAGGTCGGAGCGGCGGCCGAGGACCAGCCCGAAGACGGTGAACCCCACGACGAGAGCCGAGCCGATGGAGAACAGCCCGGCGTAGGCCATGCCACCGGCGACGACGTTCCCGCGGCCGGCCAGGTACGTCTGCCAGGTGCGGACCGGGTGCGTCGTCGCCGCCTTGCGGGCGAGCTCCTTGCCGCGCTCGACCACGCTGTCGTCCTGGCTCACACCTGCCCCCCGTCGCCGCCGAAGCCGAACGTCTCGACCGGTCGCCACACGCCGTCCGGGCCGTGCTCGTACATGCTGAACGCCGCCACGGTGAACAGGGCCTCGTAGTCGGCCAGGGAGGTGAACGCCTCGTCCAGCGCCGACTCGTCGAGGTCGTGGGCCACGGTGACGTGCGGGTGGTAGTAGAACGACAGGTCCCGGGCCAGGACGCCGGAGCGGACCTGGCGCTCGAGCCGCTCGCAGTGCGGGACTCCCTCGGCGACCTGGACGAACACCACCGGGGACACCGGCCGGAAGGTCCCGGAGCCGCGCAGCCGCAGGTCGAACGGCTGCTGGACGGCGGCCACGGCCGCCAGGTGCCCGCGGACGTCGTCCAGCCGGTCCCGGGGGACGGTGCTCGGCGGCAGCAGGGTGACGTGCGCGGGGATGGCGCAGGCCATCGGGTCACCGAGCTCGGCGCGGCGGCGCTGCAGGTCCTCCCCGAAAGGAGGCGGCACCGGGATCGCCACCCCGATGGTGGCGGTCGCGACGCCCGCGACGTCACCGTCCAGCACGACGCTCACGGCAGGCGTCCCGGCAGGAAGCCGACGGCGTCGTACACCCTCGCCAGCGTGGCGCTCGCCCGCTGCCGGGCGCGGTGGGCACCGTCGGCGAGGACGTCGTCGAGGTCAGCGGGTTTGTCGAGGTAGGCCAGCGCCCGCTCCCGGACCGGGCCGAGGACGTCGGTGAGGACCTGGCCGAGGTCCTTCTTGAGGTCGCCGTAGCCCGCGCCGGCGTACTGGGACTCGAGGTCCGCGACGGACCGGCCGGTCAGGGCGGCGTAGATGGACAGCAGGTTCGACACCCCCGGCTTGCGCTCGGGGTCGTACCGGACGTCGGTCTCGGCGTCGGTGACGGCCGAACGGATGCGCTTGGCGTTGCGCTTCGGGTCGTCGAGCAGGTCGATGACGCCGTTCGGCGAGCTCGCGGACTTGCTCATCTTCGACGTCGGGTCCTGCAGGTCGTAGATCTTGGCGGTCTCCCGGACGATGAACGGCTCCGGGACGACGAAGGTCTCGCCGAAGCGGGAGTTGAACCGCTGGGCGAGGTCGCGGGTCAGCTCGAGGTGCTGGCGCTGGTCCTCACCGACCGGGACGTGGTCGGCGTCGTAGAGCAGGATGTCCGCGGCCTGCAGCACCGGGTAGGTGAACAGGCCGACGCTGACCCGGTCGGCGCCCTGGCGGGCCGACTTGTCCTTGAACTGGGTCATCCGGCCGGCCTCCCCGAAGCCGGTGATGCAGCCCAGGACCCAGGCGAGCTCGGCGTGCTCGGGCACGTGGCTCTGCACGAAGACGGTCGCGCGCTGCGGGTCGACCCCGGCGGCGAGGAACTGGGCGGCGGTCCGGCGGGTGCGGTCGCGCAGCAGGGCCGGGTCGTGCTCGACCGTGATCGCGTGCAGGTCGACGACGCAGTAGGTGGCGTCGTGCGTCTCCTGCATCCGGACCCAGTTGACGAGCGCCCCGAGGTAGTTGCCCAGGTGCAGGGAGTCGGCGGTCGGCTGCATCCCGGAGAACAGGCGCGGCCGTGCGGGGTTCGTCTCGGGCATGGCGGCATTCTGTCAGCCTGCCGGTGTCTGTCCTGGTGTGCACCCGTCCGGGTGATCGTAGGCTGCGCGCTGTGACCGTCCCGGCGACCGCGCGGCCCCGCAGCCTCGCCTTCCACCACGACTTCCGTCAGCTGTGGATGGGGGACGCCGTCAGCCAGGTCGGCGTCCAGCTCGTCGGCCTGGCCATGCCCGTGCTCGCCGTCCAGGTGCTCGGCGCCGACGAGTTCCAGATGGGCCTGCTCGCCACCTTCGAGATGCTCGCCTTCCTCGTCATCGGTCTGCCGGCCGGGGCCTGGGTGGACCGCTGGCGCAAGCAGCGGGTGCTCATCGCCGGGGACGTCGTGCGCGGGCTCGTGCTGCTCAGCCTGCCGGCCGCGTGGCTGCTCGACGTGCTGACGATGTGGCAGGTGTACGCGGTCGCGCTCACCGTCGGGGCGGCCACGGTGTTCTTCGACGTCGCCTACCAGTCCTACCTGCCCGACCTCGTGCCGTCCGAGCAGATCAGCGAGGGCAACTCGAAGTTGGAGGCGACCCACCAGGTCGCCCAGATCGGCGGCCCCGCGCTCGGCGGCGTCCTGATGCGGGTCGTCGGCGCGCCGCTGGCGATCGGCGTCACCGCGGTCCTCATGCTCGCCTCGACGCTGTTCGTCTGGCGGATCCGGCACGTCGAGACGCCGCCGGCGAAGGAGGACCGGCGGCCGCTGCGCACGGAGATCGCCGAGGGGCTCTCGTTCGTCGTCCGGAACCCGCTGCTCGTGCGGATCACGGCGACGACGGCGATCGGCAACTTCTTCGGGGCGATCACGGGCGCGCTCGTCGTGCTGTTCGCGCTGCGCGACCTCGGGCTCGACGAGGCGGCGCTCGGGCTCGTGCTGTCGGTCAGCGCGGTCGGCGGCCTGCTCGGCGCGCTCGTCGTCGGACCGGTGACCCGCTGGGTCGGGGAGGGCCGCACGGTGCCGCTGTCGGCGCTGGCGTCCGCCCCGTTCGCCGCGCTGACCCCGGCCGCCGCCGCGCTGCCGACGATGCCGGCGCTGTTCGTCGGCACGTTCGGGATGTCGTTGTGCCTGGTGCTCTACAACGTCGTGCAGGTGTCGTTCCGCCAGCGGCTGTGCCCGAAGCCGCTGCTGGGGCGGATGAACGCCTCGATCAGGTTCATCGTGTGGGGCACGATGCCGGTCGGGGCGTTCGTCGGTGGCGTGCTCGGCAGCAGCATCGGGATCCTGCCGACGCTGTGGATCGCGGCCGGTGGCCTGGCGGTGGCGGCGCTGCCGGTGCTGTTCTCCCCGCTGATCCGGATGCGGGACCTGCCGCGCTCGCTCGACGCGCACGCGGCACCGCCGCAGGGTCACACGTCGTAGGTGGCCTCACACGTCGTAGGTGGCCTCACACGTCGTAGGTGGCAACGACTGGCGCGTGGTCGCTCCACCGCTCGGCGTAGGACGGTGCCCGGTCGACCCGAGTGGCGACGACCCGCTTGGCGAGCTCCGGGGTGGCGATCTGGTAGTCGATCCGCCACCCGGTGTCGTTGTCGAAGGCCCGGCCGCGCCAGGACCACCACGAGTACGGCCCCGGACCCGGACCGGTGTGCGCCCGGACGACGTCCACCCACCCGAGCTCGTCGAACCACCGGTCGAGCACGGCCCGCTCCTGCGGCAGGAACCCCGCCCGGCGCAGGTTGCCCCGCCAGTTGCGCAGGTCGTCCTCGCGGTGGGCGACGTTGAGGTCACCGCAGACGAGCACGTGCCGGCCGCCGACCCGCAGGGCCTCCATCCGGTCGGTCATCTGCTGCAGGAACGCCTCCTTCTGGTCCTGCCGCGGAGTGCCGGCCTCCCCGGTGTGCACGTACACGCTGACGACGGTGAGCGGCTCGCCGCCAGCGGTGACCAGGTCCGCCTCCACCCAGCGGCCGCACGCGTCGAGCTCGGGGGCACCCACCTCGTCGCGAACCGCGGTGACCGGCAGGCGACTCAGGACGGCGACCCCGGCCCGGCCGCGGTGCCCGTCCAGGGCCGGCTCGGCGTGGGCGCAGTGCCAGCCGTCGTCGAGGTGGGCGCGCAGCACGTCGTCCGGGGCGCGAACCTCCTGCAGGCACACGACGTCCGGGGCCGCGTCCGCCAGCCAGCGGCCCATCCCCCGCCGCTGGGCGGCGCGGACCCCGTTGACGTTGACGGTGGCGACGGTGAGCACGTTCGCGATGGTAGGAGCCCACGTGGTAGGCACCTGCCATGACCTACCTGGACGACGCCCGCGCGATCGCCGGCGACCTCACCGAGCTGCGCCACACCCTGCACCGTCACCCCGAGATCGGCCTGGACCTGCCGGTCACCCAGCGCACCGTGCTCGACGCGCTGAGTGGACTGGACCTGGAGGTCCGCACCGGCGAGCGGGCGACGTCGGTGACCGCGGTGCTGCGGGGCACCGCCGACGTCCCGGACGCCGAGCGGCGCACCGTGCTGCTGCGCGGGGACATGGACGCGCTGCCGGTGACCGAGGAGGTGGACGTCGACTACCGCTCGCAGGTGCCCGGCGCGATGCACGCGTGCGGGCACGACCAGCACACGACGATGCTCGTCGGCGCCGCCCGGCTGCTCGCGGCCCGCCGCGACGAGCTGGCCGGCGACGTCGTCCTGATGTTCCAGCCCGGCGAGGAGGGCTTCGACGGCGCCGGCCTCATGATCGAGGAGGGCGTGCTGGACGCCGCCGGACGCCGTCCGGACGCCGCCTGGGCGCTGCACGTCATGTCCGGTCTCACGCCCCGCGGCCACGTCGCCTCCCGGCCGGGGCCGCTGATGGCGGCGAGCAACGAGCTGCACGTCACCGTGCGCGGGGCGGGCGGGCACGGCTCGGCGCCGCACAACGCGAAGGACCCGGTCCCGGTCGCCGCGGCGATGGTCACCGGCCTGCAGACGCTGCTGTCGCGCACGGTGTCGCCGTTCGCGCCCGCGGTGCTCACTGTCGGGCAGTTCCACGCGGGGACGAAGGCGAACATCATCCCGGACGACGCGATGTTCCAGGCGACGATCCGCTGCTTCGACGCCGGCGTCCTGGACGGCCTGGAGCGTGACACCGTCCGCTACGTCCAGGGGGTCGCGGCCGCGCACGGGGTCGAGGTGGACGTCGCGTTCCACCGGCAGTACCCGGTGACGGTCAACGACGCCGGCGCGGTGAGCACGGCCCAGGACGTCGTCGAGCGGGCCCTCGGCCCGGACCGGTGGGAGACGATGGCGGACCCGATCACCGGCTCGGAGGACTTCTCCCGGGTGATCCAGGCCGTGCCGGGGGCGATGCTGTTCCTCGGGGCATGCCTGACGGGCCGGGACTGGCGGACGGCGCCGGACAACCACTCGCCGTTCGCCGCGTTCGACGACGCCGTGCTGCCGGACGGCACCGCCGTCTACGCCGAGCTGGCGGCGCGGACCCTGACCCGCTAAGCCGGCTGAACTCGCTCGGCCGCCTCCACGACGTTGGCGAGCAGCATCGCCCGGGTCATCGGCCCGACGCCGCCCGGCATCGGCGCCACCCAGGCGGCGACGTCGTGCACGCCGGGGTCCACGTCCCCGACGAGCCGCGCCTTGCCGGTCTGCTCGTCGACGACCCGGGTGATGCCGACGTCGAGGACGGCGGCGCCGGGGCGCACCATGTCCGCGGTGAGCATCCCGGGCACCCCGGCGGCCGCGACGACGACGTCCGCGCCGCGGGTGTGCTCGGCGACGTCTCGGGTGCCGGTGTGGCACAGGGTGACCGTGGCGTTGACGTCCTTGCGGGTCAGCAGCAGGCCGAGCGGCCGGCCGACGGTGACGCCGCGGCCGATGACGCACACCCGGGCACCGGCCAGGGCCACACCGTGCCGGCCGAGCAGCTCGACGATCCCGCGCGGGGTGCACGGCAACGGGGAGTCCAGCGGTCCCGCCACCCGCAGCACGAGCCGCCCGAGGTTGGTCGGGTGCAGCCCGTCGGCGTCCTTGGCCGGGTCCATCAGCTCGAGCACCCGCTGGCTGTCCAGGCCGCGGGGCAGCGGCAGCTGGACGATGTACCCGGTACAGGCCGGGTCCTCGTTGAGCCGCCGGACGGCGTCCTCGACGTCCTGCTGGGAGGCGTCGGCGGGCAGGTCGACCCGGATCGAGGCGATCCCGACCTCCGCGCAGTCCCGGTGCTTGCCGGCCACGTAGGAGCGGCTGCCCGGGTCGTCGCCGACGAGCACGGTGGCCAGACCGGGCTCGATGCCCCGCTCCCGCAGGGCGCTCACCCGCTGCGCGAGCTCGGCCTTGATGGTGGCCGCGGTGGCCTTGCCGTCGAGGACTCTCGCAGTCACCAGTGCTCCAGGCCGCGGTAGAGCGGGAACGCCTCGGTGAGCGCCCGCACCCGCCCGCGCAGCTCGTCCGTGTCACAGGACGGCTTCAGGGCCTCGGCGATGATGTCGGCGACCTCGGCGAACTCCTCGTCGCCGAACCCGCGGGTGGCCAGCGCCGGGGTGCCGATCCGCAGCCCGGAGGTGACCATCGGCGGGCGCGGGTCGAACGGGACGGCGTTGCGGTTGACGGTGATCCCGACCGAGTGCAGCCGGTCCTCGGCCTGCCGGCCGTCGAGCTCGGAGTCGCGCAGGTCGACCAGGACGAGGTGGACGTCGGTGCCGCCGGTCAGCACCGAGACCCCGGCCTGCGCGACGTCCGGGCGGGTCAGCCGCCCGGCCAGCACCCGGGCGCCGGAGACGGTGCGCCGCTGCCGCTCGCGGAACTCCTCGGTGGCGGCGATCTTGAAGGCCACCGCCTTCGCCGCCACCACGTGCATGAGCGGCCCGCCCTGCTGGCCCGGGAACACCGCCGAGTCGATCTTCTTGGCGTGCTCCTCGCGGCACAGGATGGTGCCGCTGCGCGGTCCGGCGAGGGTCTTGTGCACGGTGGTCGTCACGACGTCCGCGTACGGCACCGGTGAGGGGTGCTCACCGGCGGCGACCAGCCCGGCGAAGTGCGCCATGTCCACCATGAGGTAGGCGCCGACCTCGTCGGCGACCTCGCGGAACGCCGCGAAGTCCAGCTGCCTCGGGTACGCCGACCAGCCGGCGATGATGAGCCTGGGCCGGCGCTCCAGGGCGATCCGGCGCACCTCGTCCATGTCGACGCGGAACGTCTCGGGGTCCACCCCGTAGGCGGCGACGTCGTACAGCCGGCCACTGAAGTTGATCTTCATCCCGTGGGTGAGGTGGCCACCGTGGGCCAGCTCGAGGCCGAGGATGGTGTCCCCCGGGCGGATGAGGGCGTGCATGACCGCCGCGTTCGCCGAGGCGCCGGAGTGCGGCTGGACGTTGGCGTGCTCGGCGCCGAACAGGTCCCGCACCCGCTGGCGGGCCAGGTCCTCGGCGACGTCGACGTACTCGCACCCGCCGTAGTACCGGCGTCCGGGGTAGCCCTCGGCGTACTTGTTCGTCAGCACCGACCCGGCGGCCTCGAGCACCGCGCGGGGCACGAAGTTCTCGCTGGCAATCATCTCGAGGGTGTCGCGCTGGCGGCCGAGCTCCTGCTCCAGGACGCGGGCGATCTCAGGGTCGACCTCGGCGAGCGGCTGCTCGGTCACGGACGTGGACGTCGGGACGTCGGTCACGGCGGGCTCCTCGGGACGGCGGCGGCGCCAGGTTACGGCACCCCGGCCGCGCTCCCGCCGCACCACTACGCTGGCCGCCCGTGACGACCCCCCTCGTGCTCACCCTGACCTGCCCGGACGGGCCCGGGATCGTCCACGCCGTCACCGGGGTGATCGCCCACCTGGGCGGCAACATCACCGAGAGCAAGCAGTTCGGGGACCCCGGCACCGGCCTGTTCCACCTGCGGCTGCAGGTCGACTCCCCCGCGTCGCGGACCGACCTCGAGGCGGCGTTCGCCCCGGTCGCCCAACGGTTCTCGATGGACTGGCAGCTCGACGAGGTGGGCCGGCCGACCCGGACCCTGGTGCTGGTGAGCAAGGCCGCGCACTGCCTCAACGACCTGCTGTTCCGGCAGCGCTCCGGGCTGCTGCCGATCGAGGTGCCGGCCATCGTCGGCAACCACGAGGACCTGCGCCCCCTGGCGGACTTCTACGGCGTCCCGTTCCACCACGTGCCGGTCACCCCGCAGACCAAGCCGGACGCCGAGGCCCGCCTGCTCGAGCTCGTCGAGGACCTCGACGTCGAGCTCGTCGTCCTGGCCCGGTACATGCAGGTGCTCAGCGACGACCTGTGCCGGCGCCTCGAGGGCCGGGTCATCAACATCCACCACTCGTTCCTGCCGAGCTTCAAGGGCGCCCGGCCCTACCACCAGGCCCACGAGCGCGGCGTCAAACTCATCGGGGCCACCGCTCACTACGTCACCGCGGACCTCGACGAGGGGCCCATCATCGAGCAGGACGTCGAGCGGGTCGACCACACGATGACCGTCGCCGAGCTCGTCGCCATCGGCCAGGACGTCGAGGCGCAGGTGCTCTCCCGCGCGGTGCGCTGGCACGCCGAGCACCGGGTCCTGCTCGACGGGCACCGCACCGTCGTCTTCCGCTGACCGCCGCCGGGGCACCCGGGCTCCGCGCCCCACCGCGCCAGGGGTTCGCACACCCAGTGGCGGTAAAACCGGGCTGCCGAGGGGCGGACCACCGCCACTGGGTGTGCGAACCCCGCTGGGTGCGGGATGCTGCTGGTCAGGACGAACGTCCCGGCAGGTTCGGGTCCTGCGCCCCTGCGCTCAGCGTGCCGATGCCGATGGAGTAGTGGCACACCGGGAAACCCCCGGGAACGACGACCAGGCACGACCCAACACGACCAACAGGAGAAGCCATGGCCACCACCTCGGCCACTCGCACCGGCACCGACCAGTCCAGGCTCGTCCGCACCCTCGGCATCATCGTCATCATCGGCGGGCTCATCCTCGCCATCGGCGGCGCCACCACGTGGGGCCTCGTCCAGAGCCAGCTGTCCGCCGAGAAGGTCACCGTCGCCGAGGACGCCTCCTTCCTCGCCGGCGACGAGGTCAACGGCCCCTTCAGCGCCTACGCGCAGGCCGAGATCATCAACGAGCACGCCCTCAAGGCCTCCGGCGGCAAGACCTACGCCGAGCTGGCGCAGGACGACCCCACCCGCGCCACGGTGATGAACGCCTCGTTCCTGCGGGCCTCGCTGTTCACCTCCGTGGTCTCCTTCGGCGTGGCCGCGATGGCGATGGGCCTCGGTGTCCTGTTCCTGCTCGTCGGCTACGCCCTGATGAAGGTGGCGCCGGCGACCGCCCGCTACTGACGCGAGCCGCCCGCGCCTGACGCGGGCCGACACGTCCGGCACGGCGAGGGCCCGGTGCATCCCGCACCGGGCCCTCGCCGTGCCCGGCTCCCGGTCCGCTCACCGTGCGCGGATAGCGTGCCGGTCATGCGCCCCACCGACCTGCCACTGCTGCGCCAGTGCGGCACGCCGTCCCTGTCCCCCGACGGCTCGTGGGCCGTCACCTCCGTGGTCCGCCCGGACACCGGCACCGACGAGTACGTCGGCGGGCTGTGGCTGGTCCGCACCGACGGCTCCGCCGGCCCGCGCCCGTTGACCCGCGGCCACCGGGACACCTCTCCGGCGGTGAGCCCGGACGGCCGGTACGTCGCGTTCCTGCGGGCCGAGCCCAAGGGCCGCCCGCAGCTTCACCTGCTCGAGCTCGACGGCGGGGAGCCGCTACGGCTCACCGACCACCACCTCGGCGCCGGTGACCCGGTCTGGTCGCCGGACTCGCGGCGGATCGCCTACACCGCGCGGGTCCCCGAGGACGGCCGGTACGGCACCCAGGAGGGTGTCGGTCCGGACGCCGAGCCGCCACGTCTGGTGACGACGCTGGCCTACCGGGAGGACGGCCTCGGCTACACCCGGGACCGCCGGCCGCACGTGTTCGTGCTCGACGTCCCTGACCTCGCCGACGCGACGGTGTCCTCCGGCGCCGTCGTCGAGCCGCGACGGGTCACCCACGGGGACGTCAGCCACGGCGACGTCGCCTGGACCCCGGACGGCGCGGCCCTGCTCGTCGTGGCCGACGCCCACGACAGCCGGGACACCGACCTGCGCCGCGGGGTGTACCGCGTACCCGCCGAGGGCGGCGACCTCACCCTCGTGGTCGGCGGGGACCTCACCGCCAGCGCTCCCGTCGCCTCCCCCGACGGCCGCACCGTGTGGTTCATCGCCTCCGAGGTCGGGCCCTCCGGCACCGACTTCGTGGCCCGCAACGCAGGACTGTTCACCGCCCCGCTGGCCGGCGGCCCGGCCCACCGGCTCACCGACGCCGAGACCGTCGACCTGGCCGAGTCCGGCCGGCCCGTCGTCACCGAGCGCGGCGTCCTGGTCGCCGACCGGTCCCGTGGCGCCGTCCGGCTGCTCGCCGTCCCCGCCGACGGCGGTGACCCGCACGTGCTGCTGGACGGCGAGCTGCAGGTCCGGGGCGTGGACGCCACCGCTGACGGCCGTACGGTGGTCGCGGTCGTCGCCGACCCGACGACCCCGGGTGACCTGGTGGCCCTGGGCGGGGCCACGACCCGGCTCACCGACGTCGCGGCACCGCTGCGCGCCGCCGGGGTCCGCCCCCTCGTCGAGCTGACCGTCGAGGCCGACGACGGCTACCCGGTGCACGGCTGGGCGGTGCTGCCCGACCCGGCCCGGTGGGGCGACGGTCCGCACCCGGTGCTGCTCACCGTGCACGGCGGGCCCTACGCCCAGTACGGCTGGGGACTGTTCGACGAGGCGCAGGTGTACGCCGGCGCCGGCTACGCCGTCCTCATGTGCAACCCCCGGGGGTCGGCCGGGTACGGCCAGGCCCACGGGCGCGTCGTCCAGGGGGCGATGGGCACCCGGGACGCCGACGACGTCCTGCAGTTCCTCGACGGGGCGCTCGGCGACCCCCGACTGCCGCTGGACCGCGACCGGGTCGGCGTCCAGGGCGGCTCCTACGGCGGGTACATGACCGCCCTGCTCACCACCCGCACCGACCGGTTCACCGGGGCCGTCGTCGAGCGCGGCTACCTCGACGCCACGAGCTTCGTCGGCTCGGCGGACATCGGCTGGTTCTTCCCGCTGGGCTACCACGGCTCGGCGGAGGCGATGCGCGAGCAGTCCCCGATGACCCACGTCGAGCGGGTCACCACCCCGACCCTGGTGATCCACTCCGAGAACGACTGGCGCTGCCCGGTCGAGCAGGGGCAGCGGTGGTTCACCGCCCTGCGGCTCGGCGGGGTCCGCACCGAGCTGCTGCTGTTCCCCGGGGAGGGGCACGAGCTCAGCCGCTCCGGGCGGCCGCGGCACCGGCAGGCCCGCTTCGAGCACGTGCTGCGCTGGTGGTCCGAGCTGCTGCCCGTCTCGCCGGCCGACCCGGCACACCGGTGAGCGCCTTGCTAGCGTCCCGGGCATCCGTCCACGGCCCGCGCGCAGCCGGGCCTCCCGTGACAAGGAGTGAGTCGTGAGCACACAGTCCGCCCCGGTGAAGGTCGCCGTCACCGGCGCCGCCGGCCAGATCGGCTACAGCCTGCTGTTCCGGGTGGCGAGCGGGGCCCTGCTCGGCCCCGACACCCCCGTGCACCTCAGCCTGCTGGAGATCACCCCGGCGCTCGGGGCCGTGGAGGGCGTGGCGATGGAGCTCGACGACTGCGCCTTCCCGCTGCTGCGGGGCCTGGACATCAGCGACGACGCCGCCACCGCGTTCGACGGGGTGAGCATCGCGCTGCTCGTGGGCGCCCGCCCTCGCACGAAGGGCATGGAGCGCGGCGACCTGCTCGAGGCCAACGGCGCCATCTTCACCGTCCAGGGCAGGGCGCTCAACGACCACGCCGCCGACGACCTCAAGGTGCTCGTCGTCGGCAACCCGGCCAACACCAACGCGCTCATCGCCATGCACAACGCCCCGGACGTGCCGCGGGAGCGGTTCACCGCGATGACCCGGCTGGACCAGAACCGGGCGGTGGCGCAGCTGGCGAAGAAGACCGGCGCCGCGGTGACGGACATCCGCCGGATGACGATCTGGGGCAACCACTCGGCCACCCAGTACCCCGACCTGTTCCACGCCGAGGTCGCCGGCCGCAACGCCGCCGAGGTCGTGGGCGACCAGCAGTGGGTGGAGAAGGAGTTCATCCCCACCGTGCAGAAGCGCGGCGCCGCGATCATCGAGGCACGCGGGGCGTCGTCGGCGGCGTCCGCGGCGTCCGCGGCGATCGACCACACCCGCGACTGGGTGCTCGGCACCGCGGACGGCGACTGGGTGTCGATGGCCGTCCCGTCCGACGGCTCCTACGGTGTGCCGGAGGGTCTGATCTCCTCGTTCCCGGTGACGACGTCCGGCGGGCAGTGGTCGATCGTGCCCGGACTGGAGATCGACGACTTCTCCCGGAGCCGGATCGACGCCAGCGTCGCCGAGCTCGCCGAGGAGCGCGACGCCGTCCGGGGGCTCGGTCTCATCGGCTGAGGCACGCCTCGCTCAGCCGCCGGGGGCCGTCGCCGCGAGCACCGCGAGCAGCACGGCGAGCACCACGAGCACCAGCACGTCGAGGGTTCGGGTCCGCACGACGAGCGGGGCCACCGCCCGCGCGGGCAGCAGCGCCCGTGCCGCGGCGGCGCCGAGCAGCCCGCCGGCCAGCAGCAGCGAGGACCCGCGGAAGCCCAGCACCGGCAGGAGGAGCACCGGGACGACGACCGCGGCCCCGACGAGGGGGACGACCAGCCGACTCAGCCGGTCCAGCCGGTCGGGTCCGGCGCCCGGTCGCCGGTCGGGTCCCGTGCCCGGCCCCCGGTCGGGGGCGGGAGTCGTGTCGGGCACGGCCGGAGGTTAGCGTTGCGGCCGTGCCCAGCCCTGGACGCCGCCCCGACAGCGTGCTCGTCGTGGGTGCCGGGCTCGCCGGGACCTACGCCGTCGCCGGCCTGCGCCGCCGCGGGTTCGACGGCCACCTGGTGATGGTCGGCGCCGAGCCGCACCGCCCGTACGACCGGCCACCGCTGTCGAAGGCGGTGCTCACCGGCGGGAGCACCACGCGGCTGGAGGACGACCTCGGGGAGGACCTCGACGTCCTGTGCGACGAGCTGCTGCTCGACCACCGCGTCACCGGCCTGGACGTCGACGCCTCCGGGGTCGTCGTCCGGGGCGAGGGGTGGGACGAGCCGGCCGACGCCGTCCTGGTGACCACCGGCGCCCGCCCGGTCGTGCCCGCCGGCTGGGACGGGGTGCTCGTGCTGCGGACGCTCGACGACGCGGCGCGGCTGCGCGCAGCGCTCGTACCCGGTGCCCGGCTGGTCGTCGCGGGCGCCGGCTGGATCGGCGCGGAGGTCGCCTCCTCCGCGGCCGCCGTCGGCTGCCAGGTCACCGTGGTCGAGGCGCTGCCCACCCCGCTGGGCCGCGAGATCGGCACCGTGGGGGACCTCACCCGCCCCTGGTACGCCGCCGCCGGCGTGCAGCTGCTCACCGGGCGCCGGGTGGTGTCCGCCACCGGGGAGCGGGTGGTCCTGGACGACGGGGAGGAGCTGGTGGCGGACGCGGTGGTGGCCGCGCTCGGCGTGCTGCCGGACGCCGGCTGGCTGGGCTCGGGCGCTCACGGCGTCGAGGTCGGCGCGAACCTGCGCGCGGTCGGTCCGCTGGCGCCGCACGTGCTCGCCGCCGGTGACTGCGCGGTGCGCTGGTCGCCGCGCTACGACCGCTGGGTCGCCGGCGGGCACTGGGAGGAGGCGATGCTCGCCGGGGACGCCGCGGCGGCGACGCTGGCCGGTGAGGACGTCGTCCACGACCCGGTGCCGTACGTGTTCTCCACCCAGTTCGGGCGGGAGGTGGCGCTGGCGGGCCGCCCGCACGCCGGGGCCAGGGTGCTCGTGCGCGGTGAGCCGGCGGCCGGTGAGGGCTTCGCCGCGGCGTGGGTGCTGGCCGACACCGCCGGGCAGGACCGGCTGGTGGCGCTGCTCACCGTGGACCGTCCCCGGGACGTCGCGCAGGCCCGCCGGGCGCTCGGCGGCGCGGACGGCACCGGGGTGCCCGTGGGCACCGCGGCGCTGGGCGACCCGGACGTCCCGGTGCGGGCCGCGCTGCGCGGCTGACTCACTCGTCCCTGGCCGGCGTCGGCACAGTCAGTGCGCGAAGTGCCGGGTGCCGGTGAGGTACATCGTGACCCCGGCCTCGCGGGCCGCGGCGACGACCTCCTCGTCGCGCACCGACCCGCCGGGCTGGACGACGGCCCGCACCCCCGCGTCGATGAGCACCTGCAACCCGTCGGGGAAGGGGAAGAACGCGTCGGAGGCGGCGACGGCGCCGCGGGCCCGCTCGGCGCCGGCCCGCTCGACGGCCAGCCGGCAGGAGTCCACCCGGTTGACCTGACCCATCCCGATCCCGACGCTCGCACCGCCGGCGGCCAGCAGGATCGCGTTCGACTTCACCGCGCGGACGGCGCGCCAGGCGAAGGCGAGGTCGGCGAGGGTGGCGTCGTCCGCGGGGTCGCCGGCGGCGAGCCGCCACGTGGCCGGGTCGTCGCCGGCGGCGTCCACGGCGTCGCGGACCTGGACCAGCATCCCGCCGGACACCTGACGCCACTCCACCTCGTCGCGCCGGTACCCCTCGGGCAGCTCGAGCAGCCGGAC
This sequence comes from Quadrisphaera sp. GCM10027208, assembly GCF_042658805.1. Classification (NCBI taxonomy): domain Bacteria; kingdom Bacillati; phylum Actinomycetota; class Actinomycetes; order Kineosporiales; family Kineosporiaceae; genus Quadrisphaera; species Quadrisphaera sp. GCM10027208. The sequence continues at coordinate 74,943 of NZ_JBHSRC010000001.1, forward strand.
GTTCTTGCGGGCGGTCAGCAGGCGCAGCGCGTCGTCGGTGAACGAGGGGGCGACGACGACCTCGGTGAACACGTCGGCGAGCTGGGCGGCCATCCCGGCGGTCACCGGGCGGTTGGCGGCGACGACGCCGCCGAACGCCGACACCGGGTCGCAGGCGTGGGCGCGGGCGTGGGCCTGGGCGACCGGGTCGGCGGCGTCGTCGTCGGCGACGGCGATACCGCACGGGTTGGCGTGCTTGATGACCGCGACGGCGGGCCGCTCGTGGTCGAACGCGGCTCGCACGGCGGCGTCGGTGTCGACGTAGTTGTTGTACGACATCGCCTTGCCGTGCAGCTGGGTGGACTGGGCGACGCCGGCCGGGGCGTCGACGTCGACGTACAGGGCGCCCTTCTGGTGCGGGTTCTCCCCGTACCGCAGGACGTCGGCACGCTCCAGCGCCATCCCCGCGTAGGGGGGCCACCAGTCCTCGTCGACGGCGAGCTCGGCGGCGCACCAGCGGGCGACGGCGGTGTCGTAGGCCGCGGTGTGTGCGAAGGCCCGGGCGGCGAGCCGGCGCCGGGCGGCCAGGTCGAACCCGCCGTCGCGGACCTGCCGGAGCACGTCGTCGTACCCGCCGGGGTCGACGACGACGGCGACGTTGGCGTGGTTCTTGGCGGCGGCCCGGACCATCGACGGCCCGCCGATGTCGATCTGCTCGACGACGTCCTCGATGCCGGCGCCGGAGTGCACCGTCTCCCGGAACGGGTAGAGGTTGACCACGACGAGGTCGAAGGCCTCGACGCCGAGGTCGGCCAGCTCCTGGACGTGGCCGGGGTTGCGCCGGTCGGCGAGGATCCCGGCGTGGATCCGCGGGTGCAGGGTCTTGACCCGGCCGTCGAGGCACTCGGGGAAGCCGGTGACCTCCTCCACCGGGGTCACCGGGACTCCGGCGGCGGCGATCCGCGCGGCGGTCGACCCGGTCGACACGATCGTCACGCCCGCGGCGTGCAGGCCGGTGACGAGGTCCTCCAGGCCGGTCTTGTCGTAGACGCTGACCAGGGCGCGGCGCACGGGGGTGCGCCCGCCGGCCGCTGGGGTGGCACTCATCCGATGGTCACCTTCCTGCCGGAGACGGTCCAGCCGTCGCGGGCCATCCGCCCGACGACGTCGACGAGCATCCGGCGCTCGTGGGTCTTGATCCGGTCGTGCAGGGTCGCCTCGTCGTCGTCCGGGGCCACCGCGACCGGGTGCTGGGCGACGATCGCGCCGGTGTCCACCCCGGCGTCGACGAGGAAGAGGGTGGTGCCGGTGACCCGGACGCCGTAGGCGAGGGCGTCCCGGACGGCGTGCGCCCCGGGGAACGCCGGGGACAGGGCCGGGTGGCTGTTGAGGCAGCGGCCGGCGAACCGGTCGAGGAAGGCCGGGCCGACCAGGCGCATGAACCCGGCGAGGACGACGAGGTCGGGGCGGTGGGCGGCGACCCGCTCGGTGAGCGCGGCGTCCCAGGCGGCCCGGTCGGGGTGGGCGGCGAGCGTCTCGACGAACGTCGGGACTCCCGCGGCCCGGGCCCGCTGCAGCCCGGGCGCGTCGGGGCGGTCGGAGCCGACCGCGACGACGTCCGCGCCGTAGGCGGGGTCGGCGGCGGCGTCGAGCAGCGCCTGGGCGAGGGTTCCCGTCCCGGAGAGCAGGACGACGAGCCGGGCGGGGACGGACGGGGTGAACCGGTGGCGGCCGGCGGAGGCCGGCGTCGCGTCGGCGGTCACGGTCAGAGACCATAGTGTGCGGGAGGGCGCCACCCGAGCGGTGCCCGCCCCCGACCCGGACGAGGAGGTGCACGGTGGGCAACCCCTACGCGCCGCCCGAACCGGGCCGCCCGCTGCCGGACCGTCCGGCGGGCCCGCCGTCCAGCCGGCCGGACCAGCCCGACGGGCCGGACCAGTCGGGGCCACAGCCCCCGCCTGCGGATCCTGAGCAGCTGCGGGACCTCGCCCGCCGCGTCCTGCGGTTCTCCTTGCTCATGCTCGGCGGCGTGCTGGCCCTGCAGCTGCCGGTGCCGTGGCAGGCCTCGGGCATCCTGCTGACCGGCGCCGGGCTCGTGGTGGGGGCCGGGGCGCTGCGGCGGGCGCTGCGCGCCCGGGTGCGCACCGCGCTCGTCGTGTCCGTCGTCGTCGGCCTCGCGATGGGTGGGCTCGTGCTCGTCCTGCACCTGGCGATGCTCGCGGTGTGGCCGGCCGCCCTCGAGCTGCAGGAGTGCCGGGCCCGGGCGCTGACCGTCAGCGCCGAGGACGAGTGCCAGGCCCAGTACGAGGAGTGGCTGCTCGAGCGCAGCGGCTTGCCGGAGCCGCAGGGGTGATGAGAAGGGGTGACGAGAATGGGTGACGAACACTTCAGGGACGGCGCGGCAGGGACCCGCAGAACCGACGCGGCAAAGCAGTTCCTTGAGCTGACGGCCGGGGGAGACCCGGGGCCGGGCGAGTCGTGGCAGGAGATCCAGGAGACGCTGGAGGGGGATCTGACCTGCTACGTCGACCACAAGGCACTTTCGTGACGCGGCTCCTCCCCGCACTACCGGGCGTCTGCGCGAGGGTCGGAGGAGACTTTCAACGGGTGCTGAAGCGACATGGCAGTGATTCAAACGCGGGAAGCGAACCACTGTCGCAATGTCCGCCTCCACGTGACCGCCGCAACAACGGCTAGAGCGACAACGCCAGCGATCAGTAACAACAGATCCTCCAGTCGGGACAACAGCGCGAGCCGAGCCGGGAGCACCGCGAAAAATGCTGTGGGAACGACTGTGTAGAGCAACACACGATAAGCATCCGGAAGTGCGAACCCAGGAAATATCCCTAAAGTGAAGAGCGACTGCGCCGCGAATGCGGGAAACCGCGCGTCAGTCACCGCAAGACTCGACACAAGGACAATCCAACTCACGTACGTCGCGGCGCACACCGCGACACCCACAAGCCAGAAGCCGTGATGGACCTCCGCCCCGAGTGCCTCGGCCGTGGCAAGGATCACCAGACCGAACATGATGTCACCTATTCCCGAAGGCTCCACCTTGGAGACAAGGAATCGGCTCAATAGCGGTCCCGGCTGACTCGCTAAAACTGTCATTTCCCCAGAAGCGAAAGCTACGGGAATCTCAAATAGTCTACCAGTGCATGTCGTGACGACCCCACTCCCGACGGCCAGCACTGAGAAGAGCACCAGGAAGTCCTTCAGCGGGACGCCGTTCAACACATGCCGTCCGCTGTAGAGACTTAACCAGAGAAGCAAGAAGGCGCCGTTGCTCAAGCCAGTCATGAAGACCGACGTCAACCACAACCTCGGTTGCCGCGCGACAGCCGACGCGGACCACACCAAAGTCCGTAGCACCACCCCCCAGGAGTGAACCAGCCTGTGCCACGACTCGACCCCCATCATGACCCGTCCAGGCTCAACCGACGAACATTCAGTCGCACAAACCAGTGGGCCGCCGCAACAGTGGCCAGCAACCATCCGACGAGCGATGGGAGCCATTCCGACACGACCACCGCTGACGGATTCACGGCAAGTGACACGGGCACGTAAGCGACAAGTGGGAACGGTGTCCAGACAGCGATGGCGGCAACCGGGGCAACCAACGACAGGGGGAAGAATGTTCCCGAAAGGAGCATGACAACCTTCCCGTAGATGGACTCGATCGCAGCTAGGTCGGCGCCAGCCAGCCCGGGTGCGCTTACAACAAGTGCAATTAGCGTCTCCAGGCCCCACCCCCCCAACAACAGAAGCGGCAGCGCAAGCATCGTCAACGGCGGAGGGGAGTTCGCCAACCACAACGCCACGGGAAGGCACATGGCCGCTGTGATCGCCGCCCGGCCACAGCCTGCAAGCGCTCCTCTCAGCACCCAGCGAGCAATATACGACCGGGGTTGAAGTAGGTCTCCAGTCGCAGACCCTAGTTTGATGTCGGTGTGTAGTTGCGTTGCGACTGAGATCCGCCCAGCGAACCAAACCCGCACACCAAAGAGGTACCAGAGGATGGATTGTAGATTCCACTGATCGCTCGCCAGGTCGCCGGCTTGGTCTACTGCTGCCCACAACCAGAAGAAGGCCGCCATGACCAGTATCGACAAGACTCCCTGCAGAACGTATCGTCCAGGTGACTGCAATGACAGTCGGACAAACGTGAAGGCCAGAAAACGCCAATAAGCCAGGCCCGCTTGCCTGCGGCAATCCGCCACGATTCTAACCTCCTGCGGCATCGCGCGTTCTGCTGTCTGCCCTCTGGTAGAGCGCGGCTATGGCATCCTCCATCGTGTCCTCGACCAGTCTGGCTTCCAGTACAGTAGTTGCCCGGCTAATGATGCCTACAGCACCCCAAATGGGGACGCTCGGACGGGTTGACGTGACAACTATGTGATGAGGCGACGTCGAACGGACGTGATAGTCAGGGCCCATATCGTTGATGTCCCGGATCGGTTCTTCCACCGTCAGGACAAGGCGAGCCGGTGCGGCGTACCTGGCTAGCAACTGGGACGTGCTTCCCTGGAAAAGAGCGCGCCCCTGACTGAGAACCAACACATCCTGGCACAGTCGCTCTATATCACTGACGTCGTGACTCGTGAGCACGAGGGTGAGGTCGAGCTCTCCCAGTAATGCGACGATGTCTGCACGGAATGCCCGACGAGCGAGAATATCCAAACCTATTGTGGGTTCATCGAGAACGAGAAGCTGCGGCTCCACCGCTATGGCTGCCGCCAGTTCAACCCGGGTACGCTCGCCGAGACTCAAGGACCCGACACGAGCCGCCATCAAACCCGGCGGGACAAGTCGCGCGACCGCCTCGCCCACCACGCCGGAATGAACGCCGGCCACGTTGTAGGCTAGGGTATGGAGTTTGAGTGCCCGCTCGACGGACAGATCCTGCGGAAGTGTGGGGCGTCCGCCGAAGACCACGCTAACGTGTCGTAGCGTGGTTGGGCTTCTAGGGCGGCGCGTGTCCCCCAGGAGAGCAACCCGTCCGTCAGTTGGTGCGGCCAGGCCCAACAATAACTGGATGGCCGTGGTCTTTCCCGCGCCATTAGGTCCTACCAGCGCCAAGCGTGCCCCTTGCTGCACGCAAAGCGACAAGTCGCCTATCGCGACAACAGGGGGGAGTCCACGTCCGCGCTGGTAGAGCTTTGTGACACCGTCGAAATATGCAACGCTGCCACTTTCTCCGATGTTCCATGTCACACGCTAACGCCCCCTGGCTGACTGAGGGCCTTACGGAACTGTCACGCCGAAACCGGCAATAGTCTTTGCGTCAAGAACTCCAAAAACCCGCTGGCGCTTCAAACAGCGCTCGCAGGACCCACAATGCTCGATGCCGCCGTAGTGGCAACTCCAAGTTCGCGAGATGTCCACACGCTCTGCGAGTGCGAGCGCGGCAACTTCCTCATCAGTCATCTGCAGGAACGGGGCAATCATCGTCGTACCGCGTCCCCAGCTGGCACGGACGATATCTTCCGTCCCCGACAGCATCCGTTCTATCTCCGGGGCGCGGTCCCGGTCCGAGGCTGTGGCACCGTAGATCGTTTGCGTGTAGCCATGATTGGCCGCATACAGAGCCGACATGACAGTGGCGCCCACACTGTCATAGCAACCAAAAATCTCAGGGGACAGTCCCCGGGGCCCTTCCGCTACTAGATTGTACGGAGGCTCCACGACATCCAGGAATAGGTTTCTCACGTCGGGGAGATTAAGAACCTCCAGGTGCACACCGAGCAAATTGCAGTGTTCCTTGGCACGCGCAAGCTGGCGGATAGCACTGTCTTGGCCAAGATTGACAAAGATTGCGGCTACGCGGGCTGCACTATGATGCTTTACGTAGTGCAGCGCTGTAACCGACTCCATCCCGCCGGACAGCATCACAAGAGTGTCCTGCGCAAAGTCCATGCTACCGGGTTGTGCAGTCATCGAGAATACCAACCTTCTCCCAGGCCCGGACGGCAGAGAGGTTCGAGCTCAAATTGATCTGGACCGCGACCGGTGGATGCGGCCACTCCTGGATTGAGATACTCTGCGCGCGTCGACCTCAACCTGTCAAGGGGCCTGGACGGGCGCCCGAGAGGCCCGCAAGATCACTCGAACAAGGTCGTCTGAGGGCCGGCCTGCTTGAGCCTGGCGGGGGGCTCAGGGCCACCGACGCGGCGAGGTGATTGGGATGATGCCCTACGCCATTGTGGAAGCGCGGGTGGACGCCGAGGCCGGTCTCGTCGTCCGACGCCGACACGGCCGGTACACGTTCCTGCACGTCGACACCCAACTGCTGCGGGCGATCGCGAAGCGGTGGCCGCCCCGATCCAGCCAGGAGAGGCCATGAAAATCACCCTCACCAGCATCCACGTGAACGACCAGGCCAGGGCTCAGGCCTTCTACACCGAGGTGCTCGGCTTCGTGACGAAGCACGACGTGCCGCTCGGGGAGAACCGCTGGCTCACCGTCGTCTCCCCGGAGGCACCCGAGGGGGTCGAGCTGCTGCTCGAGCCGGACGAGCACCCCGCGGCCAAGGCGTACGCGGCGGCGCTGGTGGCCGACGGCATCCCGGCCGCCTCCTTCACCGTGGACGACGTCCACGCGGAGACTGAGCGCCTCAAGGGGCGCGGCGTGACCTTCACCCAGGAACCCCTGGAGACGGGTCCGGTGACGACGGCGGTCTTCGACGACACGTGCGGCAACCTCGTGCAGATCGTCAGCCAGCGCTGAGCGGCGTCACCGGGCGCGCAGCGCCGCCACCCCCAGCGCGACGGCGCAGCCGACGGCCACCTCGGCGCCCACCGCGGCGCCCACCGCCCAGCCCTGCGGGCCGACCTCGGCGAGCCGACCGGGCCCGGCCGGTCCGGACGCCACCCAGGCCAGCACGGCCGCCAGCCCACCGGTGACCAGCCCGGTGAGCGCGACGTCCCGGCCTGCCGCCGCCCAGCCGCCCGGCACGCCGCCGCGGTCCCGCAGCAGCCGGTGCCCGGCGAGCACGCCGAGCAGCACCGGGCCCACGAGCACCGCCCAGCCCGCCGTCCCGAGCGGGTCGGGCAGCGCGCCGAGGACCGGCAGCGCGGGCACCGGCCCGAGCTCGACGACGGCCGGGGACACCACCGTGCCCTCCCCCACCACGAACCCGGGCCCGGCGAGCCACGCGGCGGCCCAGACCACCAGGGTCGGCAGGAGCAGCAGCTGGGCGGCCACCAGCCCGGCGCCGCCGAGCACCCCGGGGTCCAGCGCCCGGTGGGCGGCGGTGACGTCACCGCCGTGCACGGCCAGCGCGGCGGCCAGCAGCAGCGCCCCGGCGCCGACCCAGCCCGCCGTCGCGAGCAGCGCGGCGGGCAGCACCCGCCGCAGTGCCGCCGGCACCCGCAGCCGGTCGGCGACCACCGACCACGGCCGCGACCGGCCCGCCGTCCGCCAGGTGTGCAGGACCGCCGCCCCGCTGACGAGCCCGGCCAGCACCGCCCCGCCGGCAAGGGCCTGCCCGGACAGCGGGCGGGCGACGGGGCTGGCGGCGAGCAGGCTGACGACGGCGGCGAGCAGGCCGTAGGCGGCGGCGTAGGTGACGACCGCGCGGCGGGCGGACCGGGCGGGACCCCCGGTCACCGGGTCCGCCGGCGGCGTCCCGGACGTAGCGGCGGACAGGCCGAGGGCGATCGCGAGCCGCCGGCCGGCGGCCCACGACCACCCGCCCACGACGAGGGTGAGACCGAGCGGGACGACGGCCAGCTGCCCGCCGGTGACCGCGATCCCGGTGTGGTGGGCCAGCAGCCACGCGTCGGCGGCCACCCGCACCGCCTCGACCCAGGTGGCGCCGGTGTCGGTGGCCGCGATCCACACGGCGACGACGGGGGCGACGACGGTGAGCAGCGACCCGACGACGGCCTGGACGGCGGCCAGCGCACCAAGGGCGAGCGGGGAGCGCAGCGGGGCACGGCCGCCTCCGGCGCCGCCGGTCGCCGGTGGCGGGGCGGCCGCGACCGCGCCGGCGGGGACGGAGGAACGCGACAACAGGCTCATGACGGCCCCATCGTCCGGGACGGACCGGGCCCGTCCGGCGACCGACACGCCCCCTTCGCCGGATGCGACGACCGAGTGGCCCCGGTTCAGCCCTGCAGGCCGCGCATCACCTCGCGCATGAGGTCGGCCGTCTCCGAGGGAGTCTTGCCGACCCTGACCCCGGCGGCCTCCAGGGCCTCCTTCTTCGCGGCGGCGGTACCGGAGGAGCCGGAGACGATGGCGCCGGCGTGCCCCATCGTCTTGCCCTCCGGGGCGGTGAAACCGGCGACGTAGCCGACGACCGGCTTCGTCACGTGCTCGGCGATGTAGGCGGCGGCGCGCTCCTCGGCGTCCCCGCCGATCTCGCCGATCATGACGATGGCGTCGGTGTCGGGGTCGGCCTCGAACGCCTCCAGACAGTCGATGTGGGTGGTGCCGATGACCGGGTCGCCGCCGATGCCGACGCAGGTGGAGAAGCCGAAGTCCTTGAGCTCGTACATCATCTGGTAGGTCAGCGTGCCCGACTTGCTGACCAGGCCGATGCGGCCGGGCGGGGTGATGTCGGCGGGGATGATGCCGGCGTTGGACTGCCCGGGGCTGATCAGCCCGGGGCAGTTGGGACCGATGAGCCGGGTCGTGCCGGCCTCCCGGGCGTAGGCGTAGAACTCGGCGGTGTCCCTGACCGGGATGCCCTCGGTGATGATGACGCACAGCGGCATCGCGGCGTCGACGGCCTCGACCACCGCGTCCTTGGTGAACGCCGGCGGGACGAACACCACCGAGACGTTCGCCCCGGTGGCCTCCATCGCCTCGGCGACCGTGCCGAACACCGGCAGCTCGACGCCGTCGGCGAAGGACGCGCGCTGGCCGGCCTTGCGGGCGTTGACCCCGCCGACGACGTTCGCGCCGGAGCGCAGCATCCGCTGGGTGTGCTTCATCCCCTCCGAGCCGGTCATGCCCTGGACGATGATGGTGCTGCTGCTGTCGAGGAAGATCGCCATCTCGGGTCCCCTTACTTCGCCGCGAAGGCGAGCTCGGCCGCGCGGCGCGCGGCGGCGTCCATCGTGTCCACCATCTCCACGAGGTCATGCTCGGCCTCGTCGAGGATCCGGCGGCCCTCGTCGGCGTTGTTCCCGTCCAGCCGGACGACGAGGGGCTTGGAGATCTCCTCGCCCTTGGCCTTGAGGGACTCGATCGCGCCGACGATGCCGTTGGCGACCGCGTCGCAGGCGGTGATCCCGCCGAACACGTTGACGAACACGCTCTTGACCTGCGGGTCGGACAGGATGATCTCCAGGCCGTTCGCCATCACCTCGGCGGACGCGCCGCCGCCGATGTCGAGGAAGTTCGCCGGCTTCACTCCGCCGTACTCCTCACCGGCGTAGGCGACGACGTCGAGGGTGCTCATCACGAGCCCGGCGCCGTTGCCGATGACGCCGACCTCGCCGTCCAGCTTGACGTAGTTGAGGTCCTTCTCCTTGGCCGCCTGCTCCAGCGGGTCGGTGGCGGACCGGTCGACGAGCTCGGCGTGCTCGGGGTGGCGGAAGGCGGCGTTGTCGTCGAGGGTCACCTTGCCGTCGAGGGCGATGATCCGGCCGTCCTCGGTGCGCACCAACGGGTTGACCTCGACGAGGGTGGCGTCCTCCTCGCGGTAGACGGTCCACAGCAGCTGGGCGACCCGGACGACCTCGTCGCGGACGTCGTCGGCGAACCCGGCGCGCTCGGCGATCTCGCGGGCCTTCGCCTCGTCGATACCCGTGAGCGGGTCGACGTGCACCCGGGCCAGGGCCTCGGGCCGCTCCACAGCGAGCTGCTCGATCTCGACGCCGCCCTCGACCGAGGCCATCGCCAGGTAGGCGCGCTCGGCCCGGTCGAGCAGCAGGGAGATGTAGTACTCCTCGGCGATCCGGGCGCCCTGGGCCACCATCACCTGGTGCACGGTGTGGCCCTTGATGTCCATGCCGAGGATCTGCTCGGCCTTCTCGGCGGCCTCCTCCGGGGAGTGGGCGAGCTTGACGCCGCCGGCCTTGCCGCGGCCGCCGGTCTTCACCTGCGCCTTCACCACCACGGTGCCCCCGCCCAGCTGCTCAGCGGCCGCCCGGGCCTCCTCGGGGGTCCTTGCGACCACTGCGTCGAGCACGGGCACCCCGTGCTTGGCGAACAGGTCGCGCGCCTGGTACTCGAACAGGTCCACGTGCGCCGTCCTTCGTCGTCGAAGCGGAAGCCGATCGGTCGCCGAGCCTATCGGCAGCCTCCAGGGGCGCCTGCCGGGCGTCCGGCTCGGCACCTGGCCGCCGTGGGACCCTTCCCCTGTGCGCACAGGGGTGTTCGAGGGCTGGCGGGGGGTGCTGCTCACCCTCGTCATCGGCACGGTGCTGACCGCCGTGGCCATCGCGGTCGCGCTGTGGGCGAGCCGCGACTACGAGGGCGTCGGCGAGATCATCCGGACCGAGCCGGGTGCCGTCACGCTGCCCGGTGAGCTGGTGTGCCGTGCCACCGGCACCCCGGAACCGGTCGACGGCCCGGTCGGTGCCCGCTCGGTGGTGGCGCTGCGCTCCGGCGAGGCGCTCGTGCTCGCCGGCGACGGGCAGATGTGGCGCGGGGACCCGTTCTCCGGCGCGCTGGAGCCGTGGACCGCCGGCCCCCGTCCGGCCGACCTGGGGGTCGGCGAGCCGCTGCTGCTGGGCGAGGAGCCGATCCGCCGCGACGTGTTCGTCGTCGGCACGGACGCCGTCGCCGCCGTCGACGTGCGGACCGGGGCGGTCCGGGCCCGCCAGCCGCTGCCCGACGGCGTCCGGGTCGTCTCGGTGACGGCGACCACCCGGCAGGTCTACCTCGTCGCCGAGAGCGGTGAGCTGTACGCGGCGGGCTGGGCGTACCGGCGGATCGGGGAGGTGCACCCGGCCGACACCCGCGACGTCCCGCCGGTGCACCGGGCGCTGGCGTCCCGGGACGGGAAGGTGCTGCTGCTGTCCACCGACGGCCCGCTGACCCGGATGGCGACGGCGACCGGGGGCGGCCAGCCGCTGCCGGTGCCTGCGGTCACCGCCGACGCGATGACGATCGGCTGGGACGGGCTCGTGCACCTCGCCGACGGCGCCCAGGTCCACGTGCTCGACCTGGGCGACGGGTGGGTCACCGGCCGGCTCAGCGACCCTGTCACCGAGTGGGCGAGCGAGCCGGTCGCGCTGGCGGGCCTGGAGCGCGGACTCGTCGTCGTCGGCGCGGACGGCTCGGTCCGCACCACCGCCTACCCGCAGTGCAACCGGGAGGAGCTGACCCGGCTGCCGGCCACCACCGAGGGGTCGTGAGGCCGGCGTCCGGGCCGAGCCCGGCCGCACCGCTGCCCCGTCGGTTAGTCTGCGGACGCCGCGACGAGGCGGCTACGAGTCGACGGAAGGCACCACCACGATGGCCACGACCTCCCCGGTACGCATCGTCGTCGCCAAGCCTGGCCTGGACGGGCACGACCGCGGCGCCAAGGTCGTCGCGCGGGCACTGCGCGACGCCGGCATGGAGGTCGTCTACACCGGCCTGCACCAGACACCGGAGCAGATCGTCGAGGCCGCGATCCAGGAGGACGCCGACGCCGTCGGCCTGTCGGTGCTGTCCGGTGCCCACATGACCCTGTTCCCCAAGGTCGTCGAGCTGCTGCGGGAGCGTGACGCCGAGGACATCGTCGTGTTCGGCGGCGGGATCATCCCCGACGCGGACATCCCCGAGCTCGAGCGAGCGGGCGTCGCGAAGATCTTCACCCCCGGCGCCCCGACGTCCGAGATCGTCGAGTGGGTCCGCGAGCACGTGCCGGCTCACTGACCGGCTCCCTCGCCGGTGCCACGGCCGCGCGGCGAAGGGGCCCGGCGCGCCCGCCGGGCTCAGAGCTTCTCGACCGGCGCGTAGCGCAGCAGCAGCCGCTTGGTGCCCTCGGAGCGGAAGTCGACGTGCGCGACGGTCTTGTCGCCCTCCCCCTCGATCGCCACGACCGTGCCGAGGCCGAACGTGTCGTGGGTGACCTTGTCCCCGGGCTGCAGCGCGAGCACCGGCCGGTCCCCCGGCGTGCGGACGCCGGGACGTCCGGCGAGCCGGGCCACCGCCGGCTGGGACCCCGGCCGGGTGGCGGTGGTCTCCTCCCGCTTCCACGAGACCAGCTCGCCGGGCAGCTCGTCGAGGAAGCGGGAGGCCGGGAAGTACCGCGGCTGCCCCCACGCGCTGCGCACCCCCGCTCGGGTGACGTACAACCGGTGCTGGGCTCGAGTGAGGCCGACGTAGGCGAGCCGGCGCTCCTCGGCCAGCTGGGCGGCGTCCCCGAGTGAGCGGACGTGCGGGAACGTGCCGTCCTCCATCCCGGTGAGGAACACGACCGGGAACTCCAGCCCCTTGGCGGTGTGCAGGGTCATCAGGGTGACGACGCCCGTGTCGTCCTGCCCCGAGGGGATCTCGTCGGCGTCAGCGACCAGGGAGACCCGCTCGAGGAACTCGTCGAGACCGCCCTCGGGCTCGGACTGCTCGAACTCGCCGGCGACCGCGACGAGCTCGGCGAGGTTCTCCACCCGGGACTGGTCCTGCGGGTCGTGGCTGGCGCGCAGCTCGTCGAGGTACCCGGTCTGCTCGAGCACCGCCTGCAGCACGGTCGACGGCCCGGCCCCGGAGTCCACGACCGTGCGCAGCTCCTCGACCAGTGCGGTGAACGACCGGATGCAGGTCAGCGACCGGGCGGCGATGCCGGGCGCTTCGTCGGCACGCAGCAGCGCCTCGGCGAACGGGATGCGCTCCCGCTCGGCGAGCGCGGCGACGCACGCCTCGGCCCGCTCCCCGATCCCCCGCTTGGGCACGTTGAGGATCCGCCGCAGGTTGACCGTGTCGACCGGGTTGGCCAGCACGCGCAGGTAGGCCAGGGCGTCCTTGACCTCGCGGCGCTCGTAGAACCGGGTGCCGCCGACCACCTTGTACGGCAGCCCGACGCGGACGAGGACGTCCTCCAGCGCCCGCGACTGGGCGTTCGTGCGGTAGAACACCGCGACGTCGCCGTACCGGACCCCCTCGACGTCGTGCAGCCGGTCGATCTCCTCGGCGACGAACGCCGCCTCGTCGTGCTCGGTGTCACCGACGTAGCCGACGATCTGGGTGCCGGTGCCGGCCGACGTCCACAGGTTCTTCGCGCGCCGGTCGGGGTTGCGCGCGATGACGGAGTTGGCGGCGTCGAGGATCGTCTGGGTGGACCGGTAGTTCTGCTCCAGGAGGATCGTGCGCGCGTCGGGGTAGTCCTTCTCGAACTCGACGATGTTGCGGATCGTCGCCCCGCGGAAGGCGTAGATGGACTGGTCGGCGTCGCCGACGACGGTGAGCTCGGCGGGGGGCACCGCCACCTCGCTGCCCTCCCGCACGGTGCTGCCGTCGACGGCGCGGACCTCACGGCGGGCTGCCGCCTCGGACACCGAGCCGCCGACGAGCTCGCGGACGAGCACGTACTGGGCGTGGTTGGTGTCCTGGTACTCGTCGACCAGGACGTGCCGGAACCGGCGCCGGTAGTGCTCGGCGACGTCCGGGAACGCCTGCAGGATGTTCACCGTCGTCATGATCAGGTCGTCGAAGTCGAGCGCGTTCGCCTGCCGGAGCCGCTGCTGGTAGCGGGTGTACGCCTCGGCGAGCACCCGGTCGGTGCCGCTGCCGTCGGCGGCCTGGGCGGCGTAGGTCTCCTCGTCGACGAGCTCGTTCTTGAGGTTGGACACCTGGGCGCTCAGCGAGCGCGGCGGGTAGCGCTTGGGGTCGAGGTCCAGGTCGCGGCACACCATCCCCATCAACCGCTGGGAGTCCGCGGCGTCGTAGATGGAGAAGCTCGAGCGCATCCCGACCCGGCCGGCCTCGCGGCGCAGGATCCGCACGCAGGCGGAGTGGAAGGTGGACACCCACATCGACTCCGCGCGCGGCCCGACGAGGGCGGCGACCCGCTCGCGCATCTCGGCGGCCGCCTTGTTCGTGAAGGTGATCGCCAGCACCTGCCCCGGCCGGACGCCGCGCGCGGCCAGCAGGTAGGCGATCCGGTGGGTGAGCACCCGGGTCTTGCCGGAGCCGGCGCCGGCCACGATGAGCAGCGGGCCGCCCTCGTGCACCACCGCCTCGCGCTGCTGGGGGTTCAGGCCGGCGAGCAGGTCCTCGGTGGGGACCGTCGGCGCCGCGGCCGGCTCGGGCCCCGGCCCGCCGCCCGGCGGCGGCATCTGGAGGTCGTCGAAGAGGGTGCTCATCGTGCCGCCCAGCCTACGGCGGACGGCGGACAGCCGGGTCCCGGGCGGACGGCGAGGACGGCGGTTAGCGTGGGTGGCATGCCGCTGACCGCCGTCCCGCGGGCCCTCGTCGTCGCCGCCCACCCCGACGACATCGACTTCGGCTCCGCCGGCACGGTCGCGACGTGGACCGCCGCCGGCACGCAGGTGACGTACCTGCTGTGCACGTACGGGGACGCCGGCGGCTTCGACGACACCCCGCGCGAGGAGGTCCCGGGCATCCGGGCAGCCGAGCAGCGGGACGCCGCGGCGGCGGTCGGCGTCCACGACGTCCGGTTCCTCGAGGGGTACCGGGACGGCTACCTCGAGGTCGGGCACGACCTCGTCCGGGACCTCACCCGGGTGATCCGGCAGGTGCGGCCGGTGCGGCTGCTGGCCCCCAGCCCGGAGCGACGGTGGGACCTCTTCGCGGCCGGCCACCACGACCACCTGGCGTGCGGGGAGGCGGCGGTGCGGGCGGTGTACCCGGCGGCGCGCAACCCGTTCGCCTACCCCGAGCTGCTCCAGGACGAGGGCCTCGAGCCGTGGGTGGTGCAGGAGCTGTGGCTGACGGCGCACCCCGACACCGACCACGTCGTCGACGTCACCGACGTCCTCGACCGCAAGCTCGACGCGCTGCGCGCCCACCGCTCGCAGACGGCGCACCGCTGGGACGAGCTGGCCGCCCAGGTGCGGCAGGCGATGGCGTGGGACGCCGGTGGGCCGGGGCGCTACGCCGAGCACTTCAAGGTGGTGGCGACCGGCTAGCCCCAGAGGACGGCGATGAGCACGTTGAGGATCGCCAGCCCGCCGACGGTGTGGACCACCGCGGGCGAGGCGTCCTTCTTGCGGTAGGCGAACGCGAGCGCCGCGACGACGCAGGACGAGGAGCAGGTCGTAGGGGAGCGTCACGCCCCGAGCCCATTCGGGCTCGGGGCGTGACTCAGGGTCGGGTCGTGCTCAGGACAGCGGCACGATCCGGGTCGGGGTCGTGACCGCCGGGTACTGCTGGGCAGAGACGACGCCGCCCAGCGTCTCGACCAGGTAGCCCGTCAGGGCGGCCTGCTGCGTGGAGGGCAGGACGGTGAACGGCTGGCCGGCGAACATCGTGTAGCCGTCCTGGCCGCGCAGCAGGAAGTCGATCGAGGCCAGGGAGATCGTCCCGGAGTACACGATCTCGCCCTCGGCAACCACCGGCGTGCCGTCGTCGAGGGTCAGCGACTGAACCCTACTGCCGACCGGGGCGGCAGGGTCGTAAGTGTACGAGAAGCCGGCCACTTGGGCGAACGAGCCGGCCGAGACAGAACCGTGCTCGACCGCCGCCACGAACGCCTCCACCGGGAGCGCCGGCGCCACGGAGACGAAGTTCGGGAACGGCACAATGCTGTAGGTGTCAAACAGCGTGAGGTCGCCCGCCGGGATGACGGAGTCGTTGCGGATGCCACCGCCGTTTTGGATCGCCACCTGCGGCGGCGTCACGCCGTTCTCGGCCGCGAGCCGCTGTCCCTCGGACAGGAGGGCGTCAGTGACCAGGTTGCCGAGGTTGGTCTCCTTGGAGCGGATGCTGGCCCGCGTTCCGTCCAGCGGCACCTCGGTCGTCGCGACGACCGTCTCCTGCAGCGACTCGACGAACTCCGCGACCGGCTGCTCGACCGTGCGCAGCACCCGAGCGTCCGGCTTGACCGCGTCCGGCCCGAACGAGGTCACTGGGATCGGCCGGCTCGCCAGGTCGTCGACCGACACGACGTTGCCGTCGCGGTCGAACTGCACGACCAGCTTGCCGACGTACCGGTACAGGCCGGAGGTGGTGACCACCGGGACGTCCGCACCATCGGCGGCCGTGACCATCTGTGGGTAGGAGTAGTCGGGGTTGCGCGTGTCGCCCGGGAGAATCTCGTCGCCCGCGCTGGCCATGACCTCACCGCCACCGGCGCCGACCACGACATCAATGTTCTCGAGCTCCGCAGCCAGGGCGATCTCGTTGTCGATGTCCTGCAGGTGGGAGACAAGGATGATCTTGTTGACGCCCGCCTTCTCGAGCAGCTCGGCCTGCGCGTTGGCGATACCCGCGAGGTCCGGGTCCACCGCGACGTTTCGGCTGCTGGTCAGGGACGACAGCTCCGGCGTGGTCAGGCCGATGACGCCGATGCGCTCACCGCGCTCCTGGACCACGGTGGCGTCGACGATCGTGCCGTCGTCCACGAAGGCCTGGAGCCGCGGCTCGCCACTGAAGTCCAGATTCGCGGCGACGAACGTGGTGCTCTGGTCGACCTGCGCGAGGAAGTCGGCGAAGAACTCCGGACCCAGGTCGAAGTCGTGGTTGCCGATGGCGCTGACGTCCCAGCCAGCCGCGTTGAACGCGAGGGCGTCGTAGAAGGGGGCACCCTCTTGGCGACTCGCGTCGAGCTGGGCACTCGGCAGGTACAGGTCACCGCCGTGGATGGTGATGACACCGCGCTTGGTTCCCGGCGCGGCAGGCGGTCCGGTGACGGCAGCGTCGCGCTGCTGCTGCAACAGCTCGGTGAACATGGCCGCACCGGCGACCTCGGCGATCACGGCGTCCTCAC
The DNA here is from genome assembly GCF_042658805.1 of Quadrisphaera sp. GCM10027208. Lineage (NCBI taxonomy): Bacteria > Bacillati > Actinomycetota > Actinomycetes > Kineosporiales > Kineosporiaceae > Quadrisphaera > Quadrisphaera sp. GCM10027208. The sequence goes on from NZ_JBHSRC010000001.1 coordinate 91,753, forward strand.
CGCTCCCGTAGGTGCGGGTTATCGGCAGCAGAGCGGACTCCGTGTCGTTGGCGTGCAGGACCGTGAGGGTGAACCCACCCTTGTCCGCCGCCTTGCGGCCCTCGCCGGGTGCCGCCGTGGCCGCACCTGCGGCGACGGTCGCCACCATGGCACCGGAGGCGATCACCGAGGCGGCGATGCGCCGGCTGATTGCGATGGACATGTGACTCCTTGACTGAATGAGTCCGTTGGGTAGTGGGACCTTAACCCGGCTGGGGGACGTGCTGGTAGGTAACAGATGACCCGTAGGCAACCGAACTTTGACATCCGGGACAGGTCCACCCTCATCTGTCGTACTAGCGCTCGTCGCCCTCGGCAGGCGATCAGCCCCACCGGGACGCCTCCGTCCACTCCGACAGCTCAGCGCCCGTGGCACGATCCCCGTCGGGTTGGTCCTTCTCGTGCATGCCGTAGCAGTGCCGCTTGATGTGGTCGAAGTCGACCGTGTCGCCGAAGTCAGCGTCTGAGGAGAGGCCGAGCATCTGAGGAGAGGCCGAGCGTGGTCCACAGGCAACGTTCGTCCTGTGCGGCGGGGTCACTTCAAGGTGGTGGCTACCGGCTAGCCCCAGAGAACGGCGATGAGCACGTTGAGGATCGCCAGCCCCCCGACAGAGTGGACGACCGCGGGCGAGGCGTCCTTCTTGCGGTAGGCGAACGCGAGCGCCGCGACGACGAGAGCGACGACGAGCTTGACCCCGATCTTGGCCTGGTCGACGTCCGCGTCCAGGGCGGCCTCGGCGACCCCGACGAGCAGCAGGCCGGTGACCACCTGAAGCAGGGACCCGTGCACCATCCCGACGACGATCCGTGGCGAACGCAGGACCGTGAGGTAGCCGCCGATGATCGCGGCCAGCCCGATGAAGTGCAGGACGAGGAGCAGGTCGTAGAGGAGGGTCACGCCGTCAGCCTAGCCAGGCTGCCAGCGTGACCCCGTAGGTGGGCCGCTGCCGCGGGGTGCTCAGCGCGCCTGGGCGCGGCCCTCCTCGACCATGAGGTCGAGCGCAGGGGTGAGGAACACCTGCGGCGTGGTCGCCCCGGACGCCGGCTTCCGGAACGGAAGGTGCCGTCGCAGAGCCAGCGGCGACGCGGAGTCCCGGACGGCGGGGTCCCGGGCAGGCACCTAGGGTGACCGCCATGTCGGGCACGCTCAGCACCCTGCGACGCCGGGGGCACACCGCCGCGCTGCTGGCGTTCCGGTGGCTGCCCGCCCCGGTGCGCCGGCGAGTGGTCGGTGCGGTAACCCCCGGCTTCACCGTGGGGGCGGTCTGTGCGCTGCAGCACGTTGACACCCTGCTGTTCCTGCGTCAGCCGCACCGGGAGGGCTGGAGCCTGCCGGGGGGCCTGCTCGACCGGGGCGAGTCCCCGGCGGACGGCGTCGTCCGGGAGGTGCGCGAGGAGACCGGGCTGCGGATCGAGGTCGGGCTGCCGCTCACCACCCAGGTCAACGCTGCCGTGCGCCGCGTCGACGTCATCTACCGAGTCCGGGTCGACGAGCGCCCCCACGTCGAGCCCGGCGGGGAGGCCAGGGACGCCCGCTGGCTACGGCCCGGGGAGGTGCTCGAGGACGCCGACGGCCCGACCCGGGAGATCCTTGCCCTGCTGGAACGGGTCGCCGCGCCCGGCGCCTACGACGGCCGGGTCGTGGCGCCGGCCGCCCCTCCCCCGGCTGCCCCGCAGTGACCCGGCCGGCGGGCGTCGTCCTGGCCGCCGGCCACGGCACCCGGCTGCGGCCGCTGACGACGCTGCGTCCCAAGGCGCTGTGCCCGGTGGGCGGCGTCCCGCTGCTCGACCACGCCCTGGCCAGGCTGGTCCCCTGCACCGGCACCGGCCCGGCGCACCTCGCCGTCAATGCGCACGCCCTGGCCGACCAGGTCGTCCGGCACGTCGGGGACCGGGCGCACGTCAGCGTCGAGCAGCCGGAGGCGCTCGGCACGGCCGGGGCCCTGGGCCGGTTGCGGGACTGGGTCGCCGGCCGCGACGTCCTCGTCACCAACGCGGACGCGCTGCTCCTCGGACCGCTGGACGAGCTGCTGGAGGGGTGGGACGGCGAGCGCTGCCGGCTGCTCGTCGTCCCGGCCGAGGGACCCGGCGACTTCGACGGCCACCGCTACGTCGGCGCCGCCCTGCTGCCGGGCCGGCTCGTCGCCGGCCTGGCCGCGGAGCCGTCCGGGCTGTACGAGGTGCTGTGGCGCCGCGAGCACGAGGCCGGCCGGCTGGAGCTCGTGGCGTTCCCCGGGACGGCGATCGACTGCGGCACGCCGACGGACTACCTGCGCGCCAACCTCACCGTGTCGGGGGGAGCCAGCGTCGTCGGCCGGGGCGCCGTCGTCGAGGGCACGGTGGAACGCTGCGTCGTCTGGGACGGCGCCTACGTCGGGCCCGGGGAGCACCTCGTCGAGGTGGTCCGGGCCGGGACGCGGGAGGAACCGGTCACCGTCCCGGCGCCGCAGTGAGGGCCGTGACAGTGCTCGGGTCCGGTCAGTGCTTGCGCAGGTCCGTCACCGCGTCGTGCTGCTGAGCACCGTCGTGCTTGGCGCGCTTGGCGGCCCGCTTCTCCTTGATCGAGCGACCCGGCTTCTTCGCCGTCCGGTTCTGGGTGTGGGACTTGTCGGACATCGTCGCTCCTGTGCCTGAGCGGTGCGCGCACGGCCCCGTCAGGCACCAGCCACGCTAGACCTCCCGAGCCCCCAGCACGACCCCTGGCGGGCACGGCGTGGGCGGCGTCACTCCCACTCGATGGTGCCCGGCGGCTTGCTCGTCACGTCGAGGACGACCCGGTTGACCCCGTCGACCTCGTTCGTGATGCGGGTGGAGACGCGGGAGAGCAGGTCGTGCGGCAGGCGCGCCCAGTCGGCCGTCATCGCGTCGTCCGAGGTGACCGGCCGCAGCACGACCGGGTGCCCGTAGGTGCGCCCGTCACCCTGGACGCCGACCGAGCGGACGTCGGCGAGCAGGACGACCGGGCACTGCCAGATGGCCCGGTCCAGGCCGGCGGCGGTGAGCTCCTCGCGGACGATCGCATCGGCGGCGCGCAGCGTCTCGAGCCGGTCCCGGGTGACCTCCCCGACGATCCGGATGCCGAGGCCCGGACCCGGGAACGGCTGACGCCAGACCATCGCCTCGGGCAGGCCGAGCTCCGCACCGACCGCGCGCACCTCGTCCTTGAACAGGGTCCGCAGCGGCTCGACGAGCTCGAAGGCCAGGTCGTCGGGCAGTCCCCCGACGTTGTGGTGGCTCTTGATGGTCGCCGCACCCTCACCGCCACCGGACTCCACGACGTCCGGGTAGAGGGTGCCCTGGACGAGGAACCGGACCTCCTCGCCCTGCTCGCCGGCCTCGGCGACGATCTCCCGCGCCGCGCCCTCGAACGCCCGGATGAACTCCCGGCCGATGACCTTGCGCTTCTCCTCCGGGTCGGTGACCCCGGCGAGCGCGTCGAGGAAGGTGTCGGCCGCGTCGACGACCTTGAGCCGGATGCCGGTCGCCTCGACGTAGTCGCGCTCGACCTGCTCGGCCTCACCGGCGCGCAGCAGGCCGTGGTCGACGAAGACCGCGGTGAGCTGGTCCCCGACCGCCTGGTGCACGAGGGCGGCCGCCACCGCCGAGTCGACCCCGCCGGACAGCCCGCAGATGACCGCGGCGCCGCCCACCTGCGCGCGGACGCGCTCGACCTGCTCGGTGATGACGTTGCCGGTGGTCCAGTCCGGCTCGATCCCCGCGCCGTTCCGCAGGAAGTTCTCGATCACCTGCTGGCCGAAGGTGGAGTGCCGGACCTCCGGGTGCCACTGGACGCCGAACAGCCGCCGCTCGACGTCCTCGAACGCCGCCACCGGCGCCCCGGAGGACTCCGCGACGACGGTGAACCCCTCGGGCGCCCGCCGGACGGCGTCCCCGTGGCTCATCCACACGCTCTGCGTCTCCGGCTGCCCGGCCAGGAGCACGCTGTCCGAGGGCTGTGCCCGCACCTGGGTGCCGCCGTACTCGCGCAGGCCGGTGCGGGCGACCTCGCCGCCGAGCGCCGCGGCCATCGCCTGGAAGCCGTAGCAGATGCCCAGGACCGGCACGCCCGCCTCGAACAGCGCCTCGTCCACCCGCGGGGCGCCCTCGGCGTACACCGACGACGGGCCGCCGGAGAGGATCACCGCGAGCGGCTGCTTGTCCAGCATCCGCTCGACCGGCATCGAGTGCGGGACGATCTCGGAGTAGACGTTGGCCTCGCGGACCCGGCGGGCGATGAGCTGGGCGTACTGGGCGCCGTAGTCGACGACGAGCACCGGCCGGTGGCCGGTACCGGGCGCCGCGGCGGAGCGGTCGGCGCCGATGCCGGTGGACGGCGCGCCGTCGGCGACCAGCTCGGACGCCGGGTCGTCGGGCCGGGACGGCCGGGTGGGGGCGTCGTCAGCGCTGGAGCCCGGGACGGTCACCGCGCCAGCGTAGTGCCGCCGCCCGCACGACCCTCGAGCGCGGCGATCCGGTCCCGCGCCTCGCCGGTCACCTTCCGCTCGACGACGAAGGACAGCGCCGGGACGACGCCGGCCAGGACCAGCTGGACCAGCCGGCCCGGGCCCCAGCGCAGCTTGGACCACATGTCGACGACGGTGACGAGGTAGATGACGTAGATCCAGCCGTGGGTGATCGCGATCCACGTGCCGAGGAACGGCTCGCCGTCGAGCAGCAGGTACTTGACGATGATCTCCACGGTCAGCAGCAGGAGGAAGCCACCGGTGACCCAGGCCATCACCCGGTAGCGGGTCAGCGAGGCGGCGAGCCGGCTGGGGGCGCGCGAGGAGGTGGCGCGGTCGGTGGTGCTCACGACGTCGATTGTGCCTGCTCGGGTGCGGCCGCCTCGGCGCGGGCCTCGAGCTCCCGCTCGTGGGCGTCCCGGACCAGCCGCCACCAGAAGAACACGGCGAACCCGGCGAACAGCCACCACTGCAGCGCGTAGGACAGGTTCTGCAGGGCCAGCCCGTCCGCGGGCTCGACGGTCGGCACCGGCTCCAGCGGTGGCACGGTGTCGGTGAGCGCCAGGTAGGCGGTGTACAGCGGCGGGTCCCAGACGTTGACCAGGTCGGCGGAGGCGACGGTGGGCAGCTCGCGGGTGCCGGGGCCGGCGCCGCCGACCGGCGGCTCGCTCTGCTCCAGGCGGCCCTCGAGGGTGACCCGTCCGGCGGGGACGTCGGGGGGCCTCGCGCCGTCCGGGAGCCAGCCCAGGACGACGGCCAGGGTGCCGCCGTCCGTCTCGTCCGGCCGGTCGACGGCGAGCGGGGCGACGAGCCAGGACCCGGGACGGCCGTCGAGCTCCCGCTCGGGGACCCGCACCGCGGCGTCCGGGTCGAGCACGCCGGTCACCCGGACAAGCTGGCGGACGTCGCTGCCCTCGAGCGGCTCGGCGGGAGCGAGCACCTCCTCCAGCGGCACGACGCCGCGCTCGACCGTCTGCTCGCGGACCTCCCGCGCGGCCTCGTCCCGGGCCCGGCCGAGCTGCCAGTCGCCGAGGTAGGCGAACAGCGTGGCCGCCGCCAGGGCCACGCCGAGCAGCGCGATGAAGTGCGGTCGCGTGGCGGTCCGGAGCACCTCCCCACGCTACCCCGCCGCCCATCCCCCGATCTCTGGAGCCTTTCCGTGGTCTCCGGGCCGGCCGAGACCACGGCAAGCCTCCAGAGATCGCGCGTCACCAGGCACGCGCGTCACCAGGCACGCGCGTCACCAGGCACGCGCGTCACCAGGCACGCGCGGCACGGGGGCGCCAGAAGTCGGCGTCGTCGAGCGGCACCGGGGCACGCAGACCGGTGAGGCGCCACAGATCGTCGAGGACGGCGTGGCGCTCGTCTCGGACGGAGGTCCGGTCGTACCGCAGCAGCTGGATCGAGCCCATCGTGGTCAGGCGGTTCTGCCGACGACGGTCCAGGGACGGCTGGTCGGCCTCGTCGTGGTACCCACCGTCGTACTCCGAGCCGACCGGGTGACCGGGGACGCGCAGGTCGGGGACGCCGATCACGGCACCGTCGGCGTCCAGGACCGGCACGTTGACCCACGGCTCGGGCAGACCGGCCAGCACGTAGATCATCCGCAGCCGGGTCTCGCCGGGCGAGCGCACGTTCTCCCGGCACAGGTCGACGGCGACCCGGACCAGCCGGACGCCGGGCCACCGGCGACGGTCCGCGGCGTAGACGGCGAGCAGGACGCGAGGCAGGCCGAGCTCCCACAGGAAGGCGTCGGCGACGACCACGGCCTCGACGAGGCGACGCTCGCGCATGAGGTCGAAGCAGGTGCGCAGCGGCGAGGTGAGGAGCACGCCGTCCTTCTCGACGACGTCCCGGTCGATCTCGCTGTGACCGGCGAGCCCGCCGCCCCAGTCGGGCGTGCCGCGCAGCGTCAGCCGCCGGCGGTTCAGACCCGCGAACCCGGTGCCGGCCGTCAGCACCGGCCGGGTGACGTCGAGCGGGACGACGCGTCCGGGCGCCGGCCGCCAGGCACCGTGCAGCCATGCGGCCAGGAGCCCGCACGCGACGGCGTCCTGCGGCATCACGAGCCGGGCGGCGGCCAGCCGCACCTCGCTGGTGACCTCGACGGACTCGTGCACGTACACGCCCCGCATCAGCCGTCGCCAGATGCTCGACCTCAACTGCTCCTCGGTCAGCTGGCCGGCCGCGACAGCGTCACGGCCTCGAAACGGGACGTGAACGAGCTCGTCCGGTGCGTGCGGCGTGATCGGCATGCTGCGACTGAGCCGCAGGCGACCGCACCCTGCCAAGGGGCCCCGTCGGCCTGTGGACAGACACGAGGAACGACCGGTCCTGTGGAGGCCCAGTCACCGCCACCCGCCGCGACGAGTGGAGGCTTTCCGGGGTCTCGAGCCCACACGAGACCCCGGAAGGCCTCCAGAGGTCGGTTGCTAGGCCGGCTGCGCGGTGTACAGCACCGTCTGCACGCGGATCAGGCCGTCCGCGAAGACGAACGTGTCCACGCCGTTGTCGACCGTGCGGCCACCACCGGTGGCCTTCCACTCCAGGTAGAGGACGTCGTCGGCGAACACGGTGTCGAGCTGCCACTGCGCCTGGGGGACGTCGCTCAGCAGCTGGGTGAAGACCTGTCGGGCGCCGTCCTTGCCCCGGAACACCTGCTTGTTCACCACGAGGACCGCGTCGTCGCGGTAGTCGGCGACGATCTCCTCGAGGTCCTCCGCGCCGAGCGCCTGGCCGTGGTGCGCGAAGACCTCTTCCGGTGTACGGGTCATGGCCCCTCCTTCGTGGATGTCCCGACCACCGATCGTCCGCCCCGGCGCGGCGACGGGCCAGGGACCAACGACCCTGTGGGTGGGCGGTCGTCGGTGCTTGCCTTTACCGTCGGATCGAGACCGACACGAGGGGAAGGGGACGCCCATGAAGGCGGTTCGCCTGCACCGGTACGACGAGCGCCCGGTGGTCGAGGAGGTTCCCGAGCCGACCGTCGAGCGACCGTTCGACGTGGTCGTGCGGGTCGGTGGCGCCGGCCTGTGCCGCACCGACCTGCACATCATCGAGGGCCAGTGGGCCAGCCGGAGCAACGTCTCCCTGCCCTACACGCTGGGGCACGAGAACGCCGGGTGGGTGCACGCCGTCGGTCCGGCCGTCGAGCACGTCCAGGTGGGGGACGCCGTCATCCTGCACCCGCTGGTGACGTGCGGCTTCTGCCGGGCGTGCCGCGCGGGGGACGACGTGCACTGCGAGGCGCAGTCCTTCCCCGGTATCGACACCGACGGCGGAATGGCCGAGTACCTCAGGACGTCGGCACGCTCGGTGGTCCCGCTGCCGGCCGGCGTGCAACCCGCGGACGTCGCGGCGCTCGCCGACGCGGGACTCACCGCCTACCACGCGGTGAAGAAGGCCCTGCCCCTGCTGCACCCCGGCAGCACGTGCGTCGTCATCGGCGCCGGCGGCCTGGGCCACATCGGCATCCAGTGCCTCACGGCGCTGAGCGCGACGCGGGTCGTGGTGCTCGACGCCAACCCCGACGCGCTGGCCCTGACGACCGGCTGGGGCGCCGACGAGACGGTGCTCGTCGACGGCTCGCACGTGGAGCGGGTGCTCGAGCTCACCGACGGCCACGGAGCCGAGGTGGTGCTGGACTTCGTCGGCGAGCGTGGCGCGGAGCGGGACGCCTGGGCGATGACCCGCCGGGCGGGGAGCCACTACGTCATCGGCTACGGAGGCACGGTCGAGATCCCGACGATCGACGTCATCTCCACCGAGCGCAACGTCATCGGCAACCTCGTCGGCAGCTACAACGACCTCGTCGAGCTGATGGCGCTGGCGGCGGCGGGAAAGGTCGTCATGCAGACGACGAGGTACCCGCTCGACGCTGCCCTCGACGCGATGGCAGACCTGGACGCCGGTCGGCTGCGGGGCCGAGGGATCCTCGTCCCCTGATCGGCAGGCAGTCCCAGCGGTTCAGTCCAGACGGTTCGGGTCGACATTCCGGACGCCGACCGGCTAGTCCTCGACCCGGACGTCCTTCCAGAACGCCACCCGGTCGCGGACCATCTCGGCCCGCGGGCTCGGCTCCGGGTAGTACCAGACGGCGTCCTCGCTGCGCCGCCCGTCGGCCTCCAGCGAGTAGTACGAGGCCTCGCCCTTCCACGGGCAGCGCGTCGTCGTCGCCGAGGGCCGCAGCAGGTCCTCCCGCACCGAGGACCGGGGGAAGTAGTGGTTGCCCTCGACGACGACGGTGTCGTCGCTCTCGGCGACGACGTGCCCGTTCCACACCGCTCGCATCAGGAGATCCTCTCTCTGCGCCTGCAGCAGCCTGCGGCTGCCGCAGGTGCGGGTGGTCCCTCGCTCACCGGGCACCCAGCATCTTGAGCGCACGCAGCCCCCACGTCATCGCGCGGGTGTAGGTGGCGCCGTCCAGGTCGTACACCCGCCCCATCCCCAGGCCGCGGTGGACCATCCGCTGGACGCCGATCGTCTGGGACTCGGTGTACTTGAGCAGCCCCTCGGCGCCGTGCCGGCGGCCCAGTCCGGAGTCCTTCATCCCGCCCATGGGTGCCCCGGTGGCCGTCCACGCGGTGAGGTACCCCTCGTTGACGTTGACGGTGCCGGCCTGCAGCCGTCGGGCGATCGCCCGCCCGCGGCGCAGGTCGCGGACCCAGACGCTCGCGTTGAGGCCGTACGCCGTGTCGTTCGCGACCCGGACGGCCTCGTCGTCCCCGCCGACGACGCGCACGGACACCACCGGGCCGAACGTCTCCTCGACCCAGCACGGGTTGTCGGCCGGGACGTCGGCGAGCACGGTCGGCTCGTAGAACAGGGGACCGACGTCAGGACGGGCCCGAGCGCCCGCGAGCACCCGCGCCCCGGCGGCGACGGCGCCGTCGACGTGGGCGGCCACCGCGTCGAGCTGGCGACGGGACACCAGGGATCCCATGTCGGCGTCGAAGTCCAGACCGGGTCCGAGGCGCAGGGCCCGCACGCGGCGCAGGAAGGCCTCGAGGAACCGGTCCGCGACCGCCTCGTGCACGAGCAGCCGCTCGGTCGACACGCACAGCTGCCCGGCGCTGGCGAAGCTCGCCCGGACCGCGCCCTCCGCGGCGACCTCGACGTCGACGTCCTCGGTGACGTAGAGGCTGTTCTTGCCGCCGAGCTCCAGCGACGCGCCGACGAGTCGGCGGGCGGCCTGCTCGGCGACACGCCGGCCGGTTGCCGTCGAGCCGGTGAAGCACACGTAGTCGCAGGAGTCCACAAGGGCGCCACCGACGGTCGCGCTGTCACCGACGACGACGGCGAACACGCCCTCCGGCACACCGGCCCGGTGCAGCAGCTCGGCTGCCCACAGCGCCGACAGCGGCGTCTGGCTGTCCGGCTTCACGACGACCGCGTTGCCGGCGAGCAGCGCCGGTAGCGCGTCGGACACCGCCAGCGTCAGCGGGTAGTTCCAGGGCGCGATCACCCCGACCACACCCTTGGGGTGACGGACCTCGGTGCTTGTCGACAGCAGCGGCACCAGCCCAGGCCGGCGGGTGTCGGCCAGCAGTGAGGGACCGGTCCGGGCGTAGTGGCGGGCGACGATCGCGATGTCGGCGACCTCCTCGAAGGCGTGCGCCCGGGCCTTGCCCGCCTCCAGCTGCACCAGGTCGAGGGCCTCGCCCTGGTGCTCGAGCACGAGGTCGTGCAGCCGCAGCAGCACGGCGGCCCGCTCACCGACCGGGCGGGCGGCCCAGTCGCGCTGCGCCCGGCGGGCCGCCTCGACGGCGTTCGCGACGTCCTGCGGGGTGGATGTCGGCACGCTGACTAGCGGCAGGCCGGTGAACGGTGCAGTCGTCGTGCGCCGTTCAGCACGCGGCGAAGCGACGACCCGGTCAAGGAGTGCGGCTACCCGGGCCGGGTCCAGGGCGGCATGCAGCGGATGGGTCGTCGGCACGGTGGGCGCGGCCGGGGCCGACGCCGTGTCGCTCAACATGCAGGCATGCTAACGGCAGCGCCCCGTGAGGTACCCGTCACACGAGCGGCACGATCTCCGGGGCGCCGAGCCGGGCGGAGTCGGCGGTCTCGTCGTCCGGCTGCTGCTGGCTGAGCCGCTCGGCCTCCACCCGGGCCAGGTAGTGGGAGACCTCCTTGTCCCGCTGCTCGTCGCTCCAGCCGAGGACCCGGCCCATGAGCGCGGCCGCGACCGGGGCCGCCGCCGTCCCGCGGTCCCAGGTCTCGATCGAGACCCGTAGCCGGCGGGTGAGCACGTCGTCGAGGTGCCGGGCGCCCTCGTGGCTGACGGCGTAGACCACCTCGGCGGCCAGGTAGTCCTCGGCCCCGGTGAGGGGCTCGCCGAGCGCGGGGTCGTCGGCGACGAGGGCGAGCACCTCGGGGGTCAGGGCGCCGTGCCGCTGCAGCAGGTGCTCGATACGGGCGACGTGCAGGCCGGCCGCCTCGGCGGTGCGCCGCCGGGCGTTCCACGCGGCGGCGTACCCCTGGGCGCCGACGAGGGGGATGCGGTCGGTGCAGCTGGCGGCGACCCGGAAGTCGAGGCTGCGGGCGACCTCGTCGACGGCGTCGCGGGCCATCACCCGGTAGGTCGTGTACTTGCCCCCGGCCACGACGACGAGCCCGGGCACCGGGTGCGCGACGACGTGCTCGCGGGACAGGGCGCTGGTCTCCTCGCTCTCCCCGGCCAGCAGCGGGCGCAGGCCCGCGTAGACCCCTTCGACGTCCTCGCGGGTGAGCGGCGTGACGAGGACCCGGTTGACGTGCCCGAGCAGGTAGTCGATGTCCCGGCTGGACGCCGCCGGGTGCGCCTTGTCGAGGTGCCAGTCGGTGTCGGTGGTCCCGATCACCCAGTGCCGGCCCCAGGGGATGACGAACAGCACGCTCGTCGCCGTCCGCAGGATGATCCCGGTGCGGGAGCGGATCCGGTCCCGCGGGACGACGAAGTGGATGCCCTTGGAGGCGCGGACCTCGAACTGGCCGCGCTCGCCGACCATCGCCTGGGTCTCGTCGGTCCACACCCCGGTCGCGTTGACCACCTGACGGGCACGGACGTCGAGCTCCCGGCCGGACTCGAGGTCGCGCACCCGCGCCCCGACGACCCGTTCACCCTCGCGCAGGAAGCCGACCACCCGGGCCCGGTTCGCGACGTGCGCGCCGTAGGAGGCTGCGGTGCGGACGACCGCCAGCGTGTGCCGGGCGTCGTCCACCTGGGCGTCGTAGTACTGCAGGGCACCGACGAGAGAGTCGCGGCGCAGCGCGGGAGCCTCGCGCAGCGCCCCGCGCCGGGTCAGGTGCCGGTGCCCGGGCACGCCCCGGGAGGCCCCGGAGGTGAGTCCGAGGGTGTCGTAGAGCACCAGGCCGGCGCCCACGTACGGCCGCTCCCAGACCCGGTGCGTCAGCGGGTAGAGGAACGGCACCGGCCGCACCAGGTGGGGGGCGATCCGCTGCAGCAGCAGCGCCCGCTCGGCGAGGGCCTCCCGGACCAGCCCGAAGTCGAGCATCTCGAGGTAGCGCAGGCCGCCGTGGATGAGCTTGCTGGAGCGGGACGACGTCCCGCTGGCCCAGTCCCTCGCCTCGACGAGCCCGGTGGTCAGCCCGCGGGTGGCGGCGTCCAGCGCGCTGCCGGCACCGACCACCCCACCGCCGACGACGAGGACGTCGAGCTCCTCGGCGGCCATCGCGGCGAGCGCCTGCTCGCGCTCGGCCGGTCCGAGCGCGACCGGTGCCCCGGTGACCAGGGGGCGCGGGAACCTGCCGGGGCCGGTCATGCCGGCTGGTAGGGGGAGACGACGACCTCGACCCGCTGGAACTCCTTGAGGTCGGAGTACCCGGTGGTAGCCATCGCCCGGCGCAGCGCGCCGACGAGGTTCGTGGTGCCGTCGGCGATCCGGCCCGGGCCCAGCAGGATCTCCTCCAGGGGCGCGACCGTGCCCACCCGGACCCGCTCCCCGCGGGGGAGCTGGGGGTGGTGGGCCTCGCTGCCCCAGTGCCACCCGCGGCCGGGGGCCTCGGTGGCGCGGGCGAGCGCGGCGCCGAGCATGACGGCGTCCGCGCCGCAGGCGACGGCCTTGACCAGGTCACCGGAGCGGCCCACGCCGCCGTCGGCGATGACGTGCACGTACCGGCCGCCGGACTCGTCCATGTAGTCGCGGCGGGCTGCGGCGACGTCGGCGACGGCGCTGGCCATCGGCGCGTGGATGCCGGTGACGATGCGGGTGGTGTGCGCCGCGCCGCCGCCGAAGCCGACGAGGACGCCGGCCGCACCGGTCCGCATGAGGTGCAGGGCCGCGGTGTACGTGGCGCAGCCGCCGACGACCACCGGGACGTCGAGCTCGTAGATGAACCGCTTGAGGTTCAGCGGCTCCGCGCGCCCGGAGACATGCTCGGCCGAGACGGTGGTGCCGCGGATGACGAAGAGGTCGACGCCGGCGTCGACGACCGTCTTCCACAGCTGCTGGGTGCGCTGGGGGGTGAGCGCGCCGGCGACGGTGACACCGGCGTCGCGGATCTCCCCGAGCCGCCGGGTGACGAGGTCGGGGTCGATGTCCGCGGCGTAGATCTCCTGCATCCGCCGGGTCGCGGAGCCCGCGTCGAGCGCGGCGATCTCGGCGAGCAGCGGCTCGGGGTCCTCGTAGCGGGTCCACAGCCCCTCGAGGTCCAGGACGCCGATGCCGCCCAGGCGGCCCATCGCCACCGCGGTGGCCGGCGACATCACCGAGTCCATCGGCGCGGCCATCACGGGCAGCTCGACGTGGTAGGCGTCGATCTGCCAGTCGACCGAGACGTCCTCGGGGTCGCGGGTGCGCCGGCTCGGCACGATCGCGACGTCGTCGAAGGAGTACGCCCGGCGTCCCCGCTTGCCGCGCCCGATCTCGATCTCGTTCATCACGCTGCCAGGCTACCGGCGGCCGGGGGACGGGACGCCTCAGCGGGTGCCGTAGTTGGGCGCCTCGACGGTCATCTGGATGTCGTGCGGGTGGGACTCCTTGAGCCCGGCCGCGGTGATCCGGACGAACCGTCCACGCTCCTTGAGCTCGGCGATGGTGGCCGAGCCGGTGTAGAACATCGACTGGCGCAGCCCGCCGACGAGCTGGTGGGCGACCGCGGCCAGCGGTCCCCGGTAGGGCACCTGGCCCTCGACGCCCTCCGGCACGAACTGGTCGTCGCTGAGGACGTCGTTCTGGAAGTAGCGGTCCTTGGAGAACGAGCGGGCACCGGTGCGGGTCTGCTGCGCGCCGAGGCTGCCCATCCCGCGGTAGGACTTGAACTGCTTGCCGTTGATGAACACGAGGTCGCCGGGGCTCTCCTCGCAGCCGGCGAGCAGCGAGCCGATCATCACCGTGTCGGCGCCGGCGACGAGGGCCTTGGCGATGTCACCGGAGTACTGCAGCCCGCCGTCGCCGATCACCGGGACACCGGCCGGCCGGCACGCCTGGGCGGCCTCGTGGATGGCGGTCACCTGGGGCACGCCGACACCGGCGACGACCCGGGTGGTGCAGATCGAGCCGGGGCCGACACCGACCTTGACGCCGTCCGCGCCGGCGTCCACGAGCGCCTGGGCGGCGGCCCGGGTGGCGACGTTGCCGCCGACGACGTCGACGTGCGCGGCGGCCGGCTCGGCCTTGAGCCGGGCGATCATCTCCAGGACGGCGTGGGAGTGGCCGTGCGCCATGTCGACGACGAGGACGTCGACGCCCGCCTCGACGAGCAGCATCGCCCGCTTCCAGGCGTCCTCGAAGATGCCGATGGCGGCGCCGACCCGCAGCCGGCCGGCCTCGTCCTTGGTGGCCAGCGGGTACTTCTCCCGCTTGACGTAGTCCTTCACGGTGATGAGGCCGCGAAGCCGGCCGGCGTCGTCGACGAGCGGCAGCTTCTCGACCTTGTTGCGGGCCAGCAGGTCCATCGCGGCGTCCGGGGCGATCCCAACCGGAGCGGTGACCAGCGGCATCGGCGTCATCACCTCGCGGACCGGGCGGCCCGGGTCGGTCTCGAAGCGCATGTCGCGGTTGGTGATGATGCCGACGAGGCGGCCGTCGTCGTCGACCACCGGGACGCCGGAGATGCGGAACCGGCCGCACAGGGCGTCCACCTCGCCGATCGTGGCGTCCGGCCGGGTCGTCACCGGGTGGGTGACCATGCCGGCCTCGGAGCGCTTGACGACGTCGACCTGGTGGGCCTGGTCCTGCGCGGACAGGTTGCGGTGCAGGACGCCGAGCCCGCCCTGGCGAGCCATCGCGATCGCCATCCGGGACTCGGTCACCGTGTCCATCGCGCTGGACAGCAGCGGGACGGCGACCTCGATCCGGCGGGACACCCGGCTGCGGGTGTCGGCCTCGCTGGGGACGACGTCGCTCTGGGCCGGCAGCAGCAGCACGTCGTCGTAGGTGAGGCCGACGAACCCGAAGGGATCGCCGCCTGCCGTCGCGGACGCGATGTCGTTCACCCCGCCGATGCTAGCCGTCGGCGGCTGGGCCGCCGTGCGGGCTCGGCCGCTCGCCGCCGTCGCGGCGGGGTGGCGGCGCAGGGTCCTGAGCCGGCGGGGGCTGCGGCGCGGTCCGGACGCCGGGCGTGGCGGGAGGGCCGGGCGGGGCGTGAGGCGCGGGCGGCACCGGCGGGTCGGGCCGGGCCGGCACGGCGGGCTGAGCGGGCTGAGCGGGCTGAGCGGGCTCGGCGGGCTCAGCGGACCCCGCGCGCTCAGCGGGCTCAGCGGGCTCGGCGGGCTCGGCGGGGGGCCGCGCCGGGTCCGGCTCCGAGGACGCGGGGCCGCGGTCCGGGGGGACCTTCTGGGGCAAGCCGTCCTGCGGCGCCTGGACGCCGCCGGAGGGTCCGGCGTCCGCGCCGTCCCGGTCGGCCGGGTCGCCGGCAGCCGGGTCGCCGGGGGCCGGCGTCGCTCCCGCGGGCTGCGGCCCGGTCACCGCACGCTCTCCCACGACACCGTCGACGACCTCACCGGCGACCCCCACGACGGCGGCCCGGACGGCGTCGACGGCCCGGTCCGCCCACGGCGGCAGCACCCCCTCGGACGCCGCCGCGGCACCGACGCCACCGACGGCCAGAACGGTCGCGACGGCGGCGGACAGGGCGGCCCGGCGGCGCCGGCGGCCCCGACCGGGTCCGCGCGCCGGTCCGGGGGCCGGCCGGTCGACGTCCGCGGCGAGGGCGGCCAGCAGGACGGCGACCGCGTCGGCGTCCGCGGCGAGCGGGGCGCGGGCGCCGAGGCTGTCGAGCAGGGCGTCGTCGGCGCGTAGCCGGTCGTGGTGGGCGGGCGGGGTCATCCGTGGGCCTCCCGCTCGGCGGGGGCGAGCGCCCGCAGCCGGGTCAGCGCCCGATGCTGGGCGACGCGCACCGCGCCGGCCGTCATCCCCAGGGCGTGCCCCACCTCCTCGGCGGTGAGCCCGCCGACGACCCGCAGCAGGAGCAGCTCGCGCTGGTGCTCGGGCAGCCGGGCGAGCAGCTCGCGGGCGAGGTCGGCGTCCTCGCGCTGCAGAGCCAGCCCCTCCGGGCCCGGCTCCGGGCTCTCCCGGTCGGGGACGTGCTCGACGAGCAGGGGCGCCCGCGCGGCGGCGCGACCGACGTCGGCGACCCGCCGGGAGGCGATCCGGTAGACGAAGGCCTCGAACGGCCGGCCCTCGTGCCGGTACCCGGGCAGTGCGGTGAGCACGGCCACGCACACCTCCTGGGCGACGTCCTGCGCGGTCTGGTCCGCGCCCGCCGAACGGCCCAGGCGCCCGCGGGCGTACCGCAGGACGAGGTGGTGGACGGCGGCGCCGAGCTCCTCGGTGGCCCGCGGGTCACCGCCGGTCGCGGCGGCGGCGAGCGCGGAGAGCCGCGTCGGCGGCTCCACCGGTGTGATCGCCGGGACGCTGCGGAGCGTTACCACGACAGGTGAGGATGCCGTGCCACGCGGCTCAGCGCACCATGCCCCAGCGGAAGCCGACGGCCACCGCCTGGGCGCGGTCCGCGGCGCCGAGCTTGCGGAACAGCCGTCGGGCGTGCGTCTTCACGGTGTCCTCCGACAGGTAGAGGTCTCGTCCGATCTCGGCGTTGCTGCGCCCGCGGCTCATCCCGGTGAGCACCTGCAGCTCCCGGTCGGTGAGCCGTGGTGCCTGCTCGGGCTCGAGCCGGCGGCGGCCCCGCACCGCAGGCCGGGAGGCGTCGACGGCCTGCAGCACGGCGGCGGTGAGCTCCTCACGGTCGGCGTCCTTGACCACGTACCCGCGGGCGCCTGCGGCGACCGCCTGGGCGACGCCCTCGGCGTCCTCGGCGACGGTGAGGACGACGACGGTCGCCTCGGGGTGACGGGACACCAGCCGCCGGGTCGCCTCGACCCCGCCGATGCCGGGCATCCGCACGTCCATGAGGACGACCGCAGGCCGTTCGGCCGGCCAGCGCTCGAGGACCTCCTCACCGCTGGAGGCCCCCACGACCCGGCTGACGCCGGGCACCTCGGCCACCGCTCGCCGCAGCGCCTCACGTGTCGTCGGTGAGTCGTCGCACACGAGAACCGTCGCCACCACGTGCTCCTGCCCGTCCGTCCCTGCCGCCCACTGCGGCTCCGCACCTGTCCCGCAGTGTGTCGGCACGTCCGGACCCGAACGTGAGCCTCAGCCGGCGACGGACTGCTGGATCTCCTGGACGGCCTGGCCGAGGGAGGTGACCCGGACGGCGTCCAGCCCGGCCGGCAGCTCGACGTCCTGCCAGCCCGGCCCGGCGAGGACCAGCCGCGGCGCCGGACGCATCCGCGGCAGGGACGCGAGCTGGTCGGCGTCAGCGACCGCGAGCGAGGCGTGGACGAGGACGACGGCCGGACCGCTGCGCCGGACGGCGGCGGCCAGCGCGTCCCGCGGCACCCGGCCGCCGAGGACCCGGGAGGGGGTGCCACGCTCGGCCAGCGCGGCGGCGACGGCGTGGACCGGCAGCACGTGCTGCTCCTCCTCGGCAGCGGCCAGCAGCACCGTGGCCCCGCCGCGGACCGGCTGGGCGAGGGTGTGGGCGTGCAGCACGGCGAGCACGGCCTCGGACAGCAGGTGCTCGGACTCCACCCCGCTGCCGGTCTCCTGCCAGCGACGGCCGAGGGCGACGAGCACCGGTGCGACGAGGCGGTCCCAGACCGGCTCGACCCCCTGGACCTCGACGGCCGCGCGCAGGATCCGCACGCACTCGCGGGAGTCCAGGGCGAGGGCGGCGCGGGCCAGGCCCCGGGCGGCGGGACCGGCGTCCGGGAGTGCCACGACGTGGCCGCCGCCGGCGCGGCCGAAGTCGGCCGGCGCCTGGACCTCGGCGGGCTCGCCGGCAGGCAGGGCGGTCACGGTGGCCAGGGCTGCGCCCGTGTCGTCGTCGACCGGGGTGTCGACCGCGATCCGCGCGGCCTCACCGGGCGCCACGCCCTCGAGGGTGAGCCGGCGCATGACCATGAGCCGGGTGAGGTCGGCGGGGGTGTACCGACGGTGGGCGCCGGCGGTGTGCGCGGACGGGCCGAGCCCGTAGCGCCGGGCCCACGTCCGCAGGGTGGCCGGGGCGACGCCGAGACGGCGGGCGACGGCAGCGACGGTCAGAGTGGGGGCCGACGGTGCCTCGGCGGCCTGCGGCCGGTTCGAGGGCATGACCTGATTCTGCGGACTGGGCCAGGGGGTTGCCAGTCGGCACGCGCACGGAGCACGCTGGACTCTGCCGAGATGTTGACCAAGTCTTGGCGCGAAGTACTTGAACAACCTCTGCAACGATTGCTAGCGTCCCTCTTCGTCGGCGCCGGACGGCGCACCCGCAGGAACACCGACAGACAGAGGAGATGGCCATGGCGGAGATCTCGCGGCTCCCCGGACCGATCGCAGACATCTGGGAGTGGCAGCTGGAGGGTGCGTGCCGGGAGCACGACACCAACCTCTTCTTCCACCCGGAGGGTGAGCGGGGCCCGGCCCGGCGCCAGCGGGACGAGGCGGCCAAGGCGATCTGCGCCACCTGCCCGGTGCTGCAGCAGTGCCGTGACCACGCGCTGACGGTGCGCGAGCCCTACGGCGTGTGGGGCGGGCTGACCGAGGACGACCGCGAGCGGATCTACGCCGAGCAGCGGGCCGCTCAGAGCACCCAGGTCCGGGCCGGAACCCCGTTGCCCGTCGCCAGCTGACCTGACGCCCGACCCCCCAGTCGTCAGCAGCAGCCCCCCGCACGCAGATCAGCCACAACGCAGATCAGCCACAACGCGTCAGGAGCCCGGTCCCCGCGGGGACCGGGCTCCTGACGTGCTGGTGGCCGCTGGTGGCCGTGTTGCCGGTCGGCTCAGTGGCCGTGGCCGTGCCCGTGGCCGGCGGCGGCCTCGGGCTCCTCCTCCTCGGGCTTCTCGACGACGAGGGTGTCCGTCGTCAGCACCATCGAGGCGATCGACGCGGCGTTGACCAGCGCGGAGCGCGTCACCTTGACCGGGTCGATGACCCCGGCGGCGACGAGGTCGCCGTACTGGCCGGTGGCGGCGTCCAGCCCGTGGCCCACACCGAGCTCGCGGACCTTCTCCACCACGACGTAGCCCTGCATCCCGGCGTTCTCGGCGATCCAGCGCAGCGGCTCGACCACCGCGCGGCGCACGGCGGTGGCGCCGGTCGCCTCGTCGCCGGACAGGTCCAGGTCGTCCAGGGCAGCGGCGGCGTGCACGAGGGCGGAGCCGCCGCCGGCGACGATGCCCTCCTCGATCGCGGCCCGGGTCGCCGAGACGGCGTCCTCGATCCGGTGCTTCTTCTCCTTGAGCTCCACCTCGGTGGCGGCCCCGACCTTGATCACGCAGACGCCGCCGGCGAGCTTGGCCAGCCGCTCCTGCAGCTTCTCGCGGTCCCAGTCGGAGTCGGTCACCTCGATCTCGCGCTTGATCTGCGCGACCCGGGCGTCGACGTCCTCGGCGGAGCCGCCGCCGTCGACGATCGTCGTGTCGTCCTTGGTGACGACGACCCTGCGGGCCGTGCCGAGCACCTCCAGGCCGACCTGGTCGAGCTTGAGCCCCACCTCGGCGCTGACGACCTGGCCGCCGGTGAGCACGGCCATGTCCTGGAGCATCGCCTTGCGCCGGTCACCGAAGCCGGGGGCCTTGACGGCCACGGCGGTGAAGGTGCCGCGGACCTTGTTGACGACGAGCGTGGAGAGCGCCTCGCCCTCGACGTCCTCGGCGACGACGAACAGCGGCTTGCCGGCCTGGTGCACCTTCTCCAGCAGCGGCAGCAGCTCCTGCACCGAGGAGATCTTGCCCTGGTGGATGAGGACGTAGGCGTCCTCGAGGACGGCCTCCATCCGCTCGGCGTCGGTGACGAAGTACGGGGAGATGTAGCCCTTGTCGAACTGCATGCCCTCGGTGAAGTCGAGCTCCATCGACATCCCGGAGGACTCCTCGACGGTGATCACACCGTCCTTGCCGACCTTGTCGAACGCCTCAGCGATGAGCTCGCCGATGGTGGCGTCCTGCGCCGAGATCGTCGCGACGTGGGCGATGTCACCCTTGCCGTCGACGTCCCGGGCGTTCTCCAGCAGGCGCGTCGAGATCGCCTGGACGGCGGCGTCGATACCGCGCTTCAGCGCCGACGGCGCGGCGCCCGCGGCCACGTTGCGCAGGCCTTCGTGGACCATCGCCTGGGCGAGCACGGTGGCGGTCGTCGTGCCGTCTCCGGCGACGTCGTTGGTCTTGGTCGCCACCTCCTTGGCGAGCTGGGCCCCGAGGTTCTCGTACGGGTCGTCCAGCTCCACCTCTCGGGCGATGGTGACGCCGTCGTTGGTGATGGTGGGGGCGCCCCACTTCTTGTCGATGACGACGTTGCGGCCGCGTGGGCCGAGCGTCACCTTGACGGCGTTCGCGAGCGCGTCGACGCCGCGCTCCAGCGCGCGGCGTGCCTCGTCGTCGAACTCCAGCATCTTGGCCATGTTGTGTCTCTCGTCCCTCTCACGAGGTCGCCCCGGCGTCCGGCGGGTGCCGGCCCACCGGGGCGCTCGTCGTCGTCGGTGCGGCGGGTCTTACTTGTCCACGACGGCGAGGACGTCGCGCGCCGAGAGGATGAGAAGCTCCTCGCCGCCGAACTTGACCTCGGTGCCGCCGTACTTGCTGTAGATGACCTTGTCGCCGACCTTGACGTCGACCGGAACACGGTTGCCGTTGTCGTCGACACGGCCCGGACCGACGGCCAGGACCTCGCCCTCCTGGGGCTTCTCCTTGGCGGTGTCCGGGATGACCAGGCCGGAGGCCGTCGTCTGCTCGGCGTCGAGCGTCTTGACGACGATGCGGTCCTCGAGCGGCTTGATGGAGACCGACACTGCGGACCTCCCCTTCGCTTGTTCTCGCGGGTGGTGTCTCGTCTGACGGGTGCCACGGGATGCCGTCCGTCGTCGCGGGTGCCGGGCGGCGCCGCCGCAGCGGCTGGCACCCTCGTACCGAGAGTGCCAACCGGACTCTAGGACTCCGGTTAGCACTCGCGCAAACCGAGTGCCAGACCACCGGCCCCCTTCGATCTCTGGAGGCCTTCCGGGGTCTCGACGAGGTCCGAGACCCCGGAAAGCCTCCAGAGATCGGGTCACAGCGGGGGTGCGAGGATCGGGGGGTGGACCTGGCCGGGCTCTCCGCGCTGCTCACTCCCCAGGGGTGGGAGCTGCTCGAGGCGCTGCCCCCGTACCGCCAGGAGGCCGCGCTGCACCTGGCCGAGCGGCTCCACGCCGAGGGCGTCGACCGCACGCTCGTCGCCGCCGCGCTCACCCAGTCCCGCCTGCGGGCCCGGGCCCACGCGAAGTTCGGACCGTTCGCCGACGGCATGCTCTTCACCCCCGAGGGCCTGGAGCAGGCGACCCGGCTCGAGGTGGCCGCCCGGCACGCGCAGCGGTACGTCGCGGCCGGCGTCGACCGGGTCGCCGACCTCGGCTGCGGCATCGGCGGGGACGCCATGGCGCTGGCCGCCCTGGACGTCGGGGTGCTCGCCGTCGAGCGCGACGAGCTGACCGCGGCGGTCGCCACCGTGAACCTGCGGCACTGGCCCCACGCGGAGGTCCGGCACGAGGACGCGACGACGACGGACCTGCGCGACGTCCGGGGGGTCTTTCTGGACCCCGCGCGGCGGACGGCGTCCGGACGGCGGGTGCTCGACCCCTGGCAGGCCGAGCCCTCCTGGGACGTCGTGCTGGCGACGGCCGCCCGGGTGCCGGCGACGGGGGTGAAGGTCGCCCCCGGCGTCCGGCACGACCTGCTCCCCCCGGACGCCGAGACGCAGTGGGTGTCCGTCGACGGGGACGTCGTGGAGGCCGGGGTCTGGTTCGGACCGCTCGCCCGCCCGGGCGTGACCCGCAGTGCGCTGCTGCTGCGCGACGGGTCCGCGACGCTCGTCGACGACACGGGTCTGGGCCGGCCCCCGGCTGGGCCGGTCGGCGGCTACCTCTACGACCCGGACGGCGCGGTGGTGCGGGCCGGCCTGGTCGGGCAGCTCGCCGCGGACGTCGAGGGCCGGCTCCTCGACCCGACGATCGCCTACGTCACCTCCGACCGGCTGGTGGCCACGCCGCTGGGGCGGGCGTTCGTCGTCGAGGAGGTGCTGCCGTTCGGGCTCAAGACCCTGCGCACCCGGTTGCGGGACCGCGGGGTCGGCCGGGTGGAGATTCTCAAGCGGGGCAGCGCGGTCGACGTCGAGCAGCTGCGCCGTCAGCTGCGGCTCACCGGCCCGGGCGCCGCCACGGTGGTGCTCACCCGGGTCGCCGGGCGGCAGTCGGTGCTGCTGTGCCGGCCGGTCCAGTGAGCCACGTCCCTCAGGGTCGGCAGGCGCTGCGCGGCAGGCCAGCGACCTCCACCGGCAGTCGGCCTCCCGCCCTTCCCTGTCCGCGCAGGACGTCGACGAGCGCCGCGAACGCGGCCGGGGTCCGCCCGTACAGCGCCAGCCGGGCCGTCGCCGCCGACGAGCCGGCCAGGCCGTACGGCGCGTCGAGGGCGACCACGACGTCCCCCGACCCGCTCGAGGTGGGCCCGCCGAGCAGCCGGACGACGTCCCCGGAGCCGACCTGCAGCCCGCCGGCCTGCGCGGCGGCGGTGAACCGGGCCCGGTCCTGCGCCGTCCCGCCGACCACCTGCACCGCGTCCCCGACGAGCGGGCCGGAGCACGGTCCGTCGACGACGGTCGTCCCGACCAGGGACAGGGCGTGCACGACCGGTGCGGTGAGCTCGAGGGACTCCGGATCCGGCGGCGCCTGCCGCCCCTGCCAGGTGAGCAGGGCGACGACCCGGGCGGCCGCCTCCTCCACCCGTTCGCGCGGCAGCTCGCCGCTGCGCACCGCGGCAGCCACCGCGTCGACGGCCGCCGCCGGGTCGGCCGGCATGAGCAGCAGGTCGGCCCCGGCGGCCAGGGCCCGGACGGCGGCCTGGCCGGGACCGGTCTCGGCGGTCACCGCCGCCATGTCGAGGGCGTCGGTGACGGCGACGCCGGCGAAGCCGGTGCGCTCCCGCAGGGCGGTGTAGGCGGCCGCGGACAGCGAGGCCGGCACCCCGGGGTCCCAGGCCCGGACGTCGAGGTGGCTCATCATCACCGCCGGCACCCCGGCCTGCGCGGCAGCGGCGAACGGCACCAGGTCGCGGGCGGCGAGCTCGTCGGCGGACATGGTCTGCGCCGGCAGGGTGACGTGGCTGTCGGCCGGCACGCTGCCGTGACCGGGGTAGTGCTTGGCGACCGGGACGACGCCCGCTTCCAGGTAGCCGGCCACGGCGGCGGTCACGACGTCGGCGACCAGGGCCGGGTCGTCCGAGGCGGCGCGGCTGCCGATCGTCGGGTCGTCGGGCCCGGTGGTGACGTCGGCGACGGGGGCGAGGACGACGGTGACGCCGAGGTGGCGCAGCTCCCGGCCCGCCGCCCGGGTCACCGCGGTGGTCACCGGCGAGGACGCCGCAGCGCCGTGGGTCATGAACGTGGGCAGGGGCGTGACCGGCTCGCCGATCCGTTCGACCCGCCCGCCCTCCTGGTCGACGGCGACGACGCCCGGCCAGTCCCGCCCACCGGCGGTGACGGCGTCCTGGACCGCAGCCGCCGTGGCCGCCACCTGCTCGCCGTCGACGACGTTGTCCGCCATCAGGATCACCCCGGCCAGGGAGTGCCGGACGACGAGGTCGGCCGCGTCCTGGGGGTCGGTGCCGCGGTAGCTCGCCACCACCACCTGACCGGCGAGCTCCTCGACGGACAGCTGCGCGACGGCGGTCCGTGCGGCGGTCAGGTCGGCCTCGGTGGGCCCCCAGCCGGTGGGCGCCGGCTCGGTGGACGGTGACGGCCCGGACGACGCGGACGCCCCGGACGACGGCGGGTCCGCCGTCGGCGTCCCCGACGTCGTGGCGGGGCCCAGCCCGCCGGCGTCCGCGGAGCAGGCGGCCAGCGCCAGCGCCAGCGCGGTGAGCACGGCTACCCCACCGACCGCCACGGGGCGCCGGATCACGCCCGGACCAGCTCCACCGGCATCGACGAGTCCGCCGGCAGGTCGAGAGCGGACGGCGTCCGGCCGCGGGCGAGGAGCTGCGCGCCGAGCGCGGCGACCATCGCCCCGTTGTCGGTGCACAGGCCAGGGCGCGGCACCCGCAGCGTGATACCCGCGGCGTCGCACCGCTCCTGGGCCACGGCCCGCAACCGGGAGTTGGCGGCCACCCCGCCGCCGATGAGCAGGTGGTCCACGCCGTTCTCGCGGCAGGCGGCGACCGCCTTGCGCGTCAGCACGTCGACGACGGCCTCCTGGAAGGACGCGGCGACGTCCGCGACCGGCACCGGCTCGCCGTCCGCCTGACGGCGCTCCACCCAGCGGGCGACCGCGGTCTTGAGCCCGGAGAACGAGAAGTCGTACCGGTGCCGCTCCAGGTCGTGCGGGGCGGACAGCCCGCGGGGGAACGCGATCGCGCCCGGGTCCCCCTCGCGGGCCTGGCGGTCCACGTGCGGTCCCCCCGGAAACGGCAGGCCGAGCAGGCGGGCCACCTTGTCGAACGCCTCGCCGGCGGCGTCGTCGATGGTCTGGCCGAGGGGTCGGACGTCGGCGGTGACGTCGGGTACGAGCAGCAGCGAGGAGTGCCCGCCGGAGACGAGCAGCGCCATCGTCGGCTCGGGCAGGGGTCCGTGCTCGAGGGTGTCCACCGCGACGTGCGCGGCGAGGTGGTTGACACCGAACAGCGGGACGCCGAGCCCCACCGACAGCGCCTTCGCGGCCGCCACGCCGACGAGCAGTGCGCCGGCCAGCCCGGGACCGCTCGTCACCGCGACGGCGTCGACGTCCTGCAGCCGGACGCCGGCCTCCCGGCAGGCCCGTTCGATGGTGGGGACCATCGCCTCGAGGTGGGCGCGGCTGGCGACCTCGGGGACGACGCCGCCGAAGCGGGCGTGCTCGTCCACGGAGCTGGCGACGGCGTCGACGAGAAGCGTCCCGCCGCGCACCAGGCCGACACCGGTCTCGTCGCAGGAGGTCTCGATCCCCAGGACCAGCGGCTCGTCGTTCACCGGACCAGGGTAGGCAGCGGCCGCAGCCGCATCACGTGGGCGTCGATGCCGCCGGGCTGGTAGTAGGCGCGGCGCACCGCGATCCGCTCGAACCCGCGGCGGGTGTACAGGGCGATCGCCGGCTCGTTGTCGGCCCGGACCTCCAGGAGGAGGCTCGTCGCACCGCGGCGGGCCGCCTCCTGCACCAGGGCGTCGAGCAGCCGTCCGCCGACCCCGCGGCCCTGGGCGGCGGGGGCGACGGCGATGGTCTGGACGTCGGCCTCGGCTCCCGGTGCCATCAGCCCGGCGTAGCCGGCCAGGGTGCCGTCGGCGTCCTCGGCGACGACGTACCACCGGTCCGGGGCGGCCAGCTCGGACCAGAACGTCTCCGCCGGCCAGGCGGTCGGCCCGAACAGGTCGCGCTCGAGGGCGACGACGGGCTCGACGTCCCACCAGCGCATGGCTCGGATCACGGGTCCATCGTGCCGCACGTAACTCGCAGTGACACTGGTTGTCACACCGGTGGTTAGCATCGGTTCATGACCGCCCGCTCCTCGACCGTCGCCGCGCGGCGACGGGCCCGGCGCGCCGAGATCGTCCGGGCCACCCGGGAGCTGTTCGACGAGCGCGGGCTGCGGGACGCCAACATGGACGACATCGCCCGGGCCGTCGGCGTGAACCGGGCGATCATCTACCGGCACTTCGGCAGCAAGGAGGAGCTGTTCGCGCTCACCCTCGCCGGCTACCTCGAGGAGCTCGACGTCCTGCTCGCGCAGGCCGACGACCCGGCGGCGACGACGCGCGACCGGCTGACCGCGGCTTTCGGGGTGCTGGCCGACTACGGACTGCAGCACCCGGCGTTCCTGGACTGCGCGATCGCGCTGATGCGTCAGCCGGGAGAGGAGCTGCTCGCCGAGATCGGGGGCGGGGCGCTGGTGCAGCTGGGCCGGCTCATGGGCGCCACCACCGGGCGGATCGCCGCCGTCCTGCGGTCCGGGGCCGCGGCCGGTGACCTGTCGGCGTCTGACCTTGCGACCTCGGACGCCGACCTGCTGGCCACGACGCTGTGGATGCAGGCCCTCGGGGCGCTGCACCTGGCACGAACCGGGTTCTACGTGCGGTCTGCGGACGGCGGCCCGCAGACCGTGCCCGTGGATGAGGCGACGGTGCGCCACCTCGTCGTCGACACCCTCGTCGCCGTCGCCCTCGGCAGCCCCCTCACCCCTCGTCGGTGATCATGCAATCCCGCCACCCCTGACCGCCCTCTCGGTGATCATGCAATCCCGCCACCCTGGGCCGCCTGCCCTGCTCCCTGGAGTTCTGGTTCACGTTGCGACAGCCAGGCGGCCGTGAAGACTCCAGGCCTTGCCAGGAAGCTCGGAGAAACAGAAGCGTCCACGTCGGGTCAGGCGCCCTCGACCACAGAATGCTGTGCTGGGCGCTGCTTTGCCGGCGTGTCGCGCCACCAACCCAGCATTCTGTGAGCAGGGCGGTGGCCGGCGGGTGGCGGGATTGCATGATCACCGCGAGGGCAGCCGGGGTGGCGGGATTGCATGATCACCGAGGAGGGCGGGTGGTCAGCGCTCGAGGATCGCGACGACTCCCTGCCCGCCGGCGGCGCACACCGAGATGAGTCCCCGCCCCGACCCCTTCTCCGCCAGCTGCTTGGCCAGCTGGGCCACGATGCGCCCGCCGGTGGCGGCGAAGGGGTGACCGACGGCCAGCGAGCCGCCGTTGACGTTGAGCCGGTCGCGGTCGATCGACCCGAGGGGTTCGTCGCGGCCGAGACGCTTGGCGCAGAAGATCGGGTCCTCCCACGCCTTGAGCGTCGCGAGCACCTGCGCGGCGAACGCCTCGTGGATCTCGTAGAAGTCGAAGTCCTGCAAGGTGAGCCCGGCGCGGTCGAGCATCGCCGGCACCGCGTACGCCGGGGCCATCAGCAGACCCTCGTCGCCGTGCACGTAGTCGACCGCCGCGGTCTGCGCCCAGGTGAGGTAGGCCAGCACCGGCAGGTCCCGCGCCGCGGCCCACTCCTCGCTGGCGAGCAGGACGACGGACGCGCCGTCGGTCAACGGAGTCGAGTTTCCCGCCGTCATCGTCGCCGTCTCGCCGCGGCCGAACACCGGCTTGAGCCGGGCGAGGCGCTCGAGGCTGGTGTCCGGGCGCAGGTTGTTGTCCCGCTCCAGGCCGAGGTAGGGGGTGACGAGATCGTCGAAGAACCCGCGCTCGTAGGCCGCGGCCGCCCGGTGGTGGCTCTGGACGGCGAGCTCGTCCTGGGCCTCCCGGGACACCTGCCACTCGACCGCGGTCAGCGCGGTGTGCTCACCCATCGACATCCCGGTCCGCGGCTCGCGGTTCGCCGGGGCGTCCGGGACGAGGTGCCCCGGCCGCACGGACGTCAGCGCGGCCAGCCGCTGCGGCAGGCTCTTGGCCCGGCTGGCAGCGAGCAGCGCCCTGCGCAGCCGGGGGCTGAGCGCCAGCGGGGCGTCAGAGGTGCTGTCGACGCCGCCGGCGATCCCGACGTCGACCTGCCCGAGCGCGATCTTGTTGGCGACGAGGATCGTCGCCTCCAGCCCGGTGCCGCAGGCCTGCTGGACGTCGTAAGCGGGGGTGCGTGGGTCGAGCCGGCTGCCGAGCACGGACTCGCGGACGAGGTTGAAGTCCCGGCTGTGCTTGAGGACCGCACCGGCAGCCACCTCGCCGAGGACCTCGCCCTCGAGGCCGAAGCGCTCGACGAGGCCGTCGATGGCCGCGGTCAGCATGTCCTGGTTCGAGGCGTGGGTGTACGCGGTGTTCGAGCGCGCGAACGGGATGCGGTTCCCGCCGACGACGGCGACACGGCGGACGGCGTTCTCGGGCACTGCCGGTTCCTCCTGGCTGCTCCTGGGTGCTCCTGAGTGCACGGTCTCACCGGTCGCCGACACGATCAGGTCGACAACCAGTTACACAGAAAGTTACGGTAACACCGTGGACCGCTACGCCGCACTCGCCGCGTCCCCGGCCGGCCGTCTCGTGCTCCCCCGCCTGGGCCTGCCCACCCCGCCCGTGCTGCGCCGGTACGCCCCGGGCCAGCCGCTCACCGTCGGACCGGTGCTGCTCGGCCCCGCCGACGGCGGGCGCCTGGCCGAGGCCGCCGCCGCGGCGCTGTCCGGCACCGGGGTCGACGTCCGCAGGACCGACGACGGCCAGACCCGCTACGGCGCGCTCGTCCTGGACGCCGACGACCTCGCCACCGTCGAGGACCTCGAGCGGCTGCACGCGTTCTTCTCCCCCACCGTGCGCCGGCTGGCGGACGGTGGCCGGGTCCTCGTCCTGGCCGGTCGCCCGCAGGACGCCGCGGACGCCGAGGCCGCCGTCGTCCAGCGTGCCCTGGAGGGGTTCACCCGTTCCGTCGGCAAGGAGGTCGGCGGCCAGGGTGCGACGTCCCAGCTGGTCCGGGTCGCCCCCGGTGCCCAGGACCGGATCGGCTCGACCCTGCGCTTCCTGCTGTCGTCCCGCTCGGCGTTCGTCTCCGGTCAGGTCGTCGAGATCGGCACGGACGTCGACGGGCCGGTGGATGTGCCGGACTGGGACGCTCCTCTGGCCGGGCGGGTCGTCGTCGTCACCGGCGCCTCCCGGGGCATCGGCGAGGCGATCGCGACGACGGTCGCCCGGGACGGCGGGACCGTGGTCGCGGTCGACGTCCCCGCCGCCGCCTCCGGGCTGGCCGACGTGGCCCGACGGACCGGCGGCAGCTACCTGGCGCTGGACGTCACCGCCCCGGACGCCGCGGCGCGCATCGCCCGGCACGCCGCCGAGCACCACGACGGGCTGCACGGCATCGTCCACAACGCCGGGATCACCCGGGACAAGCGGCTGCGGAACATGTCCGCCGACCGCTGGCGCCAGGTGCTCGCGGTCAACCTCGCGGCCCCGCTGCGGATCACCACCGAGCTCGTCGCCGACGGCGTCCTGGGCCACGGTTCCCGGGTCGTCGGGGTGTCCTCGGTGGCCGGGCTGGCCGGCAACACGGGGCAGACGAACTACGCGACCTCCAAGGCCGGTGTCGCGGGCCTCGTCGACCGGCTCTCCGCGGACCTGGCCGGCCGGGGGATCACCGTCAACGCGGTCGCCCCAGGGTTCATCGAGACGCAGATGACGGCCGCGGTCCCGGTGGGCATCCGGCAGGCCGGGCGACGACTGTCCTCGCTGAACCAGGGCGGGCTGCCGGTCGACGTCGCCGAGACGATCGGCTGGCTGCTGTGGCCGGCGTCCACCGGGGTGACCGGCAACGTCGTCCGGGTCTGCGGCCAGGCCCTGATCGGCGCCTGAGGCGGGGCGGGTGGACGTCGTCGAGGTGGGTTCCCCGCCGTCGCTGCTGCCGCTGTACGCCCGCGCCGTCCTGCCTCGGCGTGGTGGTGGCGGTGGCGCGGTGCCGGACCGCGCCCTGCGGCTCACCGGCCTGCGCCCCGAGGCCGACCACGTCGCGGCCTACGCGCGGCTGGTCGACGACGTCCTGACCGGCGACCTGCCGCTGACCTACCCGCACCTGCTCGGCTTCCCGCTGCAGATGCAGCTGATGGCCGCCGGGGACTTCCCGTTCCCCGCGGTCGGACTCGTGCACGTCGCCAACGTCATCGAGCAGCGCCGGCCGCTGCCGGTGGGCGCCCCGCTCGACGTCACGGTGCGCGCCACCGGGCCGCACCCGCACCCCAGGGGCCGCACCGTCGACCTGCTCACCGAGGTGGCCCTGGACGGCGAACCGGCGTGGACGTCGACGAGCACCTACCTGCGCCGCGGCGGCGGCGACCCCGGCGCGGCCGGGCCGCGGCTGGACGTCGACGAGCAGCTGGCGACCACGGCGGTCCGCCGGCTCGGCGGCGACCTCGGCCGCCGCTACGCCGCGGTCTCCGGCGACGTCAACCCGATCCACCTGCACCCGCTGTCAGCGCGGCTGCTCGGCTTCCCCCGGGCGATCGCCCACGGGATGTGGACGGCGGCCGCGCTGGCCGCGCTGGTGGCCAACCGGCTGCCGGACGCCGTCCGGTACACCGCCGTGTTCCGGGCGCCGGTGCTGCTGCCCGGCACCGTCGAGATCGGCGTGCGGACCGGGGAGACCACCGACGCGGTGATGCGCTCGCCGTCGGGCCGCACCCACGTGCTCGGCCGGTTCACCACCGCCTGACCCACTCACCCTTGTTCTCGCCACCTGCTGAGCCACTCGCGACGCCCCTCGAGGTATGGGTCGATCGCGGTCAGCCGCAGTGTGAGCGTGGACGGCACCGGGACTCCGCGGGCCCAGACGACAATCGAGAGGGAGCGCCCCGCTCCGAGGGCCGACACGGACAACGTCGTGGGCAGGGTCCGCCACTCGCCTGCCCCGTGAGCGACCTCTGCCGAGCCCTCCCAGACGATCCGCTCCTCGCCACCAACGACCACGAGACGCCGCTGATCGCGCCGCTGCGACGTTGGCCCACCATCCCCGTCGGCGGACGGAGGATCTCCGTCGTCCAGCGTGACGGTCAGACGAGGACTCGGGGCCGCCCTCTCTCCTACCGGCAGCTTTGCCGGTGTGGTGCCGGGGAACTCGGCGACACAGATCCACGAGCGTGCTACGACGTCCTCTGTCACTCCCCCGTCAGGGGTGCGGACGCGTCGAACTGCACGCTGGACCCGGCCGTCCCACAGGATCCGGGCCGGTGCGCCGAGGAAGGCGGCTTCCACGACGTTGGGCCACCTTGCGGCCAGCCTGTCGGTCCCGGACGAGCCGACGACCGGACCGGGCATCTCGTGCACGAGAGGGCTCCTCCCTGCCGAGGCGTAGCTGTGTGATGACGGTCGTGCCTACCACACACGTGGCCGGTCCGGGCCGGCCAGCGGGCCGAGCACGGGGCGGGCGCGGCGCAGGTAGTGCCGGCCGGTCGGACTGGTCCACGCGAACACGCCCGGGGCGGGCTGCTGGAGGAGCCACCCGCCGTGCGTCTTCGCGTTGTGCCACCGCTGGCAGGGTGAACCGAGGTTGGCATCCGCCGTGGGTCCGCCCGCGGCGTGGTCGACGGTGTGGTCGAGCTGGGTCCCGTGGGCCGCGTGGTGGCACGCCGGGCCGATGCAGACGGCGTCACGGGTCCGCACGTGCCGGGCCAGGGCAGCCCCGGGGCGGTAGCCCGGCGACGGCGCGGGAGGTGCCTCCAGCGGGTCGGCGAGCAGCCGGGTCAGCCTGGCCGCGGTCGTGCGCCCACCGTCACGAGGACCA
Source organism: Quadrisphaera sp. GCM10027208 (assembly GCF_042658805.1). Classification (NCBI taxonomy): domain Bacteria; kingdom Bacillati; phylum Actinomycetota; class Actinomycetes; order Kineosporiales; family Kineosporiaceae; genus Quadrisphaera; species Quadrisphaera sp. GCM10027208. The sequence goes on from NZ_JBHSRC010000001.1 coordinate 122,922, forward strand.
TCACCGGCTCCACCGCCGCCTCCGCGTCCACCACCACGTCCGTGCCGGCCGGCGCCACGTCCGCGGCGTCCTCCGCCGCAGTCCCCGCGTCGTCCACCGGGCCCTCCGCGTCCCCCGCCACCGGGGTCTGGCCCACGGGGCCGCGGCCCTCCGCTCCCCCAACCGTCGCCGTCCTCGTCGCCGCCGGGGCCGGGCGGATGCACCCGGGTGCCGACGGAACGCAGCGTGCCGGTGACCGGGTCGACGACAAGCCGCCGCCACCGCGCGCGGCCGGCGACCCACCGGACGTGCTGGGCGTCGACCGGCCCGGCGCCGGGCAGGTACGCGGCCCGGTCGGCGCCGCGCAGCGTGTCCAGGTCGACCACGACCTGCACCTCGGCCAGCGTCGCCAGCCGGTCCGGAGTGGGCACCAGGGCGGCGTCGGCCGGGTCGACGAGGCCGGTGAGCAGCCCGACCAGGGCGTCGGCGCGCAGCTGCCCCAGGCTGCGGTCCTCCGCGGTGCCGTCGCCCCGGACGCCGCGGGCGCGCGCAGCGAGCGCGACACCGTTGACCGCGTGCCAGGCGGCGTATGCGTCGAGCGTGGGCAGGTCGGCCACCATCCGGGTGCAGCCGGGCAACGGCGACGGCCGCAGGACGACGTCCCGCTTGGCCCTGCCGCTGGCCGCGGCGCGCTCGGCGAACCCCGGGTCGGCGGCCACCGCCGTGGCGGTCAGCACCTCCCGCAGCTGGCCGGTGGTCCGCCCCGCCGCCTGCGTCACCGCGGCCTGCTCCACCGCCCGCACCACCGCGTGCGGCTGCCCCGCGGTCACCTCCAGCAGCACCCGGACCTGCGGTGGGGTGACCCGGCCCTCGGCGAGTGCGTCGAAGGCAGCCGGCATCTCCCCGTCGAGCCGACGGGCATCGTTGACCAGCCGCGAGGCCGTCGCGGGCGCCATCCCGAGCGCCGGTGCCAGCTCGTCGGCGGCGCGCCGCCCGGCTGGCACGCGCCCCTTCCCGCGCCGGGCAGGCGTGGGCAGCGCGCGGTCCAGGTCCGCGACCGCGGCGTACCGGCCGGCGGTGACGTAGGACGACAGCCGGTCCCACGCGCAGGTGAGCTCGACGAGCTCCCGGGCGGACAGGTCGTCGCGCGCCGACACGGCCAGGACCCCGGCCAGCAGCTCGGGCCCGGTCTCGTGGGCGAGCGCGTCGGCGACCAGCTGACGCAGCCGGGCGGCGGGCGGCGTGCCCTCGCCGTCCGCGACCGTCAGCTGCTGCCTGTCCATGCCGTCACGCTAACGGCGACCACCGACAGTCCCCGGTCGAGAACCGCTGCAGCGCAGTCCTACTGCAGCACGGGCTTGCGGGCTCCGGGCTCGACGGCGTCCGGACGACGCAGGTACAGCGGCTCGGGCCCCAGCAGCTCGCCGGGGCCACCGGCGAGCACCCGGACGGCGATCGCGGCGACCGCGCCGGGCCCCGGATCGGCCGGCGCCCCCGCCGGACCGGGCAGGACGTCGGGGTAGAGCGCGGCGCCGCGGCCGACGACCGGCACGGGTGGGCCGCCGTCGCCGGGGTCGCGGTCGACCTCCCGCGCCGGGCCGACGTGCGGTCCGGCCACCCGGCGGGCGACGCCGTCGCCGACGGCGTACCGGGCCCAGTACACCTCCCGGCGCCGCGCGTCGGTGGCGACGACGAACCCGTCGGCGAGGCCGTCGGGGTCCGCGGCGAGCGCCTCCTCCGCGAGCGCGTCCAGGCTGCAGACGCCGTGCACCGGCACGTCGAGCACGAGCCCGAGAGTGCGCGCGGTGACGAGACCCACCCGCAGCCCGGTGAACGGGCCGGGCCCGACACCGACCGCGACACCGGTCAGCTGCGACCGGTCGACCCCGGCCCGCGCCAGCACGTCGGTCACCATCGGGGCGAGCAGCTCGGCGTGCCGGCGGGGGTCGTGCTCGCAGGCGGCGGCGAGCACGGACCGACCGTCGTGCACGGCGGCGCCGACGGCGGCGGAGGTGTCGATCCCCAGCAGGAGCACGCGGCGAGGTTAGTCCAGGTCTGCGCCGGGCAGCCGGACGCCGGGCAGCTGGACAACGGGCAGCCGGACGCCGGCCCACCGGTCCCCGACGCCGGTGACCCGGACGGTGCGCGCGGCGGCGTCCCCCTCGGCGTCCGGGTCGTCCCCGGCGTCCGGGTCGTCCCCGCGAGGCCGCTCGAGCCGCACCTCCAGGCGGTCGGTGGCCAGACCCTCGACGAGCCCGGCCCCCCACTCCACGACGGTCACCGACTCGGCGACCGACGCGTCGAGGTCGAGGTCGTCGACCTCGGCGATGTCACCCAGCCGGTAGGCGTCGACGTGCACGAGCGGCGGCCCGCCGACCGTGGACGGGTGCACCCGCGCGATCACGAACGTCGGCGAGGTGACCGGTCCACGGACGCCGAGGCCCTCCCCGATCCCCTGGGTCAGGGTGGTCTTGCCGGCCCCGAGGTCCCCGGTGAGGACGACGAGGTCACCGGCGCGCAGCAGCCGGGCGAGCCGCCGGCCGTACTCGCGCATGGCCTCCGCCGTCGGGACGACGACCGTGTCGCTCACGCCGTCTCCCGCCCCGGGTGCACCCCGGCCCGCCGGGCCCGCTCGACCAGGGCGACGAGGTGCGGGGTGACGACGTCGGGGTGCTCGAGCATGACGAGGTGGCCGCCGTCCCGGACGACGACGTGCTCGGCGTGCGGGACGAGCCGGACGATGTCCTCGCTGTGGGCGGCCGGGGTGAGCAGGTCGGAGTCGCCGACGAGGACGAGCGTCTCGATCCCGTCGAGCGCCGCCAGCGCCTCCCGCTTGTCGTGCGCGCTGAACTCCGGGAAGAAGTCGCTGACCACCTCGATCCGGGTGGAGGCGATCATGTCGGCAGTGAACCGGACCAGCTCCTCGTCGACGTCCGAGGCGTAGCTGAACCGGCGGACGAGCACCTCCTCGAGGTCCGAGCCGATCCGGCGTCCGCGCTCCACCAGGCCCGGACGGCGGGCCAGCAGCGACAGCGCCGGGGGGCCGACCCGGTGCAGGGCCAGACCGAGGCGGTCCAGGCCGAAGTCGACGGTGGACATGCCGCCCGAACTGGTCGACACGAGCGCGGCGCCGGCGACCCGGCGGGCGAACTCCTCGCCGTAGTGGGCGGCGTAGGACATCACCGTCATCCCGCCCATCGAGTGGCCGACGAGGACGAGAGGGCCGTCCGGGGCGGTCTCGGCGACGACCCGGGCGAGGTCGCGGCCGACCTGGTCGACGGTGGCGGACCCCTTCGGTCCGCGCTGGGAGCGACCGTGGCCGCGCTGGTCCCAGAACACCATCCGGTAGCGCCCGCGCATGGCCTGCCGCTGGTAGTGCCAGGAGTCCAGGCTGAGGGAGTACCCGTGGCTGAACACGACGGTGAGCCCGTCCGGGTCCGGCTCGGCGGGCTCGTCGACCTCGGCGTGCAGCACCGTGCCGTCGTCGGCGGTGACCGGCCGCGGCGGCGCGTGCAGGGCGCCCAGCGCCTCCCGCTCGGTGACGTCGCCGGAGCCCGCGTCGTCGCCGGCGGGGAGCAGCGGGCGGCCCACGGCCAGCCGCTCCGCGGCGGTACCGAGAACGGCGCCGACACCGGCGGCGGCCAGGCCGACCCCGAGGGACAGCAGCCCGGTGCGACGGCTCACGTGACCTCCTGCCCCACCCAGCGCCGCGGCAGCCGGGCGCTCATCCGGGTGACGATCTCGTAGCTGATGGTGCCGGCGGCGTCCGCCCAGTCCTGCGCGGTGGGCTCCCCGGCGCTACCCGGACCGAGCAGGACGACGGGGTCGCCGGCGACCGCTGGGCTGTCAGGTCCCAGGTCGACGACCACCTGGTCCATGCACACCCGGCCGGCCACCCGGGTGCGGGCGCCACCGACGAGCAGCGGGCCGCGGTTGGAGGCGTGCCGGGGGACGCCGTCGGCGTACCCGAGCGGGACCAGGCCGAGCCGGGTCGCCTGCGGCGTCGTGTACTCGTGGCCGTAGGAGACGCCGTGGCCGGCCGGGACGTCCTTGACCAGGGCGAGGGTGGTGCGCACCGTCATCGCCGGCACCAGGCCGTAGTCGGCCGGCCCGCCGAGGTCCGGGACCGGCGACAGCCCGTACACGGCCAGGCCGGGGCGGACGAGGTCGTAGTGCACCTGGGGGCTGGTCAGGACCGCGGCGGAGTTCGCCAGGTGCCGGACCTCCAGGTCGGCGCCCCGGCCGGTGGCGACGGCGACGGCGTCCTCGAAGACCTCGGCCTGGCGGCGCACCGTGGGGTGGTGCGGGGCGTCGGCGAAGGCCAGGTGGCTCCACACCCCGACCAGCCGGACGGCGCCGTCCCGCTCGGCGCGAAGCGTCGCGTCGACGAGGTCCGGCCACTGCGCCGGCGGGCACCCGTTGCGACCGAGCCCGGTGTCGACCTTGAGGTGCACCCGTGCGACGCTCCCCACGGCGGCGGCCGCGGCCACGACCCGGTCCAGCGCCCACGGCGCGGACACCGACACGTCGACGTCGGCGGCCACCAGCGGGGCGAGGTCGGCGTCCGGGGTGTACAGCCAGCACAGCACCCGGCCACCGACTCCGGCGGCGCGCAGCGCGAGGGCCTCACCGACCTGCGCGACGCCGAGCCAGGTGGCCCCGCCGGCCAGGGCCGCGCGGGCCGCGGGGACGAGCCCGTGCCCGTAGGCGTCCGCCTTGACGACGGCCATCACCTGGGCGCCGGCGGCGTGCTCGCGCAGCGCGGCGACGTTGCCCCGTACGGCCGCCAGGTCGACGACGACCTCGCCGGCGTGGCCGGCGCCGGACACGACCGGTTCGGACACGACCGGTTCGGACACGACTGGTTCGGACATGACGCTGCCAGTCTCCCAGCCGGGGTCAGCCCGCGCGCAGCAGGCGCGCCACCGCGGCCGGGACCGCGTCGAGGACCTGCCCGGCGGCCAGCGGTCCCCCGCCGGAGGCGGCGTGCGCCGCGGCCGCGTGCACGACCACGGCGAGCGACCCGGCGTCCACCGGGTCGAGCCCGGCGGCCAGCAGGACGCCCGCCAGCCCGGCGAGCACGTCCCCGGCCCCGGCGGTCGCCAGCCACGCCGGGCCGGCCGGCTGGGAGCGGACGGGCCCCTCGGGCGGGACGACGAGGGTCACCGACCCCTTGAGCAGCACGGTGGCGCCGGTCCGCCGAGCGGCCCGGCGGGCGGCGTCCACGGGGGCGGCGAGCACGTCGGCCCGGGTGCACCCGCCGTCCTCGAGCCGGGAGAGCAGCCGGGCCAGCTCCCCGGCGTGCGGGGTGAGCAGGGTCGGCGCCCGGCGGCCGCCGGGTGGCAGCAGGTCCAGGGCGCCGGCGTCGACGAGGCACGGCAGGTCGCTGCCGAGCGCCGCCTGCACCGCCGGCCGCTGGACGGGGTCGTCGGGGTCGACGCCGGGCCCGAGCACCCAGGCCTGGACCCGGCCGCCGCCGGGGACCACCTCCGGCCAGCGGGCGCGCACCAGGTCGGTCGGCTCCGCGGGGCCGACGTAGCGCACCATCCCGGCGCCGGCCCGGACGGCCGCCCCGGTGCACAGCACCGCGGCGCCGGTGTACCGGGCGCCGCCGGCGACGACGCCGAGGACGCCGCGGGAGTACTTGTCGTCCTGCGGGCCGGGCACCGGCCAGCGCCCGGCGACGTCGTCGGCCTCCAGCCGCTCGACGTCGGCGGGGCCGAGCACCGCGGGGTCCAGACCGATGTCGACGACCTCGACCCGGCCGGCGGCCGCGGCGGCGGGCGGCAGCAGCAGGCACGGCTTGGCGGCGCCGAAGGTGACGGTGAGGTCGGCGTGCACGTGCGCCGACGGGACGTGACCGGTGCCGGGGTCCACCCCGCTCGGCAGGTCGACGGCGACGACGGCCGCGGTCGGCGGGACGGCGGCGACGAGCGCGTCGGCGGACGGGCGCAGGCCGGCCGTGGCGCCGAGACCGACGAGCCCGTCGAGGACGACGTCCGCGCGGGCGAGCACGGCCGTGGCCTCGTCGAGAGCCACGGTCCGCCCGCCGGCGGCGCGCAGCGCGGCGAGCCTCTCGGCGTGCACCCGCCCGGCGGCGGGGACGGCGTCCACGCGGGCACCGCGCCGGGCGAGCCGGGCGCCGGCCCACAGGGCGTCGCCGCCGTTGTTGCCGGCCCCGACGAGAAGCACGACGCGGCGGCCGGCGACCCCACCGGTGCGGTCGCGCAGCAGGGCCGCGGTGCGGGTGGCCAGGGCCGCGGCGGCGCGCTGCATGAGGGCGCCCTCGGGGGCGAGCGCGAGCGCCGCCGCCTCGGCGCGGCGGACGGCGTCCACCGACCAGGCGCGGATCACGACGCGCCCCCCGGCCGGCCGGCGCCGGAAGCCCCCGGCACCCGGGAGCCCTCGGCGACGACCATCGCCGAGGCGATGCCGGCGTCGTGGCTCAGCGACACGTGGAAGGTCTCGACGCCGAGGTCGGCGGCGCGGGCCGCGACGGTGCCGGTGACCTCCAGGTGGGGCCGTCCGTCGTCCGCGCGGTGGACGGTGCAGTCGTGCCAGGCGAGCCCGACCGGGGCGCCCAGGGCCTTGGCGACGGCCTCCTTGGCGGCGAAGCGGGCGGCGAGCGAGGCGGGCGGCAGGTCACGCTCGGCCGCGGTGAACAGTCGCTCGGCCAGCCCGGGGGTGCGCTCGAGCTGAGCGGCGAACCGAGCGACGTCGACGACGTCCACCCCCACCCCCACGATCACCCCCACCACCCCCTCTCGGTGATCATGCAGTCCCGCCACCCTGCCCCGCGGGTAGCCGTCACCCTCACTCGACCGTGACGGACTTGGCGAGGTTGCGGGGCTGGTCGACGTCCAGGCCCTTGGCGGTGGCGAGCTCGCAGGCGAACACCTGCAGCGGCACGGTGGTGACGAGCGGGGCGAGCAGGGTCGGGGTCTGCGGCACCCGGATGATCTCGTCGGCGTACGGGACGACGTCGTCGTCGCCCTCCTCGGCGATGACGAGGGTCCGGGCGCCGCGGGCCCGGATCTCCTGGATGTTGGAGACCACCTTGCCGTGCAGGGAGTCCCGCCCGCGCGGTGAGGGCACGACGACGAACACCGGCTGACCGGGCTCGATGAGGGCGATCGGCCCGTGCTTGAGCTCACCGGCGGCGAAGCCCTCGGCGTGGATGTAGGCGAGCTCCTTGAGCTTGAGCGCGCCCTCCATCGCCACCGGGTACCCGACGTGCCGGCCGAGGAAAAGCACCGAACGGGTGTCGACCATCCACCGGGCGATCTGGCGGACGTGCTCGACGCCGTCGAGGACCTTCTGGATCGCCTCGGGCATCTGCTGCAGCTGGCCGAGGATCTCCCGCACCTCGTCGCGGAACTTGTTGCCGCGCAGTTGGGCGAGGTACAGCCCGAGCAGGTAGGTGGCGGTGATCTGGGCGAGGAACGCCTTGGTCGAGGCGACGGCGACCTCCGGGCCGGCGTGGGTGTACAGGACGCCGTCGGACTCCCGCGGGATGGTGGAGCCGTGGGTGTTGCAGATGGCGATCACCCGGGCACCCTGCTCGCGGGCGTGCCGTACCGCCATGATCGTGTCCATCGTCTCGCCGGACTGGGAGACCGCGACGACGAGGGTCTTGGCGTTCACCACCGGGTCGCGGTAGCGGAACTCGTGCGCGAGCTCGACCTCGACGGGGATCCGGCACCAGTGCTCGATGGCGTACTTGGCCACCTGGCCGGCGTAGGCGGCGGTGCCGCACGCGACGACGACGATCTTGTCGATGCTGCGCAGCACGGCCTCGTCGATGTGCAGCTCGTCGAGGACCAGGTCGCCGTTCTCGTCGGTGCGGCCGAGCAGGGTGTCGGCCACGGCGCGGGGCTGCTCGTGGATCTCCTTGGCCATGAACGACGGGTAGCCGCCCTTCTCGGCGGCGGCGGCGTCCCAGTCGACGTGGTAGCGCCTGCCCTGGGCCGGTGACCCGTCGAACCCCGTGATCTCCACGGCGTCGGCGGTGATGGTGACGACCTGGTCCTGGCCGAGCTCGACCGCCTCGCGGGTGTGGGCGATGAACGCCGCGACGTCCGAGCCGAGGTAGTTGGCGTCCTGGCCCAGACCGACGACGAGCGGGGAGTTGCGCCGGGCACCCACGACGGTGCCGGGGACGTCGGCGTGGACGGCGAGCAGGGTGAAGGCCCCCTCGAGCCGGCGGCAGACCGTCCGCATCGCCTCGGTGAGGTCACCGGTGTCGTCGTAGGCACGGGCGAGCAGGTGGGCCGCGACCTCGGTGTCGGTCTCGCTGCGGAAGGTGACGCCGGCCTCGAGCAGCTCGGCCTTGAGCCGGGCGAAGTTCTCGATGATGCCGTTGTGGATCAGCGCGACCCGGTCGTCGCCACCGCCGAGGTGCGGGTGGGCGTTCTCGTCGGTCGGTGCACCGTGCGTGGCCCACCGGGTGTGCCCGATCCCGGTGGCGCTGACCGGCAGCGGCTCGGCGTCCAGGGCCTCGACGAGGTTGGCCAGCTTGCCGGCCCGCTTGGTCGCCGCCACCCCGCCGTCGGCCAGGACGGCGACCCCGGCCGAGTCGTAGCCGCGGTACTCCAGCCGGCGCAGGCCGTCGAGGACCACGTCCACCGCCTGACGCGTCGAGGCGTCCCTGCCCGCGTAGCCCACGATGCCGCACATGGACGGCAGCCTAACGATCCCGGCAGCGGGCGGCCGCCCACCCGAGCGGCCGTGACCGGCACAATGCGGTACGTGTCGATGGCCGCGCACCCGAGCACCAACGGCGGCGCCTCGCCGTACGTGCACCTCGACCGGCACACGTGGAGCCGGTTGGCGCGCTCGACGCCGCTGCCGCTGACCGACGCGGACGTCGAGCGGCTGAGAGGGCTCGGTGAGCGCGTCGACCTGCGGGAGGTCGAGGAGGTGTACCTGCCGCTGTCCCGGCTGCTCAACCTGTACGTCGACGCCGTCGACCACCTGCACGCCGCCAGCACGACGTTCCTCGGCGAGACGCCGGCCCGCACGCCCTTCGTCATCGGGATCGCCGGGTCCGTGGCCGTGGGCAAGTCCACGACGGCCCGGCTGCTGCGTGAGCTGCTGGCCCGCTGGCCGCAGACCCCGCGGGTCGAGCTCGTCACCACCGACGGGTTCCTCTACCCCAACGCCGAGCTCGAGCGGCGGCACCTCATGCACCGCAAGGGGTTCCCGGAGTCCTACGACCGGCGGGCCCTGCTGCGCTTCGTCACCGCGATCAAGTCCGGGGCCGAGGAGGTCCGCGCCCCGGTCTACTCCCACCTCACCTACGACATCGTGCCCGGCGCCGAGGTCGTCGTCCGGCGCCCGGACGTGCTGATCGTCGAGGGGCTCAACGTCCTGCAGCCCGCCCGCCCGCGCGCCGACGGCCGACAGGGCCTGGCAGTGAGCGACTTCTTCGACTTCTCCATCTACGTCGACGCCCGCACCGACGACGTCCGCCAGTGGTACGTCCAGCGCTTCCTCGAGCTGCGCCGGACGGCGTTCACCCGCCCCGGGTCCTACTTCCGCCGGTACGCCGACCTGACCGACGAGCAGGCGACCGCCCGCGCCGAGCAGATCTGGCGGGACATCAACGAGCGCAACCTCGTGGAGAACGTGCTGCCGACCCGTGGCCGGGCGACGCTCGTCCTGGGCAAGGGCCCGGACCACTCGGTGCAACGGGTCCGGCTGCGCAAGCTGTGAGGGCCCTCAGGCGAGGGCGAGCCGCTGCCGGACGACGCCGGCGAGCCGGTCGGCGACCTGCTGGGCCTGCTCGACGTCCGCGGCCTCGACCATGACCCGCACGACCGGCTCGGTGCCGGACGGTCGCAGCAGCACCCGGCCGGTCTCGCCGAGGGCGGCCTCGGCGGCCTGGACGGCGCTGGTCAGCTCCGGGTCCTCGTGGGCGCGACGCTTGTCCACGTTCGTGACGTTGACGAGCACCTGCGGCAGCCGCCGGACGACGCCGGCGAGCTCGGCGAGCGGGCGACCGGTCTCGGCCATCCGGGACAGCAGCTGCAGCCCGGTCAGGATGCCGTCGCCGGTGGTCTGGTGGGCGAGCATGAGCACGTGCCCGGACTGCTCGCCGCCCAGGCAGTAGCCGTGCCGGTGCATCTCCTCGAGCACGTAGCGGTCCCCGACGGCGGTCTGCACGGTCCGGATCCCGGCCTGCTCCATCGCCAGGCGCAGCCCGAGGTTGCTCATCACCGTCGTGACGAGGGTGTCGCCGGCCAGCTCGCCGCGCTCGGCGAGGGCAACCGCCAGCACGCCCATCACCTGGTCGCCGTCGACGACGCGGCCGTCGGCGTCCACGGCCAGGCACCGGTCGGCGTCCCCGTCGACGGCGATCCCGGCGTCCGCGCCGTGCTCCCGGACGGCGGCCTGCAGCCGGTCGAGGTGGGTGGACCCGTAGCCGTCGTTGATGTTGAGGCCGTCGGGCTCGGCGCCGATCACGGTCACCTGCGCACCGGCCGCGCGCAGCGCGGCGGGGCCGACCTGGTAGGCGGCGCCGTGCGCGCAGTCCATCACCACCCGCAGGCCGTCCAGGCGGTGGCGCAGGGTCCCCACGAGGTGCTCGACGTACCGGGCGGCCCCGGCGCCGTCGGGCCGGATCCGCCCGACCCGGGCACCCGTGGGCCGCTGCCAGTCCTCCCGCAACCGCTTCTCGATCTGGTCCTCGACGTCGTCCGGCAGCTTGTGCCCACCGCGGGCGAAGAACTTGATCCCGTTGTCCGGCATCGGGTTGTGCGACGCCGACAGGACGACGCCGAGGTCGGCGCCGGTCGCCGCGACGAGGTAGGCCACACCGGGGGTCGGCAGCACCCCGACGTCCTCGACGTCCACCCCGGCACTGGCCAGACCGGCGACGACGGCGGCGGACAGGAACTCCCCGGAGGCGCGCGGGTCGCGGCCGACGACGGCCCGCGGCCGGTGGCCCGCGAAGGCCCCGGCGTCGCCCAGCACGTGGGCGGCGGCGACGGACAGGTCCAGGGCGAGCTCGGCGGTGACGTCGACGTTCGCGAGACCGCGGACGCCGTCCGTGCCGAAGAGTCGGGGCACAGGTCCTCCTGGGTCGTGGACGCCGCGACGGCCCCGGGAGCGTACTCCCGGGGCCGTCGGGACGTCGCCGGCCGCGCCCTGGGCGGGCGCCCCGGACGTCAGCGCTTGCTGTACTGCGGGGCCTTGCGGGCCTTCTTCAGACCCGCCTTCTTGCGCTCCTTGACCCGGGCGTCGCGGGACAGGAAGCCGGCCTTCTTCAGCGCCGGCCGGTTCGCCTCGGCGTCGATCTCGTTGAGCGCGCGGGCGATGCCCAGGCGCAGCGCGCCGGCCTGCCCCGAGGTGCCGCCCCCGTCGATCCGGGCGATGACGTCGAAGCGGCCCTCGAGCTCGGTGACCCGGAACGGCTCGTTGACGAGCTGCTGGTGCACCTTGTTGGGGAAGTAGGACTCCAGGTCCCGGCCGTTGACGGACCAGCGGCCGCTGCCCGGCACCAGGCGGACGCGGGCCACGGCCTCCTTGCGCCGCCCGGTCGCGCCGCCGGGCGCGGTGATGCTCGTGCCGGCCCCGGGGGTCCCGGGGGTGGTCGTCGAGTAGCTGCTCGGGGCGTCCTCGACGTCCTCGGTCACGTCGGTCGCGGTGGGCTCGGCCACGGTTCTCCTCGGGTGGGGCTGGTCTCAGTCGGTGGGGCGGGCGCGGGCTACTGCGCGACCTGGGTGATCTCGAACGGCTGCGGCTTCTGGGCGCCGTGCGGGTGCTCCGGGCCGGCGTAGACCTTGAGCTTGCGCATCATCTGGCGGCCGAGGCTGTTCTTGGGAAGCATCCCGCGGACGGCCTTCTCCACGGCGCGCTCGGGGAACCTCTCCAGCAGGTCGCCGTAGGCCATGGCGCGCAGGCCGCCCGGGTAGCCGGAGTGCCGGTAGGCCTTCTTCTGCTCGCGCTTGGCGCCGGAGAGGGCCACCTTGCCGGCGTTGACGATGATGACGAAGTCGCCGGTGTCCACGTGCGGGGCGAAGACCGGCTTGTGCTTGCCGCGCAGCAGCTGGGCGGTGTGGCTGGCCAGCCGGCCGAGGACGACGTCGGTCGCGTCGATGACGTGCCACTGACGCTCGACGTCGCCGGGCTTGGGGGTGTACGTGCGCACGGTGGTCAGCCTTCGTTCCGTCTCGTTGGTGGTGCTCGTTGGTGAGCGTGTGCTCGGTGGTGTGCGTGCGTGTCGCCGACCGCCTGAGGCGGCAGGACGAGGCGCCCTGTCACGCCAGTGGTGTCGGGACGGCGCCCCGGCCCACGCGGCCAGAGCGCACGACGACTCGTCAGGGTACTAGGGGGCCGCTGGAGTGGTCAAAACGCCCTCGCGGGGCGCGCTCAGTCCTGGACCAGGACCGCGACGGTTCGGGCCGGGACGGTGACGGTCCCCGCCTCGGCGTCCCACGCGGTGGCCCGCACGACGTCGTCCGCGCCGTCCGCCTGCACCGGGTGCAGGGAGAGGTCCTCACCGGCCAGGCCGGGCACCTGCTCGGCAACCGGGTCGTCGGTGGCGTTGAGGACGACGAGCAGCCCCTCGAGCTCGGGGTCGAGGTCCGTGCCGACCGTGTCGTCGATGTGCATGACGACCACGCCCGGGGTCTGCTCCGGGCCGCCCAGCGGGAAGGACACGCGGCGCTGGATCTCCGCGGCGTCCCCGAGCCGGAACAGCGGGGAGGAGAACCGCAGCTCGAGCAGCTCGCGGGCGGCGGTCGACGCCGCCTCGACGTCGTCGGCGTCCGGCTTGAGCGCCGGGTCCACCAGCAGCGGCTGCTGGTAGACCCACTTCGCCTCGTTGTCCCACGCCGGGGGCAGGCCGCGGCCGAAGCCGTTGTCGGCGCCGTCCCAGCCGATGTGGTTGAACCAGTCACCGGAGTCGTAGGAGTTGCGGTCCAGCGACTTGCTGCGCAGCAGGTCGGCCCCGGCGTGCCAGAACGCGGGGGTCTGGCTCAGTGCCACCGTCGACAGCGCCAGGGTGTTCATCCGCACCCGGTCGTCCATCGAGGTGTCCGGCGGCAGCTTGAGGGTCAGGGCGTCCCAGATCGTCTCGTTGTCGTGCGCGTCGACGTAGGTGACGACCTCCTCCGGGTCGCTCGCGTAGCCGGCAGGCGACCCGTTGTAGTCGACCTCGGAGCCCTTGACCGTCTCCCCGTTCGCGCCGACGAAGGTGTAGTCCCGCAGGTTGCCGGCCAGTCCGAGCTTGACCAGGTCGCCGTAGTGGAGCAGCCGGTCCCGCTGGGCGCCGGTGTCGCCGTTCGCCGGGCTGTCGTTGGGGTCGGTGAACAACCCGCTGGCCAGGCCCTGGGCGCGTGGGTCCTCGTCGAACGGCCCGCCCCCGCGGACGGCGTCCCGGAGCCGGTCGGAGAAGGTTCCGATCCCGGTGCCGTCGAGCTGACCCTGGGTGGCCTGGGTGAACCGGGCGTTGTCCGCGACCTCACCGAAGTTCCAGCCCTCGCCGTACAGGTACACCTGGGAGCCGTCCACCCCGTCCTTCGCGGGCGTGAGGTCGTCGAGCGCGGCCCGCACCGTCTCCATCGTCGAGCGTGAGTGGTGGCCCATGAGGTCGAACCGGAACCCGTCGACCTTGTAGTCACGCGCCCACAGCACCACCGAGTCGACCATGAGCTTCTCGGCCATCGCGTGCTCCGTCGCGACGTTCTGGCAGCACGTGGACGTCTCGACCGCACCGGTCGAGGGGTTCAGCCGGTGGTAGTACCCGGGAACGACCCGGTCGAGCACGGACTTCGGGTCCTGCCCCGAGGCGGCCGTGTGGTTGAACACCTGGTCGAGGACGACGCGCAGCCCGTCGGCGTGCAGCGCCCCGACCATGGTCCGGAACTCCGCGACCCGCGCGCCGCCGTCCGGCCGGGTCGCGTACGAGCCCTCCGGTACCGAGAAGTGCCACGGGTCGTAGCCCCAGTTGAAGGCGTCGCGGGCACGCACGGCGCCGATGCAGGCCTGCTGCTCCGGCGAGTCCGGGGGGAGCGACTCGAGGTCGCAGTCCGGGGTGAGCTGGTCGGCCGGGTCCTCCGGGATCGAGGCGATGTCGAACGTCGGCAGCAGGTGCACCGTGTTGAGGCCCGCCTCGGCGAGGTCTCGCAGGTGCGCCCGCCCCCGTCCCTCGTCGGCGAACGCGAGGTAGGTGCCCCGGTGCTCAGCGGGCACCGTCTCGTCCCCGATGGAGAAGTCGCGCACGTGCAGCTCGTAGATGGTCGAGTCCTCCGGCTGGTCCAGGGCCGGCTGCTCGGCGGTCCGCCACTGCGCCGGGGCGAGCGAGCGGTCGTCGAGGTCCACGACGACCGACCGCCGGGAGTCGGTGGTCAGGGCCACCGAGTACGGGTCGGTGACGAGGTTCTCCTCCACTGCACCGGTCGACGGCGCGTAGACCGTGACCGCCCACAGGTACTGCGACCCGGTCCAGTCCGGCCGGCCCACCACGTGCCAGACCCCGTCGGCGTCGCGGCGGGCGTCCAGCCGCCGCGGCTCACCGTCGGGTGCGGACGCCGGCCACACCAGCAGGTCGACGTCCTTGGCCGTCGGGGCCCACAGGGCCAGGTGCGGCGAGCGGCCGCGCCACTGGACGCCCAGGTCGGCGTCCGCCGCTGCCGCGTACAGGTCGTCGATGACACCCGGCACCTGGACGCCGGTGGCGTCGGTGAGCCGACCCAGGTCGTCGTACTGCGCGACGGCGACCTGCCCGGTGAGGATGGCGCGGGCCTGCGCGACGGTCCTGGCGTCCAGCCGCAGCGCCAGGTGGTCCGCCAGGTGCGGGAAGGACTCCCGGACGTCGTCGGGCAGGCCTGCCGGGTCGTAGGTCAGCGGTGCGCTGTCACCACCGGCCAGGTCCTCGGCGTCCACGGCCAGCCCACCGTCGGGGGCCCAGTGCAGGCGCCACCGCGCCTGGTCGGGGCCGAGCCCGGGTGGCAGGTCCCCTCGAGGCCAGGCGACGAGGTCGCGCGCCACCCAGTGCGCCTTCGCCGTGCTGAGGTCCGGGGCGGCACCGGCCTGCGACGTGCTGACCGTGAGCACGTGGGTGGCCAGGTCGTAGCTGAACGTCGTCACGACGCCGGCGGCGGGCACCGAGAAGCCGATGTTCGCGCCGTCCGGGGCGCCGCCGGCGCCGTAGTTCTCGTCCCAGGACAGGCCGTGCGCGACCTTGACCTCGTAGGAGCCGGGCGGGATCTGCGTGGTCGCGAACGTGTAGGTGCCGTCGCCGTCCGGGTCCTGCAGCCACGACCGCATGCACTCGGGTGCCCAGTCACCGGGGCAGCCGAGCTCGGACTGGAACGACCCCGGTGCGGTGACGACCGGGCCCTGCGCGTCGGAGGCCACCCAGTGGGTGCGGTGGTCGTAGTAGAAGGAGACCGGCCCGCCGTCGTGGGTGTACGGGATGTTCGCGCCGCCCGGGACGGCGCCGGCGCCGTAGTTCTCGTCCCACGTGCCGTCGACGGCGACCTTGTACTCGTAGTCGCCGGCGGGCAGGTCGAACGTGCCCTTCCAGACGTCGTCGGTAGGCGACAGCGTCAGCTGGGCGGCGTCGCAGCCGGGGTCCCAGTCGGTCTCGCAACCCATCTCGGTGTTGTGCGTCCCCGGCACGCTCACGGCGTCGGGCTGCTCGACCGGGCCCACGGGGTCGGTGCCGCCGCCGGTGCCGCCACCGGCCGGGGCGTCGCCCACGACGCCGAAGCTGGAGGCGACCGAGAGGTTGCCGCTGGCGTCACGCAGCACCGCCCGGTACTCGACGACCGTGCCGTCGGCCAGCCCGGAGAGGTCGTGGAACACCCGGTACGGCGCGTTGTCGTCGGTGCCGAGGCGCTGCCAGTCCTCGGTGCCGGCCAGACGCCACGCGAAGCCGACCTCGGCGAACGCGTTCTCGGTGACGCTCACCCGCACCTCGGCCCGGTCGCCGCCGCCGCTGCCGGGCACCGGGTGCACGACGGCGCCGGCGGACGGGGCGGCGAACGCGGGCGCCGGCGCGGTCGTCCGCTTCCTGACCGGCCGGACGGCCTCCCACACCACGGCCGACAGCGGCGGCACGGTGACCTCCACCCGGCCCTCGGCGTCGCTGCGCAGGTGCGAGCCCTCCCCCAGCACCGGACGGAACGTCGTCCTCGGCGTCCACGTCTCGAACGACGCGGTGGCGGGCTCGGTCGCGTTGTTCACCGCGACGACGTACTCCACGCCGCGGTCGCGGTCGAAACGGCTGACCGCGAGCACGCCCGCCGCGTTGCTCGCGTACCGGTGCACCTGCGTCCCGTCCGCCAGCGCGGGGTGCTCCTCGCGCAGGGCCGCCAGCTCGGCGATCCAGCGGTACAGCGGGTGGTCGGTGTCGAAGTTGTCCTCGGCCGTCGTGGCGTCGGTGCCGATGAGGTCGTCGTCGGCGTAGCTGGCGACCTGTGAGGCGAACATGTCCTGCCGGGCGTCCTTGTCGCCGCCGTCACCGGTGAAGCCCTGCTCGTCGCCGTAGTAGACGACCGGCTGCCCGCGGAAGAGGTACATCAGCGCGTGGGCGAACCGGGCCCGCGCCAGCAGCTCGGCGTCGTCCTCGACGTCCTGGGCGAGGAAGTGACCGACGCGGCCCATGTCGTGGTTCCCCAGGAAGGTGGGCAGCTGGTAGGCGTTGGAGTCGGTGTCGGTGTACCAGTCGTCGGCCGCGAACAGGTCGCGCATCGCCGTGCCCGGGCCGCCCTTGGCCAGCTCGACGGCGCGCGCCTGGAAGGCGAAGTCGATGGTGGCCTGCATCCTCCCGGTGGTCGTGTACTGCGACATGTAGGCAGGGTTGGCCTCGAACACCTCGCCGAAGGCGAAGAAGTCGTCGTTGCCGGTCTCCCGGGCCCGTTGCGTGATCGCCGGTGCGAACTCCTGCCAGAACTCCATGTTCACGTGCTTGACGGTGTCGACCCGGAAGCCGTCGATGCCGAAGTCGACCCAGGTCCGGTAGATCTCGCCCATGCCCTCGACGACGTCCGGGTGCTCGGTGAACAGGTCGTCCAGGCCGATGAAGTCACCGTAGGTGCTGGACTCGCCGGTGAACGTCGAGTCGCCGCGGTTGTGGTACAGCGTGCGATCGTTGAGCCAGGCCGGCGTCTTCGCGGTGGCGTCGGCGTCGGTCCGGAACACCGGCGTGTACGGGAAGGACACCTCAGGGTCCAGCTCGGGGAACTCCCCGGTGCCGGCGTAGTCGGCGTCGTCGAACTCGTGGCCGTCAGCGTCCCGGTACGGCGCCTGCTCCTTGCTGACGTAGGCGTACTCGCCCTCGGCGTAGTCGATGACGTCCGCGGTGTGGTTCGTGATGATGTCGAAGAAGACCTTCATCCCCCGCTCGTGCGCGGCGTCGACGAGGGCCTTCATCTCCTCGTTGGTGCCCAGGTGCGGGTCGATCCGGGTGAAGTCGGTGACCCAGTAGCCGTGGTACCCAGCGCTGACGTCGTCGCCGGAACCCTGGACCGGCCGGTTCTCGAACGACGGTGTGAGCCAGATCGCCGTGGTTCCCAGCGACTCGACGTAGTCAAGCCGGTCCATGATCCCGGCCAGGTCGCCACCGTGGTAGAAGCCCTTGTCGGTCGGGTCGAACCCGTGGTCCAGGCGGTCGCCGGACGTCGAGCCGCCGGTGTCGTTGGTCGGGTCGCCGTTGGCGAACCGGTCGGCCATGACGAAGTAGAACCGCTCGTCGGTCAGCGGCTCGCGCAGGGACGGCGGCACGAGGTCCGCGTCGCCGTCCCCGAACGGCTCCGCTGCCAGCAGCGGGGTCATCCGGACGTCGTGCGTGGCGTGGTCGTAGGAGAACCGCACCGGCACGGACCCACCGAGCACCAGGGGGATGTCGGCGCCGCCGGCCACCCCGCCGGCGCCGTAGTTCTCGTCCCACCCGTCGTTGAGCGCCACCTTGAAGGAGTGCTGCCCGCCGGGCACCTCGAACGTCGCGGCGAACTCGGTGGTGCCGTCGACCGGCTCGAGCCGGGTGGCCTCGCAGTCGGGCTCCCAGTCACCGCTGCAGCCCAGCTCGCTCTGCAGGCTGCCCACCAGCGTGACCTGCTCGGGCACCGGGGAGTGCTGCGCCACCGCCGGCAGCGGGACGAGCAGGGACCCGAGGAGCGCCGCCGAGCCGACGGTCAGGGCGGTGGCACGCAGAGGGCGGGAAGACGCCATCGGGACTCCAGGGCTGGGCGGTGACAGCGGTTGGTCCCGCTACGTGGCGATATCCGCGGGATCTGCCGAGCACCGTAGCCCCCGCCACGGACACGCCGGAAGAGCCCCGTCGCCGGCTCCGCCAGTCAGGTCAGCCGGTCACGTCGACTCAGAGTCGTCCACGACGTGCACCGCCGCCTCCTCCGCCGAGGCGGCACCGCCGTCGACGCCCACGTCCCGGGCGACGGCGTCCTTCTCGGCGTCGGTGTGGGCGCCCTCGTCGGACTCGACGATCCGGCCGGCGCGCCGGTCCCCGACCTGGTCGTCCAGCAGCTCGCCGTCCTGCGCGGCGTCGGCAGTCCCGTCGTCGACCACGTCGGGCTCGCCGGGGGCACGGACGCCGCGCGCGCCGCCGGGGTCCTGGGCCTCGACGGACTGCTCCGGCTCCTCCTGGGCCAGCCGCTGGTCGAGGGTCTCGCCCTGGCGCTCCTCCTCGAGCGTGGTGCCGAACCTGTCGATGCCGAGCGGCTTCTCCGGCGGGGAGTAGCCGGCGTCCAGGACGTCGTCGACGTCGTCGTCCGTGGCCCGCTCGAGCAGGTCGTCCGGGGCGTCGTCCGGGGGGACGCCGACGGTCTCGCTGACGTTGTCGTTCTGGCTCATGCCTCCGACGATGCCACCGCCCGGGCCGGCCCACGACTCGAGGGGCCCGCCGGCCCGCCCCGCCCGGTCAGCGGTCGGGGCCGGGTGGGCACTGCGGCTCGTCCCGGCGCCGGCGGGCCACTCGGGCCCGCTCGGCCAGGTCGGCGTCCCCGGGGTAGACGACCTCCTCGAGGACCAGCCCGTGCGCCGGGGCGACCTCGACGGCCGGGTCGCGGACGCCTGCGTCGAGCACCTGTCGCGGCCAGTCCACCGGTCGGCGCCGGCTGCCCACCGGCAGCACCGCGCCGACGAGGGCGCGGACCATCGAGTGGCAGAACGCGTCGGCGACGACGCGGGCGGTGACGAAGCCGTCGGCGTCGCGGGACCAGCGGTACTCCAGCAGCGTGCGCACCGTCGTCGCCCCGGACCGAGGGCGGCAGAACGCGGCGAAGTCGTGCAGGCCCTCCAGGGTGCGTGCGGCGGCGTCCATCGCGGCGACGTCGAGTGGACCGCGGGCCCGGGCGACGTCCCAGCGGCGCAGCGGCGGGACCCCGGCCGGGTCGTCCGCGAGCCGGTAGGCGTAGCGGCGGCGCAGTGCCGAGAACCTGGCGTCGAAGCCGGGTGCCGCCGCCGTCACCCGGGTGACGACGACGTCGTCGGGCAGGACGCCGGCCAGGCGCCGGCGCAGCACCTCACCGCGCGCGGACCCGGAGCGGTCGCGCACGGCGAGCCAGACGGTTCGGGGCAGGTCGACGTGGCAGACCTGCCCGGTGGCGTGGACGCCGGCGTCGGTGCGGCCGGCCACGACCGTGACCGGCGGGGCCTGCAGCCTGAGCACCCGGGCAAGGGCGTCCTCGAGGGTCTCCTGGACGGTGCGCAGGCCGGGTTGGCGCGCCCAGCCCCGGAACCCGGTGCCGTCGTAGCCCAGGTCCAGCCGGACGCGCACGAGCCCGCCGTCCCCGTCGGCGGGGGCGGCGGGCTCGGCGGCACGCTCAGGCGGGTGGGTCAGGCGTCCGCCTTCTTCTCGTCCTCGTCCTCGCCAGCGGCCGCTGCACCGGCGTCGGCCTCTGCCGGCGAGTCAGCCGACTCAGCAGAGTCAGCCGACTCAGCAGAGTCAGCCGGCTCAGCAGAGTCGTCCACCTCGGCCGGCTCGGTCGTCGTCTCCTCGGCGGCCGGGACGGCACTCGCCGCGGCGGCTCGGCGGGTCGCCGACTCGGCCTCGCGCACGGTCGCCTTCTTCGGCGACAGCGGTTCGAGCACGAGCTCGATCACGGCCATCGGGGCGTTGTCCCCCTTGCGGGGGCCGATCTTCGTGATCCGGGTGTACCCGCCGGGACGTTCGGCCATCGCCGGGCCGATCTCGGTGAACAGGGTGTGCACGACGCCCTTGTCGCGGACCACCGTCATCACCCGGCGCCGGGCGGCGAGGTCCCCGCGCTTGGCGAAGGTGATGAGGCGCTCAGCGAGCGGACGCAGCCGCTTCGCCTTGGCCTCGGTCGTCGTGATCCGCTGGTGCTCGAACAGCTGGGTGGCCAGACCGGCGAGCATGAGGCGCTCGTGGGCCGGGCCGCCGCCGAGCCGCGGGCCCTTGGCTGGGGTAGGCATAGTTCGGTGTTCTCCTCGGGTGGGGCCGCGCCGTCAGGACCGCCGGACGGCGTGAGCGTGGCTCGGGTGCCTCAGTACTGCTCGTCCTCGGCGAAGGACATGTCGTCGTCGCCGTAGGTGTCCACGACGGCGCTCGGGTCGAACCCGGGCGGGCTGTCCTTGAGCGACAGGCCCATGCCGACCAGCTTGGCCTTGACCTCGTCGATCGACTTCGCGCCGAAGTTGCGGATGTCGAGCAGGTCGGCCTCGCTGCGGGCGGTGAGCTCACCCACGGTGTGGATGCCCTCGCGCTTCAGGCAGTTGTAGGAGCGGACCGTGAGGTCGAGCTCCTCGATCGGCAGCGCCAGGTCCGCTGCCAGCGCGGCGTCCGTGGGCGACGGCCCCATGTCGATGCCCTCGGCCTCGACGTTGAGCTCGCGGGCCAGCCCGAACAGCTCGACCAGGGTCTTGCCGGCGCTGGCCATCGCGTCACGCGGCTGCATCGAGGCCTTGGTCTCGACGTCGACGACGAGACGGTCGAAGTCGGTGCGCTGCTCGACGCGGGTCGCCTCGACCTTGTACGTCACCTTGAGCACCGGGGAGTAGATGGAGTCCACCGGGATCCGGCCGATCTCGGCGTCCCCGGACTTGTTCTGCTGGGCCGAGACGTAGCCGCGGCCGCGCTCGACGGTGAGCTCCATCTCCAGCTTGCCCTTGGCGTTGAGCGTGGCGATGTGCAGGTCGGGGTTGTGCACCTCGACGCCCGCCGGCGGGGCGATGTCGGCGGCGGTCACCGTGCCGGGGCCCTGCTTGCGCAGGTACATGACGACCGGCTCGTCGTGCTCGCTGGAGACGACGAGGTTCTTGATGTTGAGGATGATCTCGGTGACGTCCTCCTTGACCCCCGGCACGGTGGAGAACTCGTGCAGGACGCCGTCGATGCGGAGGCTGGTCACGGCCGCGCCGGGGATCGACGACAGCAGGGTGCGACGGAGGGAGTTGCCGAGGGTGTAGCCGAAGCCCGGCTCCAGCGGCTCGATGACGAACCGCGAGCGGCGCTCGGTGACGACGTCCTCGGTGAGGGTGGGGCGCTGCGCGATGAGCACTGTGGTTCCTTCCTTCCAGGGCCCGCTATTTGACCCTGACACGGCCCGGACGGGCTCGGTACGCCGTCCGGGGTGGTGCTGCTCCCGGGGGGAGCCCGCCCGCGCGGCGTCCCCGGTGCCGTGGGCACCGGGGGCACCGGCGGGTTACGCCGGCTACCCGGCTTACTTCGAGTAGAGCTCGACGATGAGCTGCTCCTGCACCTGGGTGTCGATCACCTGGCGCTGGGGCAGGCCGTGCACGAGGATCCGCATCTTGGAGGGGACGACCTCGAGCCACGCCGGGACGGTCCGCTCACCGGCCTCGGCGCGGGCGACGACGAACGGCGTCATCTCCCAGGACTTCGCCCGGACCTCGACGATGTCGTTCTCGCTCACCCGGTAGCTCGGGATGTCGACCTTCTTGCCGTTGACGAGGAAGTGGCCGTGCCGGACGAGCTGGCGAGCCATGTCACGGGACTTGGCGTAACCGGCCCGGTAGACGACGTTGTCGAGCCGCGACTCCAGGATCCGCAGCAGGTTCTCGCCGGTCTTGCCCGGACGCCGGTGCGCCTCCTCGTAGTACCCGCGGAACTGCTTCTCCAGCACGCCGTAGATGCGGGCGGCCTTCTGCTTCTCCCGCATCTGCAGGAGGTACTCGCTCTCCTTGGTGCGGGCGCGGCCGTGCTCGCCCGGCGGGTAGGGCCGGATCTCGATCGGGCACTTCGGCGAGTCGCACTTGGCACCCTTGAGGTACAGCTTGGTCTTCTCGCGGCGGCAGCGCTTGCAGTCAGCGCCGGTGTATCGCGCCATGGTCTGGGTTTCTCCTTCGTGTCGTCAGGGTCGGCGCGGGTCAGACGCGACGGCGCTTGGGCGGGCGGCAGCCGTTGTGCGGGGTGGGAGTCACGTCCGAGATGGACCCGACCTCCAGCCCGGCGGCCGTCAGCGAGCGGATCGCGGTCTCCCGGCCGGAGCCAGGTCCCTTGACGAACACGTCGACCTTGCGCATCCCGTGCTCCTGGGCACGGCGCGCCGCGGCCTCGGCCGCCATCTGCGCCGCGAACGGGGTCGACTTGCGGGAGCCCTTGAAGCCGACCTGACCGGCGGAGGCCCACGAGATCACCGCACCGGACGGGTCGGTGATGGAGACGATGGTGTTGTTGAAGGTGCTCTTGATGTGCGCCTGGCCGTGGGAGACGTTCTTCTTCTCCTTGCGGCGGGGACGGCGCGCCCCGGCGGCTGCTCGGGTCTTGGGAGGCATGTGCTGCTTCTCTCCTGGCTGGTTCGGTGACGCTGTGTCGGGAGGTCGGGGGCGCGGCGGGGGCCGCTGGGTCTACTTCTTGGCCTTCTTCTTGCCCGCGACGGTGCGCTTGGGCCCCTTGCGGGTCCGGGCGTTCGTCTTGGTGCGCTGGCCGTGCACCGGCAGGCCGCGACGGTGGCGGAGCCCCTGGTAGGAGCCGATCTCGACCTTGCGCCGGATGTCGGAGGCCACCTCTCGGCGGAGGTCTCCCTCGACCTGGAAGTTGGCGTCGATGTAGTCACGCAGGGCCACGAGCTCGGCGTCGCCCATGTCGCGGACGCGCAGGTCGGGGCTCACGCCGGTGGCGGCAAGGGCCTGCTGGGCGCGGGTGCGTCCGATGCCGTAGATGTAGGTGAGCGCAACCTCGAGCCGCTTGTCGCGGGGGAGGTCGACGCCGACGAGACGTGCCATTCCTGTCTATCTCCTGGTGTCGCCGGAGGTCTGCTGCAGGACCGGCCTCCCGCCGCGAGGTGGGAGTCCCCGGCCTCCGGACCGGGGGTGTCGTCCCGGGACGTCGTCCCGGGGGTCGTGCCCTGCAGTGGGGTGGGTCGTCAGCCCTGGCGCTGCTTGTGACGAGGGTTCTCGCAGATCACCATGACCCGGCCGTGACGGCGGATCACCTTGCACTTGTCGCAGATCGTCTTGACGCTCGGCTGTACCTTCATCGTGTCCCTCGGCCTCCCGCCGGCCGGCTCTCGCCGTCGGCGGCGCGGTGCTCGCTGTGGTCGGTTACTTGTAGCGGTAGACAATGCGCCCGCGGGTGAGGTCGTACGGGCTGAGCTCGACGACCACCCGGTCCTCCGGGAGGATCCGGATGTAGTGCTGGCGCATCTTGCCCGAGATGTGGGCGAGGACCTTGTGCCCGTTGGACAGCTCCACACGGAACATCGCGTTCGGCAGGGCCTCCACCACGGTGCCCTCGATCTCGATGACTCCGTCCTTCTTCGCCATGTCCTGGGTCGGTCCTCACTCGTCTTCTCGGCCCGCCGGAGCGGGGACGTACCTGGCGTGGCGCACGCGTGACGGCGTCCTGGTCGTGCCGAACCAGCCGCGGGGCGCGACAGGACGATGGTGCTCGTGAGCCGACGCACAAGCCTACGCCACTCTGCCCGCAACCACGAAATCGTCGGGCCAGCCGGTCCGGTCAGTCGGCCCAGTCAGTCGGCAAGGGGAGCGGCGCGGACGCCGAGGGCGGCCAGCGCCTCCACCCCGCCGTCCGGGGCGGTGAGCACCCAGGGTCCGCGCTCACCGAGTGCGACGGTGTGCTCCCAGTGGGCGGCGCGGGCGCCGGACGTCGTCACGACGGTCCAGTCGTCGGCCAGGACGGTGGTGTCCGGGTCGCCGTCGACGAGCATCGGCTCGACCGCGACGCACAGTCCCGGGCGCAGGCGCGGGCCGCGTTCCCGGACCCGGTAGTTGAGGACCTCCGGCGGCTGGTGCATCGCGGTGCCGATCCCGTGGCCGACGTAGCCCTCCACGATGCCGTACCGACCCTCGACGGCGTCCTCGACGGCGGCGCCGACGTCGCCGAGCCGGCCGCCGACCTGCAGCGCGGCGACCCCGGCCCACATCGCCTGCTCGGTGACCGCGCTGAGCGTGGTGTCCGCGGCGCCGGCCGGTGCCACGACGGTGCTGAACGCCGCGTCGCCGTGCCACCCGTCGACGATCGCACCGCAGTCGATCGAGACCACGTCTCCGGGCTGCACCGTGCGCCCGCCGGGGATGCCGTGGACGACCTCCTCGTTCACCGACGCGCAGATCGACGCCGGGAACCCGTGGTAGCCGAGGAAGGAGGGGGTGGCCCCGGCGGAGCGGATGACGTCCTCGGCGACCGCGTCGAGCTCGGCGGTCGTCACGCCGGGACGGATCTCGGCACGCACCGCCTCCAGCGCCCGGGCGACGACGAGGCCGGCCCGGCGCATGAGCAGCACCTGCTCGGGGGTCTTGTACTCGATCCGCTCGCGACCGAACATCCGAGTCAGGCGGTGCGCTCGTCGAGGGCGGTGAGAATCCGGCTGGTCACCTCGTCGACGTCCCCGGTCCCGTCGACCTGCACGAGCAGACCCCGCTCGCGGTACAGGTCGGTCAGCGGCGCCGTCTGCTCGGCGTAGACCTCCAGCCGCCGCCGGATGACGTCCTCGGTGTCGTCGCTGCGGCCCTCGGTGACCGCCCGCTTGCGCAGCCGGCTGACGACCTCCTCGGTGTCGGCGACGACGAGCTCGAGGACGGCGTCCAGCCGGTGGCCGTCCGCGGCGAGCACCCGGTCGAGCTCGACGACCTGAGCGGCCGTGCGCGGGTAGCCGTCCAGCAGGAACCCGCCGGAGCAGTCCGCCTGGGTGAGCCGGTCGGCGACCATCCGGTTGGTCACCGAGTCGGGCACGTACTCCCCGGCCTCCATGTAGGACTGCGCCTCGCGGCCGAGCTCGGTCCCCTGGGCGACGTTGGAGCGGAAGATGTCGCCGGTGGAGACGGCGGGCACGCCGAGCCGCTCGGAGAGCCGCTGGGCCTGGGTGCCCTTGCCGGCTCCGGGGGGACCGAGCAGGACCAGGCGCGTCATCGCAGGAACCCTTCGTAGTGTCGCTGCTGCAGCTGCGACTCGATCTGCTTCACCGTCTCCAGTCCGACGCCGACGACGATGAGGATCGACACGCCACCGAACGGGAAGTTCTGGTTCGCCCCGACGAGGACCAGGGCGATGATCGGGATCAGCGCGACCAGGCCGAGGTACAGCGCTCCGGCCAGCGTGATCCGGGTGAGGATGTAGTCGAGGTACTCCGCCGTGGGTCGTCCGGCGCGGATGCCGGGGATGAACCCGCCCACGCGCTTGATGTTGTCCGCGACCTCGTCGGGGTTGAACGTGATCGACACGTAGAAGTACGTGAAGAACACGATCAGCAGGAAGTAGCTGATGATGTAGACCGGGTGGTCGCCGGTGACGAACGTGTTCGTCACCCAGACCACCCAGTCCGCCGTCGGGTCGTTGAACTGCGCGACGAGCGCCGGCAGGTACAGCAGGGACGAGGCGAAGATGACGGGGATGACGCCGGCCATGTTCACCTTGATCGGGATGTAGGTGCTCGTGCCGCCGTACATGCGGCGGCCGACCATCCGCTTGGCGTACTGCACCGGAACCCGGCGCTGGGACTGCTCGACGAAGACCACGAGCGTGAGGATGACGAGCCCGACGGCGACGACCAGCGTCATCACGTCGTAGCCGCGAGCCTGGCCGATCGCCCAGATCGAGCCCGGGAAGGTCGCCGCGATCGAGGTGAAGATGAGCATCGACATGCCGTTGCCGATGCCCTTCTCGGTGATGAGCTCACCGAGCCACATGATCAGGCCGGTGCCCGCGGTCATCGTGATCACCATGAGCAGCATGGTCATCGCCGAGTCGTTCGGGATGACGTTCTGGCAGGACGCCGGGGCACCGGAGCCGGCGACGCCGAACAGGTTGCCGGAGCGCGCGACGGCCACGTACGTGGTGGACTGCAGCACGGCCAGCGCGATCGTCAGGTACCGCGTGTACTGCGTCAGCTTGGCGGTGCCCTGCTGCCCCTCCTTGTGCAGCTCCTCGAAACGCGGGATGACGACCCGCAGGAGCTGCACGATGATGCTCGCGGTGATGTACGGCATGATCCCCAGCGCGAACACCGACAGCTGCAGGAGCGCTCCGCCGCTGAACAGGTTGACCATGCCGAGCAGGTCGTTGGTCTGGTCCAGGCCGCCGATGCAGTCCTGGACGTTCGGGTAGCTCACACCGGGGGTCGGGACGAAGGACCCGAGCCGGAACAGGGCCATGATCCCCATCGTGAACAGCAGCTTGCGCCGCAGGTCGGGCGTCTTGAACGCCCGCGCGAATGCGCTGAGCACAGGTCCTCCAGGTGCGCGGCGTGCGCAGGGGCGTCGGGGCGTCGCCGTCGGTGGCGGGTGCGCCGAGACTATCGCGGACGGGTGGGGGTGCTGCAGGGTGCCGGACGTGCGTCGGCCGCGGCGCCCGGGGTGACAGCCCGAACGGCGGTCACCCGGGCGGCGCGGCCGACGGGCACCAGCGTGACCTCAGAGCTCGGTGACCGAGCCTCCGGCGGCGGTGATCTTCTCCTTGGCGGACGCCGAGAACTTGTGGGCGCTCACCTCGAGGGCCACCGCGAGGTCACCGGTGCCGAGCACCTTGACCTTCTGGCCCTTGCGGACGGCCCCGGCCTCGACGAGCTCGGCGACGCCGACGGTCCCGCCCTGCGGGAACAGCTCGGCGAGCCGGCCGGTGTTGACCACCTGGTACTCGGTCCGGAACGGGTTGCTGAACCCGCGCAGCTTGGGCAGCCGCATGTGCAACGGCATCTGCCCACCCTCGAAGGCGGCGGACACCTGGTAGCGGGCCTTGGTGCCCTTGGTGCCCCGGCCGGCGGTCTTGCCCTTGCTGGCCTCACCCCGGCCGACCCGGGTCTTCGCGGTCCGGGACCCCGGAGCCGGGCGCAGGTGGTGCACCTTCAGCGCACCACCGTGCCCCTCGGCACGGACGTTGTCAGCGCTGTTGGGCGCCATGTCAGTCGACCTCCTCGACGGTGACGAGGTGCGCCACGGCAGCGACCATGCCCCGGATCTCCGGGCGGTCCTCCTTGACCACGGCGTCACCGATGCGCTTGAGGCCCAGGGACCGGAGGGTGTCGCGCTGGTTCTGCTTGCCCCCGATCTCCGAGCGGATCTGCACGACCTTGAGCCTGGCCATCAGGCACCGACCCCGGCAGCACGGGCCCGCAGCAGGGCGGCGGGCGCGACGTCCTCGATCGGCAGGCCGCGACGCGCGGCCACCTCCTCGGGGCGCTCGAGGCCGCGCAGGGCGGCCACGGTCGCGTGGACGATGTTGATCGCGTTGTCCGAGCCGAGGGACTTGCTCAGCACGTCGTGGATGCCGGCGCACTCCAGCACGGCCCGCACCGGGCCCCCGGCGATGACGCCGGTACCGGGCGACGCCGGGCGCAGCAGCACGACCCCGGCAGCCGCCTCGCCGGTGATCGGGTGCGGGATCGTGCCCTGGATCCGGGGGACCTTGAAGAAGTTCTTCTTGGCCTCCTCCACGCCCTTGGCGATCGCGGCCGGCACCTCCTTCGCCTTGCCGTAGCCGACGCCGACGGTGCCGTCGCCGTCACCGACGACGACGAGTGCGGTGAAGCTGAAGCGGCGGCCGCCCTTGACGACCTTGGCGACGCGGTTGATGGTCACCACGCGCTCGACGTACTGGGTCTTGTCCCGGTCGTCGCCGCGACGGTTGTCGCGGTCGCGCCGGTCACGGCGCTCGCCGCCACCGGCGGCGCCGCTGCTGCCCCTGCGCTGGGGTCCAGCCATGGGAAACGTCCTTCTCTCTCGCTGCTTCGCGGTCGCGTGCTTTACAGGGCGAGCCCGGCGGACCGGGCGCCCTCGGCGACGGCCGCGACGCGGCCGTGGTAGCGGTTGCCGCCGCGGTCGAAGACCACGGCCTCGATGCCGGCCGCCTTGGCCCGCTGCGCCACGAGCTCGCCGACCCGGCGCGCCTTGGCCGTCTTGTCGCCGTCCAGCCCGCGCAGGTCCGCCTCCATGGTGGAGGCCGAGGCCAGCGTGTGGCCGCGCTCGTCGTCCACGACCTGCACGAAGACGTGCCGGGTCGAGCGGTTGACGACCAGCCGCGGCCGCACCGCGGTGCCGGCGACCTTCTTGCGGACGCGCAGCTGACGACGGCTGCGGGCGACCCGCGTGCCCTTGCCCTTGATACCGATCGCCATCGCTACTTACCAGCCTTTCCGACCTTGCGGCGGATCTGCTCCCCGGCGTACCGGACGCCCTTGCCCTTGTACGGGTCCGGACGACGCAGCTTGCGGATGTTCGCGGCCACCTCACCGACGGCCTGCTTGTCGATGCCGGAGACCGAGAACCTCGTCGGGGACTCCACCGCGAAGGTGACGCCCTCCGGCGGGGTGACGAGGACCGGGTGGCTGAAGCCGAGGGCGAACTCGAGGTTCGAGCCCTTGGCGGTCACCCGGTAACCGGTGCCGACGATCTCGAGCTTCTTCTCGTAGCCCTCGGTCACGCCGGTCACCATGTTGGCGATCAGCGTCCGGGTCAGGCCGTGCAGCGAGCGGGACTCGCGGCTGTCGTCGGGACGGGTGACGGTCACGGCACCGTCCTCGCCGCGGTTCACCTCGATGGGGGCTGCCACGGTGTGGCTCAGCGTCCCCTTGGGGCCCTTGACGTTCACGGTGCGGCCGTCGATCGTCACGTCGACGCCGGACGGGACCGGGACGGGCTGCCTGCCGATGCGGGACATGCTCTTGTCTCCTCCCGTCTCACCAGACGTAGGCGAGGACTTCCCCGCCCACGCCCTGCTTGGCTGCCTGTCGGTCGGTGAGCAGCCCGGACGACGTCGAGATGATCGCGACGCCGAGGCCACCCAGGACGCGGGGCAGGTTGGTCGACTTGGCGTACACCCGCAGACCGGGCTTGCTCACCCGGCGGATGCCGGCGATGGACCGCTCGCGGTTGGGGCCGAACTTGAGCTCGACGACGAGCTTCTTGCCCACCTCGGCGTCCTCGACCTTCCAGCCGGCGATGTACCCCTCGGCCTGGAGGATCTCGGCGATCCGGGACTTCAGCTTGCTGTACGGCATGCTCACCGTGTCGTGGTACGCCGCGTTGGCGTTCCGCACGCGGGTCAGCATGTCCGCGATCGGGTCGGTCATGGTCATCGGGCTCTCCGCCCTTCCTCACCGTGGTATCCCCGCTCCGGCGGACCGGGGACCTGCGATGTCGTGGTTACCAGCTGCTCTTCGTGACGCCGGGGAGCTCCCCGGCGTGGGCCATCTCGCGCAAACACACGCGGCACAGCCCGAACTTGCGGTACACGGAGTGCGGACGACCGCACCGCTGGCACCGGGTGTAGGCGCGCACCTCGTACTTCGGCTTGCGCGCGGCCTTGGCGATCAGCGCCTTCTTGGCCATCTCAGTCCTCCTTGAAGGGGAAGCCGAGCCGGCGCAGCAGGGCACGCCCCTCGTCGTCCGTCGTGGCTGTCGTGACGACCGTGATGTCCATGCCGCGGACACGGTCGACGCGGTCCTGGTCGATCTCGTGGAACATCGACTGCTCGGTGAGACCGAAGGTGTAGTTGCCGTGGCCGTCGAACTGCTTGGGCGACAGCCCGCGGAAGTCACGGATGCGCGGCAGGGCGATCGACAGCAGCCGGTCGAGGAACTCCCACATCCGGTCCCCGCGCAGCGTCGTGTGGGCCCCGATCGGCATGCCCTCGCGCAGCTTGAACTGGGCGATCGACTTGCGGGCCCTGGTCACCGCCGGCTTCTGGCCGGTGATGGTGGCGAGGTCGCGCACGGCACCCTCGATGAGCTTGGCGTCGCGGGCGGCGTCACCGACACCCATGTTGACGACGACCTTGACCAGGCCGGGGACCTGCATGACGTTCTGGTAGGAGAACTCCTCCCGCAGGGCCGGCACGATCTCGTCGCGGTAGCGGGCCCGCAGGCGGGGGCCTGCGTAGTCGGTCGCGGTGGTGGTCTGGGTCATCTCAGATGTCCTTACCGGAGCGCTTGGCGACCCGGACGCGCACGGTGCGCTCACGGCCGTCGCGCTCGGTCGTCTCGGTGCGGTAGCCGACCCGGGTGGGCTTCTTCGTCTCCGGGTCGACGAGCATCACGTTGCTGATGTGCAGCGGCGCCTCGTGGGTCTCGATCCCGCCGGTGCGGCCACCGCGGCCGGTGCTGCCGACCTTGCGGTGCTTCTTGACCCGGTTGACGCCCTCGACGACCACCCGCTGGGTGTCGGGGAACACCGCGATGACCTTGCCCTGCTTGCCGCGGTCACCGCCGTTGGCCTGCGAGGCCCCGGTGATCACCTGGACGAGGTCGCCCTTCTTGATCTTGAGCTTCGCCATGGTCAGAGCACCTCCGGCGCCAGCGAGATGATCTTCATGAACTTCTTGTCCCGCAGCTCACGGCCGACGGGGCCGAAGATGCGGGTGCCGCGCGGGTCCCCGTCCGCCCGCAGGATGACCGCGGCGTTCTCGTCGAACTTGATGTACGACCCGTCCGGGCGGCGGCGCTCCTTGCGGGTGCGCACGACCACGGCCTTGACGACGTCGCCCTTCTTGACGTTGCCGCCGGGAATGGCGTCCTTGACGGTCGCCACGATGACGTCGCCGATGCCGGCGTAGCGGCGCCCGGAGCCGCCGAGAACGCGGATGCAGAGGATCTCCTTGGCACCCGTGTTGTCGGCGACCTTCAGCCGCGACTCCTGCTGGATCACTGTCGAACTCCTGTCGTCACGTCGGTTCTCTCTTCGAGCCTGACGGAACCTGGTGGGTGGACTACTTGGCCTTCTCGAGGACCTCGACGAGGCGCCAGCGCTTCGTCGCGGACAGCGGTCGGGTCTCCATGATCAGGACGAGGTCGCCGGTGCCGGCGGTGTTCTGCTCGTCGTGGACCTTGACCTTGTTGGTGCGCCGCATGACCTTGCCGTAGAGCGGGTGCTTCACCCGGTCCTCGACAGCGACCACGACGGTCTTGTCCATCTTGTCGCTGACGACGTAGCCGCGACGGACCTTCCGGTTGCCGCGCTGCCCGGTCTGCCCGGTCTGCCCGGTCTGCCCGGCCTGCCCGGTCTGCCCGGTCTGCTCGGTCTGCTTGTCCATGCTCTCCTGCTCGCTCACTGCTCGCTCCCGCCCTCGGCCTCGATCTCGCCGATGCCGAGCTCGCGCTCGCGCATGACCGTGTAGATGCGGGCGATGTCGCGCCGGACGGCCTTGAGCCGCCCGTGGCTCTCCAGCTGGCCGGTGGCCGACTGGAAGCGGAGGTTGAACAGCTCCTCCTTCGCCTTGCGCAGCTCCTCGGCCAGGCGCTCGTCCTCGAACGTGCGCAGGTCGGCCGGGGTGAGGTCCTTGGAACCGACTGCCATCACTGATCACCACCCTCGCGCCGCACGAAGCGGCACTTCATGGGGAGCTTGTGCATCGCCAGGCGCATCGCCTCGCGTGCCACCGGCTCCGGGACGCCGGACAGCTCGAACATCACCCGGCCGGGCTTGACGTTGGCCACCCACCACTCCGGGGAGCCCTTGCCGGAGCCCATCCGGGTCTCGGCCGGCTTCTTGGTCAGCGGCCGGTCGGGGTAGATGTTGATCCAGACCTTCCCGCCGCGCTTGATGTAGCGGGTCATCGCGATTCGGGCGGACTCGATCTGCCGGTTCGTGACGTAGGCCGGCTCCAGCGCCTGGATGCCGTAGTCACCGAACGCGACGGTCGTCCCGCCCTTGGCAGCCCCGGACCGCTTGGGGTGGTGCTGCTTGCGGTGCTTGAGTCGACGGGGGACGAGCACGTCAGCCCTCCGATCCGGTCGTGGCGGCGGCCTCGGCCGGGGCGCCGCCG
Source organism: Quadrisphaera sp. GCM10027208 (assembly GCF_042658805.1). Lineage (NCBI taxonomy): Bacteria > Bacillati > Actinomycetota > Actinomycetes > Kineosporiales > Kineosporiaceae > Quadrisphaera > Quadrisphaera sp. GCM10027208. The sequence continues at coordinate 155,066 of NZ_JBHSRC010000001.1, forward strand.
GTGGCGGCACCCGCAGTGGCCGGACGGCGTCCGCGCTGGGGGCGGTCACTCCGCGGGCCCCGGGGGGCGCGCGGACCGGCGGCGGCGGCCTGCTGCTGCGCGAGCTCGCGCTGCGTCATGTCGCCCTTGTAGATCCAGACCTTCACGCCGATCCGGCCGAAGGTGGTGCGCGCCTCGTAGAAGCCGTAGTCGATGTTCGCGCGCAGCGTGTGCAGCGGCACCCGGCCCTCGCGGTAGAACTCCGAGCGGCTCATCTCGGCGCCGCCGAGCCGGCCGGAGCACTGCACCCGGACGCCCTTGGCGCCGGCGCGCAGCGCGGTCTGCATCCCCTTGCGCATCGCGCGCCGGAAGGACACCCGGCTGGACAGCTGCTCGGCGATGCCCTGGGCGACGAGCTGGGCGTCGGTCTCGGGGTTCTTCACCTCGAGGATGTTGAGCTGCACCTGCTTGCCGGTGAGCTTCTCCAGCTCCCCGCGCAGCCGGTCGGCCTCCGCGCCACGGCGCCCGATCACGATGCCGGGGCGGGCGGTGTGGATGTCGACGCGGACCCGGTCACGGGTGCGCTCGATCTCCACCTTGGCGATGCCCGCACGCTCCATACCGGTGGACATGAGCCGGCGGATGGCGACGTCCTCCTTGACGTAGTCGCGGTACCGCTGACCGGGCTTGGTGCTGTCGGCGAACCAGCGCGACCGGTGGTCGGTGGTGATGCCGAGCCGGAACCCGTTGGGGTTGATCTTCTGGCCCACTAGGAGTTCCTCCCTGTGTCGGTCCTGCGCGCGTCGGGGCGCGGGCCCACGACCACGGTGATGTGGCTGGTGCGCTTGTTGATCCGGAACGCGCGACCCTGCGCCCGCGGGCGGAACCGCTTCATCGTCGGACCCTCGTCCACGAACGCCGCCCGGACGACGAGCTCACGCTCGTCGAACGGCTCGCTGGCGCGGTCGGCCTTGACCCGGGCGTTGGCGATCGCGCTCTCCACGACCTTGCGCACCGGCTCGCTCGCCGCCTGCGGCGCGAACCGCAGCACCGACACGGCCTCGCCGGCCTGGCGGCCCCGGATGAGGTCCACGACGCGCCGAGCCTTCTGGGGCGTGACGCGGACGTACCGCGCCTGCGCCTTGGCTTCCATCGCTGTCCTGCCTTCTCGTCTCTAGAAGATTCGTCGCGTCAGCGACTGTGGCTGGTGCGCCGTCACCGGCTGTGGCTGGTGCGCCGTCACCGGCGACGGGCCTTGCGGTCGTCCTTCTCGTGGCCGCGGAACGTCCGCGTGGGCGCGAACTCCCCGAGCTTGTGGCCGACCATCGCCTCGGTGATGAACACCGGCACGTGCTTGCGGCCGTCGTGCACGGCGATCGTGTGGCCGAGCATGTCCGGCACGATCATCGAGCGCCGGGACCAGGTCCGGATGACGTTCTTGGTCCCCTTGCTGTTCTGCTCGTCCACCTTCTTCATGAGGTGGTCGTCGACGAAGGGGCCCTTCTTCAGGCTGCGAGGCATGGTGTCGGGCTCCTATCAGCGCTTCTTGCCGGTGCGGCGGCGACGGACGATCTGGCGGTCACTGGCCTTGTTGGCCTGGCGGGTGCGGCCCTCGGGCTGGCCCCAGGGGCTGACCGGGTGGCGACCACCCGAGGTCTTGCCCTCACCACCACCGTGCGGGTGGTCGATCGGGTTCATCGCGACACCGCGGACGGTCGGGCGCTTGCCCTTCCAGCGCATCCGTCCGGCCTTGCCCCAGTTGATGTTGGACTGCTCGGCGTTGCCGACCTCGCCGACGGTGGCGCGGCAGCGGACGTCGACGTTGCGGATCTCCCCCGACGGCATCCGCAGCTGGGCGTTCGGCCCCTCCTTGGCGACGAGCTGCACCGAGGTGCCGGCCGAGCGGGCGATCTTCGCCCCGCCGCCGGGGCGCAGCTCGATCGCGTGCACGACGGTGCCGACCGGGATGTTGCGCAGCGGCAGGTTGTTCCCCGGCTTGATGTCCGCACCCGGCCCGTTCTCGACGAGGTCCCCCTGGCGCAGTCGGTGCGGCGCGAGGATGTACCGCTTCGTACCGTCCGCGTAGTGCAGCAGCGCGATCCGGGCGGTGCGGTTCGGGTCGTACTCGATGTGCGCGACCTTGGCCGGCACGCCGTCCTTGTCGGCCCGACGGAAGTCGATGACCCGGTAGGCGCGCTTGTGCCCACCACCCTGGTGCCGGGTGGTGATCCGGCCGCTGCTGTTGCGGCCGCCCTTCTTGGTCAGGGGACGGACCAGCGACTTCTCCGGCTCCGACCGGGTGACCTCGACGAAGTCGGCGACGCTGGAGCCACGGCGGCCCGGCGTCGTCGGCTTGTACTTGCGGATTCCCATGGTGAGTCAGTCCTCGATGTGCTCGGACGTCGGCCCGGTCAGGAGACCGGTCCTCCGAAGATGTCGATGGTGCCCTCGCGCAGCGTGACGATCGCGCGCTTGGTGTCCTTGCGCTTGCCGGTCCCGAACCGGGTGCGACGGCGCTTGCCCTCACGGTTGGCGGTGTTGACCGACGCCACCTTGACGCCGAAGACCTTCTCGACCGCGAGCTTGATCTGGGTCTTGTTGGCCCGGGGGTCGACGAGGAAGGTGTACTTGCCCTCGTCGAGCAGCCCGTACGACTTCTCGGACACGACCGGCGCGATGAGGATGTCGCGGGGGTCGCGGTAGTGGCTGGCTGCGGTGGTCACTTGGCCTCCTCCTCGGACGTCCCGGCCGCCTCGGCTGCCTCGGACTCGGTGGCGACGGCCTTGGCGGACCGTCCGGTCACCGGCCCGGCGAGGAACGCGTCGAGCGCGCCGGTGGTGAACACGACGTCGTCGGAGCACAGCACGTCGTAGGTGTTGAGCTGGTCCGCGACGAGCAGGTGCACGCCGTCGACGTTGCGCAGGCTCTTCCAGGTGACCTCGTCGTCGCGCTCCAGCACGACGAGCACGTTGCGCCGGGAGCTCACCGCGGCCAGCGCCTGGACCGCGGCCCGGGTGGAGGGGGTGTCGCCGTCCACCAGGGCGCTGACGACGTGCACCCGGCCGTGCCGGGCCCGGTCGGACAGGGCGCCCCGCAGGGCGGCGGCCTTCATCTTCTTCGGGGTGCGCTGGGTGTAGTCGCGCGGCGTCGGCCCGTGCACGGTGCCACCGCCGGCGAACTGCGGCGCGCGCAGCGAACCCTGCCGCGCCCGGCCGGTGCCCTTCTGCCGGTAGGGCTTGCGCCCCCCGCCGCGCACCTCACCGCGGGACCTGGTGTCGTGCGTGCCCTGGCGGGCGGCGGCCAGCTGACCGACGACGACCTGGTGGATCAGCGGCACGTTGGTCTGGACGTCGAACACCTCGGCGGGCAGCTCGCGCGTGCCCACCGTGGCACCCGAGGCGTCCCGGACGTCGACGGCGGTGCCGGTCTGGTCGGTGGGAGCCATCGTCACGCCTCCTCGGGCGCGGCCTTCGCCGCGGTCTTGACGAGCACGACGCCTCCGCGGGGGCCAGGGACCGCGCCCTTGACGAGCAGCAGCCCCTTGTCCGCGTCGACCGCGTGCACGGTCAGGTTCTGGGTGGTCTGACGCTCGTTGCCCATCCGGCCGGCCATCCGCAGGCCCTTGAAGACGCGGCCGGGGGTGGATGCGCCGCCGATCGAGCCGGGCTTGCGGTGGTTGCGGTGGGCACCGTGCGAGGCGCCGACGCCGGCGAAGCCGTGCCGCTTCATCACGCCGGCCGTGCCCTTGCCCTTCGTCGTGCCCACGACGTCGACGCTCTGGCCGGCGGTGAACACCTCCGCGGTCAGCTCCTGGCCGGCGGAGTACTCCGCGGCGTCGGAGGTGCGCAGCTCGACGAGGTGGCGGCGGGGGGTCACGCCGGCCTTCTCGAAGTGCCCGGTGAGCGGCTTGGTCACCTTGCGCGGGTCGATCGCCCCGAAGGCCAGCTGAACGGCGCTGTAGCCGTCGACCTCCGGCGTGCGGACCTGCGTCACCACGCAGGGACCGGCCTGGATCACGGTGACCGGCACCAGCCGGCCGTCGGCGTCCCAGACCTGGGTCATCCCCAGCTTGGTGCCGAGCAGGCCGGTGACACGCCTTGTCGTCTCGGTAGTCATGGCGCTGCAGTCCCTCAGAGCTTGATCTCGATGTTCACGTCAGCCGGCAGGTCGAGCCGCATGAGCGAGTCGACGGCCTTCGGCGTGGGATCGATGATGTCGATGAGCCGCTTGTGCGTCCGCATCTCGAAGTGCTCGCGGCTGTCCTTGTACTTGTGGGGCGACCGGATGACGCAGTACACGTTCTTCTCGGTCGGGAGCGGCACCGGCCCCACGACTGTCGCCCCGGCCCGGGTCACCGTGTCGACGATCTTGCGCGCCGAGCTGTCGATGACCTCGTGGTCGTAGGACTTGAGCCGGATGCGGATCTTCTGTCCCGCCATGGCGTCGTCTGACTCTCTCTCGTCGTCCCGCTTCTGTCCCGGGCCGGTCCGACCCCCGAGGTCGGGCGTGTCGCGGTGTCTGACCGCGTCCCGCCCGGCACGCTGACGTGCCCTTGACTCTCGTGGTTGTCGGACCGCTTGGTCCCGGACGCCGCCGCGGTGGTCCCCGCCGGGACGCACCTTCCGGTGCGCACCGCCGGGCGCCGGCCCGCGCCGAGCAACCTGTCTAGTGTGCCAGAGGCCGTGACCCTTTGGCCAATCCGGCCTCTGACGTGGCCGGGCCCGGGCACACGCTGCGTACCCGGGCCCGCCCCCGTGACGTCAGAACGTCACTTGAGGATCTTCGTCACCTGGCCGGCGCCGACGGTGCGGCCGCCCTCGCGGATGGCGAAGCGCAGGCCCTCCTCCATCGCGATCGGCTGGATCAGCTGAACCGTCATCTCGGTGTTGTCACCGGGCATGACCATCTCGGTGCCCTCGGGCAGCTGGATGACGCCGGTGACGTCGGTCGTCCGGAAGTAGAACTGCGGACGGTAGTTCGAGTAGAACGGGTTGTGCCGGCCACCCTCGTCCTTGCCGAGGATGTAGACCCGCGCCTCGAACTCGGTGTGCGGGGTGATCGAGCCCGGCTTGCAGACGACCTGGCCGCGCTCCACCTCCTCGCGCTTGGTACCGCGCAGCAGCAGACCGACGTTCTCGCCCGCACGGGCCTCGTCGAGCAGCTTGCGGAACATCTCCACGCCGGTGACCGTCGTCTTCAACGACTTCTCCTTGATGCCGACGATCTCCACCTCCTCGTTGACGCGGAGGACACCGCGCTCGACGCGGCCGGTGACGACCGTGCCGCGGCCGGTGATGGTGAAGACGTCCTCGACCGGCATGAGGAACGGCTTGTCGACGTCGCGCTCCGGCTCCGGGATGGCGGTGTCGACGGCGTCCATGAGCTCCATGAGCTTCGCGGACCACTCCGGGTCGCCCTCGAGCGCCTTGAGCGCCGAGACGCGCACCACCGGGACGTCGTCACCCGGGAACTCGTACTGCGACAGCAGCTCCCGGACCTCCATCTCGACGAGCTCGAGGATCTCCTCGTCGTCGACCATGTCCGCCTTGTTCAGCGCCACGACGATGTACGGCACGCCGACCTGGCGGGCCAGCAGCACGTGCTCCTTGGTCTGCGGCATCGGGCCGTCGGTCGCAGCGACCACGAGGATGGCCCCGTCCATCTGCGCGGCACCCGTGATCATGTTCTTGATGTAGTCCGCGTGACCCGGGCAGTCGACGTGCGCGTAGTGCCGCGACTCGGTCTGGTACTCGATGTGCGCGATGGAGATGGTGATGCCGCGCTGCTTCTCCTCCGGCGCCTTGTCGATCTCGTCGAACGGCGTGAAGGGGTTCAGGTCCGGGTACTTGTCGTGCAGCACCTTGCTGATAGCTGCCGTCAGCGTCGTCTTGCCGTGGTCGATGTGACCAATGGTGCCGATGTTGACGTGCGGCTTAGTCCGCTCGAACTTCGCCTTCGCCACTGGGGGTCCTCCTCAGGACTTGTCGTGTACGCCGTCCGGTGTGGTGCCGGCGCGTGAGTTTACGGCCCCGACGACCGGGTTCGGCCGCCGGGAGGGTGCTACTCGCCTCGGACCTTCTTGACGATCTCCTCGGCGACGTTCCGCGGAACCTCCGCGTAGGAGTCGAACTGCATCGTGTACATCGCCCGGCCCTGGGTCTTGGACCGCAGGTCGCCGACGTACCCGAACATCTCCGACAGCGGCACCAGCGCGCGCACGACCTTGGCGCCGCTGATGTCCTCCATGGCCTGGATGTGGCCACGGCGGGAGTTGAGGTCGCCGATGACGTCGCCCATGTACTCCTCGGGCGTGCGCACCTCGACGGACATCACCGGCTCGAGAAGAACCGGGTCGGCCCGCTTGACGGCCTCCTTGAGGACCATGGAGCCCGCGATCTTGAACGCCATCTCCGAGGAGTCGACGTCGTGGTAGGCGCCGTCCAGCAACGTCGCCTTGATCCCGACGAGCGGGTAGCCCGCGACGACACCGAGCTGCATCGCGTCCTGGATGCCGGCGTCCACGCTGGGGATGTACTCCCGGGGCACGCGACCGCCGGTGACCTTGTTCTCGAACTCGTAGGTCACGCCCTCGGCGGTGTCCAGCGGCTCGATGGTGACCTGCACCTTCGCGTACTGCCCGGAACCGCCGGTCTGCTTCTTGTGGGTGTAGTCGACCTTCTCCACCTTGCGGCGGATCGTCTCCCGGTAGGCGACCTGCGGCTTGCCCACGTTCGCCTCGACCTTGAACTCCCGGCGCATCCGGTCCACCAGGATGTCGAGGTGCAGCTCGCCCATGCCGCCGATGACGGTCTGACCGGTCTCCTCGTCCAGCCGGACGGAGAACGTCGGGTCCTCCTCGGCCAGCTTCTGGATGGCGGTGGACAGCTTCTCCTGGTCGCCCTTGGTCTTGGGCTCGATGGCCACGTGGATGACCGGCTCGGGGAAGCTCATCGACTCCAGGACGATCTGGTCGGCCGGGTCGCAGAGCGTGTCCCCGGTCGTCGTGTCCTTGAGCCCGATGACGGCGTAGATGTGCCCCGCCGTCGCCTCCTCGACCGGGTTCTCCTTGTTGGCGTGCATCTGGAAGAGCTTGCCGATCCGCTCCTTCTTGCCCTTGGTGGAGTTCACCACCTGCGCACCGGAGGCGACCTTGCCGGAGTACACCCGCAGGTACGTCAGCCGACCGAAGAACGGGTGCGAGACGACCTTGAACGCCAGCCCGGCGAAGGGGGCCTTCGCGCTCGGCTCGCGCGTGACGACTGCCTCCTCGTCGCCGGGCTTGTGGCCCTGGACCGGCGGCACGTCCAGCGGCGAGGGCAGGTAGTCGACGACGGCGTCGAGCATGGGCTGCACGCCCTTGTTCTTGAACGCCGAGCCGCACAGCACCGGGTAGACCTCGCTGGCGATCGTCAGCCGGCGGATGGCCCCCTTGATCTCCTCGGGGGTCAGCTCCTCACCGCCGAGGTACTTGTCGAGCAGCTCCTCGTCGGACTCCGCCACGGTCTCCACGAGCTGCTGGCGGTACTCCGCGACGATCTCCCGGAGGTCCTCGGGGACCTCCTCGATCTCGTAGTCCTGGCCCATCTGCACATCGCCGCGCCAGGTCAGGGCGCGGTTGTAGACGAGGTCGACGACACCCTGGAAGCTGCTCTCGGAGCCGATCGGCACCTGGAGCACCAGGGGCTTGGCGCCCAGGCGCTCGACGATCGTCCGGACGGTGAAGAAGAAGTCCGCGCCCAGCTTGTCCATCTTGTTGACGAAGCAGATCCGCGGGACGTCGTACTTGTCCGCCTGCCGCCACACGGTCTCGGACTGCGGCTCCACGCCCTCCTTGCCGTCGAAGACGGCGACCGCGCCGTCGAGCACGCGCAGCGACCGCTCGACCTCGACGGTGAAGTCGACGTGGCCGGGCGTGTCGATGATGTTGATCTGGTTGCCCTCCCAGAAGCACGTCGTCGCGGCCGACGTGATGGTGATGCCGCGCTCCTGCTCCTGCTCCATCCAGTCCATCGTGGCGGAGCCGTCGTGGGTCTCACCGATCTTGTAGTTGATCCCGGTGTAGAACAGGATCCGCTCGGTGGTGGTGGTCTTGCCGGCGTCGATGTGCGCCATGATGCCGATGTTGCGGACCTTCTTGAGGTCCGTCAGCACGTCGAGTGCCACGGGTGTGTCTCGCCTCGTCTCGGAGTCGTCCGGGGGGCCGGGGGGCGCCGGCTTGCCGGGCGGCGGCGTGGAGCCGCCGCGCGGCGTCACCAGCGGTAGTGCGCGAAGGCCTTGTTGGACTCGGCCATCTTGTGGGTGTCCTCGCGCCGCTTCACCGCGGCACCGAGGCCGTTGCTCGCGTCGAGGATCTCGTTCATGAGCCGCTCGGTCATCGTCTTCTCCCGACGCTGACGGGCGTAGCCGACGAGCCAGCGCAGGGCGAGCGTCGTCGAGCGGCCGGCCCGGACCTCGACGGGCACCTGGTAGGTCGCGCCGCCGACCCGGCGGGAGCGGACCTCCAGGGCCGGCTTCACGTTGTCCAGGGCGCGCTTCAGAGCTATCACCGGGTCCTGGCCGGTCTTCTCCCGGCAGCCTTCGAGGGCGCCGTAGACGATGCGCTCGGCGGTCGACTTCTTGCCGTCCATCAGCACCTTGTTGACCAGCTGGGTGACCAGCGGGGAGCCGTAGACCGGGTCCACGACGAGCGGCCGCTTGGGGGCCGGGCCCTTGCGGGGCATCAGCTCTTCTCCTTCTTCGCGCCGTAACGGCTCCGGGCCTGCTTGCGACCCTTGACGCCCTGGGTGTCGAGCGAGCCGCGGATGATCTTGTAGCGGACGCCGGGCAGGTCCTTCACCCGGCCGCCGCGCACGAGCACGATGGAGTGCTCCTGGAGGTTGTGCCCCACGCCCGGGATGTAGGCGGTGACCTCGATCCCGCTCGACAGGCGCACGCGCGCGACCTTGCGCAGCGCCGAGTTCGGCTTCTTCGGGGTGGTCGTGTACACGCGGGTGCACACGCCGCGCCGCTGGGGGCTCCCCTTGAGGGCCGGGGTCTTCTGCTTCCCGACCTTGTCCTGGCGGCCCTTGCGGACCAGCTGCTGGATCGTGGGCACCGATGTGTCTCCGTGTCGTGTCGTGGGTGGTTCTGGGTCGTGCGGTGCGGTTCCTGCGGGCCGCGCCGGGCTCGACTCTCCCGGACCGCGTCCGCCGGCCCGACCCCCGCGCTCGGGCGTGTCGTCCGTGCGTCGCCCGGACGAGGGCAGGGCGCACGTGTCGGCCCGGACCGGTTGGTCAGCCTACCCGGGGCCGGTGAGCACGGTCAAAACGGCACCGGCCACCGGTCCGGCGTCCGTGGGCCCCGCCGCGCGGCGGGGCCCACGGACGGGGGCGCTCAGCGGTCGTAGCCGCCGAGGTCGTACTCCTCCAGCGGGACGGCCTGGCCCGAGCCGCCGCCGAAGTGCCCGTAGTCCACCTCGTCGTAGCCGGGCATCGCGTACATGGCCGCCTTGGCCTCCTCGGTCGGCTCCACCCGGACGTTGCGGTAGCGGGTCAGCCCCGTGCCGGCCGGGATCAGCTTGCCGATGATCACGTTCTCCTTGAGGCCGAGCAGCGGGTCGCTGCGCCCGTGCAGGGCGGCCTCGGTGAGCACGCGGGTGGTCTCCTGGAAGGAGGCCGCCGACAGCCACGACTCCGTGGCCAGCGACGCCTTCGTGATGCCCATGAGCTCCGGGCGGCCTGCTGCGGGCTGACCACCCTCGGCGACCACCCGCCGGTTCTCCTCCTCGAAGCGCGAGCGCTCGACGAGCTCACCGGGGAGCAGGTTGGAGTCCCCGGAGTCGATGATCGTCACCCGGCGGAGCATCTGCCGGACGATGACCTCGATGTGCTTGTCGTGGATGCCGACGCCCTGGCTGCGGTAGACCTCCTGCACCTCGTCGACGAGGTGCTTCTGCACCGCGCGCGGTCCGAGGATGCGCAGGACCTGCTTGGGGTCGACGGACCCGGCCACGAGCTGCTGGCCGACTGCGACGTGGTCGCCGTCCTCGACCAGCAGCCGAGCCCGGCGGGCCAGCGGGTAGGCCACCTCCTCGGACCCGTCGTCCGGGGTGATGACGAGCCGCCGGGTGCGCTCGGTGTCGTCGACCTGCACCCGGCCGGCGACCTCGGCGATCGGGGCCACGCCCTTGGGGGTGCGGGCCTCGAACAGCTCGGCGACACGCGGCAGGCCGTGGGTGATGTCGCCGCCCTCGGAGGCCACCCCACCGACGTGGAAGGTCCGCATCGTCAGCTGCGTGCCCGGCTCACCGATGGACTGGGCCGAGATGATGCCGACCGCCTCCCCGATGTCGACGAGCTTGCCGGTGGCCAGCGAGCGGCCGTAGCAGCGGGCGCAGGTGCCCACCCGCGACTCGCAGGTCAGCACCGAGCGGACCTTGACCTCGGTCACCCCCCGGCCGACGAGCTCGTCGATGAGGACGTCGCCGACGTCCGCGCCCGCCGCCGCCACGACCTCGCCGTCGACGACCACGTCGGAGGCCAGCGTCCGGGCGTACACCGTCGACTCCACGGTGTCGGACTTGCGCAGGACGCCGTCGGGGCCCTCGGTCGCGATGGTGTAGACGAGGCCGCGGTCGGTACCGCAGTCCTCCTCGCGGACGATGACGTCCTGGGAGACGTCGACGAGGCGCCGGGTGAGGTAGCCCGAGTCGGCGGTCCGCAGCGCGGTGTCGGCCAGACCCTTGCGGGCGCCGTGGCTGGAGATGAAGTACTCCAGCACGGAGAGCCCGTCACGGAAGGAGGACTTCACCGGCCGCGGGATGATCTCGCCCTTGGGGTTGGCGACCAGGCCCTTGATGCCGGCGATCTGCCGCATCTGCATCCAGTTGCCCCGGGCGCCGGAGGACACCATCCGGAAGATGGAGTTCGTGGGCGGGATGTGGGTCTCCAGGTCCCGGGCCACCTCGTTCGTCGCCTGGGTCCAGATCTCGATGAGCTCCTGGCGGCGCTCGTCGTCGGTGATCAGACCCATCTCGTACTGCTGCTGGACCTTCTCGGCCTTCGCCTCGTAGGACTCCAGGATCTCCTGCTTGTGCGGCGGCGGGACGACGTCCGAGATCGAGATCGTCGAGCCGGACCGGGTCGCCCAGTGGAACCCCAGGGTCTTGAGCGCGTCAAGGGACGCCGCCACCTGGACCTTCGGGTAGCGCTCCGCGAGCTCGTTGACGATGCCGGAGAGCACCTTCTTGTCGACGACGACGTTGACGAAGGGGTACCCCTCCGGGAGGGTCTCGTTGAACAGCGCCCGGCCGAGCGTCGTCTCGATGTCGATCGGCGCCGGGAACTCCCAGCCGTCGGGGATCTTCGTGCCGGGCGGGGGCAGCTCGCCCTCGAGCCGGATCCGCACCGTGGCGTTGACCGCCAGCTCGCCGGCGTCGAAGGCCATCAGCGCCTCGGCGACGGACGAGAACGACCGGCCCTCCCCGACGGCACCCTCGTGCTCCGAGGTGAGGTGGTACAGGCCGATGATCATGTCCTGGGTGGGCATGGTGACCGGACGGCCGTCGGCGGGCTTGAGGATGTTGTTGCTCGACAGCATGAGGATCCGCGCCTCGGCCTGCGCCTCGGCCGACAGCGGCAGGTGCACGGCCATCTGGTCCCCGTCGAAGTCCGCGTTGAACGCGGTGCACACGAGCGGGTGGATCTGGATCGCCTTGCCCTCGACGAGCTGCGGCTCGAAGGCCTGGATGCCGAGGCGGTGCAGCGTCGGCGCCCGGTTGAGCAGCACCGGGTGCTCGGTGATGACCTCCTCCAGCACGTCCCAGACGACCGGTCGTGCGCGCTCCACCATCCGCTTGGCGGACTTGATGTTCTGCGCGTGGTTGAGGTCGACGAGCCGCTTCATGACGAACGGCTTGAACAGCTCCAGGGCCATCTGCTTGGGCAGGCCGCACTGGTGCAGCTTGAGCTGGGGGCCGACGACGATGACCGAGCGGCCGGAGTAGTCGACCCGCTTACCGAGCAGGTTCTGACGGAAGCGGCCCTGCTTGCCCTTGAGCATGTCGGACAGCGACTTCAGCGGGCGGTTGCCGGGGCCGGTGACCGGCCGGCCTCGACGGCCGTTGTCGAACAGCGAGTCCACGGCCTCCTGCAGCATCCGCTTCTCGTTGTTGACGATGATCTCCGGCGCGCCGAGGTCGAGGAGCCGCTTGAGCCGGTTGTTCCGGTTGATGACCCGGCGGTACAGGTCGTTGAGGTCCGAGGTGGCGAACCGGCCACCGTCGAGCTGCACCATCGGGCGCAGGTCCGGCGGGATGACCGGGACGGCGTCCAGGACCATGCCCAGCGGGGAGTTGGTGGTGGTGAGAAACGCCGAGACGACCTTGAGCCGCTTGAGGGCGCGGGTCTTGCGCTGGCCCTTGCCGTTGGCGATGATCTCGCGCAGCCGCTCGGCCTCGGCCTCGAGGTCGAAGGACTCCAGCCGCTTCTGGATCGCGGCCGCGCCCATCCCGCCCTCGAAGTACAGGCCGTACCGGTCACGCAGCTCGCGGTAGAGCACCTCGTCGCCCTCGAGGTCGGCGACCTTGAGGTTGACGAAGCGGTCCCAGACCTGGTCGAGCCGCTCGATCTCGGCGTCGGCGCGACGGCGGATCTGGTTCATCTCCCGCTCGGCGGACTCCCGGACCTTGCGCCGGGCGTCGCTCTTGGCACCCTCGGCCTCGAGCTCGGCGAGGTCGGCCTCGAGCCGCTGGGCCCGGGCCTCGACGTCGGCGTCGCGCCGGTCGGCGATCTCCTTCTTCTCCACCTCGATCTGGGCCTGCAGCGAGGACTGGTCGCGGTGGCGACCCTCCTCGTCCACCCACGTGATCATGTAGGCGGCGAAGTAGATGACCTTCTCGAGGTCCTTCGGCGCCAGGTCGAGCAGGTAGCCGAGCCGGCTCGGCACGCCCTTGAAGTACCAGATGTGGGTGACCGGGGCGGCGAGCTCGATGTGGCCCATCCGCTCACGGCGAACCTTGGCGCGGGTCACCTCGACGCCGCAGCGCTCGCAGATGATGCCCTTGAAGCGGACCCGCTTGTACTTGCCGCAGTAGCACTCCCAGTCCCGGGTGGGACCGAAGATCTTCTCGCAGAAGAGCCCGTCCTTCTCCGGCTTGAGGGTGCGGTAGTTGATCGTCTCGGGCTTCTTCACCTCGCCGTGCGACCACTGGCGGATGTCATCGGCGGTAGCGAGGCCGATGCGTAGCTCGTCGAAGAAGTTGACGTCGAGCACGTGTGTCCTTCTCTCGTGTCTGAGGTCTTGCCTCTGGTCTGACGGACGGCCGGCGGCGGGACCGGCGCCGTGGCGCCCGGTCCCGGTCCGTCAGACCTCTTCGACGCTGCTCGGCTCGCGCCGGGACAGGTCGATGCCGAGCTCCTCGGCAGCGCGGAAGACGTCGTCGTCGGTCTCCCGCATCTCGATCGACATGCCGTCGCTGGACAGCACCTCGACGTTGAGGCACAGCGACTGCATCTCCTTGATCAGCACCTTGAACGACTCCGGGATGCCGGGCTCGGGGATGTTCTCGCCCTTGACGATCGCCTCGTAGACCTTGACCCGGCCCAGGACGTCGTCGGACTTGATGGTCAGCAGCTCCTGCAGGGCGTAGGCGGCGCCGTACGCCTCCAGCGCCCAGACCTCCATCTCGCCGAACCGCTGCCCGCCGAACTGCGCCTTACCACCGAGCGGCTGCTGGGTGATCATCGAGTACGGGCCGGTCGAGCGGGCGTGGATCTTGTCGTCGACGAGGTGGTGGAGCTTGAGGATGTACATGTAGCCGACCGACACCGGCTCCGGGAACGGCTCCCCGCTGCGGCCGTCGAACAGCCGTGCCTTGCCGTCGGCGTCCACGAGGACGTCGCCGTCGGCGTTCGGCAGCGTCGAGGACAGCAGACCGGTGACCTCCTGCTCGGAGACGCCGTCGAAGACCGGCGAGGCGATCGGGGTGCCCGCGGCCGCCTGGCGGGACTGCTCGGTCAGCCGGGCAGCCCACTGCGGGTCACCCTCGACCTTCCAGCCCTGCTTGGCGACCCACCCGAGGTGCAGCTCGAGCACCTGACCGATGTTCATCCGGCCCGGCACGCCGAGCGGGTTGAGCACGATGTCGACCGGGGTGCCGTCCTCGAGGAACGGCATGTCCTCGATCGGCAGGATCTTGGAGATCACGCCCTTGTTGCCGTGCCGGCCGGCGAGCTTGTCGCCGTCCGTGATCTTGCGCTTCTGGGCGATGTAGACCCGCACGAGCTGGTTGACCCCCGGGGGCAGCTCGTCGCCCTCGTCGCGGTCGAAGACCTTGACGCCGATGACGGTGCCCGTCTCGCCGTGCGGCACCTTCAGCGAGGTGTCCCGCACCTCGCGGGCCTTCTCCCCGAAGATGGCGCGCAGCAGGCGCTCCTCCGGGGTCAGCTCGGTCTCGCCCTTCGGCGTGACCTTGCCGACGAGGATGTCACCGGGCACCACCTCGGCGCCGATCCGGATGATGCCGCGCTCGTCGAGGTCCGCCAGCACCTCCTCGGAGACGTTGGGGATGTCCCGGGTGATCTCCTCCGGACCGAGCTTGGTGTCCCGGGCGTCGACCTCGTGCTCGTCGATGTGGATCGACGAGAGGGTGTCGTCCTGGACCAGCCGCTGGGACAGGATGATCGCGTCCTCGAAGTTGTAGCCCTCCCACGACATGAACGCGACGAGCAGGTTCTTCCCGAGCGCCAGCTCGCCGTTGTCGGTGGACGGACCGTCGGCCAGCACGTCGCCGGCCTCGACCCGGTCGCCCTCGTCGACGAGGACCCGCTGGTTGTACGAGGTGCCCTGGTTCGAGCGGCGGAACTTGGCCAGCCGGTAGGTCTGGGCCCGCCCGTCGTCACCGGTGACGGTCACCGCCTCGGCGGAGACCTCGGTGACGACCCCGGCGGCCTCGGCGACGACGACGTCACCGGCGTCGACCGCCGCGGGCCGCTCCATACCGGTGCCGACCAGCGGCGCCTCGGCCCGCAGCAGCGGGACGGCCTGGCGCTGCATGTTCGAGCCCATCAGCGCGCGGTTCGCGTCGTCGTGCTCGAGGAACGGGATCATCGCGGTGGCGACGGAGACCATCTGCCGCGCCGAGACGTCCATGAAGTCGACGTCGGAGCGGGGCACGAACTCGACCTCGCCACCCTTGGCGCGCACCAGCACCCGCTCCTCGGAGAACGTGTTGTCGTCGTCCAGCGGCGCGTTCGCCTGGGCGATGACGTACTCGTCCTCCTCGTCCGCGGTGAGGTAGACGATCTCGTCGGTGACCCGGCCGTTGTCGACCTTGCGGTACGGGGTCTCGACGAACCCGAACGGGTTGATCCGGGCGTAGCTCGACAGCGAGCCGATGAGGCCGATGTTCGGCCCCTCGGGGGTCTCGATCGGGCACATCCGGCCGTAGTGCGACGGGTGGACGTCGCGGACCTCGAAGCCGGCGCGGTCGCGGGACAGGCCGCCGGGGCCGAGCGCGGACAGCCGGCGCTTGTGCGTCAGGCCCGCGATCGGGTTGGTCTGGTCCATGAACTGGGAGAGCTGGCTGGTGCCGAAGAACTCCTTGATGGAGGCGACGACCGGCCGGATGTTGATCAGGGTCTGCGGCGTGATCGCCTCGACGTCCTGGGTGGTCATCCGCTCCCGGACGACGCGCTCCATCCGGGACAGGCCGGTGCGGACCTGGTTCTGGATGAGCTCGCCGACCGTGCGCAGGCGCCGGTTGCCGAAGTGGTCGATGTCGTCGACCTCGACCCGGAGATCGACGTCCTGGCCGTCCCGGCGGCCGGGCATGGAGGTGCCGCCGGCGTGCAGGGTGACGAGGAACCGGATCGTCGCGATGATGTCGTCCATCGACAGCACCGTGTCGCTCAGCGGCGCCTCGAGACCGAGCTTGCGGTTGATCTTGTACCGGCCGACCTTGGCCAGGTCGTAGCGCTTGGCGTTGAAGTAGAGGTTCTCCAGCAGCGTCTGCGCGGCCTCGCGGGTCGGGGGCTCGCCCGGCCGGAGCTTGCGGTAGATGTCGAGCAGGGCCTCGTCGCTGTCGGCGACGTGGTCCTTCTCCAGGGTGGTGCGGATGGACTCGAACTCGCCGAACTCCTCGAGGATCCGGGACTCCGACCAGCCGAGCGCCTTGAGCAGGACGGTGACGGACTGCTTGCGCTTGCGGTCGATACGCACACCGACCGTGTCGCGCTTGTCGACCTCGAACTCCAGCCAGGCACCCCTCGACGGGATGACCTTGGCGGTGAAGACGTCCTTGTCACTCGTCTTGTCCGGCGTCCGCTCGAAGTACACGCCCGGGGAGCGGACGAGCTGGGAGACGACGACCCGCTCGGTCCCGTTGATCACGAAGGTGCCACGGGAGGTCATGAGCGGGAAGTCACCCATGAACACCGTCTGGCTCTTGATCTCGCCGGTGTTCGCGTTCATGAACTCGGCGGTGACGAACAGCGGCGCGGCGTAGGTCATGTCCCGCTCCTTGCACTCCTCCAGGGAGTACTTGGGCGGCTCGAAGCGGTGATCGCGGAACGAGAGCTGCATGGAGCCGGAGAAGTCCTCGATCGGCGAGATCTCCTCGAAGATCTCCTCCAGGCCGGAGGTGGTGGGCACACCACCACGGCCGTTCTCGAGGGCCTCGGCCACCCGGGCCTGCCAGCGCTCGTTGCCGAGCAGCCAGTCGAAGCTCTCGGTCTGCAGGGCGAGGAGGTCGGGGACCTCCAGGGGTTCACGGATCTTGGCGAAGGAGATGCGGCGGGGAGCTGCAGAGGTGGTACCAGGGTCAGACGCGGTGCGCGAGGCAGCCAAGAGGGGTCCTTCCACGGGCCTGCGGGCGGGTCGGGCGCGCCGTGAGCACACCGAGGAGTCCGTGACCGGCAGGTGCCTGGTCGCGGTTCGGGGGCACAGGGCAGCGCAAAGCGACAGCGTACCCGTCCCGGGCGCTCGTGTCCACCACGGTCCCCGGGAGCCGGCTGCTCGCCGTCACCGGGCGAGCGCACCGACCGAGCCGCGCAGGGACCGCAGCCGCGGCACGAGGATGACCGCACCGGAGGCTCCCGTCAAGGACGCGGGCCACCAGCGCGTCGGCCGGAGCGACGGGCGGGCGGGGCGGACCGGTGGTCCACCCCGCCCGCGCGGCAGGTGTCACGCCGTGTCACGCCGTGGCGCGACACCGGCAGGTCACTTGACGGTGACCGTGGCCCCGGCGCCCTCGAGGGCGGCCTTGGCCTTGTCGGCGGTCTCCTTGTTGACCCCCTCCAGGAGCGGCTTCGGGGCGCCGTCGACGAGGTCCTTGGCCTCCTTGAGGCCCAGGCTCGTCAGGGCGCGGACCTCCTTGATGACCTGGATCTTCTTGTCGCCGGCGGCCTCGAGGACGACGTCGAACTCGTCCTTCTCCTCGACGGCCTCGGCGCCGCCGTCGCCGCCCGCGGCCGGGGCACCGGCAGCGGCCACGGCGACCGGGGCGGCCGCGGTGACGTCGAAGGTGTCCTCGAACTTCTTCACGAACTCCGAGAGCTCGATCAGCGTCATCTCCTTGAACGCGTCGAGCAGCTCGTCGGTGCTGAGCTTCGCCATGGTGGCGTGTCCTTCCTCGTTGCGGGGCGGTCAGCCCTCGGTGGTCTCGGCGCCGGCCTGCTCGGCCTGCTCCGGTGCGGCCTCCGGCTGACCGGCCGGAGTCTCGGTCTCTCGCTTGACCCGCAGGGCGTCGACGGCGCGGGCGGCCTGCGACAGCGGGGCGGCGAAGAGGTAGGCGGCGTTGGTGAGCGACGCCTTCATGGCGCCGGCCAGCTTCGCCAGCAGGACCTCGCGGGACTCGAGGTCCGCCAGGCTCGTGATCGCGGCGGCGTCGAGGGTGCGGCCCTCGAGGTAACCGGCCTTGATCACCAGCTGGGGGTTCGCCCGGGCGAAGTCACGCAGGCCCTTGGCGGCCTCCACCGGGTCCCCGGTGACGAACGCGATCGCAGTGGGACCGGAGAGCTGGCCGTCGAACGCGTCGACGCCGGCCTCCTTCGCCGCGATCGCGGTCAGCGTGTTCTTCACCACGGTGTAGGTGGCGTGCTCTCCGAGCGCGCGACGCAGCTCCTTGAGCTGAGCCACGGTGAGCCCGCGGTACTCGGTGAGCACACCCGCGGTGGAGCTGCGGAAGCGCTCGCTGAGCTCAGCGACCGCAGCTGCCTTGTCAGGCCTCGCCATGGCCCTCCTTCCGGGTGGGTGCCGGTCTCCCAGGTCCCGAGCCTGCTCGGACAGCGTGCTCGGACACGGAAAAGGCCCCGCGCAGGCTGCACGGGGCCGCACCGACCGGGGTCGGGTCGTCTCGTCACACCTGCGCTGGCCCGTCCCCGTGGGGACCCTTCGACCACCCTGGCGGGCGGTGACCGGCGGTCTTCGGCGTCCGTGAGGATACGCACCTGCCCGGCCCGCGACCAAATCGCCGGCCGGCCGGACGAGGTGTCAGTGGCTCGGTAGGCGGACGACGGTGACGAAGAACTCGTCGATCTGCCGGACGACCTCGATGAACCTGCTGAAGTCGACCGGCTTGGTCACGTAGGCGTTGGCGTGCAGCGAGTAGCTGCGCAGCACGTCCTCCTCGGCCTCCGAGGTGGTGAGGACGACCACCGGGATCCGCCGCAGCTCGGGGTCCTCCTTGAGCGCGGCGAGGACCTCCCGGCCGTCCATCCGCGGCAGGTTGAGGTCGAGCAGCACGAGGTCGGGGGTGGGCGCGTCGGCGTACTGGCCCTCCTTGCGGAGGAACTCCATCGCCATGACCCCGTCGTTGACGACGTACAGGTTGTTCGCGACCTTGTTGTCCTCGAACGCCTCGCGGGTCATCAGCACGTCACCGGGGTCGTCCTCGACGAGCAGGACGTCGATCGGGCGGGTCTCGGGGGTCATTCGGTGCCCTTCGCGGCGGGGAGCGGGTCGACGCTGGTGTCGTCGCTGGTCTGGTGCGACTCGGGCACATCCTGCCCGAGGACGGCCGGGTCATGCCCGTCGGCGGCCGGGCCGGCACCGGGTACCGGCAGCGTGAACCGGACGGACGTCCCGGACCCGGTGCGCTGGGTGTCGATGCTGATGGTGCCGCCGTGGTGCTCGACGATCTTGCGGGCGAGGGCCAGGCCGATCCCGGTGCCGGCGTAGACGTCCTTGGGGTGCAGCCGCTGGAAGAGCACGAACACCCGCTCGGCGTACTGCGGCTCGATCCCGATCCCGTTGTCGCTGACCTCGATCACCCACTCGTCGCCGTCCCGGCGGGCACCGACGTGGACGCGCGGCGGCTCGTCCCCGTGGAACTTCAGGGCGTTGCCGACGAGGTTGGCCAGCACCTGACCGAGCAGGCCCTGCTCGCCGCGGACGGTGGGCAGGGGGTCGGAGGTGACGGTGGCGCCGGTCTCGTCGATCCGCTCCCCCAGGTCGCGCAGGACCCGCCCGAGGACGGCGTCGAGGTCGACGTCGGTCTGCGGTCCGGTGATCCGGCCGACCCGGGAGAACTGCAGCAGGTCGTTGATGAGCTGCTGCATCCGCTTGGCGCCGTCGACGGCGAACTCGATGTACTGGTCGGCGCGCTCGTCGAGCTCGCCGCCGTACCGGCGCTGGAGCATCTGGGTGAAGCTGGCGACCTTGCGCAGCGGCTCCTGCAGGTCGTGCGAGGCGACGTAGGCGAACTGCTCGAGCTCACGGTTGGACCGCTCGAGGTCCTCGGTGCGCGCCTCGAGCTCGCCCTTGGCGGCCTCCAGCTCGCGGGAGGCCGCGCGGGCGGCGGCGATCTGGCCGACGAGCTCCCGTCGCATGCCCTCGACGTCGTGGCTCAGGGCGACGACCTCCGGCGGCCCCTCGACGTCCACCGGGTGCTCGAGGTCGCCGCCCGCGACGGCGCGGGTGCGCGCGGCGAGCTCCTCCAGCGGGCCCGTGACCCAGCGCCGCAGCAACCAGCCGAGGACGGCGAACGCCAGCAGGCCGACGACGGCGACCGCGACGACCGTGGCCAGGAGCAGGGAGCTGCGCTGCTCGAGCACCACCAGAGCGGCCTGCCGCCGCTCGCCGAGGGTGTCGACGTAGGCACCGTAGGTGCGCTGCAGCTCGGCGAACAGGCGCTCTCCCTCCTCGGCCTGCGCGTCGGTGACCGACCCGGCCCCCTGGACGTCGACCTGCTCGACGACGGGCTGGGCCCAGCCGTTCCACCACGCCGCGGCGGCCGCAGTGGCCTGCTCGAGCGCGGCGAGGGACTCCGGGTCCTCGGCCAGCAGCTCCTGCAGCCGGTCGGCGTCGCCGCCGCCCAGCACCGACTGGGCGTCCCGCGCCGGCTCGAGGGCCTGCGGGTCGCCGGTCAGCGCGTAGCCGCGGACCGCCGTCTCGATCCGCACCAGGGACACGTACAGGTCGTTGGCGGAGGTGACCGCCTCGTAGTAGTGGTTGACGACCTCGCGCTGGTGCGTGCGCACGCTGGCGAACGCGGACAGTGCGACCGCGACGAGCACGAGCACGACGGCGGCGGTGACGGCCAGGGTGGCCAGCAGCCGGCGGTGCAGGCGCCAGTGGCTCATCCGTCGTCCCCGGTCATCGCGGGGTAGCCGACGACGACGACCGCGACGTCGTCGGACAGCGGGCCGCCGTTGAGGTCGACGACCTGGCGCAGCAGGTCGTCGAGCAGTGCGGAGACGTCGTCGAGGTGCTCGCTGGCCTGGACCAGCTCGAGCAGGCCCTCCTTGCCGAGGCGGCGAGCGCCGTCCCCGACGCGGCCCTCGAACAGCCCGTCGGTGAACGCCATCACCCGCCAGCTCTCCGGCAGGTCGACGTGCGCGGGTGCCCAGCTCGCGCCGGGGAGCAGGCCGAGGGCGGGGCCGCGGCCGTCGGAGGGCAGCAGCTCGGCCTGCGGGTGCAGGGCGTACGGCACGTGGTGGCCGGCCAGCCAGATCTCCAGCCGGCGCCGGTCCGGGGACACGACGAGCATGCAGACGGTGGTGAACGTCTCGGCCGTCCGCCGCTCGGCGACCAGGACGTCCTGGAGGATCGGCAGCAGCCGCTCGGCGGGGGTGCCGGCGAGCACCAGCGTGCGCCAGGCGATCCGTAGGGACACCCCGAGCGCGGCCTCGTCCGGGCCGTGCCCGGCGACGTCGCCGACGACGACCCAGACCCGGCCGTCGTCGGTCTCGACGACGTCGTAGAAGTCGCCGCCCAGCAGGCTGTCCCGGCCCGGACGGTAGCGGTTGGTGATGGCCAGGTCGTCGCTGCGCAGGTACGGCTGGGGCAGCAGCCCGCGCTCCATCCGGGCGTTCTCGGCGGCCTGGATGCGCGAGGCGTACAGCTGCCGGGACTGCTCCTCGGCCCGGCGGCGCTCGACGGCGTAGCGCAGGGCGCGGTGCAGCAGGTTGGCGTCGACCTCGTCCTTGACGAGGTAGTCCTGGGCCCCCGCGGCGACCGCGGCGACGCCGCGGTGCTCGTCGTCCAGACCGGTCAGGCACACGACGGCCGCGTCGCCGGCGGCCGCCAGGACGCTGCGCAGGGCGTCGATCCCCTCGCCGTCCGGCAGGCCGAGATCGAGCAGGACCACCGCCGTCCGCTGCCGCAGGGCCTCGGTCGCCTCGGCGACCGAGCGGGCCCGGACCACCTCCCAGGCCGGGCCGGTCTCGGCGAGCAGCTCGGTGACGAGGAAGGCGTCGCCGTCGTCGTCCTCGACGAGCAGCAGCCGGGCGGGCGCGGGGGCAGCCGCCGTCGGAGGCCGCCGGGCGGCCGTGGTCTCGTACACCGTGCTCCCGAGAGTGTGAGGTGGTGTCGGCATCCTAGGCACGCCGGGGGCGGCGGCGCGGGCCGTCACCGGGACGGCGCAGCGGGGTACGCCGAGACCGCCCGCGGGTGCGGGCGGTCTCGGCACGACGGGGGACCCGAGGACGCCGTCAGGCGTCGACGGTCTCCTCGGTGAGGTTGCGGGTCCGGTTCGGGTCGACCGGGATGCCGGGGCCCATCGTCGTGGCGATGGTGGCCTTCTGGATGTAGCGGCCCTTGGCGGCCGACGGCTTGAGCCGCAGCACCTCGTCGAGCGCGGCGCTGTAGTTCTCCACGAGCTGCTCGGGGGTGAAGGACGCCTTACCGATGATGAAGTGCAGGTTCGCGTGCTTGTCGACCCGGAACTCGATCTTGCCGCCCTTGATGTCGGTGACGGCCTTGGCGACGTCCATCGTGACCGTGCCGGTCTTCGGGTTCGGCATCAGCCCGCGGGGACCGAGCACCTTGCCGAGCCGCCCGACCTTGCCCATGAGGTCGGGGGTGGCGACGACGGCGTCGAAGTCGAGGAACCCGCCGGCGACCTTCTCGATGAGCTCGTCGGAACCGACGATGTCGGCTCCGGCGGCCTCGGCCTGCGCAGCACGGTCACCGGTCGCGAAGACCAGGACCCGGGCGGTCTTGCCGGTGCCGTGGGGCAGGTTGACGGTGCCGCGGACCATCTGGTCGGCCTTGCGCGGGTCGACCCCGAGGCGGAAGGCCACCTCGACGGTCGGGTCGAACTTCGTGGTCGAGGTCTGCTTGGCCAGCTTGACGGCCTCGAGGGGGGTGTACAGCCGGCTGCGGTCGATGGACTCCGCGGCGGCGCGGTAGGACTTGCTGCGCTTCATGTCTGCTCCTGGTCTCAGGTCAGTCGTGGTCGCTCGGGCCAGCGCTGGCCCTGCCACTGGGGTGGGGAGGTCAGCCCTCGACGGTGACACCCATCGAACGGGCCGTGCCGGCGATGATCTTCATGGCGGCCTCGACGTCGTTGGCGTTGAGGTCCGCCATCTTCTGCTCGGCGATCTCGCGCACCTGGTCCCGGGTCAACGTGGCGACCTTGGTGGTGTGCGGGGTGCCGGAGCCCTTGTCGACGCCGGCCTTCTTCTTGATCAGCTCGGCCGCGGGCGGCGTCTTCGTGACGAAGGTGAAGGACCGGTCCTCGTAGACCGTGATCTCCACCGGGATGACGTTGCCCCGCTGCGACTCGGTCGCGGCGTTGTAGGCCTTGCAGAACTCCATGATGTTGACGCCGTGCTGGCCCAGCGCAGGGCCGATCGGCGGCGCCGGGGTGGCGGCGCCGGCGTTGATCTGGAGCTTGATCAGGCCGGCGACCTTCTTCTTGGGAGGCATTGCTTCGGGTCCTTACCTCGTACGGAACTCGTCGCGGCTAGAGCTTGGCGACCTGGTTGAAGGAGAGCTCGACCGGGGTCTCCCGGCCGAAGATCGAGACCAGCACCTTGAGCTTCTGGGCGTCGGGGTTGATCTCGGAGATGGTGGCGGGGAGGGTCTCGAACGGACCCTCCATGACGGTGACCGACTCGCCGACCTCGAAGTCGACGAGGGTCGTCTCGCTGGTGCGCGCGGCGGCCGAACCGCCCTTGGCGGTCTCCTTGGGCTGCAGCGTCGGGGCGAGCATCGAGAACACCTCGTCCAGGCTGAGCGGCACCGGCTGGTGGGTGTGCCCGACGAAGCCGGTCACCCCGGGGGTGTGCCGCACGGCACCCCACGACTCGTCGGTGAGGTCCATCCGGACCAGCACGTAGCCGGGGATCCGCACCCGGCGCACCTGCTTGCGCACGCCGTTCTTGATCTCGGTGACCTCCTCCATGGGCACCTCGACCTGGAAGATGTAGTCCTCCATGTTGAGGCTGGAGATGCGGTTCTCGAGGTTCGCCTTCACCCGGTTCTCGTAGCCGGCGTAGGAGTGCACGACGTACCAGTCGCCGGGAGCGCGCCGCAGCTGGGCACGAAACTCCTCGACCTCGTCGATCTCGTCCGGCTCCTGCCCGTCGTCCGGCTCCTGCCCGTCGTCCGGGGTTACCGGGGCGTCGGACGGCACGTCCTCGGCCTGGACACTGTCCTCGGCCTGCACGCTGTCCTCGCCCTCCACGACGTCGGGCAGGACGACGTCGTCCGCGGTCGGGTCCTGGGACACGGTGGCGCTCGCTTTCTCCGGCTGGTGACTGGTGCGGTCGGCCCCGGGACGGGCCGGCTGCTGTGCTCGTTGGTGCGCGGGCCCGCAGGCCTCGGTGCCGCTGGTCAGGCCCCGTCCCCGAAGGCCCAGAAGACCAGCTGCCCGAACACGACGTCGAGGCCCGAGACGTAGACCATGACGGCGGCGACGAAGACCAGCACCGCGGCCGTGTAGGTCAGCAGCTCGTTACGGGTCGGGCGGACGACCTTCTTCAGCTCGGCGACCACCTGACGCAGGAACACCATGAGCCGAGCGAAGGGGCCTCCCCCGCTCGCACGGCGGTCCGCTCCTCGCGGTGGCCGGGGCGCGTCTGCGCCGGGTCCACCCGCGCGGGTCTCGGTCATGGTCCTCGCTGTCGTCGCTGTCGTCGTCCGGGTCTGGTTCGTGCTCCGGTGGGTCCGGTGGAGGTGGGGGACCTCCCGCACCGCAGGGCAGGAGGGACTCGAACCCACAACCGCCGGTTTTGGAGACCGGTGCGCTGCCAATTGCGCCACTGCCCTACGACGGTGCCGGGCCGCTCCGCCGCACCGGCCCCGGGGTCGATCCAGGGCAGGCAACAGCATCGCGGTCGTCAACCGCCGGGCAGGAGTGTACGCGGTTCGGGCGCTGCGGGTCGAACCGCCGGCTCCCGGCAGGCGGACCGTGGCTGCGACGGCCGGCGGGGCTCTGGGAGGATCGCCCGGTGAGCGAGCAGCAGAACGGCCCCACGACCCGCCGGGTGTCGGCCCGGGTAGGCGCCATCGCCGAGTCCGCGACGCTGGCCGTCGACGCCCGGGCCAAGGCGCTCAAGGCAGCCGGCCGGCCGGTCATCGGCTTCGGCGCGGGGGAGCCGGACTTCCCCACCCCCGACTACGTCGTCCAGGCCGCGGCCGCCGCGTGCGCGGACCCGGTCAACCACCGCTACACCCCCGCCGGCGGGCTCCCGGAGCTCAAGGCGGCCATCGTCGCCAAGACCGAGCGGGACTCCGGCTACGCGGTGGCACCGGAGCAGGTCCTCGTGACGAACGGCGGCAAGCAGGCCGTCTACGAGGCGTTCGCCACGCTGCTCGACCCCGGCGACGAGGTGCTGCTACCGGCCCCGTACTGGACGACGTACCCGGAGGCGATCCGGCTGGCCGGCGGCGTCCCGGTCGAGGTGCTGGCCGGGACCGAGGCCGGTTACCTCGTCGACGTCGAGGCCCTCGAGGCGGCCCGCACGCCGCGCACGAAAGTGCTGCTGTTCTGCTCGCCGTCCAACCCCACCGGGGCGGTGTACCCCCCGGAGCAGGTGCAGGCGATCGGCGAGTGGGCGGCCCGCCACGGGCTCTGGGTGGTCACCGACGAGATCTACGAGCACCTGCTGTACGACGGCGCCCAGGCTCCGTCGATGCCGGTGCTCGTACCCGAGCTCGCCGACCGCACCCTCGTGCTCAACGGGGTGGCCAAGACCTACGCGATGACCGGGTGGCGGGTCGGCTGGCTGATCGGCCCGCGGGACGTCGTCCGGGCGGCGACGAACCTGCAGTCCCACCTCACCTCGAACGTCGCGAACGTGTCCCAGCGTGCCGCGGTGGCGGCGCTCGAGGGGCCGCTGGACGCCGTCGCCGCGATGCGCGAGGCGTTCGACCGGCGGCGGCGGACCATCGTCTCGATGCTGTCCGAGGCCCCGGGCGTCGTCTGCCCGACCCCGCAGGGCGCCTTCTACGTCTACCCCGACGTCCGCGGCGTCCTGGGGAGGACCATTCGCGGCCGGACGCCCACGACGTCGGCCGAGCTGGCCGAGGTCGTCCTCGAGGAGGTCGAGGTGGCGGTCGTGCCGGGCGAGGCGTTCGGTCCCAGCGGGTGGCTGCGCCTGTCGTACGCGCTCGGCGACGAGGACCTGGCCGAGGGTGTCGGCCGGCTCGTCGGCCTGCTGCGCGAAGCCACCTGACCCGTGGCGCTCGGGACCGGGCAGCGGCACCGCGACCTGGCCGCCCTGCCGAAGGCCCACCTGCACCTGCACTTCACCGGCTCGATGCGGCCGCAGACCCTGCAGGACCTCGCCGACAAGCACGGCGTCCGGCTGCCGGCGGCCCTGCGGGAGCACCGCGACGTCCGCCTCTCCCCGGACGAGCGCGGCTGGTTCCGGTTCCAGCGGCTCTACGACGCGGCGCGGGCGGTGGTCCGGGACGCCGACGACATGCGCCGGATCGTCCTGGAGGCCGCCCAGGACGACGCCACCGAGGGCTCCGGCTGGCTCGAGCTGCAGATCGACCCCACCTCCTACGCCCCGTTCGTCGGGGGCATCACCCCGGCGCTGGAGATCGTCCGGGACGCCGCCCGGGAGGCGACCGCGGTGACCGGCACCAGGGTCGCCGTCGTCGTCGCGGCGAGCCGGGTGCGCCATCCCCTCGACGCCCGGACCCTGGCCCGGCTGGCCGCCCGGCACGCCGGTGACGGGCCCGCGGACGTCGTCGGGTTCGGCCTCAGCAACGACGAGCGGCGCGGCTGGACCGCAGACTTCGCCCCCGCGTTCGCGATCGCCCGCCGCGCGGGCCTGGCCGGTGTGCCGCACAGCGGGGAGCTGCTCGGCGCCGACCACGTCGCGGTCACCCTCGACACCCTCGCCCCGGACCGGCTGGGGCACGGCGTCCGCTCGGTCGAGGACCCGGCGGTGCTACGACGGGTCGTCGACGCCGGCATCGCCCTGGAGGTGTGTCCGAGCAGCAACGTCGCCCTCGGCGTCTACCCCGACGCCGCGAGCGTGCCGCTGGCGCGCCTGCTGGACGCCGGGGCGCGGGTGGCGCTCGGCGCGGACGACCCGCTGCTGTTCGGCCACCGGCTGGTGGACCAGTACCGGGCCGCCCGCGAGGTGCACGGCCTCGACGACGCGGCGCTGGCCGGGCTGGCGCGCGCGTCGGTCGAGGCCAGCAGGGCCCCGGACGACGTCCGCGCCTCGTTGCTGCGTGGGATCGAGGCGTGGCTCGCCGGCACGAACCCCTCCTGATCACCTCCCCCTGTTCGTGATCATGCAATCCCGCCACCCCGGGCCCGCACCGCTCGCCCGCAGGATGCTGGGTTGTTGGCGCGACACGCCGCAAGAAGGCCGAGAAGCACAGCATTTTGCGGCGGCGGGAGGGTGGCGGGATTGCATGATCACGCCATTACTACGGGGGGAGGGTGGCGGGATTGCATGATCACGGGGAGGGGTTTAGAGGGAGCAGCCGACGAGGACGGGCTCGGTGACGAGCTCGACGCCGAAGCGGGCCCGGACGCCGTCGCGGACCTCGCGGGCCAGGGCGAGCAGGTCCGCCGCCCGTGCACCGCCCCGGTTGGTCAGGGCCAGGGCGTGCTTGGTGGACAGCGACGCCGGCCCGGGCAGGCCGTGACCGCGACCGAACCCGGCGTGCTCGATCAGCCAGGCGGCGCTCGTCTTGACCCGCCCGTCCCCTACCGGGAAGCGGGGGGCCGCGGCCGGCAGCCGCGCGGCGTCCGCGGCGTCCAGCACGGGGTTCGTGAAGAACGACCCGGCGCTGCACGTGTCGGGGTCGGCCGGGTCGAGCAGCATCCCCTTGCCGGCGCGCAGCCCGAGCACTGCGGCCCGGACGTCGGCGAGCGGCGCCCGCTGCCCGACCTCGACCCCCAGCGTGCGGGCCAGCTCCGCGTACCGGACCGGAGCCGACAGGTCGCCCAGCGGCAGCTGGAACGTCACCTCGAGGACGACCCAGCGGTCCGGCTCGGCCTTGAACCGCGACCAGCGGTAGCCGAACCCGCACTCGGCGGCGGCGAGTGTCCGGACCCGCCGCTCGACGCGGTCCCACGTGCGCACGGTGGCGACGGTGCCGGCGACCTCCTGACCGTAGGCGCCGACGTTCTGCACCGGGGTCGCCCCGGCGGACCCGGGGATCCCCGACAGCGCCTCCACCCCCGACCAGCCCTCGGCGACCGCCCGGGCGACGACGTCGTCCCAGGAGTGCCCGGCGGCCACCCGCACGGTCGCGCCGGAGCAGGCGTCGGCCGACAGCACCTCCAGGCCCACGCTGCGGACGAGGACCGCGGTGCCGGCGAACCCGGCGTCGTCGACGAGCAGGTTGGACCCGCCGGCGACGAGCAGCACCGGCTCCCCCGCGTCGTCCGCGTCCCGCACCGCCGCGACGAGCTGGTCGGCGTCGCGGGCCTCGACGCAGCGGCGGGCAGGCCCCCCGACGCGCAGGGTCGTCAGCTCGGACAGCGGGGGGCAGCTCACGAGCACGGCAGGCTAGTCGCCGGCGGACGACGGACCCGGCTGCACCGGCGTCCCGGACGGGGTGGACGGTGCGGCGGGCCGGGCGGCCGGGACGGCGGCGGCGGCCGGGACGAGCAGGACGGCGACGACGAGCAGCGCGGGCAGCACCCCGAAGCGGTCACCGAGCAGGCCGAGCAGCGGCGGGCCGGCGAGGAACGCGACGTACCCGATGGTGGCGACGACCGACACCCGGACGGCGGCGCGGGCCTCGTCGTCCGCGGCGGCGCTCATCCCGACGGGGAACCCGAGCGAGGCACCGAGCCCCCACAGCAGGATGCCCAGGACGGCGGTGACGAGCGACCCGCCGAGGACGAGGACGAGGACGCCGGCGGCCGCCACCCCCGTCGTCGCGTAGAGCACCGGCACCCGGCCCCAGCGGTCCAGGGCAGCCGGCCCGGCCACCCGTCCCACGGTCATCGCGGTGACGAACAGCGCGAACCCGAGCGCGCCGACGGCCGGGGAGACCCCGTACCCGTCGACGAGGGCGACCGCGAGCCAGTCGTTCGCGGTGCCCTCGGTGAACGCCATGGCCAGGACGAGCACGCCGATCAGCAGGGTGCGGGGCTCCCGCCAGGCGGCCAGCGCCGGCGCCCGGGGTGGGCCGCCGGGCTCGGCGCGGACGACGGGCAGGAAGGTGCGGACGGCGAGCAGCGCGCCGGTGAGCACGACGACGGCGAGCGTGCCGAGGTGCGCCGCGACCGGCAGCCCGACGGCGGAGGCACCGGCCCCGGCCGCGGCGCCCGCGACGGTCCCGATGCTGAACCCGGCGTGGAAGCGGGGCATGACGGTGCGCCGCAGGCGTCGTTCGACCGCGGCGCCCTCGAGGTTCATCGCGACGTCCCAGCCCCCCGAGCCGAAGCCGAGCAGGAAGAGCCCACCGCCGGTGAGGGCCACCTCGCCGAGGACGCCGGCGCCGACACCGGTCAGTGCCAGCCCGGTCGCGGCCACCGCGGCACCGGCGGCCACCGTGCGGGCGGCACCGAGCCGGGCGGTCACCGCCCCGGCGGCGGGCAGGGCGAGCACGGCACCCGCGGACAGCGCGAGCAGCAGCAGGCCCAGGCGGCCGGGGGTGAGGTCGAGCGCGGTGCGGATCTCCGGCACGCGGGAGACCCAGGTCGCGAACGCCAGGCCGTTGAGGGCGAAGACGGCGAGCACGGCGGTCCGGGCGCGCCGGGCGTCGTCGGTGCTCAGCGCCGCTCCAGGGCGTCGCGCCGGACGACGGCGCGGGCCCGGGCCAGGACGGGCCGGCCCTCGCAGGTCACGGTGAGGTCGACGCGGACGGTACCCGCCTCCTCGTCGACCGCCCCGACGGTGCCGACCACCTCGACGACGGCCGCGCCGGGGTCGGGCACGACCACGGGCCGGGTGAACCGGACGCCGTAGTCGAGGACCGCGCCGGGGTCACCGCACCAGTCGACGACGAGCCGGACCGCGGTCGCCATCGTCAGCATCCCGTGGGCGATGACACCGGGCAGGCCCACCTCGCGGGCCACCCGCTCGTTCCAGTGGATCGGGTTGAGGTCGCCGCTGGCGCCGGCGTACCGGACGAGGTCCGCGCGCTCCAGCGGGTAGCTGGCCCGGCCGATCTCGGTGCCGACCTGCAGGCCGCTCACGACTGCTGCCCCCGGACGACGAGCACGGACACCGCGGTGCACACCGGCTCACCGTCCTGGGTGGCGATCTCGTTGCGGGTGGTGACCATGGCGTGGCCACCGGCCTCCCGGACGTCGTCGACGTGCAGGGTGGCGACGAGCCGGTCCCCGGCAGTGATCGGCCGGTGGTGGGTGAAGTGCTGCTCGCCGTGCACGACGCGGGAGAAGTCGATGCCGGCGGCGGGGTCCCGTACGAGACGGGCGTCGCTGCGCTGGGCGACGACGACGGCGAACGTGGGCGGGGCGATGACGTCGGGGTACCCGAGGGCCCGGGCGGCGTCCGGGTCAGCGTGGGCCGGGTGGGCGGCGCCCACGGCCTCGGCGAAGGCCCGCAGCGCCTCGCGACCCACCTCGTAGACCTCCTCGGGTGGGTACTGCCGCCCGACGAACGAGGTGTCGACGCCCATCGCTCCTCCTGCGGCGGGTCCTGCTGGACCCGCCGTGTCAGCGGGTCTCGCGGTGGGCGGTGTGCTTGCCGCAGCGCGGGCAGAACTTCTGCATCTCCAGCCGGTCGGGGTCGTTCCGCCGGTTCTTCCTGGTGATGTAGTTCCGCTCCTTGCACTCCACGCACGCCATGGTGATCTTCGGACGGACGTCGGCAGTCTTGCTGGCCACGGGACGGTGCCTTCTCTCGCGGGGTCGGAGGGGCTGCGCGGGCGGGCACAGCCGAGCAGGCCGAGGATACGTGCTGCCCAGGGCCCGGGTCGAATCAGGCAGCCCTCGAGCCGGGCAGCGGGCCCCTCGGCCCGTGGTAGCGGGGGCGGGAGTCGAACCCGCGACACATCGATTATGAGCCGATTGCTCTAACCACCTGAGCTACCCCGCCGGGCGTGCCCCGCCCCGCAGGACGGGGGCACCGCAGAGCCCCAATAGGGAATCGAACCCTAGACCTTCTCCTTACCATGGAGACGCTCTGCCGACTGAGCTATTGGGGCGGCAGTCGCAGAGGCTACACGCCGGTCCGCGGCGACGGGAAATCGGCCCCGCCGACGTCCCGGCCGTCCCGGACGGCGCCCCGGGACGACGCAGGGGCGCCCCCTCGGGGACGCCCCTGGCCGCGGTGGCAGGTGCAGGATTCGAACCTGCGAAGGCTGTGCCGGCTGATTTACAGTCAGCTCCCTTTGGCCGCTCGGGCAACCTGCCGCGGGTGCGCCGCAGCACCGGTCTGCGGCGGCTGGAAGGATAGCAAGCCGACGAGGTGCCGCCGAACGGAGCGGCCCAGCCCCCCCAGTGCGAGGAGGATCCGTGGCCAGCGAGTCGTCGTTCGACGTCGTCAGCAAGGTCGACCGGCAGGAGGTCGACAACGCCGTCAACCAGGCCGCCAAGGAGATCTCCCAGCGGTACGACTTCAAGGGCACCGACGCGTCGGTCGCCTGGAGCGGCGAGGTGATCCGGATGAGCGCCAACAGCGAGGAGCGGGTCAAGGCCGTCCTCGACGTGCTGCAGACCAAGCTGATCAAGCGCGGGGTCTCGCTCAAGGCCCTCGACGCCGGGGAGCCGCGCGCATCCGGCAAGGAGTACCGGATCGACGCCCCGCTCAAGGAAGGCTTGTCCCAGGAGGTCGCCAAGAAGATCACCAAACTCATCCGGGACGAGGGCCCCAAGGGGGTCAAGACCCAGGTCACCGGCGACGAGGTGCGGGTCTCCAGCAAGAGCCGGGACGACCTGCAGCAGGTGATCGCTCTGCTCAAGGGCGCCGACCTCGACGTCGCCCTGCAGTTCGTCAACTACCGCTGAGGGCGCCGACCCGGCCAGGGGACCTCAGGTCCGTACCAGGCTGACCCTCAGGTCCGTACCAGCGTCGTCGCCGTGAGCGGCCGGTCGGCGGGGACGACCTCGCGGCCCAGCGGCAGCAGCGAGATCGGCACGAGCTTGAGGCTGGCGATGCCCAGCGGGATCCCGATGATGGACACGAAGAACGCGACCGCCGAGACGACGTGCCCCAGGGCGAGCCACCAGCCGAACAGGACGAGCCACAGGACGTTGCCGACACCCGCGCCCAGCCCGGCGTCCGGGCGGCTGACGAGGCGGCGTCCGAACGGCCACAGCACGTAGCCGGCCGTGCGGAACGCCGCCACGCCGAACGGGATCGTCACCACGAGCAGGAACGCCACCAGCCCCGCGACGGCGTAGCCGACGGCCATCCAGAAGCCGGTGACGACGAGCCAGACGACGTTGAGGACGACGGCGAGCGGGCCGGTCGGGCTCACCGCGGGTAGCCCGCCATCGCCTCGAGCCGGGCGATCCGCTCGGCCATCGGCGGGTGGGTGGAGAACAGCTGCGACACCCCGCCCCCCCGGAACGGGTTGGCGATCATGAGGTGGCTGGAGCTGACGAGGTCCCGCTCCGGCGGCAGCGGCAGC
The DNA here is from genome assembly GCF_042658805.1 of Quadrisphaera sp. GCM10027208. Classification (NCBI taxonomy): domain Bacteria; kingdom Bacillati; phylum Actinomycetota; class Actinomycetes; order Kineosporiales; family Kineosporiaceae; genus Quadrisphaera; species Quadrisphaera sp. GCM10027208. Next base: position 187,274 of record NZ_JBHSRC010000001.1, read on the forward strand.
TGCCGGGTGCCGGCCTCCAGCTTGCGCAGGGCCGACGCCAGCGCGAGCGGGTCACCGGTGAGGCGCGCGCCGTCCTCGTCGGCGTCGTACTCCCTGGTCCGGCTGATGGCCATCTGGACCAGACCGGCGGCGATGGGCCCGAGGATGAGCATGAGCATCGCCGAGACCGGGTTGCCGCCACCGCGCTCCCGGTCCCCGCCGCCGAAGAACATCGCGATATAGGCCAGGTAGGTGATGACGCTGGACATCGCGGCGGCGACCGAGGAGGTGAGGATGTCCCGGTTGTAGACGTGCATGAGCTCGTGACCCAGGACGCCGCGCAGCTCGCGCCGGTCGAGGATCTGCAGGATGCCCTCGGTCACGCAGACCGCGGCGTTGGCCGGGTTGCGGCCGGTGGCGAACGCGTTCGGCGCCATCGTCGGCGAGACGTACAGGCGCGGCATCGGCTGGCGGGCGGCGGTGGCCAGCTCGCGGACCATCGCGTACAGCTCCGGCTGCTCGGCCTCGCTCACCGGGCGGGCCCGCATCGCCCGCAGCGCGATGCTGTCGCTCTTCCAGTACGCGATGCCGTTCATGGCCAGGGCCAGGACCAGCCCGATCGTGAGGGCGGAGGAGTCCCCGCCGAACAGCAGCCAGCTCGCGCCCAGCACGACCGCCCCGAGCAGGCCGAAGAGCATCGCCGTCTTCAGCCCGTTGAAGTGCCGGTGACCGACCATCGACGGTGCAACCTCCTCGTGCGTGGGGACCTACCCCATCTCTGTCGCCTGCTCCAACGCACTGTGGCACGGCGCCGTTCCCGGGGCGGCCCGGCGCGCGGCAGGTCAGCCCAGCGGGCCGGTGAAGGGCGCGGCGACGAGCCCGGGCAGCACCGGCAGGAGCACGACGACCGCGAACGCGGCCAGGTAGACCCCGGCCAGGCCGCCGAGGGCGACGACCGGCCACAGCGCGGCGAGCGCGACGTCCAGGCCGGTCACGCGTGCCCCGCCGGCGGGCGGCGTCCGGGCCGGGCGGGCCGGGACGCCTGCTCGACCTCCTTGGCCGGCGGGGCGCCGGGGTCGGGTGCGGGCGGGGGTTGCACGGTCCACATCCACTCGCGCAGCCGCTCCCGCTCGTGGGTGAGGTCGGCGATGTCGTACTCGCTGTACTCGAAGTGCGGGCTCCAGAACAGCGCGTCGAACGGGCAGACCTCGACGCAGATGCCGCAGTACATGCACAGCGAGAAGTCGATGGCGAACCGGTCCAGGACGTTGCGCTGCCGGGCCCGCGCCGCCCCCTCGACCTGGAGGGACTCCTTGTGCGAGTCGATGTAGATGCACCAGTCCGGGCACTCCCGGGCGCACAGCATGCAGACGGTGCAGTTCTCCTCGAGCAGGGCAATCACCCCGCGCGAACGCGGCGGCAGGTCCGGCAGCACGTCCGGGTACTCGGCCGTCGACGTCCGCCGGGTGAGGGTGCGCAGCGTGACCGCCAGTCCCCGCGCCAACCCCCGCAACGGCCCCCGCCCCGGCGATCTCTGGAGGCTTTCCGGGGTCTCGGAGGCCGGCTTGACCCCGGAATCCCTCCAGAGATCGGTGGCAGGGCGATCGGTGGCAGGGGGATCGGTGGCAGGGCGGTCGGTCACAGGGCCACCACCGGGACGCCGGTGAGGGCGAGCTGGCCGAGCGCGACGGGCACGAGCACTCCCCACGCGAGGCGCTGCAGCTCGGCGACGGCGGCGACGGCGACGGCGACGGCGAAGACCACCGCGGCCGGCGCCTGCCACAGCAGCCACCACGGGCTCCACGCCTCGACGATCCCGCTGAGCCGCAGGGTGCCGGCGGCCATCGCCACGCTCGTCGCGGCGAGCACCAGCGGCAGCTCGTGGAACCCGCCGGCGTACATCGGGCCGAGCCGGCGCCGCATGTGCGCCATCACCTTGTGCTCGAGCTGGCCGGCCACCCGCGGCAGGACGAGGAAGGCGGCGAGCACGGACACCGTCCGCAGCGCGATCTGCCCGATCACGGCGTCGGGTCCACGGGGTCGCCGTCCGGCTGCCTGGCGTCCTCCCGGCGGGGACCCCAGGACGGGTCGGGCACGCCCGGCGGCAGCAGCGTGCGGCGGCTGGGGGCGGCGTGCCCCTGCCCGCCCTCACCGGGCTCCTTGGCACCCGGCCACGGCCGGGCCGCCCGCGCGGCGAGCTGGAACGACTTGCGCAGTGGCGTGCCCTCGAACCCGTCGGGCAGCAGCAGCGGGCGCAGACCCAGTCCGGAGGGGTCGGTGAACCCGGTGAACTCCACCCCGAACATCTCGAACGTCTCCCGCTCGTGCCATGCCGCGCCGGCCCACAGCCCGGTCACCGACTCCAGCACGAGGTCGTCGGCGGGCAGCCGGGTCCGCAGCAGCATCCGCCGCAGCCCACCACCTCCGGTCGTGCCGCTGGCGACGAGGTGGACGACGACGTCGACCGCCGGCGGGTCGGCGTCCGGCTCGTCCACCGCGGACAGCCAGTCGAACAGGTCGTGGCCCAGTGCGTCCCGGGCGTGCCGCAAGGCGGCACCCCACGCCTGGCGGGGGACGACGTAGCACGGGGTGCCGGTCGCGTCCTCCTGCTCGACCGGTCCCCCGACGACCTCGGCGAGCGCGTTGCGGACGTCGCTCACGGCGTGCCACCGGTGTACCGCTCGCCGAGGTGCTCGGCGGCGATCTTGTCCTGCAGGGCGACGATGCCCTGCAGGAGCGCCTCGGGCCGCGGCGGGCACCCGGGTACGTAGACGTCGACCGGGACGATCTGGTCGACGCCCTTCGTCACGCAGTACGAGTCCCAGTACGGTCCGCCGGAGTTCGAGCACGCCCCGAACGAGATGACGTACTTGGGCTCGGGCATCTGCTCGTACAGCCGCTTGATGGCGGGGGCCATCTTGTCGGTCACCGTGCCGGAGACGACCATGAGGTCGGCCTGGCGTGGGCCGGGCGCGAACGGCATCACGCCGAGCCGGATGAAGTCGTGCCGGGCCATCGACGCGGCGATGAACTCGATGGCGCAGCAGGCGAGTCCGAAGTTGAACACCCACAGGCTGTACCGGCGTCCCCAGTTCAGCACGACGCGCACCGGGTCCCCGGTCACCCGCTGCAGCGGCCCGACGCCGGGAGTGGGCAGGTCTACTGCCACCGCAGCACCCCCCGCCGCCACGCGTGCAGCAGCCCGACCGCCAGCACGCCGAGGAACAGGTACGCGTAGAGGTAGTAGCGGACCCGGGTGTGCGCCCAGCCGGTGCCGACCGGGTCGACGCCGCACTCGTACGTCGTCGACTTCGCCGGCGTCGGCACGCTGGGACGCAGCAGCCGGTTCGCGCCCATCCCGGCCACGACGAACAGCACTCCGGCGGCGAGCACCGCGCCCACGACGACGTAGGGCTCGGCTCCGGACGCCTCACCAACCACACCAGGACTGTAGTGCGGCCGGCCGTACTCTCGGGGGATGCTCGCTCCCGCCGGCGCCCGGTCCGGCGCCGTCCTGCTCGCCGTGGCGCTCGCGGTCGGCGCGTGCTCCAGCGACGGGTCCGCCCCCGTCCCCTCCGGCGCCACGTCACCGCCCGCGGCGACGTCAGCAGTGACGTCAACAGCGCCGTCCGCGGACTCGGCGGTGACGGTCACCGGCGTCCCGGAGGACCTGACCGCCGTCCTCACCGACCTCTACACCGGCGCCCAGGTGCCGGCGTCCGCCACCGCCGCCGAGGCACTGGCCGACCGCGCCCCGGCGGACGACGAGGTGCGCGCCGAGGGGGCCACGGGGACGTGGCGGCAGGAACGGGTGGCCGTGGTCGTCGCCGGGCCGAGCGACCGCCAGGACGTCACGCTCGCCGTGGACGGCGGGGACGGCTGGCGGGTCGTCGGCGGCTGGTGGCCCTCCCTCGGCGTCCCGGAGCCCTCCGTCGGCCCGGTCCCCCGGCTTCTCGCCGTCGTCGGCTCCGACGCCCGCCCCGGCCAGGACCCGGCGCGGGCCCGCGCCGACAGCCTGCACGTCGTGGGGGTGGACGGGACCGGAGCCGGTGGGGTGCTCGGCATCCCCCGCGACACGTGGGTGCCGTTGACGACCGGCGGTGAGGGCAAGATCAACAGTGAGCTGGCGCGTGGCGGCCCGGACGCGCAGCTGCAAGCGCTGGAGTCGTTCACCGGCCTGGACCTCGAGGGGCAGGTGGTCACCGGCTTCGAGGGCTTCGTCGCCGTCATCGACGCGCTGGGCGGGGTCGAGCTCACCCTCGACCGTGCCCTGGTGGACCGGTTCGCCAAGCTGGACCTGCCCGCCGGTGAGCTCCTCCTGGACGGCGAGGACGCCCTGGCCTACGCACGGACCCGGATGACCCAGCCCCGCGGGGACATCGACCGCCAGCTCAACGGCGGCACCGTGCTGCTCGCCGCGGGCGCGGCCGTCCAGTCCGCCGGACCGCTGGCGGTGCCCCGGCTCATCGAGGCCGCCGACCCGCACCTCGTCACCGACCTCACCGCCGAGCAGGTGCTCACCCTTGCCGGGGCCGTGCTGACGGCAGACCCGGCGCGGGTACCCAACACCGTCGTCCCGTCCCGGCCGGGGACGACGGCCGCCGGCACGAGCATCGTCGTCCCGGAGCCGGAGGCACGCGGCGTCCTCGCCGACCTGGCCGACGGGGCCCTGACGCCGTGACGCGCTCAGGTACTGGGCGGTCGCAGCGACTCGGCAAGCCGCTCCAGCCGGGAGGCGGAGGACGCCGCCTCCTGGTTGGCCGCCTCCACCTCGGCGTGCACTTCCTCCCGGTGGACGGTGACGTCACGAGGCGCTCGCACTCCTAGCCGGACCTGGTCGCCACGCACCTCCAGGACCGTGACGACGACGTCGGCCCCGATCACGATGCTCTCGTGGAGCCGGCGGGTCAGTACGAGCACACGCCCGACCCTAGCGCGCCCCGGCCCCGTAGGCAGTGAGCTCGTGGGTGCCGACCGGGGAGGCCCCGCGGCGGCGCAGCGAGTAGATGAACGCGAGAACGCGAGCCACCGCGGTGTACAGCTGCGGTGGCACCTCGTCCCCCACCTCGCAGCCGGCGGCCAGTGAGCGCGCCAGCGGGACGTCGCGGACTATCGGCACCCGGTGCTCCTGGGCGCGACGGCGGATGGCGGCCGCGATCTCGCCGGACCCCTTGGCCACCACACGTGGCGCTCCCCGTTCCGGGTGGTACTTCAGCGCCACGGCGACGTGCGTCGGGTTCACCACGACCACGTCCGCCCCGGCGACGTCGGCCATCATGCGGTTGCGGGACATCTGCAGCTGGCGCTGACGGATCGCGCCTCGGACGTGCGGGTCACCCTCCGACTGCTTCATCTCCTGCTTGACGTCCCGCATGCTCATCCGCATGTCCTTGGCGAAGTTCCGCTTCTGCACGGCGTAGTCGACGGCGGCCAGCAGGAGGCCGGCGATCGCGGTGTTGCGCATGAGCGTCACCGTGGCGTCTGCGGCGAGGGCCACACCCCCCTGGATGCTCAGCCCGTCGATGTCGACCAGGCGGGGCAGGACCGAGGCGAGCGTCTGGTAGCCCACCGCGGCCAGGACGGCGAGCTTGAGCACCGACTTCCCGGCCTCCCAGAGCCCCTTGGCGCCGAAGAGCCTCTTGATCCCTTGCACCGGGCTCACCCGGCTCTTCTGGGGCTTGAGCGCCGCCGGCGTGAACGCGACGCCGACCTGGGCGAGGCTGGCGACGGTGCCGATCACAGCCAGCACCCCGACGAGGAGCGCGATGGCGAGCAGGCCGTCACGCATCGCGGTGCCGAACAGCCCCAGCGCGACGTCGATGTCCGGGGCGCTCACCAGGTCGGCCACCCCGCGGACCGTCTGCCGGAAGCTGCCGACGACGGACGAGGCGGTGTGCTCCAGCAGCAGCGTGACCGCGAGGATGCTCAGCCACGCCGCGAGCTCCGGGGTCTGTACGACCTGACCCTTCCTGCGCGCGTCCTTGAGCTTCTTCGGCGTGGCCTTCTCGGTCTTGTCGGACTTGTCGCTCACGGCGCGCTCCCGTCCGTCGGCTGACCCCCGTCGAACACGCCGATCAGCCGGCCGTGCTCGCGTGCCGCGTCGTTCGTCACCGCGTCCACGGCGCCCGGCAGCAACGGGATCGTGAGACCGACGAGCACCAGCGCCAGCGCGATCTTGAGCGGGAAGCCGAGGATGAAGACCTCCATCCGCGGGGCGGCCCGGCTCAGCAGGCCGAGCACCACCTCGGCGAGAAAGAGCGCGGCGATCAGCGGCAGGGCGATCTGGACGGCGGCCACGAAGAAGGCGCCGAGGTCGTGCACGAGCCGCTCGGCGAGCAGCCCCCAGTCCCCCGGCCACGACGGAGTGATCTCGAAGGACGCGAGCAGCCCCCGCACGAGCAGCAGGTGCCCGTCGATGACGAACAGCAGCGTCAGGGCCAGCAGCTGGTAGAGGCGGCCGAACACGGCCTGGTTGACCCCCGACAACGGGTCGACCATCGCGCCCAGGCTGAACCCGACCTGCATGTCGATGAGCTCGCCGGCGGCCTGCACGGCGCTGAAGACCAGGAGGGTGACGAAGCCGAGCGCAAGTCCCATCAGCACCTGGAGCAGGGTCGCGCCGATCAGAGCCGACACCTCCGGCGGTGGCACCTGGTCGACGAGCTGGGGTGCCACCGGGATCGCCAGGGCGAGCGCAACGGCGACCTTGACCTGAACCGGGATCGTCCGGCCGTTGAACGGTGGCACGAGGACCAGCCACGCCGACGTCCGCAGCAGCGCGAGCAGAAAGCTCGTCAGCAGCGCCGCCGAGGCCTCGACGACCATCAGCCGTCGATCAGACCAGGGATGGCGTCGAAGAGCCCCTGGGTGAAGTTCACCATCTCGTGCAGCATCCAGTTGCCGCCGAGGAGCAGCACTGCGGCCACGCCCAGCACCTTCGGCACGAAGCTGAGGGTGAACTCCTGCACCTGGGTGACCGACTGGAACAGCGAGACGAGCAGGCCCAGCGCGAGGGTGACCAGCAGGATCGGTCCGGCGATCTTTCCGGCGACGATGACGGCCTGCATGGCGATCTCGATGACAGCGGTGTCGGTCATGGCGGTCCCTGAGGTGGTTGGCGGTCAGGCATAGCTGTTCAGCAGCGACTGGGCGATCAGCGACCAGCCGTCCACCAGGACGAACAGCAGGATCTTGAACGGGAGAGAGATCAGCACCGGCGGCAGCATCATCATCCCCATCGACATCAGCGTGGAGCTGACGACGATGTCGATGACGAGGAACGGGATGAAGATGATGAAGCCGATGATGAAGGCGGTCTTCAGCTCGGAGATGACGAAGGCCGGGACGAGGGTGGCCATCGACACGTCCTGCGGGGTGTCCGGACGCTCCGCCCCGCTGGCGTCCATGAACAGGGCGAGCTCGTCGCGGCCGACGTGGGCGAGCATGAAGTCCCGTAGCGGTGCGATGCCGTCGGCGTAGGCGGTCTCCTGGTCCTTGAGCCCGTCGAGGAACGGCGACAGCCCCTCCGACCAGACCTCCGACAGCACCGGTGACATCACGAAGAGACTGAGGAACAGCGCCAGCCCGACGATCACCGGGTTCGGCGGGATCGCCTGCAGCCCGAGGGCGTTGCGGGTCAGCGACAGCACGATCGCGATCCTGGTGAAGCTGGTCATGAGAACCAGCAGGGCCGGCGCCAGGGAGAGCAGGGTGAGGCCGAGGATGACGATGATGGCCTGGCTGGGGACGGCGTCCGGGTCACCGTCCAGCTCGATCGTGACGGCCGGCTCCTCCGGGGCGACGGCAGCGGCGGCGGGGTCGGCGCCGACCAGCACGGCCGCACCGAGGGCCAGGAGGCTCAGCAGCACCAGGGCGGCGCGGTGAACGCCGCTCATCCGCGTCGCACGGTCCGGTCGCGCAGCGACTGCACCGCACTGCGCACGTCCAGCTGTGCCCTCGGGCCACCGGGGCCCGGGTCGTCCGGCGTCGCGAGGTACGCGGCGAGCCGCTCAGCGTCCAGCTCGGCCAGCAGGTTCACCTGGGTGTCGGTGACCCCGAGGACGAGCGGGACGTCGGCCACGCGCACCACCACGACGGAGGCGTTACGGCCGACGCCGTAGCGGTCCAGCACCTGCACCGCGCGCTGGGAGCCGGGGCGGGCGGCGGGCCCGCCCGAGAACCGGCGCAGCAACCGGGCCGCGACGAGCAGCAGCCCCAGCACGGCCGCGAAGGACAGGACGGCACGCAGCACCGTTCCCACGGACGAGACGTCGTCCACTACCGCCCCTCAGCGACGGGCGGAGTCGCCGGACGCCCCGACGATCTCCACGATTCGGATGCCGAACTCCTCGTCGATCACCACGACCTCGCCGCGGGCGATGAGGGTGCCGTTGACGAGGACGTCGACCGGGCTGCCCGCAGCACGGTCCAGCTCGACGACGGACCCGGGGGTCAGGGCGAGCAGGTCGCGCACCGTCATCCGGGTCCGGCCGAGCTCGGCGGTGACACCCATCGGGACGTCGTGCAGCAGGTCCAGCGAGCGGTCCCGGGCGGGAGGGCGCCGGGAGGCGACGAACGGCTGGAACGACCCGGTGCTGCCGCCGGTCGCCGACTCGGCGCGCTGGGCGGGGACCGGTCCGTCGTCCGTCTGCTCCCCGGCCTCGACGCCGGTCAGCAGCAGGGCGACGGTGGCGACCGGCGCACCGTCGGCGACGAGCCCGGCGGCAGCGAAGTTGGCACCGGCCGCCCGGTCGCTGAGGGCGATCGCCAGGTCGACCTCGCGGACGGCCTGCAGCTGTACGCCGCGGCCGGCGAGCAGCTCCAGGGCGTCCCGGACGTCGGCGAGCAGCGGCTCGAGCGCCCCTGCCAGGTCCTGTCGGCCCACCGGCCCGTTCTCCAGGCCGTCGGCGAGGTCGGCGGCCAGGAGCAGCACGAGGCTCCCCCGCAGGCCGCCCTCGAGGGTGGCGACGACGGCACGGGCGTCCGGTCCGGGGTGGAACCGCTCGTCCGGCAGCGCCGCGCTCAGCGGGTTGTCGACCGCCAGGTCGCCGGCCGCTGACAGGCCGCGGGCCACCGCCGTGGCGCAGGCGACGACGGCGTCGCGGATGCTCTCGGACGTGGTCGGGGTGTCGGTCATCGGTTGTCCTTCCCGGCGCCGGGCTGGGCCCCGGAGTCGACGATCATGGCGGCGAGGCGGCGGCCCTTGCCGCCGGAGACTGCGTAGGCGACGTGGGTGCCCTCGGCGGTGACCGAGAGCGGTGCGGAGACCGGGTGCCGAAGCGGGACGACGTCCCCGACCTGCAGGTCGACGATCTGGGCGGAGGTGAGCACGACCGGGTCGAAGCGGACGGCGACATCCACCAGCGCCGAGCGCATCTGCTCGGCCAGGGCGGCCGCCGCCTGCTGCGGGTCGACGCCGCTGCGGTCGGAGAACAGCGACTGGCTCGTGACGTTCTCCAGCGCCGGCTGGACGGCTGCGTGCGGCAGGGCGAGGCTGGCGCGGCCGGCGACCGCGCCGATCCGGATCTGCAGGGAGAGCACGACCATCATGTCGGTGGGCGCGGCCACCTGGGCGAAGTGCGGGTTGGACTCCAGCTGGGTGACCTTGGGACGCACGTGGCTGAGGGACTCGAAGGCGTAGCCGATCTCGTGCACCACCCGGTCCAGCACCTCGCGCACGAGGGGGACCTCGATGTCGGTCAGTGCCCGTTGGGGCTGCTTGCCGTCGCCGGTGCCGCCCAGCATCCGGTCGACGATCGCCATCGTGACCTCCGACGGCAGCTGGAGCAGTGCGGTGCCCGGCAGCGGCTCGAGATCGACGAGGGTGAGCAGGGTGGGGTTGGGTGAGGACCGGACGTACTCCTCGTACGCCATGTGCTCGATCTGCCCGAGACCGACGTGGCTGACCGACCGTAGGGAGATCGACAGCACCGTGGTGAACTGACGGGCGAACGTCTCCCCCACGATGTGCAAGGCGCGAACCTGGTCACGGCTCAGGGTCCGCGGGCGACGGAAGTCGAAGGCCTGGAGACCGCCGGAGCGGCGCGAGGCTGCAGAGGCCGGCTCGCGCTCCGCCCCTCGCTCCTGCTCGAGACGGTCACCGTCGGCGGTCCCCTCCACCTGTGCGATCAGGCCCTCGATCTCGGCCAGTGGCATCTCACTGCGAGGTAACCCGGTCCCCGGCTCCTTCGCGGTGTTCTCCGACGTGGGCACGATGGCTTCTTCGGCACCAGGGGCCCCCCGACTTGAGGTCTGCCTCGTCCCCCTTTTGCCGCTACTGCATGAGGAACTGGGTGAAGTACACCTCGAGGACCTCGCCGTGGTACCGCTCGGCGACCTGAGCCGACAGCTCCGCCTTCGCGGCCTGCCGGCCGTCGGTGCCGATGAGCTCGTCGTAGGTCTTGCCGGAGAAGTACGTGATCGCCTGGTCGAGGGCTACCGCGCCGTTGACCTCCGCCTCTGCTTCGTCACCGCCCTCGCTGAGGGGCAGCTGCAGGGCCAGCCCCACCTTGAGCAGCCGTCCGTCGGCGAGGTTCAGCGTGATCGGCTCCAGGGTGGTGACGGCACCGGGCTGCGGTGCCTCCTCGGCGTGGACCTCGTCGGAGGGCCGCAGCAGGAACCACCAGGCGGCGGCGAGGACGACGACGAGGACGACCCCGCCGACGACGACGAGGCGGCGGCGGCGGTTCGGTGTGGTGACGGCGCCCGTCTCCTCGTCGGGGGCGGTGGCGGTAGGTGTGCTCATGTGGGTCTCCTGGGACGGCGCGGGCTGGGCGTCAGGGCTCGGGGGTCAGGGCTCGCCAAGGGCCAGCGGAGCAAGAGCGAGGACGACGACCTCCACCCGGCGGTTGACCTGTCGGTTCGACGGGCTGTCGTTGGGCGCGAGCGGCCGTTGGTCGGCGTAGCCGCTGGCGGAGGCACGGGCCGGGTCGAGCCCGTGCCGGTCGAGGAGGTACCGCAGCACCGTGGTGGCGCGAGCGGTGGACAGCTCCCAGTTGGACGGGAACGGCGCCGTGGAGATCGGCACGTTGTCGGTGTGCCCGTCGACGGTGACGGCGTTCGGCAACGGGGCGAGGGCGGGGCCGATGGCGTCCAGCACCTCCCGACCGTGACTCTGCAGGTCGGCCTCCCCCGGCATGAAGAGCACCTCGTCGGTGACGATGGTGACCACGAGTCCCCGCTCGTCGTACCGGAAGCTGACGGCGTCGCCCATTCCTCGGGCGTCCAGTGCCTGCTGGATCTGCTGGCGGACCTTCTCCAGGGAGGCCAGCTCGACGCTGGCGCCGTCCGCGGACGTGTCGGCGCCGTCCGCGGTGCCCGGGTCGGTCTCCTCGACGTCGCCGGGCCGCACGGCTGGGGCGGCGAGCGCCTGCCGCACGGTCTCCTGCAGGTTCTCCGGGCTGTACTCGTCGACGCCGGGCTGCAGCGGCGCGTCGCCGACGGACGCGCCTGTGGTCAGCAGGCCGGAACCGCCGTCCATCAGGCTGGGCCCGGTGCCGAACTGCTCGGCGAAACCGGCTTTGAGCTGCTCGTACTTGCGCTGGTCGACCTGGCTCATCGAGAACAGCACGATGAACAGCACCATGAGCAGCGTCACCATGTCGGCGTAGGTGACCATCCACCGCTCGTGGTTGCCGTGCTCCTCCTCCTCGTGGGCCGGCCCCTGGCGGCGGCGCGCGCTCACGCCGCCTCCTCGGCCGGGGCGCGGTCCTGCTCCTCCTTGACGGTGCCGGGCGGCAGGAAGGACCGCAGGCGGCGCTCGACGAGCCGAGGGTTGCTTCCGGACTGGATCGCCATGATTCCCGCGACGGTCAGCTCCATCTGCCGAACCTCGAGCTCGGTCAGCCGCCTGAGCCGGCTGGCGATCGGCAGCCAGATGAGGTTGGCGCTCATCACACCCCACAACGTGGCGACGAAGGCTCCGGCGATGAGGTGGCCGAGCTTCTCCGGCTCGCTGAGGTTCTCCAGGACGTGGACGAGTCCGATCACGGTGCCGACGATGCCGATGGTCGGTGCGTAGCCACCCATGTCGGCGTACAGCTTCGCGTCGGTCTTGCCTGCGTTGCGGACCGCCGCGACCTCGATGTCGAGGATGTCGTGCAGCTCGTCGGGCTCGGTGCCGTCGACGAGGAGCTCCAGGCCGCGGCGCAGGAACGGGTCGTCGACCCGCTGGGCCCGTTCCTCGAGGGCGAGCAGGCCGTTGCGACGCGCGTGCTCGGCGAGCTCCACCATCAGCGCGACCGGCTGCTCCGGGCGGGGCGCCTTCGCCGTGAACGCTCGCTTGAGCGACTTGAGGGAGCCGACGAAGTCCCGGGTCAAACCGCCGGCCAGGCCCACGCCGAGGGTTCCGCCGAACACGAGGATCATCGGTGGCAGCAGGATGATGCTCATCGGACTGCTGCCCTCGAGGAACACCGAGAGCAGCACTGCGCCGAAGGCGGCGGAGATGCCGATGATGGTTGCCGGGTCCATCGTCAGTCCTCGTCCGTGACGGGCAGCAGCCGTAGCGACGGCGACGGCACGGCCGTCTCACCGGTCGTCTCCAGCAGATGAGCCCGGGCCAGCACCGACGCCCGGAAGTCGCGGACCAGGTCCACGAGCTGCGGGACCGACTCGGCGATCACGAGCTTGGTCCCGTCGGACAGGGTCAGGACGGTGTCCGGGGTCGCTTCGGCGCGTTCGATCAGGTCCGGGTTCAGCGCGAACCGCGCCCCGTTCAACCTCGACACGAGGATCACGGCGACTCCACTCCCTGGACGGCGTGTCGGCGGTCGTCCGTGACCGCCGCCGGCGGGTCGCCCCACCGCTTCTCCTCTTCCCCATCGACGCGGACGTCGTGAATCTGAGGAGTTGCCGGGTCACAGCGACCCGCCGGCCCGTCCCCCGGCTACCGCTTGAGGTTCACCAGCTCCTGGAGCATCTCGTCCGAGGTGGTGATCGTCCGCGAGTTCGCCTGGAAGCCGCGCTGGGCGACGATGAGGTTGGTGAACTCCTGGGCCAGGTCGACGTTGCTCATCTCGAGCATCCCGCTGGCCAAGGTGCCGTACCCGTCCTCACCGGGCGCACCGAGCTCGGGGGCGCCGGAGTTCACCGTGGCCCGGTACAGGGAGTTGCCGGTCTTCTCCAGACCACCGGGGTTGTTGAACGTCACCAGGGCGATCTGGGCCAGGTCCTCGTTGCCGCTGGCGAACACGCCGACGAGGGTGCCGTCGGGCGAGATCGTGTAGGAGAGCAGCCCCTCGCCGGCGCCGTTGGTCTCCGGCCGCACGACCGGAGCGCCGTCGACGCCGAGGACGCGGCCACCGCCGGGCGTCACCAGGGTGCCGGTCTGGTCGAAGCTGAGGTTGCCGGCCCGCGTGTACAGGGTCTCGGCGCCCAGCTGGACGACGAAGAAGCCGTCACCCTCGATGGCCAGGTCCTCGGCGCGGTTGGTCACCTGGACGGCGCCCTGCCCGAAGTTCTGGGTGATCGCGCCGACCCGGCTGCCGAGGCCGACCTGGGCCGGGTTCGTGCCGCCCAGCTCGGCGCCGGGTGCACCCGCACCCTGAACCGTCTGGCTCAGCACGTCCTGGAACACCGTGGAGCTCGACTTGAAGCCGGTGGTGTTGACGTTGGCGATGTTGTTGCCGACGACGTCCATCATCGTCTGGTGGCCGCGGAGCCCGGAGACTCCGGAGTACATGGAACGCAGCATCTCTCTTCTCCTGTCAGGGTTTCTCAGACCTGGGGCGGCGTGCCGGTGGCAGCGCCGATAGCGGTGACGCGGGCCATCGGCACCTGGACGTCGCCGATGGTGAGGACGGCGCCGGCGGCGTCGAACCGGGCACCGCTGACGGTGCCGCTGACCTCGCCGACGGCGTCGTCGTGGTAGGTGACCTCACGGCCCACCAGCGAGCTGGCGCCGAGCATCCGGTTCGCCGACAGCAGCTCGGCGTTCGTGGACGCCATCTCCTCGAGCGTCTCGACCATCGTGAACTGGGCGGTCTGGGCGAGGAACTCGGTGCTGCTCGCGGGGTTCAGCGGGTCCTGGTACCTCAGCTGGGCCACCAGCAGCTGGAGGAATGCGTCCTGGCCCAGGTCGTCCGGCTTGGCGGCGGGGGCTGCCGGTGCGGACGAGGCCGCCGTGACGGCGAGCGCCGCCGGGACTGCGGTGCTGCTCTCAATCATCTGATCTCCTGTCCTCCGGTCTCACAGCCGGACGTCGATGGATCGCCGCGGGTGGCCGTCAGAGCCGCGTTCGGCGAGACGGTGCTCGGTGGGCGCTGTCGTCACGGACCCGTCGGTGCCCGGGACGCCGGGGACCGCCGGGTCCGCGTCGGGCTCGTCCGGGCGCCCGTCCGTGGCCTCGCCGGAGGCAGCGTGCTGGCCTGCGGTCTCCTCGTCCTCGCCGTGGTCGGGGCCGACCTCGAGGTCCGTGACCAGCAGCCCCGCGGTCTCCAGCTGGGCGCGCAGCTCGGGCATAGCCAGCCGGACGGCCTCGACCGCGGCATCGCTGGCGGCCAGGACGGAGACGGTGACCTGGTCGCCGTCCACCCGGACGTCGACACGCACCGCGCCGAGCTCGACCGGGTGCAGCGACATGCGCAGGACGTGGTCGCCGTCAGCACCTTTCAGGGCGGCGACGTGCAGGCCCAGGTCCGCCGGCGGCACCGGCAGCGGGGTCGGCACTGCTCGCGCCGTGACGGCGTGTCGGGTCGTGGCAGGAGCTGCGGTGGTCGGTGCGGACGACTGGCCCGGGGCGGCCGGCTCGGCGTCCCGCTCCGCCTCCGACTGCGACGTGGTCGGCGCCGAGGCCTCGGCGCCGTGGCCCGCTGGGGCCGCAGTCGGCGCGGGCGCACTGTGCACCTCCCCGGCCGGTCGGACGCCGGACCGTGAGGACTCCGACCGGACCTGCGCGGCATGCTCACTGCCCTCCACGTCGCCCGCCGCCGTGTCGCCGGACCCCGCGGCGGCCGTCGGCGTCCCAGCGGGGCTCGTCCCCGGTCCACCGGCCTGCGGTGGACCGACCGCGGGCGCCTCCGCCTCCGCCTGCGACGCGTCGGCCGACGGTGCGACGGTGACGGGCACGGCTGACGGCGGCGTGGCCGGGACAGCGAGGTCAAGCGGGTCCGATCCAGCGTCCGCGTCCGCGGCTACGTCCGCGTCCGCGTCTACGTCTACGTCTACCTCTGCCTCTACCCCTACCTCTACGACGGCGACGGCGACGGCGGCCGGCAGCGACCCGGGTGCCGGCTCCCCGCCCTCCTGCCCCTCGAGGGGCGCCCCCGGACCGGTGACACCCTGCTCAGCGGCCTGAGGCTCGGGAGCGGTCAGTGCGGCCAGCACACCCGCGAACGCCGTGGCGGTCACGGGATCGTCCGCACCGGGTGGTTGCCTCGTGCCCGCACCGCTGCGGGGTGCCGTGGCGTTGATGACCGTGCCGATGCTCATGGCGCCGCCAAAGTGTTGGTGATCTTCCGGACGTAGGCCTGGGTCTCCGCGTACGGTGGAATCCCGCCGTACCGGCGAACCGCTGCCGGGCCCGCGTTGTAGGCCGCCAGCGCCAGGTCCACCGAGCCGAAGGTGCCGAGGTGCTGCGCGAGGAGCCGTGCAGCGCCGTCGACGGCCTGGGCCGGGTCGAACGGGTCGGCCACACCCAGCTCCTTGGCGGTGCCGGGCATGAGCTGCATCAGCCCCTGGGCGCCGGCGTGGCTCACCGCTCGCGGGTTGAACGCGGACTCGGCCTTGGCGACGGCTGCCAGCAGCGCCGGGTCGACACCGTGCTGGCGGCCCGCGGAGACGAACAGGTCCGCGTACGGCGTCCCCGCCGGCAGGACACCGCCCGCCCAGACGGGGGCCGGCAGGCCGCCGGTCGCGGGCACCGGTTGGCCAGGACCGTCCGGCAGGACCCGGCGGATCGCGGTCGGGGTCTCGTAGACGTCCTGGACCTTGACGACGTCGCCGCTGGACGGCGCGACGATCATCTGTCCGTTGCCGAGGTAGATGCCGATGTGGTCGACCGGGTCGTTGAATGCCACCAGGTCACCGGCACGGGCCTGCGCGAGACTGGGCACTGCCGTGCCGGCTCTTGCCTGGTCCCGGCTCACCCGGGGGAGGTCGACACCCAGGTCGGCGTAGGTTCGCTCGACGAGACCGGAGCAGTCCAGACCCTGGGCCGGATCGGTGCCGCCCCACAGGTACGGCACACCGAGGTACTTGCGGGCGGCGGCCACCACGTCGTCGCCGGTGACGCCCCACGGCTGCGCCGAGGACCCCGGCCACGACGGCGACGACGTCAACCCGGCGGTCGCCCCTGCCGTCGAGGGGCTCCACGGCCGGAACTGCGGCCCGGGCGGAGCGCCCCCGGTGGCTGCGAGCGCGGACTGGAAGGCGGCCCTGAAGTCGGGCTGCCCGACCGGCGGCGCGGCCGGGGACGCGTCCCCGGACCGGGCCTGCGGCACCGCGGGAACCATGGCGGCGAAGCGGCCCTGGATCTCGGCGATCCGGCCGTGGATGGTGGCGAGCCCGGTCACCGAGGCCTCCTGGGGGACGGTGCTGGAGCGGGGGCGGTGGACCGCTGCTGGTGCCGGGCCCCTGCTCGTTCGTCGTTCGCGCGCTGCTCCGCCTTCAGCAGCTCGACCGCGGCCGCGGCGCGGCGCCGCTCGTCCCACCGCTCGACCGCCGACACCCGGCGGTCGGCGTCCAGCACGTCGGCGCGGCGGGCGGCGAGATCCTCCTCGGCGCCACGCAGGGTCGCGCTGGCCTCGGTGACGGCGAGGGCGCGGCGCAGGCCGAGGTCGTGCACGGCGACCAGCTCACCGGCGCTGAGGTCTGCGCGTGGGTCCCCGTCGGCGAGCCGGGCGGCAGCGTCCCGCGCGGCTGCCCGGGCCTGCTGGACGCCGGCGGAGGCGGCCAGGGCGGCGGCCCGGGCGGTGTCACGCTGGATCCGGCGCACTCGCAGGACGCCGTCGAGCCGGCCGCTCACGAGCCGTCCCCAGGACGGGCGAGCAGCGCCCGCAGCGCCGCCCAGCTCTGGTCAACCGGCACCGTCTCGTCGGTGGCCTGCTGCAGGAAGGCGTTCGCTGCGGACTTGAGCTGCAGGGCGCGGTCGACGGTCGGGTTGCTGCCGGCCGCGTAGGCGCCGATCTCGACGAGGTCGCGGGCGTCGCGCTCGGCGGCGAGCAGTCCGCGCAGCTCGGTCGCCGCGGCCCGCTGCTCCGGCGTGGTGAGCACCCGGTCCAAGCGGCTGACCGACTCCAGCACGTCGATGCTCGGGTAGTGCCCGGACGTCGCCAGTCGGCGGGACAGCACGACGTGCCCGTCGAGCAGCGACCGGGCGGCGTCGCCGATCGGGTCGTTGAGGTCGTCGCCTTCGACGAGGACGGTGTACAGGGCGCTGATGCTGCCGGTCTCGCCGGCACCGGCACGCTCGAGCAGCCTGGGCAGCAGGGTGAACACGGACGGCGGGTAGCCGCGGGTGGTCGGCGGCTCGCCGGCGGCCAGGCCGATCTCGCGGGCGGCCATCGCCACCCGGGTCAGGCTGTCCATCATCAGCAGGACGTCGCGACCGGCGTCCCGGAACCACTCCGCGATCCGGGTGGCGGTGAGGGCCGCGCGCATCCGGACGAGTGGCGGCTCCTCCGCGGTCGCCACGACGACGACGGAGCGGGCCAGGCCGTCGGGGCCGAGGTCGTCCTCGATGAACTCGCGCACCTCCCGGCCACGCTCGCCGACCAGGGCGAGCACGACGACGTCGGCGGCACTCCCCCGGGCGATCATCGACAACAGGGTCGACTTGCCCACCCCGGAACCGGCGAAGATGCCGGTGCGCTGTCCGCGCCCGAAGGGCACCAGGGTGTCGAGGGCCCGGACCCCGAGCGGCAGGGGGGTGGTCACCCGCTGGCGTCGCAGCGGGTGCGGCGGGACGCCGTGCACGGTGACGCGTTCGAGGTCGGGCGGCAGCGCGCCGTCCAGCGGCCGGCCGAGGCCGTCGAGCACCCGGCCGAGCAGGGCAGGGCCCACCGGGACGGTCAGCGGGGCGGAGTCGGCCTCCACGGGGGCGCCGGCCCGAACCCCGGTGAGGTCGCCGAGGGGCTGGCAGACGAGGGTGTCGGCGCGGACGGCGACGACCTCGGCGGGCACCAGGTCGTGGTCGCCGCGCTCGATGTGCACGGCGTCGCCGATCGCGGCCTCGACGCCCTCCACCTCGACGGTGCTGCCGAGCAGCTGGCGGACCCGGCCGGTCACGCGCGGCCGGGCGGCACCGGCAGCCGCGGCGACCCGGTCGGCGAGCAGTGCGGCGACGCTCATCCGCCGAGCACCTCCCGGACCCGCTCGAGCGCGGGGCCGAGGCGCGCGTCGACGTGCCGGCCGGCGGAGTCCGCGAGGCAGTCGCCGACCGCGACCGTGTCGTCGGGGAGGATCTGGACGGCGCGCTCGGGTGCCAGCAGGGAGAGGTCACCCAGGGCCGCGACGTCCGCCGGGTTCATCCGGACGACGACCTCGGCCGTGCCGGGCAGCAGCGCCAGGGCGCGCGCGACGGCCTCCGTGCCGGGTGAGCTGGCCAGGGCGAGCTCAGCGCCCAGGAGCATCTCGGCGAGGTCGACGGCCACGCGGGCCAGCGCGTCCTGGACCTCGACGAGAGCGACGGCCTCCCGCGCCAGCAGGTCCCGGGCGGCCTCCTCCAGAGCGGCGACCGCGCGGGCCGCCGACGCGCGTCGCCCGGCCTCGACCGCCTGTCTGCGACGCTCCGCCTCGTCGGCCGCAGCGGCGGCCTCCGCGGCGGCGACCCGGCGGCCCTCCTCGTAGCCGGCGGCGTACCCGGCGGCGCGTCCCTCCTCGGCGGCCTGCCGGGCCGCCCGGTCGACGACCTCGGCGAGCACCGGGTCGTTCAGCCGGGGGTCGGCCCGGCGTCCGGCGTAGGGACTGGTGCGCAGGTCGACGTCGAAGCGGGCCGGCCGGCACTCGCGGGCCCGTTCGCCGCGCAGCGGCGTACTGGTCAGCAGCACCTCAGACGACGAACTCATCGCGCTCCCCACGGCTCACGGTGATCTGGCCGGCCTCCTCGAGCGCCCGGATCGCCTGCACGATCTGGCCCTGGGCCTCCTCGACGGCGCGCAGCCGGACCGGGCCGAGCAGCTCGATCTCCTCCGTGAGGTTGGTGGCGGCCCGCTGCGAGAGGTTTCTCATGACCTTGTCCCGGACGTCGGCGCGCACGCCCTTGAGCGCGGTCGCGAGGTCCTTGGTGTCGACCTGGCGGAGCACGACCTGCACGGACCGGTCGTCGAGGTTGACGATGTCCTCGAAGACGAACATGTGGCTGCGGACCTCCTCGGCGAGGGCGGGGTCGCGCCGCTCGAGGCCGTCCAGGATGAGCCGCTCGGTGCCGCGGTCGGAGTGGTTGATGATGTCGACCAGCGGTTGCAGGCCACCCGGCTGGGCGTAGTCCGCGGACTGCAGCACGGACGAGAGCTTGCGTTCCAGCACGGTCTCGACCTGCCGGACCACCTCCGGTGAGGTGCGGTCCATCAGCGCGAGCCGGTGGGCGACGTCCGCCTGCAGGTCCTCCGGCAGCGCGGAGAGCACGGCTGCGGCGGGGCCCGCCGGCATGTGCGCGAGCACGAGCGTGATCGTCTGTGGGTGCTCGTCCTGGAGGAACGACAGCACCTGCTGGGGGTCGGCACGGCGGAGGAACTGGAACGGCATCTCGACGAGCGAGCTCTGCAGGCGCTCGAGGATCTGCCCGGCGCGCTCCGCACCGAGGCTCTCCTGGAGCACCTCGCGGGCGAACTCGATGCCCCCGCGGCTGTAGTAGCGGCGCGCCTGGGCCAGCTCCTGGAACTCGGTGAGGACCGAGTCGACGGTGTCGCTGCTCACCGAGCCGAGGCGGGCGATCTCAGCCATCACCAGCTCGACCTCGCTGTCCCGCATGGACCGCAGCACCTTGGCCGAGTGCTCCGTGCCGAGGTGGAGGATGAGCACGGCGGCCTTCTGTACTCCGCTGAGCTCCTGCGCCGCCGGGTCGACGACGACGTCGGACGTGGTGACGGCCACCGGTCAGCCCCTCCGGTCCGCGAGCCAGCCGCGCAGCAGCTGGGCCACCTCGTCGGGCTGCCGCTCGACGAGATCGTTGATCTCGGTCTGGACGGCGAGGCGCCGGGCCTCCTCGGGCTGGAGCTGCCGCGGGACCTGGGCCGGCTGGTCGGCCGCGGTCAGGGCGCCGCGCTCGTCGGCCCCGGTGAGCTGCTCGGCACGCTGCTGCTCCTCGATCCGTAACGGGTACAGGGGGATCGGTACCGGTGTGCGCTCCCGGCGGCGCAGCGAGCGCAGTGCGACCGCGACCAGAGCGCCGACGACGACCAGGATCACCCCGGTGCGGATCATCGACATCATCTGCTCGCGCTCAGCGGCAGCGGCGGCAGCGGCGGCGGCCTCCTGCGCGGCGTCCGCCGCGCTGGTGTCGAAGGCCATCTCGTCGATGGTGATGACGTCACCGCGACCGGCGTCGAGCCCGACCGCCGCCGCGACGAGCTCCTGCACCTCGGCCGTCTGGACGGTGGCGGCGGCGGCCTGGTCGAGCACGACGGCCACCGACAGGCGCTCCACCGTGCCGGGGGCGGCCGTGACCTCCTCGGTGGTCTTGCCCACCGCGTACGTTCGCTCGGTCTGCTCCTTGCCGTACTCGCTGTCGCCGCCACCCTCGGGCAGCTCCACGTTCTCTGGTCCGAGCACCCCACCGACGGGGACGCCGGTGCCGGTGTAGTTCTCCACGGAGGTGCTCTCGCTGACGGCCGGCGCCTCCGGGTCGGTCTCGAACGACTCCGTGACCGTGGTGCGCTCGTCGTAGTCGAGAACCGCGTTGACGCGCACGACGGAACCGCCGGGGCCGAGCACCTTGTCCAGCATGTCCTGCGCGGAGTCGGCGAGCTGCTGCTCGAAGGCGCGGGTCTGCTCGGACCGCGCGTCCTGCGCAGCGGCCGCCGCGCCGTCCTGCCCGGGCTCGTTGAGGACGTTCCCGGCGCTGTCGGCGACGGTGACGGCGGTGGGGTCGAGGCCTTCGACGCTGGAGGAGACCAGGTGGACGATGGCGCGGACCTGACCGGAGTCGAGGGTCTGGCCCGGCGCGGGGGTGAGGAGCACCGAGGCGGTGGCCTGCCGGACGTCGTCCTGGAACAGGGGCTCCTCGGGCATCACCAGGTGCACCGAGGCGGCCTGCACGGAGTCGATGGTGGAGATCGTCGCCGCGAGCTCACCTTCCAGCGCGCGCTGGAAGTCGACGCGCTGACGGAACTCGCTGGTCGTGACGCCCTGCTCGTCGAGCAGGGCGTACCCGGTCGGCGCCTGCTGCGGCAGCCCGGCCGCGCTCATGTCGAGCCGAAGCTGCTGCACGTCGGCCTGGGGGACGAGCACGGTGCGACCGCCGTCCGCCAGCTCGTACGGCGTGCCGGCGGCACTGAGCTCCTCGACGACGGCGGCGGCGTCGGCGGACTCCATCCCCGAGTAGAGCGGCACCATCGTCGGCTTGGCCGCCCAGGTGGCGAACAGGACGCCGCCGAGGAGCACCGCGAGAACGGCGACCACGGTGACGGCCTTCTGGCCGGTCGTGAAGTCCGCGAACATCTCACGGAACCGGCGGGCAGTCGCAGACAGCTGCCCCGGCATCAGATCTGCATCCGCATGATCTCGGTGAACGCCTCCACCGCGCGGTTGCGGACGGCGACGGTCAGCTCGGTGGCCACCGCGGCCTGGGTGCTCGCGATCGTGTAGTCGTGCACGTCGGTCAGGTCTCCGGTGGCAGCGGCCCTGGCCAGCTGGTCGGAGGTGGTGTGCAGGTCCTGCAGCGCCGAGATCTGGCCCGAGAGCATCGCGCCGAAGTCGGCGGCCAGCTCCTGACCCGTGGCGGGTGCGGCCGCCGGGGCGTCGGCCCCGGGCAGGGTCGGCAGGACGGGCGGGGTGGTCAGGCCGCCGACAGGTGGAATCGACACGGTCACTTCCCGATCTGCAGAGCGTGCATGTACGTGTCACGGGCGCGGTCGACGACCGTGAGGTTCGCCTGGTAGGCGCGCTGGGCGATCATCAGCTGGACCATCTGGTCGCCGAGGTCCATGTCGGGGTACCGGACGTACCCGTTCTCGTCGGCCAGCGGGTGGTCCGGCTCGTGCACGAGGCGCCCCTCGGGGTCCCCGAAGGTCGCCCCGGCGACGCGGACGCCGCCGCCCTCGCCGTACTCGTCGGCCTGGACGACGACCATCCGGGCCTGGAAGGCGGCCTGGTCGGTGCCGGTGACGGTGCTGATGTTGGCGATGTTGTCCGAGACGGCGTCGAGCCACTTGCGGTGCGCGAGCAGACCGGACCCAGAGATCCCGATGGCGCCGAAGACGCTCATCGCTGCAACGCCGTCCGCAGCAGCTGGAACTTGCCGCTGACCGCTTGGGCGATCATCTGGTACCGCAGGCCCGTGTCGATCAGGGCGAGGGTCTCCTGGTCGAGGTTCACGTTGTTTCCGTTCGTCCGCGTGGGCTCCAGGGAGCGCGCGACGGTCGGCTCGGCCAGCGAGCCGTCACCGTCGGCCATGGCGTCGCTCAGCGCCGACTCGAAGTCCACACGTCCCGCGAGGAAGTGCGGCGTCTCCACGTTGGCGATGTTGTCCGCGATGATCCGCTGGCGCAGCGCCAGGCCACTCAGTGCGCTATGCAGCACGTCCAAGGTCGGCTGGGTCACGCCCTGGTTCTCGGAGCCGGGGGCCGGCCTCCTTGAGTTCTCGTCGGGGCATTACCCCCGAATGGCCCAAGACGGCTGGGCCAGTGGCGCTGCCGGGGCGGGCTCCGCGGCGGGCTGCTGTGCCAGCGGTACCACGGTGAGCCGCCCGTTCACCCGGGTGGCGACGACGCGGAACTGGTCTCTCGTCGTGGTCACGACGTCCGCGCCGGAGCGAACCCGCACCGAGCGGCGCATCACCTGGCGGGCGACGACACGGCCGGGCTGCTCGTCGAGCTCCGGCCGGTCCAGCTGGCGCAGCCGGTCGGCGATCTCGCCGACACGCCGCCGCAGCGAGGCCTCCAGCTCCAGCAGCCGGTCGGCAGCCTCCCGGCGGCGACCCTGCAGCTCGGCGATCCGTTCGGGCTCCTGGCGCAGCGGGGTCGTCGTGGCCAGCACCCGCTCGAGGACGGTGCTGTGCTCGCGCAGCTCTGCCGTGAGCAGGGCGAGGAGCTCCACCTCCTGAGGGCTGCGGCCGATGGTGATCTCCGTGGGGATGCCGGCGATGGACCCGATCTCCCCGGCGATCACCTCGACCCCGGCGTGCACCACGCCACCTGCGAGCCGGTTTCGCGACGACGGGAGCACGAGACGGACGCCGGCGAGGATCTCGGCCCCGAGCGTCTCGTGCTCGACGACCACGGAGTCCCCGGCCTCGACGCGCCCCTCCCGCACGGTGCCGATCTTGACGTTGCCGTTGCACCGGACCCGTGCCCGGTCACCGACCAGGGCACCACGGATCCACACCATGGTGCTGGCGTCGATCCTGGCGTGGTCGACGTCTCCGAGGACCACGACCTTGCCGGTCGCCGTGACGAAGAAGTCGGGGAGCACCGACCCGTGCACGATGACGTCGCCGGCGAAGTCGATGGAGCCGGTGGAGAAGTCGACGTCGCCCTCGACGACGAGGTCCGGGCGGACGGACACCTTCTCCCCGACGATCTCCAGCAGACCGTCGATCCCGGCGTGCAGCCGCGTCCCGTCGTCGCTGACCCACACGTTGTCACCCTCGGGGAAGACCGCCGGCTCCCCGGCGGGAGCCTCGATCACCTCACCGTGAACGTCCCGCCCCGGGACCCCTGGCAGGGGCGGGACGAGGACGGCGAGCAGCTGACCGGCGCGCACGTTCGGCATCCGGGCGACGGAGTGGAAGTCGACGCTGCCGTCGTCCCGGACCCGGTGGCGCAGCTCGTGGTCGACGGAGACCTCGTACTCGAGGAATCCCGGCCGACCCTCGGTGGGAGGCCACCCGGAGGCCACCTGGTAGCTCCCCGGGCGGTCGAGGCGGAGCGTGGCGAGGAGGTTCCGGTCGACCCCGAGGCGCACGCCCGCGTCCCGTAGCGCACGGTCGACGTCGTCGTGGCTGAGTCGGGGTTGCCGCGCGCCCGGCGGCTCGACGTGCAGGACGGCGGTGAGACCGTCGTCACTGACCTCGACCGTGAGCCGGCCGTCGGCAGACGCCGGGCCGAGGACGGCGACCGCACGAGGTTCGCCGTCGACGAGGGTCTGCTGGAGGGCCTCCAGGTCAAGCCGCTCACAGCCGTGCTCGTCCGCCTGACGGACGGCCTGCTCGAAGGTGAGGTCCTCGTCCGGGTCGGGCACGGCCCACACGTACCCGTCGGCCCGGTGCTGCCACCGCACTGTCGTCCTCCTGTCCGGCGGCGGGCTTCAGCCGGTCCGGTCGACGAAACGGGCGGGGGTCGGGCCGGCGGCGGGGCGAAGCCGTCGAGCGACGTCGCTGTGACGGCGGACGCCGGTCATCGCCGCGGCGAGCCGCTGCTCGACCTCGCGGCTCTCGGTCAGCAGCTCCAGGGCCCGGGGGACCAGGTGGCGCGGGAGGGGCCCGAGGCCGGCAGGAGGCTGGAACGGCACCGGGACCGCGCCGTCGTCCAGGGCCTGGCGCTGGGCGGCGAGGGACGCCGCGAGGTCGCGCAGGCACGCCTCCCACGACGACGCGGTCATGGCGACACCGTGGCCAGCGCAGCTTGCCGCCACGCGTCGCGGAGCTCCTCGGCGATCTGCCGGCACGGGGTGATGCGGGTGACGTCGCGGTCGACGTTGGCGGCGACCAGCTCGCCGTGCAGGAACGCGTAGAGGTCGGCGAGCCCGGCAGCGCCGTCCCAGGCGTCGAGATCGAGGCTGGCGCGTAGCTCCAGGACGATCTCCTGGGCGTGCAGAAGCGCGTCCCGGGCGTCGCCAGCAGGTGCGCCGCCCTGCTCGGCAAGAGCGCGCTCGGCGGTGACGAGGTCACGTACCAGCCGGTCGTAGAGCATGACCAGCAACCGGGCGGGGGACGCGGTGGTCACCGAGTCGCGGGCGTAGCGGCTGCGGGCCAAGGCGCTGGTGCTCATCAAGGGTTCCCCATCCAGTTCGTGGACAGTCCGGCGAGCTGGCTGGACAGCCAGCTGCTCTGCTGCTGGGCGGCGCTGAGCGCGGTCTCCATGGCGGTGAACTGCCGCAGGAGCGTCTGCTCGCGCATCTCCAGCCGGCGGTCGTAGTCGGCGATGCGGTCGGTGAGGCCCTGGACCTGCCGGTTGCGGGAGTCCAGCGCCGAGGTGATGAGGCCGGGGCCGCCCTCGGCGGACTGAGACCGGGTGGCGTCCCCGGCGACGGCGTCGAGTCGGGCGGCCAGGCCGGGACCGGAGTCGGTGCCGGCACCGATCGCCGCCTGGACGCCGGCCGGGTCGGCGGCGTACGCCTCGGCGAACCTGGCCTTGTCGAAGGTCAGCGTGCCGTCGCGGGTCACGGTGATCCCGGCCGCGCCGGCGCTGCCGTCCCCGCTGCCGCGCACCGCGTCCACGATCCGCTGCTGGAGCAGCCGGGGCAGCGAGTCGCCCATCAGCACTCCCGCGCTCCCGGTCTCGGCGTCGTAAGCGGTGAGACGGGAGATCTCACCGAGCGCGGCGTTGGCGGCCGAGACCATCTTGTCCACCTTGGCGGTGATGGCGTCGACGTCCGGGCCCACCTCGACGGTGACCGCCGCGCTCGGGTCCGCCTGCTTCAGGGTGAGGGTCACCCCGTCGAGCAGGTCGCTGACCGTGTTGCTGCTGCGCGTGACGAGGTACCCGCCGGGGCCGCCGACGAGCAGCTCGGCGTCGGTGCCGGCGGACGTCTGGGTCAGCGGGCCGAGCGCCGTGGTGAAGGGGTCGGAGCCGTCGGCTGTCGCGGTGACGCTCACCGTGTCGGTGCCCGTGCTGGTCAGCACGAGCCGGTAGCTGCCGGGGGTGTCCTGCACGGCGCTGGCCGTGACGCCGGCGTCGGCGCCGTTGATCGCCTTAACCAGGTCGGCGAGGCTGGTGCCCGCCAGGGTGAGGTCGGTGGTGGAGCCACCTCTGGTCAGCGTGATCGCCGTGGTGATGACGGCGGCGTCCGTGGGGGACGACACCGTGGCGGTTGAGGTGCTGACCTGGTCGGTGGCCAGCTGCTGCACCGCGACCGTGAGCCGGGCGGCCGGCGCCCCCGGGGTCGCGGTGACACCGACCCGGGCGTCGTCGCTGGAGGTGGCCCTGGCCGCGGTCCAGGTGGCAGCCTCGGCGGCCGCCTCGGCGGCGTTGCCGATGAGCGAGAACTGGGTGTTCAGGCCCTGGTA
Source organism: Quadrisphaera sp. GCM10027208 (assembly GCF_042658805.1). Classification (NCBI taxonomy): domain Bacteria; kingdom Bacillati; phylum Actinomycetota; class Actinomycetes; order Kineosporiales; family Kineosporiaceae; genus Quadrisphaera; species Quadrisphaera sp. GCM10027208. The sequence continues at coordinate 213,576 of NZ_JBHSRC010000001.1, forward strand.
GCCGGTGATGGTCGTCTTGAGCTGGGACTGCTGGTTCGCCAGCCGCACCTGGGGGGCGCGCTCCAGCTGCATGAGCTGCTGGACCAGCGAGGTGGTGTCCAGGCCGGAGACCAGGCCGTCAATGCTGACCATCGCGGTCCTCCTTACGGCGCTGGACGTCCATCGCCCAGGCAATGAGGTCGAGAACCACCTCGGGCGGGACCTGCCCGACGACCTGGCGGGTGTCGGCGTCCACCAGCCGGACGACGCGGTGGCCGGTCTGCTCGTGCTCGGCGAGCTCGGCGACCACGCGGTCGGCGGTGACGCCGGCCTTGTCCACGGCGGACTGCGCCCGTGCCACCAGGGCGTCGGTGGACGGGGCGGCCGGCAGGCCTGGGCGCTGTCGCGGCAGGTCCGCCGAAGCGGCCGGGTGGAGCGGGACGGTGCTCACGAGGTCTCCTCAGGGGTGGGGCGGGCTGGTGCCCGCCCCACCCCGACCAGGGGGAGGTGGGTCAGCCCAGCAGACGCAGGACGCTCTGCGGGACCTGGTTGGCCTGGGCCAGCATGGCCGTGCCGGCCTGAGAGAGGATCTGCGCCCGGGTGAAGGACGTCATCTCCTTGGCCATGTCGGTGTCCCGGATCCGGGACTCCGACGCGGTGAGGTTCTCGGCCGCCACGTTCAGGTTGTTGATCGTGTGGTCGAGGCGGTTCTGCACCGCACCGAGGGTGGAGCGCTGAGAGGACACCGAGTCGATCGCCGTCTGGATCGTGGTGATCGCGCTACTCGCGGTCGCCGCGTCCGTTGAGACGTCGAGACCGGTGGTCACGCCCGTCGCACCGTCGAGGGTCCCCACACCGAGGGTTTGCGCGTCCATCGCCCCGATCGAGACCGAGAGCGTCTGGTCGGCGTTGGCACCGATCTGGAACTGCGCGGCGGTGAAGCTGCCGTCCAGCAGCTTCTTGGTGTTGAACTCAGTGGTGTCGGAGATGCGGGTCAGCTCCGACGCGAGCTGGTCCACCTCCTTCTGGATCTGTGTCCGGTCGGCAGAGGTGTTCGTGTCGTTGGCGGACTGCACCGCGAGCTCGCGCATCCGCTGCAGGATCGAGTGCGACTCGTTGAGCGCGCCCTCCGCGGTCTGGATCAGGCTGATGCCGTTCTGGGCGTTGGCGACGGCCTGGTTGAGGCCCTTGACCTGGCCGCGCAGCTTCTCGCTGATGGCCAGGCCGGCGGCGTCGTCGGCAGCGCGGTTGATCCGCAGGCCCGAGGACAGCCGCTCCAGGCTCTTGGAGAGCTGGCCGTCGGTGACCGACAGGTTGCGGTACGCGTTGAGCGCCGCGACGTTCTGGTTGATCTGGAGACCCATGGTCGTCCTTCCTCCGTGAGTTGGTCGCCCGGTGCGGGCGCCGGGGTCCCGTCCGTGGGACTCCGGGTGGTGCCTGGCACACCGTCCGTGGCGTGCCGGGTGCTCATTCGGCGGCGGCGACCTCTTCCTGAGCGGATCCGCGGAACTTTTCCCGGCCGGACGACGCCGTCCGCGGGGCGGGCACGCTGACCCGGGTCCGGTAGTCCGCGTGCGCCGCGACGGCCGCGTAGTAGGCGGCCCGGCGGCGGGCGGCCGCACCGTCCCGGCGCGGCTCCCGGGCACCGGCACCGGCCTCCAGCTGGGCGGCGATACCTTCCCGCATCAGCGCCACTGCCTCGGCGCGCATCTGGGAGATCCGCGACTCACTGACCCCCAGCTCGGCGGAGAGCGCCGCCATCGGCAGGTCCTCGAAGAAGTACCCCTCGACGACCCGACGCAGCCGGTCGGGCAGGCACTCCACGGCGGCGAGCAGGTACGCCTGCCGCTCCCGTTCGAGGATCACCTGCTCGGGGGTGGGCGCGCCGTCGGGCAGCTCGGCGGCGACGTCCCGCGTCTCGGCGACGTGCTGGTAGCTCAGCACGACGGAACGGTGGACGTCGTCGTCGACCCCGTCGAGGTCCCGCACGGAGATGCCCAGGGCAGCGGCGACCTCGGCCCGCTCCGGCCGGCGTCCGAGCTGGCAGGTCAGCTCGTCGACGACCCGGTCACGGCGGCGCACCTCGGCACGCACGGAGCGGGCGGCCCAGTCCATCCGCCGCAGCTCGTCGAGCAGGGCACCGCGGATCCTCGTGCGAGCGTACGAACCGAACGGGCCTCGCTCGGGCTGGTAGGAGCGCACCGCCGCGACGAGCGCGGCGTTCCCGGCGGAGACCAGGTCGTCCCGGCTGACGTGACGTGGCAGCCGGCCCGCCAGCTCCGCGACGAGGTAGCCGACCACCGGGAGGTGGTCACGGACCAGTGCGTCCTCGTCCGCCGAGGACAGCAGCGACTTGGGCACGAGGACTGCCTCGGGGCGGCGACGTCCGTGGTTGAGCCGTGACGGCGGGGCGTTCGACCGAATTCACCCGTTCGCCACGGCACCGGCCGGCGGTCTCCCGGTCCGCGGGGCCGGCCCCGCGCTGCGGAACTGCTCAGGTCTTTCCGCAGCGTGCCGATGGTGCAGCTGTCAGCGCAGCACGGGCCGTCGTCGACGGCCGGACGGATCGAGGGTGGAGTGACCGTGGGCGAAGCCTTGGGCGAGGTGTCCAGCACGCTCTGGCGGGAGCGAGAGCTGCTCGAGCTGCTCCAGTTCAAGCTGGAGGAGGAGCAGCTCGTGCTCGCTGCCCAGCGCAGTCGCTGGCTGCCGCACGCCACCCGCGAGGTGGAGATGGTCCTCGAGGAGATCAAGCGCGCCGAGCTGGCGCGGGCCGTCGAGGTGGAGCGGGTCGCCGAGCTGCTGGGCCTGGCGGCCGCGCCGAGCCTGCACGAGCTCATCGAGACGGCCCCGGCCCCCTGGGGTGACATCCTGGCCGAGCACCGCAAGGCCTTGATGGCGGCGACCGAGGAGATCCAGTCCCTCGCGAACGCCAACCGGGACCTGCTGCAGGCGGCTCACCGGGCAGCACGCGAGGCGCTCGCCGCCCTCAGCGAGCCGGAGACCACCCGCACCTACACCGCCTCCGGACGCGCGTCCCGCCCCTCGGGACCCCGACTCGTCGACGGGGCGATGTGAGGTGTCGAACTTCTCCGGTCTGAACATCGGGCTGTCGTCCCTGTACGCGCAGCAGCGCGGCCTGCAGGTGACCGGGCACAACATCGCCAACGCCAACACCGACGGCTACAGCCGCCAACGGATGAACCTGTCGGCCAACCACGGCCCGGTGAGTCCTGCCGTCCACTCCCGCTGGTCGGGTGCCGGCAACGGCGTCACCGTCGACGGCACGGACCGCGTCCGCGACGAGTTCCTCGAGGGCCGGGCGCTCGTCGAGCACGGCCGCGACGCGGCCCTCCGCGCCGTGAACGGGGTTCTGCGCGAGGTGGAGACCACGTTCGCCGAGCCGGGAGACATCGGCCTGCAGTCGCAGATGTCCGACTTCTTCAACGGCTGGGACGACGTCGCGAACAACCCTGACGACCTGGCGGCCCGCACCCAGCTGCTGGAGCGGGCGGAGACCCTGGCAACCGGCCTGAACCGGGCCGCGGCGGGCCTGACCGGGCTGCGTGACGTCTCCGTCCAGCAGCTCGACGCCCTGACCGAGGAGGTGAACGCGACGGCCACCCGGGTGGCCGAGCTGAACCAGGCAGTCTCGGTGGCGACGCGCAGCGGCCTGTCCCCCAACGACCTCGCCGACCAACGGGACCGGCTGGTCAGCCAGCTGGCCGACCTCGTCGGCGCGACCCGCCAGGTCGACCAGGACGGCATGGTGACCGTGCTGGTCGCCGGCCGCCCTCTGGTCAGTGGTCCCGACACCCTCGAGCTGGAGCTCTCCGGTACCGACCCCGCACAGCTGACCTGGGCCGCGGACGGAGCCGCTGCCAGCATCGTGGGCGGGCAGGTGGGCGGGCTGCTGTCCTCGGTGAACGAGATCCTGCCGCGCCATGCCGCGCGTCTCGACGAGATCGCCGCGGCCCTGGCGGACACGGTGAACACCGTCCACGTCGACGGGGTGGACCAGGCGGGGAACGCCGGGCAGCCGCTGTTCGTGTCCGCGTCGGGGCCGCTCACCGCGACCAGCATCCGGGTCGGCCTGTCGGACCCGACTCAGCTCGCCGCCGCGGAGACCGGGTCTCCGGCGGGCAGCCGGAACGGCGGGAACGCGATGAGACTGGCCGAGCTGGCGGGTGCGACCGGCAGCTCGGACACGCTGTACCGGGCGTACATCGTCGACCTCGGAGTGGAGGTGCAGACCAGCCTCCGGCGCGTCGACATCCAGGCGCAGATGACGGCCCAGGTCGACGCCGCCCAGGAGGCCGTCTCCGGTGTCAACCTCGACGAGGAGATGACGAACATGATCACGTTCCAGCGGGCGTACGAGGCGGCGGCGCGATTCGTCACGTCGGTCGACCAGATGCTCGACACGCTCATCAACCGCACCGGCCTGGTGGGCCGCTGAGCCGGCCCCGGCCGCCTGGCAGGAGACTCCCGTGACCGCGTTCCGCATCACCCAGCGCACCGTCGCCCAGACATCGTTGCAGGGGCTGCAGGGCAACCTCGACCGCATGCAGCATCTCCAGGAGCAGCTCTCCTCCGGGCGCTCGCTGAACCGGCCGTCGGACTCCCCTACCCGCACGGTGCAGGCCATGCAGCTGCGCGGCGACAACGCCCGCACCGAGCAGTACGCCCGCAACGCCGAGGACGGCCTGGGGTGGCTGGCCACGGCGGACACCGTGCTGACCCGCAGCCTCGACCTGGTGAACCGCGCCCGGGAGGTGACCGTGGCCGGGATGACGGACGCGATCCCTCCGGCGGCACGCGAGGCGATGGCCATCGAGATCGACAACCTGCGGCAGGGGCTCCTCGAGGTCGCCAACACGAGGTACCTCAACGTGCCCCTGTTCGGGGGCACCACCTCGGGCGTGGCGGCGTACGACCCCGCCACCGGCACGTACGTCGGGGACAACGGCGTCCTCAAGCGCACCGTTGCCTCCGGGACCGCGGTCGAGGTGTCCTTCACCGGACCAGCGGTCTTCGGTGACGACGGCGACCCGTCCCAGCTGTTCGCCGTCCTGGACCGCATCAGCCAGCACCTGCGCACCGACGCCGACGCGGACGGCGCCGTCGACCCGAAGGTCAACATGGAGGACCTGACCACCGATCTCGGCGACCTCGACACGGCGATCGACCGGATGCTGTCGACCCTCGGGCAGGTCGGCGCGCGGTTCAACCGGGTGGAGACGCTGCGGGACACCGCTGACGACAAGGTCCTCACCGGGACCAGCCGGCTCGCCGAGACCGAGAGCGTCGACCTGGCCAGGACGATCGTCGACCTGCAGCTCCAGGAGGTCGCCTACCAGGCCGCGCTCGGTGCGACGGCACGGGTCATCCAGCCGTCGCTCGTGGACTTCCTGCGCTGAGGCGTGGAATGCGCTCAGGCGTGGATACAGTCACTGCCGTGCTGACCGACCTGCCCGGCGAGCTCCCGGAGATCACCATCCCTGCCGGGATCGTCGGGTTCCCCGGAGCCCACCGGTTCGCGCTGGTCTCCGTCTCCGACGACGTGCCGTGCTTCGTGCTGAGGAGCCTGGACGACGAGAACGCCCAGTTCGTCGTCGTCCCGCCCACCGTGTACTTCCCCGAGTACGCGCCGTCACTCGACGACGGCACCGCCACCTCCCTCGGGCTGGAGGACGCCGAGGACGCGCTGCTGCTGTCGGTGGTGACCCTCGGCGAACGGGCTGAGGACTCCACCGCGAACCTGTTCGCGCCCATCGTCGTCAACGCTCGGACCCGGACCGCGGCCCAGGTGCTCCTCACCGGCTCCCCGTACCAGCTGCGCGAACGACTGCCCCTGTCCTGACCTGCGACGCGCTCCGGTGGCAACCGGACGGATCACGCCGCCGGGAACCGCCCAACCTGCCCGGGACCCGCCGATCGGCTCAGGACCCGGCTCAAGACCGGGCAGTCCCGATCCGACACCACAGGTGTGGGCCGCACCGTGATGAAGACCGCCATCCCCGCCGCCGTCATCCTGATCGTCGTCATGCTCGTCGTCCCGCTGCCGGCGGCGGTGCTCGACATGCTGCTGGTGGTCAACATCACCGCCGGTGTGCTGATCCTGCTCATGAGCATGTCGGTGAAGCGGCCGTTGGACTTCGCGATCTTCCCCTCCCTGCTGCTGATCGCCACGATCTTCCGGCTCGCGCTCAACGTCAGCTCCACACGCCTCGTGCTGCTGGACGGCTACGCCGGGAAGGTCATCGACGCGTTCGGACACGTCGTGATCGGTGGGTCGCTCGTCGTCGGCATGGTGGTCTTCGCCATTCTGGTCCTCGTCCAGTTCATCGTCGTGACCAACGGCGCGGGCCGGGTGGCCGAGGTGTCCGCGCGGTTCACCCTCGACGCGATGCCCGGCAAGCAGATGGCGATCGACGCCGACCTGAACTCCGGTCTGATCGACGAGGACACCGCCCGCACCCGGCGCGCCGAGGTCACCGCGGAGGCTGACTTCTACGGGGCGATGGACGGCGCGTCGAAGTTCGTCAAGGGTGACGCCATCGCCGGCATCCTCATCACCGTGATCAACCTCGTCGGCGGCTTCTTCACCGGCGTCGTCCAGCGTGGGATGCCGATGGGCGAGGCGGTCAACACCTACAGCCTGCTGACCGTCGGCGACGGCCTCGTCGGGCTGATACCTGCGCTGCTGATCTCGGTCGCCACCGGGATCATCGTCACCCGCTCCACCTCGGACGGGGACATGGCCAGCGACCTGGTCGGACAGTTCTCCCGCCAGCGCAAGGCGCTGCGCCTCGGCGGGGCCGCGGTGTGCCTGCTCGCCCTCGTGCCTGGCCTGCCCATGATGCCGTTCCTCGTCGTGGGCGGCGCCGTGCTGCTGGCGACGCTGCGCATCCCGGACCCCGACGCCCCTGCCGTCGCGACGGACGACGGGCACGCCGAGCCAGCGGCCCCGGCAGCGGACTCCCCGGAGGCGCTGGCCGCCGAGATGCGCGTCGAACCGCTGCAGCTCGAGGTGGCGTACGACCTCGTCGACCTGGTCGACGTGGCCAGCGGTGGCGACCTGATGGACAGGATGCGGGCGCTGCGCCGCAAGATCGCCCTCGAGCTCGGGATCGTCATCCCCCTGGTCCGTACCCGTGACAACCTGGACCTGCCCCCGCACACCTACGCCATCCGGGTCCACGGGGTGGACGTCGCGAGAGGCGAGGCCCCGGCGGGGCACGTGCTGGCGATCGGGGACGACCTGGGGTCGCTGCCGGGGGCCCCCACGACCGAGCCCGTCTTCGGGCTGCCGGCGCGCTGGGTACCGGCCGAGTTGGCGCAGCAGGCCGAGATCGCCGGCGCCACCGTCGTCGACCGAGCGTCCCTGCTCATCACCCATCTGGCCGAGGTGGTCCGCGAGCATGCCGGTCGCCTTCTCAGCCGCGAGGACGTCAAGTCACTGGTCGACATGGTGAAGAGGAGCCACCCGACGGTGGTCGAGGAGCTCACCCCCTCCCAGCTCTCGCTGGGCGAGGTGCAGCACGTGCTGCAGGCGCTGCTGGACGAGCAGATCTCGATCCGGGACCTGCCCCGGCTCTTCGAGGCGCTGTCCGAGCGGGCCCGCACCTCCAAGGACCCAGAAGCCCTGGTCGAGGCCGCGCGGACGGCGATCGGCCCGGCGATCTCCTCCGCCCTCGCCGAGGACGGCCGGCTGCGCGTCGTGACCTTCGAGCCGCTGACCGAGCAGCGACTGCTGGAGTCGCTGCGCACCGGCGAGGGCGGCAGCTTCCTGGCGCTGGGGCCGCAGGACGCCGAGCAGCTGATGATCGACCTCGCCCAGGTGTCCCAGACCGCTGAGCAGGCCGGTGAGCAGGTGGTGCTCGTCTGTGCGCCGCAGGTGCGGGCGGCAGTGCGGCGACTGGTCCGGGTCACCGTCCCCCGCATGCCGGTGATCGCCTACTCCGAGCTCTCCAGCCGGCTCCAGATCGAGACGAGAGGTGTGATCGACCTTGCCCGGGATGCAGTTACAGCTTGAGGGACCCGACCTCGACGAGCTGCTGGCTCGGGTGCGCCGAGAGTGCGGTCCCGAGGCCCGCATCGTCCAGGCTGACCGGGTGCGCACCGGGGGGATCGCCGGCTTCTTCAGCCGAGAGCGGTTCGAGGTCCTCGTCGAGGTCGAGGACGTGACCGACCCGACCGGGCTGACCGAGACGACCGGTCTCACCGACACGACCGAGCTGCCCGACACTACCGGGCTCACCGACACCACCGAGCTCACCGACACCACCGAGCTGACCGAGATGGCCGACCGGGTCAGCACGGCGGAGCGCTTCGCTGCACTGCGACGTGACAGTGCCAGTGACAGTGCCAGTGACAGTGACGAGGCACAGACCGCCTCGCCCGTGGAGCCGGCCGCAGCACCGGCGGCCGCACCACGAGCAGCCCCACCACGAGCAGCCACACCACCTGCCACCGTGAGGCCCGCCGTGTCGACCGAGTCGGCCTCGTTCCGAGAGGTGCTGACCAAGCTCACCAGGCTCTCGGGGGTCGAGGACCGCTCGGGGCTGCCGGCACCCGGCGGCCCCGTACCGGACGGACAGGCACTCACCTCGATGGTCACAGCGGTCATGCGGCTCCCCGAGCCGCCCGCTGCCCGGCTCGGCGACGGGGACGTCCTCGCCCTGGTGGGCGAGACGACCGCCGCGATGCGCCTCGCACGTGACGTGGCGGCCGAGACGCGGCTACCGACCGATGCGATCACGCTGGTGAGTCGCGGGGGGCCGACCGAGCGGCTTCCCGCCAGACTGCGGGCCAGCGGCCCGGAGAGTGCGGCGCAACGACGGGCCCAGTGGAGCCGGCGAACCCACCCGACGATCGTCGTGGTGGACGCGCCGCTCAGCCTTCGCGGCGTGCAGTGGGCGGCGGAGACCCTCAGCGCACTCCAGCCGTGCACGACGTGGGCGGTGGTCGAAGCGTCCCGCAAGCCGGAGGACGTCAGGGCCTGGGTCGAGCGGCTGGGCCGTGTCGACGCCCTCGCCGTCGACGACCTCGACTCGACAGCGGACCCGGCATCGGTACTCGCGGTCGGCGTCCCGGTCGCTCGCCTCGACGGTCGGCCCGCGACCCGCAGCGCGTGGGCGGGCGTGCTGGCCGCACGGCTCGCCGACCAGGGGGCCCGGTGACCGCCGACAACGGACGGCTCGAGACCCGGGCATGGCCCAGGGAGGGCACACCGCTGCAGGTGCGGCTCGGAGCCGACCCGGCGCTCGCGCAGAGTCTGGCACGGGCCTTGACCAGGAACGACCTCGTCGTGTCCGCACCCGTGCGGCTGGTCGGCGGGTCCGCGGTCACGGCGCTGCCTCCCGAGGACGGGCGCGTGATGCTCTTCTGGGAGAGCCCCGCGGGCCGAGGGTCGCTCGCCGCACAGCTGCAGGACCATGACCGGCACGACTGGGTCCTTCGTCCCCTGGGCCCAGGGCAGCTGCAGCAGCGCCGGGCGGCGGTGCGCGAGAAGGTCCGGCTGCCGATGACGTTCACGGCGGGCGCTGCGGAGGTCCCGGGGCACACCGTCGACATCAGCGAGACGGGGCTGCGCGCCGTGCTCGTCAGCGAGCCGCCGACGGGCCGGGCGACCGTTGTGCACCTGACGCTGGACGGCGTCGACCTGTCCGTGCCATTCGTGGTGCTGCGGTGCGAGCAGACCGACAGCGGGACGTGGGTGGTGACCGGCCGCTTCAACCACTCACCACGTGTCGCCGACGTCATTCGCCGGTACGTCTTCACCCGGCAGCGTCAAGCAATCCGGAGAGGGCTGTAGATGGAACCGACACCACCGCCTGCCACCCCGGGGCCTCCGGTGGGGATCGTCCTGCTCGGCACCCTGCTGATCGCCGTCCCCCAGCTCCCGGCCCTGCTCTCACAGCACGAGCCGCTGGAGTCGTTCGCCCTTCGCATCCTCGCGGCACTGCTCATCAGCTGGGCAGGGTGTGAGGTGGTGTACCGGGTGATGCACCACTACGCGCTGCGGAACGCCCTGGCTGCGCGGCAGGAGGAGGATGCGCTGGCGAGGCCCCCGGGGGGCCAGCGACGAGACGACCAGCCGGCGTGACTCCCCGACGACTGAGGACCGAGCCGCTCCATGAGCACGCCGTCGAACTACCTGTTCAGGCGCACCTCGTCCATCCGGCGGTCCAGCTCGGCGTTGGCCGCGTCGATGACCTCGTGAAGGCTGTGCCGCAGGCGAGAGATGCCGCGCTCCAGCTGCGTGATCCGCTCGATGGCCGCCTGGAGGCCCTCGTCGGACAGCGATGCCGGCACGCTGGTCCGCGGGTCGAGAGCGGCCGCCTCGCACTCCTCCACGGAGTCCGTGACCGCCTCGACGGAGCCGACGGAGTGCTCCGCGACCCGCGCCGAGGTCTCGGCCAGGGCGGGAGCCAACGAGGCGACGAGCTCCTGCATCGTCCGAGCACCGGAGCCGTACACGCCGTCCTCGGCCCGCTGGCGTCGCTGGCGGTCCATGATCAGCACGTCCAGCCGGCCCTGGAGCAGGCGGCGCACGTACGACACCCGGTCCTCGCGAGTCTGGGTCTCGTCCCGACGGGCCCGGATCTCCTCCTCGTCCATGTCGTCGAACCCCAGGACGAGGGCGACGTCGAGGAGGCGCTCGCCGTGCCGCGGGTCCCCGTGCTCGAACGGGGCACGGAGCCCGCCCTGCGGGGAGCTGGCCGGAGACGGCCGATCAGGTGGCACTGTCAGCGCACCTCGCTCGCGGTCGGTGGGACGATCACACCGTCATGGTCGGCCGCTGTCCCGGATTTCTGAGCAGAGTCCCTCCGGGATCACCCACGAGGACCATCACCTGGTGGGCGATCGGCCCCGGACGTCCCCCCGCACCTCGTCGACCGTGCCGACGGCACCCTGACGCCGTGAGCGAGTGACCGGTCCAACACCTACCATCGACGTGGAGCAGGCAGAATGCTGGACGACGGAACGTTGACGAGGACATGACGACCAAGCTGGTGCAGCGCGTCGAGCGCGTGGTGATCCGGTTCGCCGGCGACTCCGGCGACGGGATGCAGCTCACCGGCGACCGCTTCACCGCCGAGACCGCGTCCCTGGGCAACGACCTGGCCACGCTGCCGAACTTCCCCGCGGAGATCCGCGCGCCGGCCGGCACGCTGCCCGGCGTGTCGAGCTTCCAGCTGCACTTCGCCGACCACGACGTCCTCACCCCCGGCGACGAGCCCGACGTGCTCGTCGCCATGAACCCGGCAGCCCTGCGGGCCAACCTCGCCGACCTGCCCCGCGGCGGCACCGTCATCGTCGACTCCGACGCGTTCGGCGCCCGCGCACTGGCCAAGGTCGGGTACGCGACCAACCCCGTGGAGGACGGCAGCCTGGAGTCCTACCGGGTGCACGCGCTGCCGCTGACGTCGATGACCGTCGAGGCGCTGAAGCCGTTCGGACTGTCCCGCAAGGACGCCGAGCGGTCGAAGAACATGTTCGCGCTCGGGATGCTGTCGTGGTTGTACGACCGCGGCACCCAGGGCACCGAACGGTTCCTGCGGACGAAGTTCGCCACGAAGCCGGACATTCTCGAGGCGAACCTCACCGCGTTCAAGGCAGGGTGGGCGTTCGGGGAGACCACCGAGGCGTTCGCCGTCCGCTACCAGGTCGCGCCCGCGCCGGCGAAGCCCGGCACCTACCGGAACATCACCGGGAACGTCGCCCTCGCCTACGGCCTCGTCGCCGCAGCGCACCGCGCCGGCCTGCCGCTCGTCCTCGGCTCCTACCCGATCACACCGGCCTCGGACATCCTGCACACGCTCTCGGGGCTCAAGCGGTTCGGCGTCACGACGATGCAGGTCGAGGACGAGATCGCCGGGGTCGGGGCCGCGCTCGGGGCCTCGTTCGGCGGCGCCCTCGGGGTGACGACGACGTCCGGGCCGGGTCTGGCGCTCAAGAGCGAGACGATCGGCCTGGCCGTCTCCCTCGAGCTGCCCCTCGTCGTCGTCGACGTCCAGCGCGGCGGCCCGTCGACGGGTCTGCCGACGAAGACGGAGCAGGCAGACCTGCTGCAGGCGATGTTCGGGCGCAACGGGGAGTCGCCGGTCCCGGTCGTCGCGCCCGCCTCGCCGACGGACTGCTTCGACGTCGCGTTCGAGGCGGTCCGGATCGCGACGACCTACCGGACGCCGGTGCTGCTGCTGTCCGACGGGTACCTCGCCAACGGCTCCGAGCCGTGGGCGGTGCCGGACGTCGCCACCCTCCCCGTCATCGACGCCGACCAGGCCACCGCGCCGAACGGGCTCGCCGACGACGGGGTCACCCCGGCGTTCCGGCCCTACCTGCGCGACCCGCAGACCCTCGCCCGGCCGTGGGCGGTGCCCGGCACCGCCGGGCTCGAGCACCGCATCGGCGGGCTGGAGAAGGCCGACGTCACCGGCGAGATCTCCTACGACCCGGACAACCACGACCGGATGGTCCGGCTGCGGCGGGCGAAGATCGACGGCATCGACGTCCCCGACCTCGACGTCGACGACCCGGACGGCGCCGCACGCGTCCTCGTCCTCGGCTGGGGGTCCAGCTACGGACCGGTGGCCGCCGGCGTCCGCGCCGCCCGGGAGAGCGGGCTGTCCGTCGCCCACGCCCACCTGCGTCACCTCAACCCGTTCCCGGCCAACCTCGGCAGCGTGCTGCGCGGCTACGACCGGGTGCTCGTGCCCGAGATGAACCTCGGCCAGCTCGCGCTGCTGCTGCGCGCCCGGTACCTCGTCGACGTCGTCGGCTACAACCGCGTACGCGGCCTGCCGTTCACCTCCGGCGAGCTCGTCGACGCGATCTCCCAGCTCGCCCAGGAGGTCCAGCCCCACCCCGCCCACGACACGGAGGTCCCCGCGTGACCACCGACCTCGGCACCCCAGCGCACCGCACCGGCCTGGACGCCGTCCCGCGCCTGACCGAGGGTGTCTCCCTCGGCAAGAAGGACTTCACCTCCGCCTCCGAGGTGCGGTGGTGCCCCGGCTGCGGCGACTACGCGATCCTGGCGGCCGTCCAGTCGTTCCTGCCCGAGCTCGGCATCCGCAAGGAGAACGTCGTCGCGGTCTCCGGCATCGGCTGCTCCTCACGCTTCCCCTACTACCTCGACACGTTCGGGATGCACTCGATCCACGGCCGCGCGCCGGCGATCGCGACCGGACTGGCGACGGCGCGCCCCGACCTCAACGTGTGGGTCATCACCGGCGACGGCGACGCGCTGTCCATCGGCGGCAACCACCTCATCCACGCGATGCGCCGCAACGTCAACCTGACCATCCTGCTGTTCAACAACCGGATCTACGGGCTGACGAAGGGCCAGTACTCCCCGACGTCCGAGATCGGCAAGGTCACCAAGTCGACACCGGCGGGCTCGGTGGACGCCCCGTTCAACCCGGTCTCGCTGGCTCTGGGGGCGGAGGCCACCTTCGTCGCCCGCACGCTGGACTCCGACCGCAAGCACCTCACCTCGGTGCTGCGGGCCGCCGCCGAGCACCGCGGGACGGCGCTGGTGGAGATCTACCAGAACTGCCCGATCTTCAACGACGGCGCGTTCGACGTGCTCAAGGACCGGCAGGAGTCGACGGCCCGGCTCATCCACCTCGAGCACGGCCGCGAGGTGCGCTTCGGCGCACCGGAGGCCGAGCGGGTGGTGGTCCACCGCCCGGACGGCGGGCTCGAGGTCGTCGACGCCGCGGACGCCGGTGACCGGCCCGTCGTCGTCCACGACGTCGCGGCCGAGGACCCGACGGCGGCGTTCGCGCTGTCCCGGCTGGACGACCCGACGATGCAGCACGTGCCGGTCGGGGTGTTCCGCGCCGTCCAGCGACCGACCTACGACGACCTCGTGCGAGCGCAGGTGGACGACGCGCGACGGGCCGCGGGTGGTGGCGCGGACGACGAGGACCTCGCCCGGCTGCTCGCCGGCTCCGACACCTGGACCGTCCCCTCCTCTCAGTGACGATCCACTCCCCCCTTCGTGATCATGCAATTCCGCCACCCTCGACCCGCGCCCCCTCGTGATCATGCAGTCCCGCCACCCTCGACCCGCGCGCCCCCGCGTGATCATGCAATCCCGCCACAAAATGCTGGATTCGGCACGGTTTTCGCGGCGTGTCGCGCCACCAACCCAGCATTCTGCGAGGGGCGGGGGGACTTGGGGGACGAGGGGAGCTGGGGGGCGGGGGACTTGGAGGCGGGGGAACAAAGGGTGGGCGGGATTGCATGATCACGGGTGGGGGTGGGTGGGGGCTGCGGAGTGATCAGGAGCGGGGACGGGCGAGCGGTCGGGTAGCGTTCGCCCGTGACGTCCCATGAATCCGAGGTCCGCCGCGGCACGCTCTACGGCGCAGCGGCCTACCTCCTGTGGGGTGTCTTCCCGCTATACTTCCCGCTGCTGCGGCCGGCCGGCGCGATCGAGATCCTGCTGCACCGCGTGGTGTGGTCGCTCGCCGTCTGTCTGGTCCTCGTCGTCGTGCTGCGGACGTGGCGGGAGGTCGACGCGGTGCTGCACTCCCCGCGGGCGCTGGGCATGCTCGCTGTCGCCGCCGCCGTCATCGCGGTGAACTGGGGGACCTACATCTACGGCGTCAACTCCGGCCAGGTCGTCCAGGCGTCGCTGGGCTACTTCATCAACCCGATCGTGACGGTGGCGCTGGGAGTGCTCGTGCTCGGTGAGCGGCTCCGCAGGGCGCAGTGGGTGGCGATCGCCATCGGCGCCGTCGCCGTCGTCGTGCTCACGATCGACTACGGCGGACCGCCGTGGATCGCGCTCACCCTGGCGTTCTCCTTCGGTGTCTACGGACTGGTGAAGAACCGGGTCGGCCGCGGCGTCGGCGCGCTGACCAGCCTCACCGTCGAGACCGCCGTCCTCGCCCCGGTCGCCCTCGTCGTCCTGCTGTGGCTGGGGGCGTCCGGCAGCAGCACATTCACCACCGAGGGGACGTCGCACGCCCTGCTCCTCGTGACCACCGGCCTGGTCACGGCGGTCCCGCTGCTGTTCTTCGCCTCCGCGGCCAGACGCGTGCCGTTGACGACCATCGGGCTGCTCCAGTACCTCGCACCGGTGCTGCAGTTCACGATCGGGGTGCTCGTCTTCCGCGAGACGATGCCACCGTCCCGGTGGGCCGGCTTCGCCCTGGTCTGGACCGCGCTCGTCGTGCTCACCGCGGACACGCTGCGATCGAGCCGGGCCCGCGCGCGGCTCGCTCGTGCGGCCGAGGCTGCGGCGACCTGAGACAGCGCAGAGCACCGAGGTTTCACGTCCGGTTCATCCGGCTTTCGCTGGCGGGGGGTGGGTGCGGCTCCTAACGTCGCACGGGTCCGCTCGAGCCATCCCGGAGGTTCCTGTGACCCTCGCTCCCGAATCCCCGCGGCGCCTGCTGCGGATGCTCGGCCACACCCAGGGCACCCGCAGCGCGACCGTCTGCCACTGGAAGTGCGCCGACCAGTGCGCGGACGCTCACGCCGTCCGCAGCAGCTCCCCGACCTTCGCCGAGGTCGCCGAGACCGCGCTCTCCCGCCGTTCGGTACTGGCCGGGGGACTCGGCGCTCTCGTGCTGGGTGGCATCGCCACCGGCGTCCCCGCGGCTGCGGCCCCGCCAGCCGGTCACGGTCAGGGGCCCGTCGCCACCCGGCCTGGCAGCGGACTGTCCTTCACCCCACTGGACCCCGCTCCTGCCGCGGACGTCGACGAACTGACCGTACCCGCCGGGTACGACTGGACGGCGATCATGGCCTGGGGCGACCCGGTGGTCGCCGGCGCGCCGCTGTTCGACTTCGACCACCAGAGCGCCGAGGCCCAGAAGCAGCAGTTCGGCTACAACAACGACTTCCTCACGTTCATCCCCCTGGCCGGGCGCAACCGGGCCCTGATGGTCGTCAACCACGAGTACACCAACGACGACCTCATGTTCTCCGGCGTCCCGGCCGACGAGGCGGAGCGCGTGGAGCGGCTGGCCATCGCCATGGCCGCGCACGGCATGTCTGTGGTCGAGGTGGCCCGGCGTGGCCCCCGCCGGCCGTGGGAGCCCGTGCCGCGCTCACGGTACGGACGCCGGATCCACCAGCAGACCGAGTTCCGCCTCACCGGCGCGGCCGCCGGCTCGACGTACCTGCGGACGTCCGCGGATCCGAGCGGCACAACCGTCCTGGGCACGGTGAACAACTGCGCCGGCGGGACGACGCCCTGGGGCACCGTGCTCTCCGGAGAGGAGAACTTCCAGGGGTACTTCAAGCGCAACGCCGACCTCGACCCGCGCAACGCCCTCTACGGGATCAGCTCGACCGGGCGCGGCTGGGACGCCGTCGAGCCGCGCTGGGACCTGGCGAACGAGCCCAACGAGGTCAACCGCTTCGGCTGGATCGTCGAGCTCGACCCGAGCGACCCGACGTCGACACCTCGCAAGCACACCGCTCTGGGACGTTTCAAGCACGAGGGCGCGACCGTGAGCATCGCCGCCGACGGCCGCGTGGTCGCGGTGATGGGTGACGACGAGGGCGGGGAGTACCTGTACAAGTTCGTGTCCCGCGACCGGTTCCAGGACGGTCCGAGCCCTGCGGCCCGCCGCCACAACATGACCCTGCTCGAGGAGGGCGACCTGTACGTCGCCCGTTTCGAGGCGGCGGGGGACCCGGCGGCGACCTACGACGGCACCGGCACGTGGCTGCCGCTGGTCGTGGACGGAGAGTCCAAGGTCCCCGGCTTCACGGTGGATGAGGTGCTGGTGTTCACCCGGGCAGCCGCCGACGTCGTCCAGCCGACGCCGATGGACCGGCCCGAGGACGTAGAACGCAACCCCGGCAACGGGTTCGTCTACGCGGCTCTGACCAACAACGCCGGCAGGACGACCGCGGACCCGGCCAACCCCCGGACCCCCAACCGGTACGGCCAGGTGGTGGAGCTGCAGGAGCGGGAGGCGACGGACCTGGAGTTCACGTGGTCGCTCGTCGTGGTCTGCGGAGACCCGCAGGACCCGACCACGTACTTCTCGGGGTACCCGAAGGACCAGGTCTCCCCGATCTCGAGCCCGGACAACGTCGCGTTCGACTCGGCTGGCAACCTGTGGATCTCCACCGACGGGCAGGGCAACCTGGGCCTCAACGACGCGCTGCACCTGGTGCCGGTCGAGGGCCCCGAACGAGGGCACGTGCAGCAGTTCCTCGCCGTCCCGACCGGTGCGGAGACCTGCGGTCCGGTGATCGACGACGAGAGCTCGTCGGTGTTCGTCGCCGTCCAGCACCCCGGCGACGTCGACGGGGCCACGCCGGAGCAGCCGGCGTCCACGTTCCCGTACGGCCGGACCGTCTATCGGGCGGACAACGTCAAGGGCCCGCGGCCGGCCGTCGTCCAGGTGTACCGGACACGCTGAGCCAGCGACCTGCCGGGCCCACGCCGCGGTCTGCCTCGGTGTGGGCCCGGCAGCGGCTAGCGGGTGCGGTCGGCGACGCTCCGGGCGAAGGCCTCCAAGGCGTCCCGGGCCGCCCCGGCGGGCAGCGGCACCAGCGCGTCGACCGCCTCCTGCGCCCAGGACTGGGCGGCAGCCCGGGCCTCCTCCGTCGCCGGGTGCTCGCGCAGCTCCCGGACGACGTCCGCGAGGACGACGTCGTCCGACAGGTCGCCGTCCAGCCGCTGGACCAGCCGCCGCGCCGCGGCCTCGCCGCGCTCGGCGGCCCGCCGCACGAGCAGCACCGGCAGGGTCGGGACGCCCTCGCGAAGGTCGGTGCCCGGCGTCTTGCCGGTGTCCGCGCCGGCGAGGTCGATGACGTCGTCGGCGAGCTGGAAGGCGATACCGACCCGCTCCCCGTAGGCGACCATCACCTCGATGACGTCGCGGCCGCAGCCGGCCAGCTCGGCGCCGAAGCGACCCGACGTGGCGATGAGCGAGCCGGTCTTGTCCGCGAGCACCTGCAGGTAGTGGTCCACCGGGTCCTGGCCAGGTCGCGGTCCCACCGTCTCGTGCAGCTGCCCCAGGCACAGCCGCTCGAACGTGGCCGCCTGCACCCGGACGGCCTGCGGCCCGAGCCCGGCCACGATCCGCGAGGCACGGGCGAACAGCAGGTCCCCGGTGAGGATGGCGACGGAGTTGCCCCACACCTGGTGGGCGGCGGGCGCCCCCCGGCGAACCGGCGCGGAGTCCATGACGTCGTCGTGGTAGAGGGTCGCCAGGTGGGTGAGCTCCACGACGACGGCCCCGTCGACGACCTCCGGGCGAGTGGGGTCCCCGAGGTGGGAGGCGAGCAGCGCCAGCATCGGTCGCACCCGCTTGCCCCCCGCCTGGACGAGGTGCCGGGACACGGAGTCGGCGAGCTCGTCGGTGTGCGCGACGGCGTCGAGCAGCCGGGACTCCACCTCCAGCAGCCTGGTGGTGATGTCCTCGGCCAGCACAGGGTCCGCCGCCGGGACGTCCCAGACGCCGTCCACCGTCCCCGCGCGGGCGGAGGGGGCTCCGCTCACGGCAGCGCCAGGGTGCTGGCCGCCAGGTCGAGCACGGGTGCAGGCAGCACGCCGAGTACGAGGGTGACTGCGGCACCGATCGCGATGGCCGCACCCATCAGGGGACTGGGCAGAGCGACCGCGGTCGGCGTCGCCGGCGGCGGCGAGAAGTACATGAGCACGATCACCCGGACGTAGAAGAACGCGGTGACGACGCTCACGAGGACCCCGAGGACGGCGAGCCAGGCGTACCCGCCCTCCACGGCGGCGAGGAACACCGCGTACTTGCCGGTGAACCCGCTGGTCAGCGGGATCCCCGCCATCGCCAGGAGGAACAGCGTGAACACCGCGGCCAGCACCGGGGCGCGGCGGGCCAATCCGGCCCACTGGGACAGGTGGGTGGCCTCACCGGTGACGTTGTCGGCGGCGTCCCGCTCGCGGACCAGCGAGATGACGGCGAAGGCGCCGAGCGTCATGAAGCCGTAGGCCAGCAGGTAGAACAGCACGCCGGTGATGGACAGCTCGCGGGCGCCGGCCACGGTGGACGTGGCCATGGCGGTGAGGATGAAGCCGGCGTGGGCGATGGACGAGTACGCCAGCATCCGCTTGATGTCGGTCTGCACGACGGCGACCACACCACCGACGATCATCGTCGCGGCGGAGATCACCGCCACGACGAGCCCCCAGTAGTCCTCGAGCACGGGGATGGGCAGGGCGTAGAACAGCAGGTGGAGGATCGCGCCGAACGCGGCCACCTTGGTGGCGGCGGCCATGAACCCGGTGACCGGGGTCGGGGCACCGGTGTAGACGTCGGGCGTCCAGGCGTGGAACGGCACGGCGCCGACCTTGAACAGCAGACCGGACAGCACCAGGACGATGCCGGTGACGAGCATGAGGCTCGGCGCGCCCTGCGGGTCCGCGAGCAGCTGGGTCGCCCCGCCCTGGGACATCCGGGCCAGCATGCCCGGCAGGGACACCGTGCCGGTCGTCCCGTAGATGAGCGCGGCGCCGTAGATGAACAGCCCGGAGGAGAACGCTCCCAGCAGGAAGTACTTGACGGACGCCTCCTGGGAGAGCAGCCGGCGCCGCCGGGCGAGGCCGGCGAGCACGTACAGCGGCAGCGACAGCAGCTCGAGGGCCACGAACATCGTCAGCAGGTCGGCCGCCGTGGCAAAGATGATCATGCCGCCGAGGGCGAACATCATCAGCGGGAAGACCTCGGTGGTCTGCAGTCCCGCCCGCCGGGCGGCCTCCTCGTAGTCCGAGCCGGGCACGGACGCCGCCTGCGGGGCGAAGGCGTCCCCGCTGTCCCCGCGCTCGGCGACCGTGAGCACCGCGGTGAGGCCGAGGACGAGCAGCGTGCCGGTGAGGAAGAGGCTGATCCGGTGGTCGAACAGCGCCGAGCCGCCGACCAGGTCCTGGCCCACGGTGTCCCACCGCAGGGCGACGACGACCACCGCGGCCGCCAGCGCGACGACGGCCACGGCCAGCTGGACGACGCGCCGACCGCGCCGCGGGGCCAGCGCCTCGACGAGCACGCCGAGGACCCCGGCACCGAGAACGATGAGCGCCGGCGCCAGCGCGGCCCAGTCGATCTCCGGCGGGGTGAACGTGGTCACCTGCGCGGCGAGGACGTTCACTGGTCATCCCTTCCAGCAGTGGCGGCACCGGGCACGGTCGGCTCGGGGTCGGTCACGCCGACCTCCTGCATGGTCCGCTGCACGGCGGGGTCGAGGACGTCGAGGACGGGCTTGGGGTACACGCCGAGCGCGACGATGATGGCGAGCAGCGGGGCGACCACCCAGGCCTCGCGGGCCCGCATGTCGGGCAGCGCCTTGACCGGCTCGGTCGCCGGCCCCGTGAACATCCGCTGGTAGGGCAGCAGGATGTAGACGGCGGCGAGGATGACGCCGAGAGCGGCGACCACCGCAGCCCACTGCCAGCGGGCGTAGGTGCCGGCGAGCACGAGGAACTCGCTGACGAAGCTCGACAGGCCGGGCAGCGCCAGGCTGGACAGGCCCGCGACGAGGAACGTGCCGGCGATGACCGGCGCGACCCGCTGGACGCCGCCGTAGTCGGCGATCCGGGCGGTGCCGCGCCTGGCCACGAGCATCCCCATGATGAGGAACAGCGCGGCGGTGGTGAACCCGTGGTTGACCATGTACAGGGCCGCGCCGTTCTGCGCGGTCGAGGTCATCGCGAAGATGCCGAGCACGATGAACCCGAAGTGCGACACCGACGTGTAGGCGATGAGCCGCATCATGTCCGTCTGCCCGATGGCGACGAGAGCGCCGTAGAGGATCGAGATCACCGCCAGGACGGCGATCGCCGGGGCGGCCCACCGGCTCTCCTGCGGGAACAGCGGCAGCAGCAGGGTCAGCATCCCGAACGTGCCGACCTTGTCCAGGACGCCGACGAGCAGCACCGAGGTCCCGGGCGGCGCCTGGCCCGCGGCGTCCGGCAGCCAGGTGTGCACCGGCCACATCGGCGCCTTGATGGCGAACGCGATGAAGAAGCCGAGGAACATCAGCCGGCCGGCGGTCTCCCCGTGGTCGAGGCCGACGAGGTTCTCCACCAGGAAGCCCTCGGGACCACGGGGGCCGGACAGGTACAGGGCGATGACGGCGACCAGCATGAGCAGCCCGCCGAGCAGGCTGTACAGGAGGAACTTCACCGCGGCGTACCGCCGCTGCGGTCCACCGAACATCCCGATGAGGAAGTACACCGGGATGAGCATCGCCTCGAACAGCACGTAGAAGAGGAAGACGTCGCGGGCCGCGAAGACCCCGATCATCATCGTCTCCACCAGCAGCAGCAGGGCGAAGAACGTCCGTGTCCGGGCGGGGTCGGTGCCCGCGTCGTGCCAGCCGGCGAGGACGACGACGGGGGTGAGGACCGCGGCGAGCGCGATCATCGTCAGCCCGATGCCGTCGATGCCGAGGGCGTAGGACACGCCGAGCTGGGGGATCCACGGGTACGTCTCGGTGAACTGGTGGGCGCCTGCCGCGGCGACGTCGAACGTCAGCGCCATCGCGACGACGACGAGGAGCGTCAGCAGGGACACGCCGAGGGCGAGGGGCCTGGCCAGCCGGCGGGCGGAGGCCGGCAGCAGCCAGAGCACGAGCGCCCCGACGAGCGGGATCAGTCCCGCCGTCGTGAGCCAGGGGAAGCCGGAGCTCAGCACGTCACCTCACCACCAGGAGCATCAGCAGGACGAGTACGACGCCACCGAGCATCGAGGCGGCGTAGGAGCGGACGAACCCGGTCTGCAGGCGCCGCAACCGGTTGGCCACGCCCCCGACCGCGGAGGCGACCCCGTCGACCGCTCCGTCGACACCACGGCTGTCGACGAACACGAGCGAGCGGGTGAGGTACTGGCCCGGGCGCATGAACACCGCCTCGTTGATGTCGTCCTGGAACAGGTCGCGCCGGGCGGCGCGGGTGGCCAGGGAGCCGCGGGGCGCGGTGACCGGGACCTCGGACGCCGCGTACTGGCGCCAGGCGAGGAAGGTGCCGACGGCGACCAGCAGCAGCGTCAGACCGGTGATGACCGGGACCGGCAGCACCGGGTGGGCCTCGTGGTCGTAGCCGACCGCCGGCTCCAGCCACGAGGTGAAGGCCCCACCGATGACGAGCAGCCCACCGAGGGCGACCGAGCCGATCGCGAGCACGACCATCGGCACGGTCATCAGCGCCGGTGACTCGTGCGGGTGCTGCTGGGGGTCCCACCGACGTCGGCCGTGGAAGGTCATGAAGAACAGCCGGGACATGTAGAAGGCGGTGAGCCCGGCGGTGAGCAGGGTCACGGTCCCGAACACCCACGGTCGCCAGCCCTCGCCGACGAACGCGGCCTCGATGATCCGGTCCTTGCTCCAGAAGCCGGACAGGAACGGGAACCCGATGATCGCCAGCCAGCCGGCGCCGAAGGTGAGCCACGTCGTCCGCATCTGACCGGCGAGCTCTCCGAAGCGGCGCATGTCGACCTGGTCGTCCATGCCGTGCATGACGGAGCCGGCGCCGAGGAACATCCCGGCCTTGAAGAAGCCGTGGGTGACCAGGTGGAAGATCGCGTAGACGTAGCCGACCGGGCCGAGCCCGGCGGCGAGCATCATGTAGCCGATCTGCGACATCGTCGAGGCCGCCAGCGCCTTCTTGATGTCGTCCTTGGCCATACCGACGACCGCCCCGTACACGAGGGTGATGGCGCCCACGACCACGACGACGAGCTGGGCGGTCGGCGCACCCTCGTAGATGGGGCCGGAGCGGACGACGAGGTAGACGCCCGCCGTCACCATCGTCGCCGCGTGGATGAGCGCGGACACCGGCGTCGGACCGGCCATCGCGTCACCCAGCCAGGACTGCAGCGGGAACTGCGCCGACTTGCCGGCGGCGGCGAGCAGCAGCATGAGGCCGATGAGGGTGAGCAGCCCCTCCGAGGCCTGACCGACGCCACCGAGGACCGTGCCGAAGTCGACCGCGCCGAACGCGGCGAACATCGCGAAGATCGCGATGAGCATGCCGAAGTCGCCGACCCGGTTGACGAGGAACGCCTTCTTGGCGGCCGCCGCGTACGCCGGGTTGTGGTTCCAGAACCCGATGAGCAGGTAGGACGCGAGCCCCACGCCCTCCCAGCCGACGAACAGCAGCAGGTAGCTGTCGGCCAGCACGAGCAGCAGCATCGCCGCGACGAAGAAGTTGAGGTAGGCGAAGAACCGGCGCCGGTCGGGGTCGTGCTCCATGTACGCGACCGAGTACACGTGGATGAGCGAGCCGACGAAGGTGACGAGCAGGACGAAGGTCATCGACAGCTGGTCGACGAGCAGCCCGGCGTCCAGGTTGAACGCCCCGGCCGGCACCCACTCGAACAGGTGGACCGAACGGGCACGCTCCTGCGCCGGCGAGCCGAGCATGGCGACGAACACGGCCGCCCCGACGGCGAAGGAGGCCCAGCTCAGCGCGACGGCGAACCAGTGGCCCCACCGGTCGGTGCGACGACCACCGAGCAGGAGCACGGCGGCACCGAGCAGCGGCAGCGCGACGAGCAGCCACGCGGCGGACTGCAGGCCGGTCGCCGGCAGCACGTCGGCCGCGGCAGCAGAGGCGGTGATCACAGGCTTTCGCTCCTCGGTCCGTCTCTAGTACTTCAGCAGGTTGGCGTCGTCGACGGACGCCGACCGGCGGGTCCGGAAGATCGTCACGATGATGGCCAGTCCGACGACCACCTCGGCGGCGGCCACCACCATGACGAAGAAGGCGATGACCTGGCCGGACAGGTCGCCGGTCATCCGGGCGAAGGTGACGAACGCGAGGTTGGTGGCGTTGAGCATGAGCTCGACGCCCATGAACACGACGATCGCGTTGCGGCGCACCAGCACGGTCGTCGCGCCGATGGCGAACAGCAGCGCGGACAGCGCGATGTAGCTGGTGATGGTCATCGGTCCGCTCCGTCCTGCCGCCCCTGCGGGGTCCCCGGCTCCTGGTCGGCGTCGGACACCTCCGTGCTGGCGTCGCCGGCCTCGTCGGTCGGGAACTGCGAGCCGGTGACGCCGCGGCGGTGGTCCGGCCCGATCTCCGCCTCGATGACCCGGACGTCGTCCCGGAACCGCAGCGGCGACGTCGTCTGGCCGCGGGCCCGCAGCACCCGGGAGACCGACAGCTCGCTGGGGGTGCCGTCGGGCAGCAGCGCCGGGATGTCCACCCCGTTGTGCCGGGCGAACACACCTGGGGCGGGCAGCGGCGTGACCTGGGTGCCCTCACGGACCCGGCGCGCCGCGAGCTCGCGCTGGGTCACCCGCGGCGTGAGCCGCGGCCGGTGGGTGAGCAGGACGGCGCCCAGCGCGGCGGTGACGAGCAACGCACCGGTCAGCTCGAAGGCGATGACGAAGTCGGAGAACACCAGCCGGGCGATGCCGACCGGGTTGCCGTCGGCGTTCGCCTCGGCGAGGCCGACCGGCAACGGCGCATCACGCACCTCGGTGCCGAGCAGCCCGCTGCCGGTGACTCCGGCGACGAGCACGACCGCGAGCCCGATACCGGCCAGGAAGGACGGCACCCGGTGCCCTCGGATGGTCTCGACGAGCGAGTCCGAGGAGTCGACCCCGACGAGCATGAGCACGAAGAGGAAGAGGATCATCACCGCGCCGGTGTAGACGATGATCTGGGTGACGAAGAGGAACGGCGCCTCCTGCGCCGCGTACAGCACCGCCAGGGAGATCATCACGAACACGAGCATGAGCGCGGCGTGCACGGCCTTCTTGGCGAAGAGCAGCCCCAGGGCGGCGATCACCATGAGCGGCGCGAGCACCCAGAACAGCACCGTCTCCCCGGTGCCGAGGTGCGCCTGGGTCGCCGGGTCGAGCGGCACCTGGGCGAGCGCCGGCGCGGTGAGCAGGCTGGCGGGACTCATCGGGCCTCCTCGCCGTGCGCGGCCGCGGCGGCCGACCGCTGGCGGACCCACTGCTCCTGCTCCGGTACCGCGCCGGTGACCTCACCGCGGTAGTAGCTCTGCTCGTCGGTGCCCGGGACCATCGGGTGCGGCGGCGCGAGCATCCCCGGCTGCATCGGGGCGAGCAGGTCCTGCTTCTCGTAGATGAGGCCGACCCGGCTGGGGCCGGCCAGCTCGTACTCGTTCGTCATGGTCAGCGCACGAGTGGGGCAGGCCTCGATGCACAGACCGCAGAAGATGCAGCGCAGATAGTTGATCTGGTAGACGCGGCCGTACCGCTCACCCGGTGAGAACCGGGCCTCCTCGGTGTTGTCGGCGCCCTCGACGTAGATGGCGTCGGCCGGGCAGGCCCAGGCGCACAGCTCGCAGCCGATGCACTTCTCCAGCCCGTCGGGGTGCCGGTTGAGCTGGTGGCGACCGTGGAACCTCGGCTGGGTCGGGACCTTCTCCTCCGGGTACTGCTGGGTCTCGACCTTCCGGAACATGTTGCCGAGGCTGACGCCGAAGCCGGCGACCGGGGCGAGCAGCTCGGAGAGAAAGCCGCCCCGGCGGTCGTCGTCGTCCTCGCGACGGCGCAGGTCCTTGGACTCAGCCACGGGTGTCCTCCTCGGACGGGGTCGGGGTGTCCGCCGTGGTGGTGGAACCGACGACGGCGGTCTGGCGCATCCGCCGTGGTGAGGCGGGGAGCTGCTGGCCCGGCAGCGGGGGCACCGGGTGGCCGCCGGCGAACGGGTCGAACTCGCCCTGCGGCGGGCCGGCGTCCTCCTCCTGCGGGCTGGGCCACAGGAAGCTCGCGGCGACGAACACGGCGGCGACGCCGACGATGACCCACAGGACGGTGCTGAGGCTGACGTCGGTGAACTGGCGCACGCCCTGGAGCACCGCGACCGCGACGACCCAGGCCAGCGCCGAGGGGATGAGCACCTTCCACCCGAGCTTCATGAACTGGTCGTAGCGCATCCGCGGCAGGGAGCCGCGCAGCCAGATGAAGAAGAAGATGAACAGCCACAGCTTGGCCGTGAACCACAGCAGCGGCCACCAGCCCTCGTTGGCACCCGGCCAGATCGGGCCGCCGAGCGGCCACGGGGCCTGCCAGCCGCCGAGGAAGAGGGTCGTCGCCAGCGCCGAGACGGTGAACATGTTGATGTACTCGGCGAGGAAGAACATCGCGAACTTCATACCGGCGTACTCGGTGTGGAAGCCGCCGACGAGCTCACCCTCGGCCTCGGGCAGGTCGAACGGCAGCCGGTTGGTCTCCCCGACCATCGACACGACGTAGATGACGAACGCCGGCAGCAGGGTGACCGCCCACCACAGGTTGGCCTGGGAGGCCACGATCTGGGACGTCGACATGGACCCGGCGACGATGAAGACGCTAACCAGGGACAGGCCCATCGCCAGCTCATAGCTGATCACCTGGGCGGTGGACCGGACCCCACCGAGCAGCGGGTAGGTGGACCCGGAGGACCAGCCGGCCAGCACCAGCCCGTACACGCCGATCGACCCGATGGCCAGGACGTAGAGCACTGCGACCGGCAGGTCGGTGAGCTGGAGCGGGGTGACGATGTCGGTGAACGGGATCCGCACCTCGGGCCCGAGCGGGATGACGGCGAACGCGAGGAACGCGGGGGTCGCCGACAGCGCAGGTGCGAGCAGGTACACCCAGCGGTCCGCGCCGCGAGGAGCGAAGTCCTCCTTGAACATGAGCTTCGCGCCGTCCGCGATGCTCTGCAGGATGCCGAAGGGGCCGGTCCGGTTCGGCCCGAGCCGCAGCTGCATCCGCCCGATGATCCGGCGCTCGGCCCAGATCACGATGACGACGTTGACGACGAGGAAGACGAAGACGAAGAGGATCTTCCCGAAGATGACCCACCCGTTGTCGTTGCTGAAGTCCGCGGACGGGACCGCGGTGGACGCCAGCAGGTTCACGCCTGCACCTCCTCGACGGCGTCGGCCGGGACGGCCGCGACGCGCACGACGGACCCAGCGCCCGCACGCAGCGTCACGTGCACGGAGCTGCCCGGTGAGTTGGTCGGCAGCCAGACGACCCGGTCGGGCATCGCCGTGACGACCACCGGCAGGCGGACGGCGCCGGCGTCGGTGGCGACCTCGACCAGGCCGCCGTCGTCCACACCGGCCTCCGCCGCGGTGGCCGCGGACAGCCGGGCGTGGGCCCGCTGGGCGGTGCCGGCCAGGAACGGCTCGCCGTCCTGGAGGCGTCCGGCGTCCAGCAGCAGGTGCCAGGTGGCCAGCACGGCCTCTCCCGGGGCCGGTTCGGGCGGGCGCACGGGCTCGGCAGGGGCGGCGGCGAGGCGGCCGCCCTCCCAGGCGCCGAGCTCGGCGAGCTCGCCCCGGACGGCCTCGACGGTGGGCGTGCCGAGGTCGACACCCATGGCGGCGGCCAGCTCGTCGAGCACCCGCAGGTCCGGCAGCGCGCGGGACTGCAGGGTGCGCTCGAACATCCGCCAGCGGCCCTCCCAGCTGAGGAAGGTGCCGGACTTCTCGGCGACCGGGGCGACCGGCAGGACGACGTCGGCCCGGTCGGTCACCGCGGACAGCCGGACCTCGAGGCTGACGAGGAACGGCACCCGGTCCAGCGCGGTGAGGGCCAGCTCGGGGTCGGGCAGGTCGACCGGGTCGACACCGCCGACGACGAGCGCGCCGAGCTCACCGGACGCCGCGGCGGCGAGCATGGCGGCGGTGTCCCGGCCGGGGGCGTCCGGCAGCGAGACGGGCGTGCCCCAGGCGGCGGCGGTGTCGACGCGAGCCTCGGGGTCGGCGACCGGCCGCCCCCCCGGCAGCAGCGTCGGCAGGGCGCCGGCCTCGAGTGCGCCGCGCTCCCCGGCCCGGCGCGGCACCCAGGCCAGGGCGGCGCCGGTGGCGTCGGCCAGGGCGGCGGCCGCGGTGAGACCGCCGGGGACGGCGGCGAGCCGCTCCCCGACGAGGACGACCGCGCCGGGACGGCGCAGCAGCTCGGCGGTCTCGGCGACCTCTGGCGCCGACGCGGCGAGCGCCCGGAGCACCGACGGCTCGGTGCCGGGGGCGGCCTCGACGAGGGCACCGGACAGCTTGGTCAGCCCCCGGGTGGCCATCGGCGCGACCGCGGCCACCTGCAGGCCGTGCTTGCGGACCGCCTTGCGGAGCCGCAGGAAGACGATCGGCGACTCCTCCTCGGGCTCGAACGCGACGAGCAGCACGGCGGGCGCCCGCTCGAGGTCGGCGTAGGTGACCGGCATGCCGGCACCCGCGACCCGTGCGGCCAGCACGTCGGCCTCCTCGGCCGAGTGCGGCCGGGCGCGGAAGTCGACGTCGTTCGTGCCCAGGGCGAGGCGGGCGAACTTGGCGTAGGCGTACGCGTCCTCGACGGTGGCGCGGCCGCCGACGAGCACCCCGACCCCACCGCGGTGCCCGGCGGTGCTGACGTCGGCGTCCCGAGCGGCGGTCAGTCCCTGGGCGGCCGCATCGAGCGCCTCGCTCCACGAGGCCGGCACGAGCTGGCCGGTGTCGGCGTCCCGGACCATCGGGGTGGTGACCCGGTCGGCGGCGGTCTGCCAGGTGAAGGCGAACCGCCCCTTGTCGCAGTTCCACTCCTCGTTGACCGCCGGGTCCTCCCCGGCCAGCCGGCGCAGCACCGTGCCCCGGCGGTGGTCGACGCGCAGGGCGCAGCCGGAGGCGCAGTGCTCGCACACCGACGGCGAGGAGACGAGGTCGAACGGGCGGGCCCGGAACCGGTAGGCGGCCGACGTCAGCGCACCGACGGGGCAGATCTGGATGGTGTTGCCGGAGAAGTAGCTGGCGAACGGCTCACCCGCCTGGTCGAGCACGGACTCGTCGGGGACGTGGATACCGAGCACGGCCGGGGAGAACGTGCCGATCTGCTGCTGGGCGCCGCGCTCCTGCAGCTCGATGAACGGGTCGCCGGCGATCTCCTTGGCAAACCTCGTGCAGCGCTGGCACAGGACGCAGCGTTCCCGGTCCAGCAGCACCTGGCTGGAGATCCGGATCGGCTTGGGGAAGGTGCGCTTGACGTCGACGAACCGGGTCTCCGGGCGGCCGTTGCTCATCGCCTGGTTCTGCAGCGGGCACTCCCCGCCCTTGTCGCAGACGGGGCAGTCCAGCGGGTGGTTGATCAGCAGGAACTCGAGCTGCCCCTGCTGCGCCTTGTCCGCGACCGGGGAGGTGACCTGGGTCTTGACCACCATCCCCTCGGTGAGCTCGATCGCGCAGGACGGCTGCGGCTTCGGCATCGCCCGCAGGGAGCCGTCGGGGCCGGGCGTGGCCACCTCGACGAGACACTGCCGACAGGCCGCGACCGGGTCGAGCAGCGGGTGGTCGCAGAACCGCGGGATGGCCACCCCGAGGGTCTCGGCGGCACGAATGATCAGCGTCCCCTTGGGCGCACTGACCTCCATGCCGTCGATGACGGCGCTGACCGTCTCGACCGGCTGGTCGGTCCGCGGCGTACCGGTGGTGGAGGTCATCAGGCGTCAGCTCCGGCGAAGACGGTGGCGGCGACCGGGTCGAAGGGGCAGCCGCCGTGAGGGTTCCCTGGCCCCGGGAGGTGGCGGAGGTACTCCTCGCGGAAGTGCTGGATGCTCGACGTCACCGGCGACGTCGCGCCGTCGCCGAGCGCGCAGAACGCGCGGCCGAGGATGTTGTCGCACTGGTCGAGGAGGTTGTCGAGGTCCTGCTCGGTGCCCTGCCCGGCCTCCAGGCGACGCAGCACCTGCTTCATCCAGAACGTGCCCTCGCGGCACGGGGTGCACTTGCCGCAGGACTCGTGGGCGTAGAACTCGGTCCAGCGCAGGACGGCGCGCACGACGCACGTGGTCTCGTCGAAGATCTGCAGGGCCCGGGTGCCGAGCATCGAGCCGGCCCCTGCCACCCCCTCGAAGTCGAGCGGGACGTCGAGGTGCTCCTCGGTGAAGATCGGCGTGGACGACCCGCCGGGCGTCCAGAACTTCAGCCGGTGGCCGTCCCGGACGCCGCCGGCCATGTCGAGCAGCTCACGCAGGGTGACGCCGAGCGGGGCCTCGTACTGACCGGGGTGGGTGACGTGGCCGGACAGCGAGAACAGCCCGAAACCGGTCGACTTCTCGGTGCCCATCGAGGAGAACCAGTCGGCGCCGTGGGCGACGATCGAGGGCACCGAGGCGACCGACTCCACGTTGTTCACCACGGTCGGCCGCGCGTACAGCCCGGCGACCGCGGGGAACGGCGGCTTGAGCCGGGGCTGGCCCCGGCGGCCCTCGAGGGAGTCGAGCAGCGCCGTCTCCTCACCGCAGATGTAGGCGCCGGCGCCGGCGTGCACGGTGATGTCGAGGTCGAAGCCGCTGCCGAGCACGTTCCTGCCGAGGTAGCCCTTGGCGTAGGCCTCCTCGACGGCGTGCATCAGCCGCCGGTAGACGTGCACGACCTCCCCGCGCAGGTAGATGAAGGCGTGGTGGCAGCCGATGGCGTAGGACGTGATGATCGCGCCCTCGATGAGCAGGTGCGGCGAGGCCATCATCAGCGGCACGTCCTTGCACGTGCCGGGCTCGGACTCGTCGGCGTTGACGACGAGGTACCGCGGTCCGCCGTCGGGCTTGGGCAGGAAGCCCCACTTCATCCCGGTCGGGAAGCCGGCGCCGCCGCGGCCGCGGAGCCCGGAGTCCTTGACCAGCTGGACGAGGTCCTCCGGAGAGCGGGTGAGCGCCGTCCGCAGGGCGGAGTAGCCGTCGTGGCGCTCGTAGGTCTCCAAGGTCCAGGACCGCTCGACGTCCCAGGTACGGGACAGCACCGGGGTGAGTTGCGTCGCCATCTCAGCCCTCCTCGCTCGTGCCCTCGGTGGGCTCCGTGCCGGTCGCCTCGTCCTGCGGTCCGGCGGTGGTGTCACCGGACGGCTTGCCGGCCGGAGCCCCGCCCCGGTCGTCCTCGCCGGCCGGGACCGAGGGGGCGTCGTGAGCGCTGGTGCGCTCACGCGGCGGCTGCTGGCCGGCCGCCAGGGCGGGGCCACCACCGGCCGCGCCGTCACGACCGCCGCCGGCGGGCACGCCCCGCTCCGGCGTCCACCCCTGCTGGCGGGCGACGACGTTGCCGCGCAGCGTCGCGTCACCTGCGCCGACGCCCTCGTCGGCGCGCCCGTCCGGGAAGCCGGCGAGCACCCGGGAGACCTCCTTGAACGTGCAGACCTTGGCGGCGCCGCGGGTGGGTGCCACGTCCTGCCCGGCGCGCAGCCGGTCGACGACGTCCCGTGCCGACTCCGGGGTCTGCCGGTCGAAGAACTCCCAGTTGACCATCATCACCGGCGCGTAGTCGCAGGCGGCGTTGCACTCGATCCGCTCAAGGGTGATCGAGCCGTCCTCGGTCGTCTCGTCGTGTCCGACGCCGAGGTGCTCCGAGAGCGCCTCGTAGATCGCGTCACCGCCCAGCACGGCGCACAAGGTGTTCGTGCAGACGCCGACGGTGTACTCGCCGTTCGGGTGCCGCTTGTACTGCGTGTAGAAGGTGGCGACGGCGGACACCTCGGCCGCGGTGAGGCCGAGCAGCTCGGCGCACAGCGCGATCCCGTCCGGGCTGACGTAGCCCTCCTCGGCCTGCACCAGGTGCAGCATCGGCAGCAGCGCAGAGCGCTCCTGCGGGTACCGGGACATGATCTGACGCATGTCGGCGACCAGCCGCTCGCGCGTCGGGACGTCGTAGGCCATCAGCGGTCGACACCACCCATCACCGGGTCGATCGAGGCGACGGCGACGATGACGTCGGCCAGCTGCCCGCCCTCGCACATCGCGGCCACCGCCTGCAGGTTGTTGAACGACGGGTCGCGGAAGTGCGCCCGGTACGGTCGAGTGCCCCCGTCGCTGACGAGGTGGACGCCGAGCTCGCCCTTGGCGGACTCGACCGCCTGGTAGACCTGCCCGGCCGGCACCCGGAAGCCCTCGGTGACGAGCTTGAAGTGGTGGATGAGCGCCTCCATCGACGTGCCCATGATGTGGCGGATGTGGTCGAGGCTGTTGCCCATCCCGTCGCCGCCGATCGCGAGCTGTGCCGGCCAGGCGATCTTCTTGTCGCCGACCATGACCGGGCCGGGGGCCATCTCCTGCAGCCGGTCGGCGCACTGCTCCACGATCCGCAGCGACTCGCGCATCTCCGCGATCCGGATCCGGAACCGCCCGTAGGCGTCAGCGGTGTCCCACGTGACGACGTCGAAGTCGTAGGTCTCGTAGCCCAGGTAGGGCTGCGTACGGCGCAGGTCCTGGGGCAGCCCGGTGGCGCGCAGGATCGGGCCGGTGACGCCCAGCGCGACGCAGCCGGCGAGGTCGAGGTAGCCGACGCCCTGCATCCGGGCCTTGAGGATGGGGTTCTCCAGCGTGAGCCGCTCGAGGTCCCGGATGCCGCGGTCGATGAGGGGGACGGCCTCGCGGATGCTGTCCAGCGCGCCCGGGGGGATGTCCTGGGCGACCCCGCCGGGACGGATGTAGGCGTTGTTCATCCGCAGGCCGGTGATCAGCTCGATCACCTTGAGCACGTACTCCCGGGTGCCGAACCCGTTGGTCATGACGGTCGTCGCGCCGAGCTCCAGGCCACCGGTGGCGACGGCGACGAGGTGGCTGGAGATCCGGGTGAGCTCCTGCATCATCACCCGGATGACCTGGGCACGCTCGGGAACGTCGTCCTCGATGCCGAGCAGCCGCTCGATGCCCAGGCAGTAGACGGCCTCCTGGTGCATCGGCGTCAGGTAGTCCATCCGGGTGCAGAACGTGACGCCCTGCGTCCAGTTCCGGTACTCCATGTTCTTCTCGATACCGGTGTGCAGGTAGCCGACGCCGCAGCGCGCCTCGGTGACCGTCTCGCCCTCGATCTCGAGGATCAGGCGCAGCACCCCGTGCGTCGAGGGGTGCTGGGGCCCCATGTTGACGACGATGCGCTCCTCCTGGAGCGCCGAGGCCTCGGCGGCGAACTCGTCCCAGTCGCCACCCTCGACGGTGAACGACGGCAGGCCCTCGCCCTCGTCGGCCGGGCCGGTGGCGTACGGGTCCCGTGGGCTCGTCGGCGTCCCGCCGGGTGCGGTGCTCATCGGTACGACCTCCGGGTGTCCGGGGGCGGGATGGTGGCGCCCTTGTACTCCACCGGGATCCCGCCGAGCGGGTAGTCCTTGCGCTGCGGGTGCCCGGGCCAGTCGTCGGGCATCTCGATCCGAGCCAGGGCAGGGTGACCGTCGAAGACGATGCCGAAGAAGTCCCATGCCTCCCGCTCGTGCCAGTCGTTGCCCGGCCACACCGACACCAGCGACGGGATGTGCGGGTCGTCGTCCGGGCAGACGACCTCGAGCCGCAGCCGCCGGTTGTGGGTCAGGGACAGCAGCGGGTACACGGCGTGCAGCTCGCGCCCGGCGTCCTCGGGGAAGTGGACACCGGAGACCCCCATGCACATCTCGAAGCGCAGGTCCGGGTCGTCGCGCAGCGCACGGGCCACCGCGAGCAGGTGCTGCCGACGCACGTACAGCGTCATCTCGCCCCGGTCCACGACGACCTTCTCGATCGCGGCGTCCCACCCCGGCCCGCCGTCCTCGCCGAGCACCTCGGCGAGCACGTCCGCCGCCTCGTCGAACCAGTCCCCGTACGGGCGCGTGCTCGGCCCGGGCATGACGACGGTGCGGACCAGACCGTTGTAGCCGGAGGTGTCGCCGGGCCCGGACACGCCGAACATGCCCTTGCGGACGCTGACGACCTCAGCGGTCGGCTCCGTGGTGGCCGGCAGGTTGTCCGAGCCGGCCTCAGCGGCCGCACGGGCCGGGGTGCGGTCGGCGCCCTCGGGCACGTCGTGAGTGCCGTCAGGTACGTCGTCGGTGGCGTCGCTCACCGCAGCAGGCCCTTCATCTGCGAGCTCGGCGTGGCGGCCAGCGCGGCCTGCTCAGCAGCCCGGGCCGCCTTCACGCGGTTGGCGCCCAGCGGCATGTGCTGGATCTGGTCGTGCAGCTCGAGGATCGCGTTGAGCAGCATCTCCGGGCGCGGCGGGCAACCGGGCAGGTAGACGTCGACCGGCACGACGTGGTCGACGCCCTGGACGATGGCGTAGTTGTTGAACATCCCCCCGGACGACGCGCACACGCCCATCGAGATGACCCACTTGGGCTCCATCATCTGGTCGTAGATCTGCCGCAGCACCGGAGCCATCTTCTGGCTCACCCGGCCGGCGACGATCATGAGGTCGGCCTGGCGCGGGGTGGCCGCGAACCGTTCCATCGCGAACCGGGCGATGTCGTACTTCGGGCCGCCGACGGCCATCATCTCGATGGCGCAGCAGGCCAGGCCGAACGTCGCCGGCCACACCGACGACTTGCGGAGGTACCCCACCAGCTGCTCGACGGTCGACAGCACGACGCCGCTGGGCAGCTTGTCCTCGATCCCCATCAGCTCTCTCCTGTCAGTCCCACTCGAGCGCGCCGCGGCGCCACTCGTACACGTACGGAACGGTGATGAGCACGAGGAAGCCCATCATCGCCACGAGTCCGAACAGCGCGAGCTCCCGGAACGCCACCGCCCACGGCACGAGGAACACGACCTCGATGTCGAAGACGATGAAGGTCATCGCGACGAGGTAGTACTTCACCGGGAAGCGGCCGCCGCCGGCGGCCTGCGGCGTCGGGTCGATCCCGCACTCGTAGGCGTCGAGCTTGGCGCGGTTGTAGCGCTTCGGTCCCAGGATCGCGTTGGCCACCAGCGAGAAGACGACGAAGCCGGCGGCGAGAGCCAGCAGTCCGAGGATCGGGATGTACGGGTTGATCACGTCAGACATGCCCGTCTCGCTCCTCTGCTCGCACGGTCCGTGCGCCGTGGTCGGTGCGGTGTCGTAGGCCTGGCCCGGCCGAGGCGGCGCCCATCCTAGGGGCCTGCGGTTTGGGGCACGCGGCGGGGCGGTCGGGGGTCATGCGGCCGGCGCGATCCGGGTCAGGCCGTTGATCAGCCGGTCCATCGCGTCCCCGCCGCGTGGGTCCGTGAGGTTCGCCAGCAGCTTGAGCGTGAACCGCATGAGCAGCGGGCGCGGCAGACCGTAGCGGGTGGCGACCTTCATCACGTGCGGGTTGCCGATGAGCTGGACGAACACCCGGCCGAGCGTGTAGTAGCCGCCGAGGGCGTCCTTCATCACCTGCGGGTAGGCCTGCAGCGCACGCTCCCGAGCGGCGGCGTCCGGACGGGCCAGCGCCTGGGTGACGACGTCGGCGGCCAGCCGGGCGGACTCCATCGCGTAGGCGATGCCCTCCCCGTTGAACGGGTTGACCATGCCGCCGGCGTCACCGAGCAGCAGGACCCCGTCGGTGTAGTGCGGCGTCCGGTTGAAGCCCATCGGCAGGGCGGCGCCGCGGACCTCCCCGACCTGGTTGTCCTCGGTGTACCCCCACTCCGGCGGCATCGTCGCCACCCACCGGCGCAGCAGCTCCTTGTAGTCCACCGTGCCGAAGGCCGAGGACGAGTTGAGGATGCCCAGGCCCACGTTCGACGTCCCGTCGCCGACGCCGAAAACCCACCCGTACCCGGGCAGCAGGTTCGACCGCTGGGGCTCGCCGTCCCACAGCTCCAGCCAGCTCTCCAGCCAGTCGTCGTCGTGCCGAGGGCTGCGGAAGTACGTCCGGACGGCGACCCCCATCGGCCGGTCGTCCCGCTTGGCCAGGCCGAGCGAGAGCGCGAGCCGGGCGGAGGTGCCGTCGGCGGCCAGCACCACGGGGGCGCGGTAGACGACCTCCTCACCGGTGCGCCGTCCGCGCTCGTCGACCGGGCGGGCGGTGACCCCGACGACCCGGCCGGTGGCGTCGTCCCGCACCGGACCGGTCACGTTCGTGCGTTCGAGCAGGGTCGCGCCCGAGGCGACGGCGTGCCGGGCCAGCGCCTCGTCGAAGTCGAGCCGGGGCCGCACGAGGCCGTAGTCGGGGAACGTGGCGAGGTCCGGCCACGGCAGCTCCAGGCGCATCCCGCCCCCGAGGATCCGCAGCCCTTGGTTGCGGATCCAGCCGTCCTCAGGCGGGGTCGGCAGGCCCATGGCGATGAGCTCCTTGACCGCACGGGGAGTCAGGCCGTCGCCGCACACCTTCTCGCGCGGGAAGGCGGTCTTCTCCAGCAGCAGGACGTCGACGCCGGACCGGGCGAGGTAGTGCGCGGCGGTGGAACCGGCCGGGCCGGCGCCGACGACGATGACGTCGGCCTCGGCCGCCGTCGGGGGGCTGGGGGTCACGGTGCCTCACTCGTCGCCGTGGCGGGTCGGGTGCTCAAGGTGCTCGGGGTGCTCAAGCTGCTCAAGGTGCTCGGGGTGCTCAGGACGGACGCGGCGCTTGTGAACGTGTTCACGAAGTCGCCGGAAGTCTACGCCTCCACCGGACGGACAGCCCGGTGGAGGGCCACGATCCCCCCGGTGAGGTTGCGGTAGGCGACCTGCTCCCAGCCGGCGCCGCGGACGACGTCCGCCAGGGCCCGCTGGTCGGGCCAGGCCCGGATGGACTCGGCGAGGTAGACGTAGGCCTCGGGGTTCGACGACACCCGCCGGGCCACGCTCGGCAGGGCGCGCATGAGGTACTCGGTGTACACCGTCCGCCACGGCGCCCACGTCGGGTGGGAGAACTCGCAGACGACGAGCCGCCCGCCGGGACGGGTGACCCGCAGCATCTCGGCGAGGGCACGCTGCGGCTCGACGACGTTCCGCAGCCCGAAAGAGATCGTCACCGCGTCGAAGACCCCGTCGGCGAACGGGAGGCGGGTGGCGTCCCCGGCGACGAAGGACAGGTCGGGCCTGCGGCGGCGGCCCACCTGGAGCATGCCGAGGGAGAAGTCGCACGGCACGGTGCGGGCCCCGGCGTCCGCGAACGGCTCGCTGGAGGTGCCCGTCCCGGCGGCGAGGTCGAGGACGGTCTCCCCAGGGCGGGCGTCCACCGCGCGCACCACCGCCCGGCGCCACAGCCGGTCCTGGCCCAGGGACAGGACGTCGTTGGTCAGGTCGTAGCGGCCGGCCACGCCGTCGAACATCGCCGCGACCTCGTGCGGCTGCTTGTGCAGGTCGGCGCGGCTCACGTCGGCACAGGGTACGGCTTAGTCTGTGCGCCGATGAGCGCCCTCCCCGCCGCCGGTGCGCGACTCGTGGCCCGCACCACGGCCCTCGACGTCGCAGGCGAGCTGCTCTCCTACCTGCCGCCGCCCTCGGACGACGACCCGCCGGTGGCGTGGGTGCGCCGGGGTGAGGGGATGGTCGGCTGGGGCGAGGCGCTGCGGGTGGACCTGGCCGGGCCGGACCGGTTCGCTGACGCGGCCCGGGTGTGGGCGCGGGTGTCCGCGGACGTCGCCGTTCGCGACGACGTCCGGCTGCCCGGCACCGGGCCGGTCGCGTTCGTCTCGTTCTCCTTCGCCGACGACTCCCCCGCCGGCGGCGTGCTCGTCGTCCCCCGGGTCGTCGTCGGACGCCGTGGTGGGACGTCCTGGGTGACGGCGGTCGCCCCCGAGGGTGCGCTGCCCGCTCCGGCCGCCCCGGCCCCGGCCGGTGCACCCGAGTCGCCGGGACAGGTCCGGTTCGCCGACGGCGTCCGGTCCGGACCGCAGTGGGCGTCCGTCGTCCGGGAGGCGGTGCGCCGGATCGGCGCGGGTGAGGTGGACAAGGTCGTGCTCGCTCGCGACCTGGAGGCCCAGGCGGACCGGCCGGTCGACCCACGACACCTGCTGACCCGCCTGGCCGCGCGGTACCCGTCGGTGTGGACGTTCGACGTCGACGGGCTGGTGGGCGCGACCCCGGAGCTGCTCGTGCGGGTGGAGCGCGGGCTGGTGACGTCGCGGGTGCTGGCCGGGACGATCCGGCGGACCGGGGACGACGAGCGGGACCTCGCGCTGGCCGGGTCCCTGGCTCGGTCGAGCAAGGACCTCGAGGAGCACGAGTACGCGGTGCGCTCCGTCGTCGAGGCGCTGCAGCCGTACTGCACGAGCACGAGCGCGCCGGAGTCGCCGTTCGTCCTGCACCTGCCGAACGTCATGCACCTGGCCACGGACGTCGCGGGGGTGCTCGCCGCGGGCTCGGCGTCGCTGCTCGAGCTCGGCGCGGCACTGCACCCCACCGCAGCCGTCTGCGGCACGCCGACCGAGGCCGCCGCCAAGCTCATCGCCGAGCTGGAGGGGATGGACCGGGACCGCTACGCCGGCCCGGTGGGCTGGG
Organism: Quadrisphaera sp. GCM10027208; assembly: GCF_042658805.1. NCBI lineage: Bacteria > Bacillati > Actinomycetota > Actinomycetes > Kineosporiales > Kineosporiaceae > Quadrisphaera > Quadrisphaera sp. GCM10027208. The sequence goes on from NZ_JBHSRC010000001.1 coordinate 251,633, forward strand.
TGGACGCCCGCGGCGACGGGGAGCTGGGGATCGCACTGCGCTGCGCCCGGCTCGACCCGGCGGACCCGCGACGACTGCGCCTGTTCGCCGGCTGCGGCATCGTCGCCGGCTCCGACCCCCAGGCCGAGCTCGCCGAGAGCGACGCCAAGCTCGTGCCGGTGCGGGACGCCGTCAGCCCCGACCCCACCCCACCCCCACCCCCACCCCATCCGTGATCATGCAATCCCGCCACCCTGTCGGCCACCGTCCGACTCGCAGAATGCTGCGTTGGTGGCGCGACACGCCGTCAGACTCGTGCCGAATCCAGCATTCTTATGGGCTTCGCCGATGCTCTGCGGCGATGGTGTGCAGCGACCTCGACGGGTCATCTGACCTCTCCTCCCCGTGATCATGCAATCCCGCCACCCACGCCCGGGAGGTGGCGGGATTGCATGATCACGGGGAGGGGACTAGGGGCCAGGGGTGGCGGGATTGCATGATCACGAGCGAGGGGGTCGTCGCCGTCAGGGGACGGTGTACACGGCGTCCCGGGAGTAGCCGGCACCGACGGTGAGGTCGTACTGGAGCAGCCGGTAGTCGGCGAGCACCTCCTGGGCCCGCGGACCGAGCGCCTCGACGTCCGGGACCACGCGCCCCTCGCCGTCCAGCACCGCCAGTGTCCCCAGCGCCGGGACCTCCGCCTGCACCTCGGCCAGCAGCGCGTCGAGCGGAGTCAGCGGCGCACCGGTCGCGGCGAGCAGCTGCGGCACGAGCAGGTTCGGGCTGATCGGGTGCTCCGGCCGCACGGGCTCGGTCTCGAAGTTCGCGAACACCACCCACGGGGTCGAGTACTGGGCCAGGCGGTCGTTCTGCGCGAGGACCTCCGCCGGCCAGATCGGCGCGAGGTGGTCGCCGTAGTAGACGACGACGGTGCGCTCGGGCAGTCGGTCGAGCTCGGCGGCCAGCTCGGCGAGCGCGGCGTCGCTGTGCTGCAGTCCGCGGACGTACTGCCCGAGCGTCTCTGCCTGCTCGGCGCTGAAGGAGCCCTCCACCGGCACCGGGTCGGAGTACCCGCGGTGCGGCACGTGGTTCTGCATCGTCACGACGTTCACGAGCATCGGCTCGGGCTCCGCGCGCAGCTCGTCGACGAGCTCCCGGAACACGGCCGCGTCGGAGACGAACGGGGCGTCCTCGATGGTGCTGCGCTGCGTCATCGTGTCGCGGAACTCGGCGCGGTCGAAGCCGAGCGCGGGGTACACGGCGTGACGCTGGTAGAACTCCCCGACGTAGGGGTGCAGGGCCAGCGTTGGCCGGTCGGCGAACCGGTCCAGGTAGGACGGGAACGACGACGTGCGGGACACGAGCATCTGGAACGGGCTGTGCACCTGCGCCTGGTAGCTCGCCACGGCCAGACCGGTGAGCGCCTCGAACTCCACGTTCGCCGTCCCGCCGCCGTAGCCGGACACGAGCAGGGTGCCCGAGCTGTTGTCCGCCATGAGCTCGTGCAGGAACGGCAGCGGGTCCTCGGCCAGGTCGACGCCGTCCAGCCGGGTGGGGTCGGCGGTGCTCTCGGCCAGCACCAGGACGACGTTCGTGTCGGCGAGCGCGTCCTCGTCCCGTCCGACGTTGGCCGCCACGGCGGCCGCGCGGTACCGCTCGACGACCTCGGCGACCGCCTCGGGACCGTAGCCCGGCGGCTCGTCCATCGCCGTGGCCGGCAGGTTGTACAGGGCGCCGGCGACGAAGCCGTTCTTGGCGTAGTTGTCGAGCTGGCTCCACGGCGCCCAGATCGCACCGGCCCGTTCGTACACGTCGCGCAGCGGGTTGCCCTCGACGTTGAAGGTCGCCGCGGTGACCACCACCACGCCGGCGAGGAGCCCGGCGACGACTCGCAGGCCCGCCACCAGGCGGCGCCGCTGCCGGGTCGGCGACCGTCGTCGTCCCGGCCGGCGGACCAGTCGCGCCAGCTGCCAGGTGACGAGGACGGCGGCCGCCATCGCGGCGACCAGGGCGAGCGCGGTGCCGGTGCCGATGCTCTCCACCAGCAGCCCGGCCTGGCGCAGGTAGACGACGTCGGTCGGGAACAGCGGCTCGGAGCGCAGGCTCATCTTGGCGTGGGCGGCGAACGCGACGAACCCGGTGGCCGCGAGGGTCAGGCCGATGGTGAGCCACAGCCGCCCGGTGACCGCGTGGAGCAGTCCGACCACGCCCCAGACGACGGCGCCGCTGACGGCCAGGACGGGTCGCGGCAGCTGCTCCAGCCGTTCGGCGGCGCTCACCCACGGGTCGTTGAGGGCGTGCGCCCACTCCAGGACGAGCAGGACGACGAGGGCCAGGACGAACGTGGCGGTCACGTGACCGAGGACGCGTGGCCACAGCCGCGGCTGGGACCGGTGCGGCCCGCCCGCCGGACGCCGCTCGCGCACGGGTGGCGCGGGGCGGGTGGCACCGGGGACGGACACGACGGTCGAGAGTACTGCTGCGCCGCTCAGCGCGGGCCGTTCACCGCCACCCGGACGGCGTCCGCGACCCGCGCGTGCAGGTCCCGGCGAGCGGACCGGTCGGCGCGGACGTGCAGCACGGAGCGTCCCGGCGGCGGGTCGGCGAGCGCCGTCCGCAGGTCTGCGAGGTCGACGGCCGGCCGGTGCGGGACGCCGATCCCCCGGCACAGCGCGGCGACGTCGCTGCCGTGCGGGGTGCCGAACACCCGCTCGAACACCGTGGCGAACCGCTCGTCCCCGTGCTCGAGCAGACTGAAGATGCCACCGCCGTCGTCGTCGAGCAGCACGACCTGCAGGTCCGGCTCCGGCTCTGCGGGGCCGGCCAGCAGGCCGTTGAGGTCGTGCAGGAACGCGAGGTCGCCGACCAGCACCCGGGTCCGCCGGCCGGTCGCGAGCGCCACCCCGCTCGCCGTGGACAGCGTCCCGTCGATCCCGGACAGGCCACGGTTGGCCAGCACCCGCCGCGGCCGGTCCCACGGGGCGCCGGCGAGGTCGAGGTCCCGGACCGCGTTGGAGGCCGCCGCGACGAGGACGTCGTCGGGGGCGGTCGCGCGGGCGACCTCCCGTGCCAGGACGAGGCCGTCGAGCGGCCGCGGTGCTCCCTGCGCCCGGTCGACGGCCCGGTCGACGGTGTGGTCGAGGACGTCGTCGAGGGCAGCCGTCGCCAGCCGGCCGGCACGCCGCCAGGACTCGAGCCAGCCGCCGTCGTCGCCTCCGGCGCCGGCACGGACGGCGGGCACCCGGCGCACGGCCCGTCCGGCGCGGGGGTCGTCGGCGCGGGGGTCGTCGGCGTGCCGGACGACGTGCACCACCTCGACGTCGTCGCGGGCCAGCAGCCGGGTCACCGGACGGGACAGCGTCGGGCGGCCCAGGACGACGACCCGCTCGACCCGGCCGCCGAGACCGGGCTCGTCGAGCAGCAGCCGGTAGGGCCCGATCGCGTGCGGCCCGCCGCGAGCACCGGACGACGGCTCGGCCAGCAGCGGCCAGCCGGCGGCCTCGGCGAGCCGGCGGGCGTCGTCCCCGGCCCCGGCCCCGGCCACGACGACGGTCCGCGGACCGGCGGCGAGGACGACGGCGTCCGGGTGGTCGGGGACGTCGTCCCGGGCTGGGGCCGTGGGACCGGCCGCAACCGTCCCGGGAGCGAGCGGGTCGTCGTCCACGGCCGGCGGGTCGTCGTCCGGGACCAGCGGGTCGTCGAAGGCGACGTCGACGTGCACCGGGCCGGGGCGGCGGCCACCGGTCCCGCGCGCGGTGGCCACCGCGTCCCGGACGGCACCGGCGAGGCGCCCGGACGGCTCCTCGGCGGGGACGTCGAGGGCCAGCCGGACGGCGCCGCCGAACAGCCCGGCCTGCAGGGCGGTCGTCTGGTTGGCCCAGGTGCCGCGCAGCCGGTGCGGCCGGTCGGCGGAGAGCACGAGCAGGGGCACGGCCGACTCGTGCGCCTCGAGGACGGCCGGGTGCAGGTTGGCGACGGCGGTGCCGGACGTCGTGACGACGGCAGCCGGCGCCGGTCCGCCGAGGGCCAGGCCGAGGGCGGTGAACCCGGCGGCCCGCTCGTCGACCCGGACGTGCAGCCGTGGCCCGCCGGCGGCGTCCGCGGCGGCCAGGGCGTACGCGAGCGGCGCCGAGCGCGACCCGGGGCACAGCACGACGTCCTGGACGCCCGCCTCGCGCAGTGCGGCGACGACGGCCCGCGCCGCGGCGGTGGAGGCGTTCACGTGCCGGACCCTCCAGTGCGGAGCAGACGGTGGCACCGGGCGACCCGGTCGAGCCACCGGTCCCGGGTAGCGGGGTCGGCGGCCAGGCGGGCCAGCCGTTCGGGGTCCGGCTCGACGGGCTGCACCGGCAGCGACCCGTCACGGACGGCGAGGTCGGCCACGTCGTCGGCGAGCAGCCCGCCGGTGCCGAGCCCGCAGGCCAGCTCGAGCCGCGGCAGGGCGGCGGCCGCGGCCACGCCGGCGGCGATCCCGACCGCCGTGTCCAGGGCGCTGGACACGACGACCGGCAGGCCGTGCCGGCGCTCCAGCACCTCGGCGACCGCGAGCAGGCGGTGCACCCCGCCGAGCGGCGCGACCTTGAGGACGGCGACGTCGGCGGCACCGGCCCGGGCCACCGCGAACGGGTCCTCGGCTCGCCGGATGCTCTCGTCGGCGGCGATCCGGACGCCGATGCCGGCCCGGGCGAGCCGGCTGCGCAGGTCCGCGAGCTCGGGCACCGTGCGGCAGGGCTGCTCGGCGTACTCGAGGTCGTGGACGGCCAGGGCGGTGAGAGCCTCGAGCGCCGTCTCGACGTCCCAGCCGCCGTTGGCGTCGACCCGGATCCGCCCGGTCGGGCCGAGCAGGCGACGGACCTGCGCGACCCGGGCGACGTCGTCCGCGAGGCTGCCGCCGGCGGCGACCTTGACCTTCGCCGTGGTACACCCCGGGAACCGGGCCAGGACGCCGGCGACCTCCTCGGGTCGGACGGCGGGCACGGTGGCGTTGACCGGGACGGCGGCCCGCAGGGGCGGGGGTGGCTCGCTCCAGCCGGCGTCGACGGCTGCGGCGAGCCAGGCCGCCGACTCGGCGTCGTCGTACTCGGCGAACGGGGCGAACTCGGCCCACCCGGCGGGGCCGTGGAGCAGGACGGCCTCGCGCTCGTCGATCCCACGGAACCGGACCCGCATCGGCAGCCGGACGACGACGGCACCGTGCAGGAGATCCTCCAGCGAGGGGACGACTCGCGGGACGAAAGTCGGGGTGTCAGTCGTGTGCACGCGCCGCTCCCTGGGTCGTGCCGCGCAACCGGTCCAGCCGCGCCATCGCCGGCGTGGCCAGGACGCCGTGGACGACGATGGAGGCGAGCACGGTGAACGCGACGACCGACCACAGCTCGCGGGCCTGGTCGAACCCGGTCTGCGCGGTGGCGTAGGACAGGTAGTACAGGGTGCCGATGCCGCGGACACCGAAGAACGCGACGACGCGCCGTTCGTTGCCGCTGAGTCGCGGATCACCGAGCGGCAGCCGCCGCGACAGGCTCAGTCCCGCCGTCAACGGACGCAGGACGAGCAAGGCGACCAGGCCGACGACGACGCCCTGCCAGGTGAGGTCGGCGAGCAGCCCCCAGGACAGCGAGGCACCGAACAGCAGGAGCAGGAGCAGCGTGAGCAGGTGCTCGAGCCGGCTGATGAAGTCGTGCATCGTCGCGTGGAAGGCGTGCCGGCGCTCGTAGGACCGCAGCGCCAGTGCCGCGGTGAACACGGCGAGAAAACCGTAGCCGCCGACGACCTCGGTCAGGCCGTAGACGACGAACGTCGCAGCCAGGGCCAGGGCGGGCTGCCCGGTCTCGGCCAGCCGGAGCGCGTCGCTGCGCGACCGGAACGCCATCCGGGCCAGCAGCCACCCGAGGGCCCACCCCAGCAGGGCACCGACGGCGACCTTCCCGACGAGCTCCCAGGCGAACCAGCGGCCGAGCCCGTGCTCGCCGGAGGCGAGAAAGACTGCGAGGTAGACGAACGGGAACGCCAGCCCGTCGTTGAGGCCGGCCTCGCTGGTCAGCGCGAACCGCGCCTCGTCGTCCTCGTCCACCCGGTCGCGGGCGTCCCCTTCGCCGGCGCTGTCACCGCCACCGGGCCCCTCGACCTGGACGTCGCCGGCGAGCACCGGGTCGGTGGGGGCCAGGACGGCGCCCAGCAGGACCGCGGCGGCCGGGGCCAGGCCCATCACCCACCAGCCGAGCAGCGCGGCCAGGGCGATGAACAGCGGCATGCCGACGGCGAGCAGCCGCCAGGTCGACGCCCAGCCACGCAGTCCGAGCGGGCGGTCCAGGGCGAGACCGACGCCCATGAGCGCGACGATGACACCGAGTTCGGTGAGCCGCTCGGCCACCACGGGGTGCTCGACCGGGGAGACCACCACCTCGCCGGGCAGCGGCAGCAGGCCGATGAGGACGCCGGCGGCGACGAACGCCATCGGCACCGACATGGCGCGGCGGCTGACGAGGCCCGGCAGCACGACGGCGACGAGCAGCGCGATCCCCCCGATGAGGTAGAGGGCGTCGCCGGGGAGCTCCACGACCGCAGAGCCTAGGCGACCGGCAGTGACTCGCCCCGGCGCCGTCGCAGGCCGCAGCGGCAGGCCCCTATCCTCGGACGCCGTGAGCGCGCAGCCGGTCTCGGAGACGTTCGACCCGTCGTGCTGGCGGGAGGTCGAGGGGTTCGGCGACCTCACCGACGTCACGTACCACCGGCACGTCGTCGACGGCCGGGACGCCGGGACGGTCCGGGTCGCGTTCGACCGTCCCGAGGTCCGCAACGCGTTTCGGCCGCGCACGGTCGACGAGCTGTACCGGGCCCTCGACCACGCCCGGATGACACCGGACGTCGGGTGCGTGCTGCTCACCGGCAACGGTCCCAGTCCGCGTGACGGCGGCTGGGCGTTCTGCTCCGGCGGCGACCAGCGGATCCGTGGCCGGTCCGGCTACCAGTACGCCAGCGGTGAGACCGCCGAGACGGTCGACGCCGCCCGTGCCGGCCGGCTGCACATCCTCGAGGTGCAGCGGCTGATCCGGACGATGCCGAAGATCGTGGTGGCGGTGGTGAGCGGTTGGGCGGCCGGCGGGGGGCACAGTCTGCACGTGGTCTGCGACCTGACGGTCGCCAGCCGGGAGCACGCCCGGTTCAAGCAGACGGACGCCGACGTCGGGTCGTTCGACGGCGGCTACGGCTCGGCCTACCTGGCCCGCATGGTGGGGCAGAAGCGGGCGCGGGAGATCTTCTTCCTCGGCCGGACGTACACGGCCGAGGAGATGCGCGAGATGGGGGCGGTGAACATCGTCGCCGATCACGCTGACCTCGAGCGGACGGCGCTCGAGGTGGCCCGCGAGATCAACGGCAAGAGCCCGCAGGCACAGCGGATGCTGAAGTTCGCGTTCAACCTCGTCGACGACGGTCTCATGGGCCAGCAGGTGTTCGCCGGCGAGGCGACCCGGCTCGCCTACATGACCGACGAGGCGGTCGAGGGGCGTGACGCCTTCCTGGAGAAGAGGGACCCCGACTGGTCCCCGTTCCCCTGGTACTACTGACCCACCCACTCAACCCCTTTCCGTGATCATGCAATCCCGCCACCCCCAGCGCGCGCCACTCACTCAACCCCTATTGGTGATCATGCAATCCCGCCACCCAGCGCCCACCCTTTTGCGCAGAGAATGCTGGGTTGGTGGCGCGACACGCCGCTACAACTGTGTCGAATCCAGCATTCTGTGACCCTGCGGGTGGCGGGATTGCATGATCACGGGGCAACGGGGTGGCGGGATTGCATGATCACGAGTGGGGGGTTCTTGGCTGGCCACCGGGCGGGGGGGTGGAGTCAGGCGGGAGCTGGGGAGAGGCCGTCATGCAGCAGGTGGTGGCGCAGCGCCGCCCGCAGCACCGCCGTCCCGACCGGCGTCGCACTGACCCGGTCCTGCGGCTCGGTCCGCACCAGCCGGAGCACCCGCCCCGACTCGATCGACTCGTGCAGCACGTGCCGGCACAGCCCGAGGTCCGGTGGCCCCGCCACGGTGCGCCACCCTTCGTCGGCGTAGACCTGCTGGACCGTGCGGACGAGGTCAGCGACCACCGCCTCCCCGTCCGCGGCGAGCGCCAGGGTGAGCACCTCACGAGCGACCACCTCGGCGTCCCGCGGCGTGCCGAACCAGCGGTCGGCGACCGCGGCAGCCAGCCGGTCCGGGTCGCTCGCGGCCGCGCGGCCGGCGACGGTCAGAGCCAGCGCGCCCCGGTGCACCCGCACGAGCCCGATCCGCTGCGCCACCCGCCGCAGCCGGGTCAGGTACGGGTTCTGGTGCTCCGGTGAGGTCGCGGAGGGATGGTGGTCGACGCCGGCGGTCACGGCCCAGGCCCGGACGACGTCCCGCGGGAGGTAGCCGCGCGCCGACAGCCGGACGGGCTCGGCGAGAACCGCCAGCAGCGCCTCCAGCAGCGGCATGTCACCGGGGCGACCGGTGAGCCGGTCCGGGACGCCGGGGGTCAGCACCTCGCGCAGCGGCTCGGCCAGCTCGGCGAGCACCGGGGACCGGGCGGTCCACGCGGCGAGCCGTTCCGAGGCGATGCCGTGCAGCGGGCGCAGCCCGGCCGCCTCGCGGAACGGCGCCGTCAGCACGGCGTCCGTCAACCCGGTCCGGACCGCGCGCGAACCCCTCCCGGCGGCCGTGTGAGCGCCGGAGACCATCGACAGCTCGAGGGCGTTGGCCACCCGCTCGTAGGTGTCGGCCTCCGCCGGGCCCATCACCGGCCCCCAGGTGATGAGGTCGGTGTCCGGGGGCTGGATCCCCGAGGCGCGAAGGGCGGCGGCGTAACGGTTGGCCCAGTCCTCGAGGTCGTCCACGGCGAGCAGCACCTCGCGGGTGGTCTCGCTGCGGGCGAGCTCGGCGTACCGGCCCAGGCCGGCCGCGGCGAGCACGTCGCCGAGGCCCCGAGCCAGCCGGACCGTCCACTGCGGGGACCCGTCGCTGCGGCGGGCGAGGATGTCCCACAGGTACATCTGCAGCCACCACTGGCTGACCTCGCGGGCGTCGCCGGTGCCCTGCGTGAGGTCCTCCCAGGCAGCCCGGACGGCGTCGGCCAGGTCGGGCTCCCGACGAGCCACGTCCTGCAGCGCCGACTCGACCCTCGTGTCCACGGCACGAGCCTGCCACTGGTACCCATGGTGCGTGGACAGGGTGCAGCGGGTCGGTGTGCCGACCGGTGACGACGTGCTGAGGTTGCTGCCCGCGCTGGCCGACGCCCTGAGCGGGAGCGGCCCGGCGCTGCTCCCGGTGCCACCTGGCCCGACGGCCGGGCCGCTGCTCGCCGCGGCCCGGGTGGACGAGCCGGTGGCCGAGGGCACCGCCCTGCTGCTGGCGACGTCCGGGTCCACCGGAGCACCCAAGGTGGTCGAGCTCGGCGCGGACGCCCTGCGCGCCTCGGCTGTCGCGACCACCACTGCGCTGGGCGGTCCGGCCCGGTGGCTGCTGGCACTGCCGGTCGCCCACGTCGCCGGGTGGCAGGTGCTCGTGCGCAGCGTCGTGGCCGGCACCGAACCGGTCGTGCTGGACGTGAGTCAGCGCTTCACCCCCGCAGCGTTCGCGACGGCGGCGGGGCGGCTCGGCCACACCCGCGCCTGCACCGCTCTGGTGCCGACCCAGCTGCACCGCCTGCTGGCGGACCCGGCCGGCCGGGAGGCACTCACCCGGTTCGCCGCGGTCCTGGTCGGCGGGGCGGCCACGTCCCCGGCCCTGCTGGAACGGGCCCGCGCCGCCGGCATCACCGTGGTGACGACGTACGGGATGACGGAGACCGCGGGCGGGTGCGTCTACGACGGACGGCCGCTGGACGGCGTCCGGGTGGCCGTCGAGGACGACGGCCGGGTCCGCCTGGGCGGGCCGGTGCTGGCCCGCGGCTACCGCGGGGACGACTCCGCGACCCGGGAGGCGTTCACCGAGGACGACGACGGCCGGTGGTTCCGTACCGCCGACGCCGGCCGGATCGACGACGGGGTGCTCAGCGTCTCCGGGCGGATCGACGACGTGGTCGTCACCGGCGGCCGCAAGGTCGCCCCGGCGGCGATCGAGCGGGTCGTCGGCGAGCTGCCGGACGTCGAGGCGTGCGTCGTCGTCGGCGTCCCGGACGCCGAGTGGGGGCAGGCCGTGACGGCACTCGTCGTCGGCGCGGCGGACGCCGCGGCGGTCCGCGCGCACGTGACCGCGCGACTGGGCGCCACCCACGCCCCCCGGCACGTCCTGCACGTGGCGGAGCTGCCGCTGCTCGGGATCGGCAAGCCGGACCGGGCCGCCGCGGTCGACCTCGCCACCCGGGCGCTGGGCAGCGGCGGCTAGCCTGCCCGCCCGTGGCCACGCTCGCGCAGTGGGTCGAGGGCGCTCGACCGCGGACCCTGCCGGCCGCCGTCGCCCCGGTCGCCGTGGGCACCGGCGCCGCGGTGGGGCTCGGCGCGACCGAGCCGGTGCGGGCGCTGCTCGCCCTCGTCGTCGCCCTCGCCCTGCAGGTGGGGGTGAACTACGCCAACGACTACAGCGACGGGGTGCGCGGCACCGACACCGACCGGGTGGGCCCGCTGCGGCTCGTCGGGTCGGGTGTCGCCGCCCCGGCGGCTGTGCGCAACGCCGCCGTCGCGGCCCTCGGGGTGGCCGCGGTCACCGGGTTCGTCCTCGTCGCGCTGTCCGGGTCGTGGTGGCTGCTGCTCGTCGGGGCGGCCGCCGTGGTCGCCGCCTGGACGTACACCGGAGGACGCCGCCCGTACGGCTACGCCGGGCTCGGCGAGGTGTTCGTGTTCGTGTTCTTCGGCCTCGTGGCGGTGCTCGGGACGACGTGGACGCAGGCCGGCGAGGTGTCCTGGCCGACGCTCGCCGGCGCCGTCGGGGTCGGTCTGCTCGCCTGCGCGGTCCTGGTCGCGAACAACCTGCGTGACGTGCCGACGGACGCCGCCGCCGGGAAGCGGACCCTCGCCGTCCGCCTCGGTGAGCGGCGCACCCGCTCGCTGTACGTCGTCCTGGTCGTCGGCTCCCTGGCCGCGGCCCTGCTGGCAGCGGTCACCGGCCGCCCCGGCGCGCTGCTCGGGCTGCTCGCCGTCCCGCTGGCGGTCACGCCGGTGCGCACGGTGCGCAGCGGGGCGACCGGGCCCGCGCTCGTGGCGGTCCTGCGGGACACCGGTCGGTTCGAGCTGGCCTACGGTCTGCTGCTCGGGGTGGGGCTGGCGCTGTAACGAGGAACCCTGCTGCGCGCGGTAGGCGCAGCACGCGCCGTACGCGCCGTAGACCCCGTAGGCGCCGTGCCGCCACCCCACCTCGCCCAGAATGCTGGGTTGTTGGCGCGACACGCGGGCAGACCTGGACTGGATCCAGCATTCTGTGGGCCAGGGTGGCGGGATTGCATGATCACGGGGAGGTCGTGCAGGGTGGCGGGATTGCATGATCACGAGGAGGGGTGGGGCGGCGGGGTGAGGGGCGGCCTAGCCTTGAGGACGTGTCCCCGTACCTGAAGTACACGGTCCTGCGGCTGGGCCTCTTCGTCGCCGTCCTCGGCGTGCTCGCCGTGCTCGGCGCGCGCGGGTGGCTGCTCGTGCTCCTCGCGGCGGTGGTGTCCATGGCGCTGTCGTTCGTCGTGCTCGGCAACGCCCGGGAGGAGATGACCACCGCCATCGCGGCGCGGACCCAGCAGCGGACGACGCAGCGGCGCGGACGGCTCGACCGTGCCATCGACGAGGACGCCGCCGCCGAGGACTCCTCCCTGGAGCGGCCACCCGCCGACGGGGACCGCTGACCGCCGGCCCGTGCCCGTGCGCACGCGACGTACAGTGGTGAGGTGCTTCGACCGCTCGCCGTCCTGCTCGCGATCGGCCTGACCGTCTACGCCGTCGTGGACTGTCTCGGCACGGACGAGCGCGAGCTGCAGGGCCTGCCTCGCAGCATCTGGCTGCTCGTCATCCTGCTGCTCCCGATCTTCGGGCCCATCGCCTGGGTGCTGCTGGGCCGTAACCACGCCGACCCCGGTCCCGCACCCCGCGGCGGCCAGACGGTGGCCCCGGACGACGACCCGGACTTCCTCCGGCGGCTCGAGGAGCGCAAGCGGCAGCAGGCGCAGGAGGAGCGGCTGCGCCGCTGGGAGGAGGACCTGCGCCGCCGGGACGACAACGGCGGTGGCCGCCAGGAGCCGTGAGCGGCGGCCGGCGCCTCAGCCGATCCCGGCGTAGGAGTGGTTGCCGGGGAAGAAGACGTTGACGATCCCGAAGTTCACGAGGACCGCGGCGTACCCGGCCATCGCCAGGTAGGCCGCCCGCCGCCCGTCCCACCCGCGGGTGGCCCGGGCGTGCAGGTACGCGGCGTAGACCACCCAGATCACGAAGGTCCACACCTCCTTGGGGTCCCAGCCCCAGTACCGTCCCCAGGCCACCTCGGCCCAGATGGCACCCGCGACCAGGGTGAAGCTCCACAGCGGGAACGACACGGCGATGAGCCGGTAGGCGAGGCGCTCGAGGTCGGCGGCGGACGGCAGCGCGTCCATGAAGCGGCCGCCGCGCGGTGGGGCGCCGGCGGCCCGGGCCCGCTCCCGGCGGTCCTGGACCAGCTGCAGCACGTTGACGGAGAAGGCGATCGTGAACAGGGCGCTGGAGATGAACGCGACCGAGACGTGGACGATCAGCCACTCGCTCTGCAGCGCGGGCGCCAGCGCACTCGCCTGGGTGTACATCGTCGTGACGGCCAGTCCCAGGGTGAGCAGCACCGGGCCGATGACGAAGGTGCCGAGGTAGCGCAGGTCGCGCCAGGCCAGGGCGACCAGGAAGACCCCGGTCACCACCGCGGCCCCGGAGATGGAGAACTCGTACATGTTGCTCCACGGCGCCCGCTGCACGGACAGACCACGAGCGAGCACCCCGCCGACGTGCAGCAGGAACGCCAGCCAGGTCAGCGCCACGGCGATCCCGGCGGCGCGGCGGCGTCCGCCCGGTCCCCCGGCGGCGTCCGCAGCACCGGGCTCGGCATCCGCGGGCGGCGGCACGGACTCGACGGGCGGCGAGACGGACTCGACGGGCGGCGAGACGCCGGCCCCGACGGACGCCAGCTCGCGCTCGGGCTCGGACGCCGTCCGCCCGGCGGTGCGTCCGGTGCCGGACAGGTCGACGGCGAAGGCCAGCAGGGCCACGGTGTAGACGACGATCGCCGAGTACACCAGGGCGTCGCTGAGCAGGGCCAGGTCCACGGTCATCCTCCAGTGCGGGCGGGGTCGCCGACCGAGCGCTCGAGCAGGTCCCGCTGGAGCGCCTCCACCTCGCCGGCCAGGCCGGCGTCGTCACCGCGTGCGAGCCCGGCGACCTCCACGACGGTACGCCCTTCGTCGTCCCGGCCGGCGCGCACCCACACCCGGCGGCGCGGGACGAACAGGGACGCGACGAGCCCGGTGATCGCGAGCACCGCGAAGGCGAGCGCCCACCCCTTCGCCGGGTCGGCGCGCACGGTGAGCCCCGCGAACCGGTCGAGGGAGACGAACTCGACGGTGCCGGCGCCGTCCGGCAGCTCGGCGCTCTCACCGGGCGCGAGGGCGACGGTGAAGGGGGCGCCGTCCGGGGTCCGCAGCTGCTCCATCCCCTCGGTGTCGAGCTCGTACACCGACTGCGGCACACCGTCGTCCAGGCCGAGGTCCCCGACCCACGCGGACAGGAACAGCCGCGGGTCCCGCGCGTCGGGGAACACCGAGACCGGGCCGAGCTCGGGGTCGACGACCGCCGTCGGCAGGAACAGCCCGCCGAGCCCGATCTGCTGCGGAGCGGCGTCGACGACCTTGACCACCCCGGTCGAGGAGTAGTTGTCGTCCTGCGCCAGGAACGGAACCTGGTCGTCGAACGCGACCCGGCCCTCGCCGTCGGTGACCCGGATCCGCGGCGCGTACCCGTTGCCGGCGAGGTACACCTGGGCGTCACCGATGCCGAGCGGGCCGTTGACCTCGATCGTGCGCTGCTGCGGCTGCGCGCCCGGCTCGGGGACAACGGTGACGTCCGCCTCGAACAGCCGCGGCGCGCCGAACTGCGAACCGCCGGCCTGGTCCTCGAAGCGGACCCGCAGGTCGTCGACGGTGAGCCGGAACGGCGGCAGGTCCGCCGGGTCGAACCACACCCCCGGGTCGAAGGTGTCGTAGTCGGCCAGGGAGTTGGCGAAGGCCTGGCCGACCGGGACGACGACCTGGCCGCGATAGCCCACCAGGCCGCCCAGGGCGACCGCGACGAGCAGGCCGACCAGCGACAGGTGGAACAGCAGGTTGCCGGTCTCCCGGGCGTAGCCGCGCTCGGCGGCGACCGCGTCGTCCCGGCGGACCACCCGGTACCGGCGACGGCGCAGCAGCCGCCGGGCGGCCTCCAGCACCTCGTCGGGGGCGGCGTCGGTGACGGCCAGCCGGTGGGCCGGCATCCGGGCCAGGCGGCGGGGCGTGCGCGGCGGGTCGGCCCGCAGGGCGCGTGCGTGGGCGAGGGTGCGCGGCACGACGCAGCCGATCAGCGAGACGAACAGCAGCAGGTAGATCGCCGAGAACCACGGGGAGGCGTAGACGTCGAAGAACCCGATCCGGTCCAGCCACGGACCGAGCGTGGGCCGTTCGGCGAGGTACTCCTGCACCGCCACCGGGTCCACGCCGCGCTGGGGGATCACCGACCCGGGGACGGCGGCGACGGCCAGCAGCAGCAGGAGGAACAGCGCGGTGCGCATCGAGGTGAGCTGGCGCCAGACCCAGCGCGCCCAGCCTGCCGCCCCCAGCGTGGGGCCTACGGGTGCAGTGCTCACCTCAGATGATCGTCTCGAAGCCGGCAATGGTTCCCTGCAGCGCGGTCATCCACGTCGTCCAGACCCCGCTGACGAGCAGCAGCCCGACGACGACGAGCATCGCCCCGCCGGCCCGGGAGATCGCGAGCCGGTGGCGCCGCAGCACGTCGAGCGTGCGCACACCGCGTCCCAGCCCGGCGGCGACGGCGAGGAACGGCAGGCCGAGCCCGAGGCAGTACGCGACGGTCAGCACGGCGCCGCGGCCGGCCGACCCCTGCTGCAGGGTGAGCCCGAGCACCGCTGCCAGCGTCGGCCCCACGCACGGCGCCCAGCCGAGGCCGAACACGACGCCGAGCAGCGGGGCGCCGGCCAGCCCGGCAGCGGGCCGCCACGGCAGCCGGCGCTCCCGCTGCAGTGACGGCAGCACACCGAGGAACACCACGCCCATCACCAGGACGACGACGCCGAGGACCCGGGTGAGCTCCGCCGTCCACTGCTGCAGCAGGCCCCCGAGCCCGCCGAAGGCGGCGCCGAGGGTGACGAAGACGGCGGTGAACCCGAGCACGAACAGCGTGGCGCCGGCGAGGACCCGGCGCCGCGGCTGGTCCTCCAGGTCCTGGCCGGTGAGCCCGGTGACGTAGCCGAGGTAGCCGGGCACGAGCGGCAGCACGCACGGCGAGGCGAAGGAGACGAGGCCGGCGAGCGCGGCGACCGGCAGGGCCAGCAGCATCGGGCCGCTGAGCACGGTCTCGGCGAAGGTGCTGCCGATGCTCACTCGGCACCCCCGCCGGCCTCGGCCAGCACGTCGTCCAGCAGGCCGCGCAGCGTCGAGCCCTCCACCCGGCCGAGCACGCGGGCGGCGACCCGGCCCTGCCGGTCCAGCACGAGGGTGGTCGGCACCGCCTGCGGCGGCACCTTGCCGCGCAGGGCGAGCAGCGCCTCCCCGGAGGTGGCGTCGAGCAGGCTGGGGTAGCCGATGCCGTAGGTGCGTTCGAAGGCCGTGGCGTTCGCCGCGTCGTCCCGGGTGTTGATCCCGAGGAAGCGTACCCCGTCGTCGGCGTACTCGGCCGACACCTCGGCGAGGTCCGGGGCCTCGGCCCGGCACGGGGCGCAGGCGGCGTACCAGACGTTGAGCACCACGACGTCCCCACGCCACGCCGCCACGTCGACCTGTTTGCCGTGCGTGCTCTCACCGGCCAGCTCGACCGGGTCCTCCCGCTCGCCCGGGGCGAGGGTGGTGATGGTGCCGTCGCCGGAGACGTAGTTCTTGGCGTCCCCCGCCCGGGCCTGCTGGGACAGCGGGTCGGACGCCGTGCAGCCGGTGACCGCGAGCAGCACCGCCACGGCCGGCGCGAGGGCTCGGACCGTCCGGTTCACGCCCCGGCCACCTTGTTCGCTCCCGGCAGCAGGTCACCGGCGGGTTCGGAGTAGCTGGTGCCGACGATTCGGCCGTCCTCGTAGTGCAGCGAGGTGAGGCTGGCCAGGGAGCACTGCCGCCGACGCGGGTCGTGCCACAACCGGCGCCCCTCCACGGCGCTGCGCGCCGTCCAGATCGGCAGCTGGTGGCTGACGATGACCGCCTCCCGGCCCTCGACGTGGGCGGCGGCGTCGGCGGCGGCGGCCAGCATCCGCTCGGCGATGAACCGGTAGGGCTCCCCCCACGAGGGCCGCAGCGGGTTGCGCAGGTGCCACCAGTGCCGGGGGTGGTGCAGCGCCCCGTCGCCGACCCCGAACGTCAGCCCCTGGAAGTGGTTGCCCGCCTCGATCACCCGGTCGTCGGTGTGGACCGGTAGGCCGTAGGCGTCGGCGGTCGGCCGGGCGGTCTGCTGGGCGCGCTCCAGCGGGGAGGCGACGACGAGCGCGACGTCGTGACCGGCGCCGACCAGGTGCTCGGCGACCCGCTCGGCCATCGCCAGACCGAGGTCGGACAGCCGGTACCCGGGCAGCCGCCCGTACAGCACCCCCTCCGGGTTGTGCACCTCGCCGTGGCGCAGCAGGTGCACGGTCGTCCTCGCCATGGCCCCAGTGTCCCAAACCCGGTGACGCTGGGGTCCGGCGGTCGGGGTCCGGCGGTCGGGGTCCGGCGGTCAGCGTCCGGAGGCGGCCGCCGCCGCGCGGGCGGCGTGCGGCAGCGCGTCGAGCACCTGCTCGACCGCCGCGTCGTCGTGGGCCGCGGAGAGGAACCACGCCTCGAACGCGCTGGGCGGTAGGTGGACGCCGCGAGCGAGCATCTCGTGGAAGAACGCGCGGAACGCCCCGAGGTCCTGGTCGCGGGCCGCGTCGTAGTCGTGCACCGCCTCGCGGGTGGTGAAGAAGACGCTGAACATGCTGCCGGCGTGGTTCACCAGGTGCGGCACCCCGGCGGCCGTGAGCGCCTCGGACGCCGCCGCGGACACCGTGGCGGCGGTGGCGTCCAGGTGGGTGTAGACGTCGTCGGTGCAGCCGCGCAGGGTGGCCAGGCCGGCGGCGGTGGCGACCGGGTTCCCGGACAGGGTGCCGGCCTGGTAGACCGGCCCGGCGGGCGCGAGGTGGGCCATGACGTCGGCGCGGCCGCCGAAGGCCGCGGCGGGGAACCCCCCGCCCATGACCTTGCCGAAGGTGTAGAGGTCGGCGGGCTCGACGTCCGGCTCACCGGCCGCGGCGCGGCGGGCGGCGGCCAGCCCGTGCCAGCCGGAGCGCGACACCCGGAAGCCGGTCATCACCTCGTCGCTGATCAGCAGGGCGCCGTGCGCCCGGGTCAGCCGGCGCAGCGCGGCCTCGAACTCGGGGAGCGGCGGGACCACGCCCATGTTCCCGGCGGCGGCCTCGGTGATGACGGCCGCCACCCGCTCACCGTGCTCGGCGAGGGCCCGCTCCAGGGCTGCGACGTCGTTGTAGGGCAGCACGATGGTCTGGGCCGCGCTGGCACCGGTGACTCCGGGGGTGTCCGGCAGGGCGAAGGTCGCCACCCCGGAGCCGGCCGAGGCGAGCAGCGAGTCGACGTGGCCGTGGTAGTGGCCGGCGAACTTCACCACGAGCTCGCGGCCGGTGACGCCTCGGGCCAGCCGGACGGCGCTCATCGTCGCCTCGGTGCCGCTGCTGACCAGCCGCACCTGCTCGACCGGCTCCACCCGGGCCACGATCTCCTCGGCGAGCGCCACCTCGCGCTCGGTCGGCATGCCGAAGGAGAAGCCCTGCCCGGCGGCGTCCCGGACGGCGTCCAGGACGTCGGGGTGGGCGTGACCCAGGATGAGCGGGCCCCACGAGCAGACGAGGTCGACGTACCGCCGCCCGTCGGCGTCCTCGAGCCACGGCCCGTACCCCCGGGTGACGAAGCGTGGAGTGCCCCCGACCGCGCGGAAGGCCCGCACCGGGGAGTTCACCCCACCGGGGATGACGGCGCGGGCCCGCTCGAAGAGCGACTGCGAGGCGGGGGCGTCAGCGGGGTAGGGCTGCCGGCTCGTCACGGAGGAGGTCGTCACGGTGGCGATTGTCCCGCTCGTCCCCCCACGCCCACCCCACCCCCCCTTCCGTGATCATGCAATCCCGCCACCCACGGGCACGACCCTGGTCAGGTCTCCCGCAGGTGGGCGGCGACCTTGGCCATCGCGGACCCGAAGGCCGCGACCTCCTCGGGGGTCATCTGGTCGAACAGGTGGCTGCGGACGCCCTCGACGTGCACCGGGGCGGCCGCGACGAGCTCGTCCCAGCCGGCGTCCGTCATGACGCACAGGACGCCGCGCCGGTCGCCGGGACAGGCCTCGCGCCGGACCAGGCCACGCTGCTCCATCCGCCGGGCGGTGTGAGTGAGCCGGCTACGGGAGTGCACGAGCCGGTCGGCGAGCTGGCTCATCCGCAGCGCGCGCTCGGGCACCTCCGAGAGCCGCACGAGGATCTCGTACTCCGGCAGGGACAGCCCGCTGCGCTCGTCCAGCTCGCGGGAGAGCCGGTCCCACAGCCGCTGGTCGGCCTCGAGAAAGGCGCGCCACACGCGCTGCTCCTCGGCGTCCAGCCACCGGACCACCCCGTCACCCTACCCCTCGTGATGAGCCAGAACCCCCTGTTCGTGATCATGCAGTCCCGCCACCCACCCGGCCACCGGCCAGGCTCGCAGAATGCTGGGTTGGCGGCGCGACACGCCGGCACAGCAGCGCCGAACGCAGCATTCTGTGCTGGAGGGCCATGAGGCGTTCCTGCAGTCCGGCCACCCGAGCCCGCCACTCTCGGCCGCGCGCAACGGACGAGCGCCGCGGTGGCCGCCACGTCTCCTGAGGACGAGACCTGCCACCGCGGCGCCGGGGAGGTGGCCCGAGGTCAGGACTGCTTGATGGCGCTGACGTCGAACGCCAGGCGGACCTTCCTGCTGACCAGCACGCCGCCGGTCTCCAGGGCGGCGTTCCAGGTCAGGCCCCACTGCTCGCGGTCGACCTCGGTCTCACCGGAGAAGCCCGCCCGCTGGTTGCCGAACGGGTCGGTCGCCACGCCGGTGAACTCGACTTTGAGAGTCACCGGCTTGGTGACGCCCCTGATGGTGAGCTCGCCGTCGACGAGGTAGTCCTCGCCGTCCGGGCGGACGCCGGTGGTACGGAAGGTCATCTCCGGGTAGTTCTCGACGTCGAAGAAGTCCGCGGAGCGCAGGTGTGCGTCCCGGTCGGCGCTGCGGGTGTCGACCGAGGCGACCTGGATGGTCGCGGTGGCGCTGGAGCTGGCGGGGTCGTCGCCGATGACGATCGTGCCCTGGACGTCGTTGAACGTGCCGCGGACCTTGGTGACCATCGCGTGCCGGGCGGTGAAACCGACCTCGGAGTGCGCGGGGTCGACGACGTACGTCCCGGGGGTCAGGCCGGCGGGCAGCTGGGTGGTGGTGGTCTCGCTCATGCTCGGGCTCCTTCACGTGGTCGGGGCCGGCGCCGTGACGGCGTCCGGCAGGGACGTGAGCGGGAACCTCCTTGACGATTCAACTATTCCGGAGCCATCTCGCGTCCTGAGCACCGCGACGTCCGCCGAGGCAGGTGTCAGCCGGCCCGCAGCAGGCGGGCGGCCTCGACGGCCCAGTAGGTCAGCACCGCCCCGGCGCCGGCGCGGTGGACCGACAGCAGCGTCTCCAGGACGGCGGCCCGCCGGTCGATCATCCCGGCGGCCGCGGCGGCCTCGACCATCGCGTACTCCCCCGACACCTGGTAGGCCCACACGGGCACGTCGACCTCGGCCGCGACCGCGGACAGGACGTCGAGGTAGGGCAGCGCGGGCTTGACCATGACGACGTCGGCGCCCTCGGCGACGTCCAGGCGCACCTCGCGCAGCGCCTCGACGGCGTTCGCCGGGTCCTGCTGGTAGGTCCGCCGGTCCCCCTGGAGCGCGGAGTCCACGGCGTCACGGAACGGCCCGTAGAAGGCGGAGGCGTACTTGGCGGCGTAGGCGAGCAGCAGCACGTCGCTGCGACCGGCGTCCTCCAACGCCGTCCGGACGGCGCCGACCTGGCCGTCCATCATCCCGGACAGCCCGAGCAGGTGAGCCCCCGCGTCGGCCTGCGCCAGCGCCATCGCGGCGTAGCGCTCGAGGGTCGCGTCGTTGTCGACCCGGCCGCGCTCGTCCAGCACGCCGCAGTGCCCGTGGTCGGTGAACTCGTCGAGGCACAGGTCGGCCATCACGACGGTGCGGTCCCCGACGGCGGCGGTGACCGAGCGCAGCGCCGCGTTGAGGACGCCGTCCGGGTCGGTCCCGCAGCTGCCGACCGCGTCCCGTTCGGCCGGGACGCCGAACAGCATGACCCCGCCCACGCCGGCGTCCACGGCCTCACCGACGGCGTCGACGAGCGAGGACGGGGTGTGCTGCACCACCCCGGGCATGCTGCTCACCGGGGCCGGTTCGCGCAGCCCCTCCTTGACGAAGAGCGGCAGCACGAGTCGCTCCGGGGCCAGCCGGTGCTCGGCCACGAGCGAGCGCACCGCCGCGGTGGAGCGCAGCCGCCGTGGACGCTCCGCCGGGTAGGGCATCAGCGGGCCTTGCGCCGCGCGGACGGACGCCGCTCGCTGGGGCGCAGCACCGGCTCGCCCGCCTCGAGCGCGCTGGCCCGCAGCCCGGTGCCGTACTCGGCCAGGGCGTCGACGAGGGCGGCGCTGCTCGCCTCGGGTGCCAGCACGTCGACTCGCAGCCCGTGCTCCTCGGCGGTCTTCGCTGTCGCCGGGCCGATGCACGCCACCACGGTCGAGGGGTGCGGCTTGCCGGCGATGCCGACGAGGTTGCGCACCGTCGAGGACGACGTGAACACCACGGCGTCGAACGCCCCGGTCTTGATGGCGTCGCGCACGGGTGCGGGCGGCGGGGCGGCCCGCACGGTCCGGTACGCGGTGACGTCGTCCACCTCCCAGCCGCCCGCCTGCAGGCCGGCGACGAGGGTGTCGGTGGCGATGTCCGCCCGGGGCAGGAAGACCCGGTTGATGGGGTCGAGCACCTCGTCGTAGGGCGGCCACTCGGCCAGCAGGCCCTGAGCGGACTGCTCGCCGGAGGGCACGAGGTCAGGTTCGATGCCCCACTCGCGCAGCGCCTGAGCGGTGGCTCCACCGACGGCCGCCACCTTGAGCCCGGAGAACGCGCGGGCGTCCAGGCCGAACTCGACGAACTTCTCCCGGACGGCGCGCACGGCGTTGACCGAGGTGAAGCCGATCCACTCGTACCGGCCGGTGACCAGGCCCTTGACCGCCTTCTCCATCTGGTGCGGTGTGCGTGGCGGCTCGACGGAGATCGTCGGCACGACCTCGCTGACCGCCCCGTATGCGGCGAGCCGCTCGACCGTGGGACCGGACTGCTGCTGGGTGCGCGGCACGAGCACCCGCCAGCCGAACAACGGCTTGGTCTCGAACCAGGACGCGTTCTCGCGCACCTCGACGCCCGGTCCGACGACCCCCACCAGGCTCCCGGTCAGCGCCGTGCCGGCGGAGCGCAGCGTCGCCGAGACCGAGCCGAGAGTGGTGACGACGGTCCGCTGCTCGGTGGTCGTGCCGGCCGCCGTGATCACGATCTGCTCGTCGGCTCCGCGCCCGGCGTCGACGAGCACCTCGGAGGCGACGACCATGTCGTCCGGGCCGCCGAGGAGCACGAGGGTGTCGGCGCTCGAGGTCAGCGAGTCCGCGACGATGCGGCCGGTGGCGTCGACGACGTGCACGGTGCTGGTGCCCCGGGTACCCAGCGGGACCCCCGCGTAGACCGGTACCGCCACGGACGGCGAGACGCCGGGGACGACCTCGAACGGCACCCCGGCCTTGCGGCAGGCCACCATCTCCTCGGCGATGCCGGAGAACGTGACCCCGTCCCCGTCGAGCAGCCGGACGACGCGCTGACCGGCCTTGGCAGCGCGGACCAGCAGCCGGGCACGGGCGGCGTGGCTCAGCGGCTGGCCGTTCTCCGCGAACGTGGCGTCGATGAGCTCGACGTCGGCGCAGGTGCGCTCGGCGAGGCGCTGCGCGGTCGATCCCTGATCGACGACGACGACCTCGGCGGAGGCGAGCAGGTCCGCTGCCCGGGCGGTCAGCAGGCCCGGGTCACCCGGCCCGGCGCCGACGAACGCGACGGTGCCGAGGGGCTTCTTCTTGGCGGTGCGGGCGGTCACGTCTCAACCCTCCCGGCGGCCGGGGCCGCCGTGTCGTGGTGCGGTTCTGTCGTCTGGTCTGCGGTGGCGGGGTGGCCGCTCAGCACTGCGGCGACGAGGTCGGCGGCGCCGTCCTCGAGCAGCTCGGCGGCGAGCCGGCGGCCGAGACCGGCGGCGTCGTCCGGTCGGCCGGTGGCGGAGCGGCGCAGCGTCCGGGAACCGTCCGGGGCCGCGACGACCGCCCGAAGGAACAGCTCAGGGCCCTCCTCGCCCTCGGCCAGGTCGGCGAGCGCCCCGACCGGTGCGGTGCACCCGGCCTCCAGGGCCGCCAGCAGGGCCCGCTCGGCCGTCACCGCGTAGCGGGTGGCGGCGTCCTCCAGCGCGGCGCACGCCGCGCTGGTCTCCTCGTCGTCGGCTCGGCACTCCAGCGCGAGCGCGCCCTGCCCGGGGGCGGGCAGCACCTGCAGCGGGTCGAGCACCTCGCTCGCCTCGCCGGCCCGGCCGACCCGCAGCAGCCCGGCCCGGGCCAGGACGACGGCCTCGAGGCGGCCGTCGGCGACGAGGCGGAGCCGGGTGTCGACGTTGCCGCGGACGTCGACGACCTCGAGGCCCAGACCGAGGGCGCGCAGCTGTGCCGCGCGACGTGGGGATCCGGTACCGACCCGGGCGCCGGCACCGAGCTCGCCGAGGGTGGCGCCGCCGCGAGCGACGAGGACGTCCCGCGGGTCCTCCCGGGCGGGGACGGCAGCGAGCACGAGGGCGTCCGCCGGTGCCGTCGGCAGGTCCTTGAGGGAGTGGACCGCGAGGTCGACCTGCCCGGCGAGCAGCGCCTCCCGCAGCGCGGAGACGAAGACGCCCGTACCACCGATGGACGACAGGGACGCGGTGGAGGTGTCACCGGCCGTGACGACCTCGACGAGGTGGACGTCGCGGCCGGTGGCCGCACGCAGGGCAGCCGCCACCTGCTCGGACTGGCTGCGGGCCAGCACCGAGCGGCGGGTGCCCAGGCGCAGCGGACGGGCGCCGCTCACGCGTCCCCCTCCCGCGTCGTCGCGGGCGCCGGCGGCGCCGAGCGCAGCACGTCGCTCACGGTGGCCACGCCGCTGATGTCGAGCCCGAACAGCTCGCGCAGCGCCGCGGCGTACGAGGCGCCGCCGGGCTCGGTCGCGGCGAGCCGCTTGACCTGGACGGTCGGGGTGTGCAGGAGCTTGTCGACGACGCGGTTCACCGTCTGGGCGACCTCGGCCTCCGTCTGCGGGTCGAGGTCGTCGCCGAGCCGCTGGCGCAGCCGGTCGAGCTCGGCGCCGACGACCTCGCGCGCGAACCCGCGCAGGGCGACGACGGTCGGCGTCACCTCGGCGGCCCGCTGCTCGGCGAGGTAGGCGTCCACCTCCTGCGCGACGATCGCCCGGGCGGCCTCGATCCCGTCACCGGTCGCGGTACCGGCCAGGCGCTCCCCCAGGTCGCGCAGGGCGACGAGACGGACCCCGGGCAGCCGGGCGGCCCCCGGGTCGACGTCCCGCGGCAGGCCCAGGTCGAGGACGAGCTGCGGTGCGCCGCCGCGGCGACGGTTCGCCTCGCGCAGCAGCGCCTCGGTCAGGACGTAGCCGACGGCGCCGGTGCACGACAGGACGACGTCAGCGTCGGCGACGGCGTCGGCGAGGGCGTCGGCGTCCTCGAGGGTGAGCCAGTCGCCGCCCACGGCCTCGGCGAGGCGGGCGGCGCGGGCGGCGGTCCGGTTGGCGATCGTCACCGAGGTCGCGCCCATCCGCTGCAGGGTGGTGGCGGCGAGGGCGCTCATCGCGCCGGCGCCGACGACGAGGGTCCGTGCCTGCTCCAGCGGCCCGACGACCTGCTCGACGTCGGCCAGGCCCGCTTCGACGAGGGAGTGACCAGCGTGGTCGAGGCCGGTCTCGGTGTGGGCCCGCTTGCCGACCCGCAGCGAGTGCTGCAGCAGGGGGTCCAGGGTGCGCCCGACGGTGCCGTCCTCCTGGCCGCGGCGCAGCGCCGCCCGCACCTGGCCGAGCACCTGGGACTCTCCCACGGCCATCGAGTCGAGTCCGCAGGCCACCTCGAACAGGTGCTGGACGGCACGGTCGGCGTAGTGGACGTAGAGGTGCTCGGTGAGGTCCTCCAGCGGGACGCCGATCCGGTCGGCGAGCGCGGAGCCGACGTCGGCGACCCCGCCGTGGAAGGTGCTGACCGCGGCGTACACCTCGAGCCGGTTGCACGTCGCGAGCACAACGGTCTCGTGCACGTACTCCCCCGCGGCGACGGTGCGGGACAGCTCTCGGGTGCCGTGGGCGTCCAGGGCGGCGCGCTCGATGAGGTCCAGCGGCGCGGTGTGGTGGGACAGGCCCATGACGAGCACGCTCACGGTGCCACCGCCATCCCGCGGACGGCGTCCGCGGCCGCCTTGCGCTGCTCGTGGAAGGCGAGGATCTGCAGCTCGGTGGACAGGTCCACCTTGCGGACCTCGACGCCCGCCGGGACCTGCAGCACGACCGGGGCGAAGTTGAGGATGGCGGTGATGCCGGCCGCGACCATCCGGTCGCACAGCGGCTGGGCGGCGCCGGCCGGGGTGGCCAGCACGCCGATCCGTGCCCCGGTCGAGCGGACGACGTCCTCGAGGTCGTCGACGTGGCTGACCTTGAGCCCGGCGACGTGCTCACCGACGACGTCCGGGTCGGCGTCGAGCAGTGCCGCCACGGTGAAGCCACGGGACAGGAAGCCGCCGTAGTTGGCCAGCGCGTGCCCGAGGTTGCCGATCCCGGCGATCACGACCCGCCAGTCCTGGGTCAGGCCCAGCTCCCGGGAGATCTGGAACATGAGGTGGTCCACCTCGTAGCCGACCCCGCGGGTGCCGTAGGACCCCAGGTACGACAGGTCCTTGCGGAGCTTGGCCGGGCCGACCCCGGCTGCCTCGGCGAGCGCCTGGGAGGACACCGTCGCCACACCCTTGGCAGCGAGCGTGGTCAGTGCCCGCAGGTACACCGGCAGTCTCGCGACCGTCGCGTCGGGCACGCCGCGGGAGGCGGTCGGCGGACGGCGGCGAGTGGTGGCGGTGGGGACGACGGTCACGGCGTGCGCCGGCTCCTAGCAGCAGGGAGGCAACGAAGACTGGAGACGTCCCAGCGTAGGCGTTTGTGAACGCACGCACAAAGTCGCCGGAGCATAGCGGGGCCCCGGCAGGCGGCGTCAGGGGGTCCGGCGCTACCGGCGGAGCCAGGTCGGCCCGCGGCGTGGGCCGGTCAGCGCAGCGCGCAGACGGTCCGCGTCGACGGTCCAGTACGCGTGCCGCCGGCCGTCGACGAGCACCACCGGGACCAGCTCGGAGTACTCCGCGAGCAGGACCGCGTCCTCGTCGACGGAGCGCTCCTGCCACCCGACCCCGGTCTGCTCGGCGACCCGGCGGACCACCGCGCGGGCGTCGTCGCACAGGTGGCAGCCCGGTCGGGTCAGCAGCTCGACTCGGACGACGGCAGGCACCGGCCAAGGGTGGCACGTCGCCGCCCCGGGGGCGAGCTCGGGCGATCCGGCTCAAGCCTCAGCGTGATCAGACCGATACGGAACGTGTATGTCGTGTGACCCATCAGCCTGAAGGAGCGCCCCGTGACTCGTCGAGTGACCGCCTCCGGCGTCGCGCTGGCGCTGCTCCTGGCGCTCATCGGCGCCACCGGGCTGCTGCTGGCGCCGACCGCGCACGCCTCCGGGAGCGCCTTCGTCTCGATGATCAACTCGGCGCGGGCCTCGGCCGGGCTGCCGGCCCTGTCCAGCCGGAGCGACCTGACCTCGGTAGCGGCGGCGTGGAGCCGACAGATGGCAGCCAGTGGCACGCTCGCCCACAACCCGGCGCTGGCCTCCCAGGTCTCGGGGTACCGCTACGTCGGGGAGAACGTCGGGTACGGCCCGGACGCCGCGACCATCCACCGGGCGTTCATGGACTCGCCCTCCCACCGCGCCAACGTGCTGGACAGGGACTACACCGAGGTCGGCGTGGCCGTCGTCGAGTCGGGTGGGCGGCTGTGGGTCACCGAGGTGTTCCGGGCCCCGGCCGGCGCGACGGCGGCGGCGAAGCCGGCCCCGGGAGACGGCGCGGCAACCGGCCGGTCCGGCGGCTCGTCGGGGTCCGGGACGGCGACCGCGCCCTCGACCCGGTCGGGGACGTCGTCCGGGTCGGGGACGTCGTCCGGGTCGGGGACGACGGGCCGCG
Source organism: Quadrisphaera sp. GCM10027208 (assembly GCF_042658805.1). Classification (NCBI taxonomy): domain Bacteria; kingdom Bacillati; phylum Actinomycetota; class Actinomycetes; order Kineosporiales; family Kineosporiaceae; genus Quadrisphaera; species Quadrisphaera sp. GCM10027208. The sequence goes on from NZ_JBHSRC010000001.1 coordinate 278,175, forward strand.
CCCGACCGACCCCGCCGCCCCCGCCGTCCCCCGAGGAGCTGCTCCGCCGCCGGGCGGCCGCCGCGGCGGCCGGTCCGGGCACAGCGCCGGCCGGCGACCCGGTCCAGCAGGCGCTGCGCTTCGCGGATGTCCTGCGAGCCGTGCGGAGCTGACTGTCCGCCGCCTACGCTGAGGCCGATGGAGCTGTGGCGAACCCGGCGCACCCGGGTCCGGGACGCGGCGTCCCAGGCCGCCCGCGCGTCCGCTGCCAGTGCGTCGACCGCCGAGCCCCGCATCCCGGACCCGGACCCGGTCGCGGCGGCGTTCTTCGACGTCGACAACACCGTCGTCCGCGGCGCCAGCCTGTTCTACCTGGCCCGGGGGATGTACCGGCGCCGGATGTTCCGCTTCCGCGACATCCTTCGCTCTGCGTGGCAGGAGCTGTCCTTCGTCGTCCGAGGGGAGAACCTCGGCCACGTCGCCGACGCCCAGCAGCGCGCCCTCGAGCTGGTCGCCGGGCGCTCGGTCGCCGAGCTCACCGCCCTCGGGGAGGAGATCTACGACGAGGTCATCCGGCGCAAGGTCTGGCCGGGTACCCGCGAGCTGGCCCGTGCCCACCTCGCGGCCGGCCAGCGAGTCTGGCTGGTCACCGCCACCCCGGCCGAGGTGGCCGAGGTGATTGCGCGCCGGCTCGGCCTCACCGGCGCGCTGGGCACCGTCGCCGAGCAGGAGGACGGCGTCTACACCGGCCGCCTCGTCGGCGAGGTGCTGCACGGGGAGGCCAAGGCCCGGGCGGTGCGTGCCCTGGCTGAGCGGGAGGGGCTGGACCTGGCCGCCTGCGCCGCCTACAGCGACTCGGCCAACGACCTGCCGCTGCTGTCCGTCGTCGGGCGCCCGGTCGCGGTGAACCCGGACAAGCGGCTACGGGCGGTCGCCCGACAGCGAGGCTGGGAGATCCGGGACTACCGGCGGGGCCGCCGGGTGGCGCGGGTCGGGGTGCCCACCCTCGGCGCAGGAGGCCTGGTCGCAGGTGCCGCGACGGCGCTGGCCCGTCGCCGGCGTGCCCGCCGGCTCCTCACCGACAAGCCCTGACCCCCCACCCCAACCCCTCCCCTCCCCCCCGGTGATCATGCAATCCCGCCACCCCACCCCCCGGTGATCATGCAATCCCGCCACCCCAGCCCCGGTGACAGAATGCTGTGCTCAGCACATCGTGACCGGCGTGTCGCGCCACCAACCCAGCATTCTGCGAGCCCGGCCGGCAGCCGGTGGGTGGCGGGATTGCATGATCACGGAGGGGTTGGAAGAAGTCACGGAGGGGTTGGAAGAAGTCACGGAGGGGTTAGAAGAAGACGGAACGGCGCTGCACGAGCAGGGAGTAGAGGGTCTGCTGGATGGTCTCGCGGACCTGGTCGGTGAGGTCGAACACGAGCATCGGGTCGTCCGCCGCGCCCTCGGGGTACTCGTCGGTCGCCACCGGCTCGCTGAACTCGATGAGCCACTTCGTCGGCAGCGGGACGAGCCCGAGCGGACCCAGCCACGGGAACGTCGGGGTGACCGGCACGTACGGCAGGCCGAGCAGCCGCGCCAGCGTGGGCATCGTCGCGAGGATGGGGTAGATCTCCTCGGCCCCCACGATCGAGCACGGCACGATCGGGGCCCCGGTGCGCAGCGCGGCGGAGACGAACCCCCCGCGCCCGAACCGCTGCAGCCTGTACCGCTCGCTGAAGTGCTTGCCGACACCCTTGAAGCCCTCCGGCCAGACGCCGACGAGCTCGCCCCGGGACAGCAACCGCTCGGCGTCGGCGTTCGCCGCGAGCGTGGACCCGGTCTTGCGGGCCAGCTCACCGATGAACGGGGTGGCGAACACGAGGTCGGCGCCGAGCATCCGGAGGTGGCGGTGCGCCGGGTGCTCGTCATGCACCGCGACGAGGGTCATCAGGGAGTCCAGCGCGACGGTCCCGGAGTGGTTCGCGACGACGAGCGCACTACCGGTCCGGGGGATGTTCTCGATCCCCCGGACCTCGACGCGGAACCACCGGCGGTACAGCGGCCGCAGCAGCCCCAGCAGCACGGAGTCGGTCAGCTCGGCGTCGAAGCCGAAGTCGTCGATCGTGTAGTCGCCGGTCAGCCGTCGGCGCAGGAAGGCCAGGGACCGGGCGAGGTACTCCTCCACTTCGTTCGGAGTCGGCGCCTCACGCAGCTCCTCGGCCAGCCGGTGGCCGACGTCCTCGGCCTCCCGGCGCAACCGGGCCCGGCGGTCCTCGTGCTCGGCCGCTGGGGGCTCGGACGCCGAGGCGGCCGGCTCCGCCGAGGCGTGCTCGGCGGCCGCCGGGCCCTGGATGAGCGGGGTGGTGCGGCGTCGGCGTCGGACCCGCTCGTCCCCGGCGCGCGCCGCGCCGACGGCCACGGCGTCCGCCCCGAACGGGAGCACCCGCGCGTCAGGCACCACGCACCGCCTCCACCAACGACTGCGCCCGGCGCAGGGCCGGGGACACGGTGGACAGCACGGTCCGCTCGGCCACCTCGACCACGGCCGGCGACAGCGGCCCGCTCAGGTGGCGGGACCGGACGAAGTCCTCGACCGCCTCCTTCGTCGTCCACCTCGGTTCGAGCCCCAGGTCGGCGCGCATCCGAGTGGTGTCCAGACCGCGGCCGTAGGAGAGGAACCGGACCTGGTCAGGGGTGAAGTCGAGCAGCCCGGCGGAGCGCACCGCCGAGCCCAGCGCCGACATCAGCGGGGCAGCGACGGGAAGCGCAGGACGCCCCGCCATCCGGACGGCCTGGTGGACGGTGACGAACCCGTCGCCCGCCACGTTGAGGAAGCCGGTGACGTCACCGAGGGTCGCCAGCCGCAGCGCCTCAAGCCCGTCGTCCTCGTGAACCACCTGGAACCGCGGGTCGAATCCCAGCACGGTGGGCACCACCGGCAGCTCGAAGTAGTCGGTCAGCGCCGTGCGCACGCGCGGACCGATGAAGTTGGCGAGCCGCAGGACCGCGACGTCGACGTCGGACCGGCGACGGGAGAACCCGCGCACGTAGCCCTCCACCTCGACCGAGTCCTTGGCCCAGCCCGTGCGGGGCATCACCTTCGGGCCCATGTCCTCGGTGAACAGCGCCGGGTCGCGCGGGCTGGCCCCGTACACCCCGGCAGTGGACTTCACGACGAGGCGTCGCAGGCTGGCCGCCTTCTGGCAGGCGGCCAGCAGCTGCATGGTGCCGATGACGTTGATCTCCTTCATCGACGCCCGCCCGCCGGCCGAGGTGGGGGTGGCGATGACGTTCATGTGGACGACGGTGTCGACCTCTGCGCGGGCGATCACCTTGGCGATCACCGGGTTCCGGATGTCGGCGCGGACGAACTCCGCAGCCCCGATGTCGTGCGGAGGCGGGACGACGTCCACGCCGATCACGCGGGAGATGCCGGGGTCGCGCGAGAGCATCGAGGCGAAGCGGCCGCCGAGGTACCGGGACACCCCGGTGACCAGGACGACGTCCGCCATGCTGTCCTCCCTGTGCCACGACGCCCGCCACGACGGGGCGTGACGGGCGTCGACGTCCGGCCGGGTACCCGGCCGGACGCTACTTCTTGTTACGGCGCTGGTGGCGTGTCTTGCGCAGCAGCTTGCGGTGCTTCTTCTTCGCCATGCGCTTGCGGCGCTTCTTGATGACGGAGCCCACGCGGTTCCTCACAGTCGGTCTGGGCACCCACCGGGTGCCGGCTTTGTCTCCGGCAGGCGCGCGCCGCTCTGTCCTGCAGCGTCCGGCATCCGCCTGGTCCAGGAGCAGCCTACCGTCCGCGGACGACGGCAGCCTCCGGCGACGCCGGTCAGGCGGTGCCGACGAACCTCAGGCGGTGCCGACGAACCTCAGGCGGTGTCGACGAAGGAGTGCCGCAGGTAGTCGTCCACCGCCTGCTCGGGCACCCGGAACGAGCGGCCGACCCGGACGGCGGGCAGCTCACCGGAGTGCACCAGCCGGTACACGGTCATCCTGGACACGCGCATGATCGCCGCCACCTCGGCGACAGTGAGAAACCGCACCTCGTTGAGGTCTCGGTCAGACGCCATCTCGCACCCGGTCCTTCGCCAGCACGGCCTCGGCCGCGCCGGCACCATGCCTGCACGCCCACCCGTGTCCCAGAGCGCACACCCTAGGGGCTGCTGTGACCGGTGGGAAGTCAGCGGACGACGACCGTCCCCCGGCCGGGTCAGTCGAACCAGGGGTCGAGACCGTACAGCGGGAACACCGCCTTGCGGGTCGCCATCACGGCACGGTCGACGGCGTCCTCCGGGTCGTAGCCGATCTCCCAGCCCCGCCACCACGGGTCCCGACCGTCCGTCATCCGCAACGGGCCCTGCCGCCCGAGCCGCACCCGGACGTAGTCGAGCCACTCCTGCGGCACCGGTGTCGCCGGGTCCACCGGAGCGTGGGCGGCGATCCCGACGAGGTGGGACCACGCCCGGGGGACGACGTCCACCAGCTCGTACCCGCCCCCACCCGTCGCCACCCACCGCCCGTCGCACACCTCGTGCGCCAACCGGTGGAGGGACTCGGCCGCGACGCGCTGGGCGTCCAGGGAGACCGCCAGGTGTGCCAGCGGGTCGAGGAAGTGCGTGTCACAACCGTGCTGGGTGACGAGCACGTCGGGTCCGAAGGCGCGCACCACCGGGTGGACGACGGCGTGCACGGCCCGCAACCACCCGCCGTCCCCGGTGCCGGGCGGCAGCGCGACGTTGACCGCCGACCCCTCGGCGCCGGACCCTCCGATCTCGTCGGGGAAGCCGGTACCGGGGAACAGCATCCGCCCCGTCTCGTGCACCGACACGGTGAGCACCCGGGGGTCGTCCCAGAACACCGCCTGCGTGCCGTCCCCGTGGTGGACGTCGACGTCGACGTAGGCGACCTTGCGGGCCCCGGCCTCCAGCAGCCGCCGGATCCCCACGGCGACGTCGTTGTAGACGCAGAACCCGCTTGCCCGGTCGGGCATCGCGTGGTGCAGGCCGCCGGAGAAGTTCACGGCGTGGAGCACCTCACCGGACCACACCTCCTCGACGCACTCGACGGTGCCGCTGACCACCCGGGCGCTCGCCTCGTGCATCCCCGCGAACCCCGGATCGTCGTCGGTGCCGATGCCGTGGTCGAGGTCGACGAGAGTGGGGTCCTGGGACACCGCGCGCACAGCCTCGACGTACGTCGCCTCGTGGACCGTTCGGAGCAGCTCGTCGGGTGCGGCGTCCGCCCCCGCGACTCGCACGCCAGGGACGTCGAAGAGACCGAGAGCCTCGCAGAGCCGTGCTGTGAGCTCGAGTCGCACCGGGGCCATCGGGTGCGTCGGACCGAAGTCGTACCGGGCGAACGCCGGCTCCCAGACCACACGCGCGCCACTCGCCATGACGTGACGCTACCGCCCCACCTGCCACGCGGTGCCGCCTGCCTGCCCGCGCCGCCGCGTGGCGGTAGCGTCGGCGCGCCGGTGGGTGCCGCCGGTCCCGGTCTGCGAGGAGTACCAGCCATGACGTCCGCCGAGACGCACCCGCGGCAGCGTCCGGCGCGCCGCAGCGGGCGCTCCAGCGGGCGCCGCTTCGGCGCGCTGTGGTGGCGGGACACCATCGACGACGCGGCTCGGTCCTCCCCGGCCCGGCTGGCGCTCACGGTGTTCGTGTTCGTCATCGCCTTCTTCACCGCCCTGCTCTCCCTGCCGTTCGCCACCGAGAGCGGGCAGCCCGCCCCCCTGGCCGACGCACTGTTCGTGGCCACGTCCGCGGTGTGTGTCACCGGACTCACGACCGTCAACATCCCGGAGTACTTCTCGCCGTTCGGCGAGGGGGTGCTGCTCGTCGCCATGCAGGTCGGCGGCATCGGCGTGCTCACCCTGGCGTCGATCCTCGGCGTTGCGGTCTCGCGCCGGCTCGGTCTGCGGACCCGGCTCATCGCCGCGAGCGAGACGAAGGCGTTGCGGCTCGGCGAGGTCGGCTCCCTGCTGCGCACCATCCTCATCGTCTCGCTCAGCATCGAGGCGGTGCTCTTCGTCGTCCTCACCTCGCGCTTCCTGGCCCTCGGCGAGCCTCTCGCCCAAGCCAGCTGGCACGGCGTGTTCTACGCGGTCTCGTCCTTCAACAACGTCGGCTTCATCGCCCACCCCGAGGGCCTCCAGGAGTTCGTCGGCGACCCGTGGTTCGTGCTCCCGATGGCCGCGGGCGTGTTCGTCGGCAGCCTCGGGTTCCCCGTCCTGCTCGTCGTCCTGCGCTCCTGGCGGCCGCGCGAGTGGGACCTCCACACCAAGATCACCCTCACCGCGACGACGGTGCTGCTGGTCCTCGCGTTCGTCGTCCTGGGCGCCATGGAGTGGCGCAACACCGCCACCCTGGCCCGCCTGGACGTCGGGGAGCGGCTGCTCGCGACGCTGTTCCTGGCCGTGATGCCACGTTCCGGGGGCTTCTCCACGGTGGAGACCGGGGCGATGAACCCCGAGTCGTGGCTGGTCACCGACGCGCTCATGTTCATCGGCGGCGGCAGCGCGTCGACCGCGGGCGGTATCCGGGTGACGACGTTGGCAGTGCTCGTCCTCGCCGTCGTCGCGGAGGCCCGGGGAGACGTCGACGTCGAGGGCTTCCGCCGGCGGGTGCCCGCCGGAAGCATCCGGATCGCCGTCACGGTTCTGCTCGTCGGCGCCACGGTCGTCCTGCTGTCGACGATCGGCCTCATGGCGATGACGAACCACACGCTGGACCGTGCGCTGTTCGAGACCATCTCGGCGTTCGCGACCTGTGGGCTGTCCACCGGTATCACCGGTGACCTGCCCGACGGCGCGAAGTACCTGCTGACCGCGACGATGTTCATCGGGCGGACCGGCACGATGACGCTCGCCGCCGCCCTCGCCCTGCGGGAGCGCCGCAGGATGTTCCGGCTACCGGAGGAGAGGCCCATCATTGGCTGACAAGAGGCTGCACGAGGACGCCGCGCTGGTCGTCGGACTGGGACGGTTCGGCAGCGCCATCGCCGACGCGCTGAACCGGCTGGGGCACGAGGTGCTCGCCGTGGAACGCAACCCCGACCTGGTCCAGGAGTGGTCCGGCCGGCTCACCCACGTCGTGGAGGCCGACGCGACGAGCATCGACGCGCTGCGCCAGCTCGGCGTCGAGGACTTCCCGATCGCAGTCGTCGGTATCGGGACCTCCATCGAGGCCTCCGTGCTGGCGACGGCGAACCTCGTCGACCTGGACGTCAAGCAGATCTGGGCCAAGGCCATCACGCCGTCCCACGGCCGGATCCTCGAGCGGATCGGCGCCCACCACGTCGTCTACCCGGAGGCGGACGCCGGCGAGCGGGTCGCTCACCTCGTCAGCGGCAAGCTGCTCGACTACATCGAGTTCGACGACGGCTTCGCGATCGTGAAGATGAGGCCGCCGAAGGAGACCCAGGGGTTCACGCTCGCCGAGTCGAACGTGCGCCGCAAGTACGGCGTCACGATCGTCGGGGTGAAGTCACCGGGGCAGGACTTCACCTACGCGCTGCCCGACACGATGGTCACCGCGCACGACACCCTCATCGTCTCCGGGCACACCGAGCTCATCGAGCGGTTCGCGGCCCGCCCGTGAGCGGAGGGCCGAACCCCCCCCTTCGTGATCATGCAGTTCCGCCACCCCCCGACCAGCCGACCCGGGACGACGCCGACCACGCCCCCTCACGGAATGCTGCGTCCGTCACCCTTCTGCCGGCGTGTCGCGCCAACAACCCAGCATTCTGGAAGCGGGCAGAGTGGTCGTGCAGGGTGGCGGGATTGCATGATCACGAGGGGGTGGTGAGGGGCGGTCAGGCGCTGCCGGAGGACAGCTCGCGGGAGCGGTCCCGGGCAGCCTCCATCGCGGTGAGGAACGCGGCCCGCACCTTGTGGTCGTCGAGCTGGCGCAACGCGGCCATCGTCGTCCCGGCCGGGCTCGACACCTGCTCGCGCAGGACGGTCGGGTGCTCGCCGGTCTCGCGCAGCATCGTCGCCGCGCCGTAGAGGGTCTGGACGACGAGCTCGGTCGCGGTCGCCCGGGGCAGGCCGAGCAGCACGCCGGCCTCGATCATCGCCTCGACGACGTAGAAGATGTACGCCGGCCCGGAGCCGGAGATGGCGGTGACCGCGTCCTGGTGGTGCTCGGGCACCCGCAGCACCCGCCCGGTGGCCCGCAGCATCGCCTCGGCTCGCTGCAGGTGCTCCTCGTCGCAGTGCGCACCGGGACTGACCGCGGCCATCCCCTCGTCGACGAGCGCCGGGGTGTTCGGCATCACCCGCACGACCGGGGTGCCCGCCGGCAGCCGGGACTCCACGAACGCGGTCGAGATCCCGGCGGCGATGGACACGACGAGGGCGCCGGGCCGCAGTGCCCCGGCGATCTCCTCGAGCAGGGCCGCCATGTCCTGCGGCTTGACGACGAGGACGACGGTGTCCGCCAGCGCCGCGGCCCCGGCGTTGTCGAGCACCCGGACGCCGTAGCGCTCGGCGAGCTCGGCAGCGCGCTCGGGCCGCCGCTCGGTGATCACGATGTCGTCGCTGCTCCACCCGGCGCGCAGCAGCCCCGAGACGAGGGTCTCCCCCATCACCCCGGCGCCGAGCACCGCGACCGTGCCGTTGTCGCCCACCGTCATCCTCTCGTCATCAGCGACCGCAGGAAGAACCCGACGTTGGCGGGCCGCTCCGCCAGCCGCCGCATGAAGTAGCCGTACCAGTCCTGCCCGTACGGCAGGTAGACCCGGACGGTCTCACCGGTCGCGGCCAGGCGCCGCTGCTCGTCCGGCCGGACCCCGTAGAGCATCTGGAACTCGTAACCGCCCTGGCCCCGCCCGTGCCGGACGGCGAGCGCCCCGGCGATGTCGATGAGCCGGGGGTCGTGGGTGGCCACCATCGGGTAGCCGGGCCCGGCCATGAGCACCGTGAGGCAGCGCACGTAGGAACGGTCGACCTCGTGCTTGTCCTGGAACGCCACCGACGCCGGCTCGTCGTAGGCGCCCTTGCAGAGCCGGACGCGCGACCCGGCGGTGGCCAGGTCCCGGCAGTCCCCCTCGGTGCGGCGCAGGTACGCCTGCAGGACGGCGCCCACCCACGGGAAGTCCGCCCGCAGGGTGCGCAGGGTCTCCAGGGTGGCGTCGGTCGTCGTGTGGTCCTCCATGTCGAGGGTGACCGTCGTCCCGGCCGCAGCGGCGGCCTCGCAGATCGCGTGGGCGGCCGCGGTCGCCACCGCGGGACCGTCCGGGCCCAGCGCCTGCCCGACGGCGGACAGCTTCACCGACACCTCGACCGCGCCGTCCGCGGTGAGCCCGGCGTCGGCGAGCCGGCCGAGCAGGGCGGTGTAGGCGTCCCGGACGGCGTCCGCCCGGGCGCGGTCGGTGGTGTCCTCGCCGAGGTGGTCGACGGTGACCCGCACCCCGCCGGCGAGCAGGTCGCGGGACGCCTCCACGGCGTGCTCGGAGCCGGTGCCGGGGACGAAGCGGCGCACCACCGCGCGCGAGCCGGGGGCGCGTTCCACCACCGTGCGCACCCCGGGGCTGCGGGCGGCCTGCAGCAGCACCGTGCGCAGCGCGTTGTCGAGCATGCGCCGCAGGGTACGCGGGGACCGGCGGGCGCCGGCGTCAGCGCCCGGCCGGGTCGCTCGCCGCGGGGGCGGCCAGGTGCAGCCGGGCGAACGCCAGGGACTCGGCCAGGTCGTCGTCCCGCTCCGCCGCCGAACGCGCCCGGCGGGTGCTGACCTCGACGACGACCGTGCCGGTGAAGGAGATCTCGGCGAGGTGCTCGAGCACCTCGCCAGCGGGCTGCGTGCCGCGCCCGGGCACCAGGTGCTCGTCGCGGGCCAGGCCGACGCCGTCCGCGAGGTGCAGGTGGCGCAGCCGGCCACCGAGCGCCCGGGCCATGACCAACCCGTCGACGGACGCCGTCGCGGTGTGCGACAGGTCGAGGGTGACGTGCTCGTAGGCGTGCTCGGTGGGGTCCCACCCGGGTGCGTAGGCCATCACCTCCCGGGTCCCGGCCCGCCACGGGTACATGTTCTCGACGGTCACGGCGACGTCCGTGCCCTGCTGGACCTCGGCGATGCCGTCGACGAAACCGGCCGCGTACTCACGCTGCCAGCGGAACGGCGGGTGGACGACGACGGTGGAGGCGCCGAGCTCGCCGGCCATCCGCACCGACCGGGTGACCTTGCCCCACGGCTCCCGGCCCCAGACCCGCTGGGTGAGCAGCAGGGTGGGCGCGTGCACGGAGAGCACCGGGACGCCGTAGTGCCGGGACAGCCGCCGCAGCGCCTCCGGGTCCTGGCTCACCGGGTCGTTCCAGACCATGACCTCGACGCCGTCGTACCCCAGGCGGGCGGCGGCCGCGAAGGCCTCCGGGCAGGGCAGCGGGTACACCGAGGCGGTGGACAGGGTCACCGGTACGTCCGGCGTCCGCACCGGGCGCCCCTGCTGGCTCGGGTCCACGACCGCCAAGGGTAGATACCTCCGCAGCTCAGCGTCCCGCGGCCATCCGGTCGATCCGGCGCAGGATGATCCCCTCGCGCAGGGCCCACGGGCAGATCCGCAGTACGGGCACCTCGAGCAGGTCCATCGCCGCCTCGGCGACGACGGCGCCGGCGAGCAGCTGCGGTGCCCGCTCCACGGACACCCCGGGCAGCCGCGCCCGCTCGGCAGCGGGCATCCGGGCCAGCCGGGGCACCAGTGCGGCCAGGTCGTCTCGGCGCAGCACCCGCTGGACGTAGAGGCCCTCGCTGCTCGGGGCCGCGCCGGCCACCCGGGCCAGGGACCGGAACGTCTTGCTGGAGCCGACGACGAGGTCCGGCGTGCCGGGCTTGCGCAGCGGGCGGACGATCTCGGCGACCTCGGCGCGCACGAGGCGGCGCAGGTCCTTGACCTCGCGCGGGTGCGGTGGGTCGTGCCGCAGCCGCTCGCGGGTGAGACGACCGGCGCCGAGCAGCAGGCTGAACGCGACGTCCGGCTCCTCGTCGATGCCAATCGACAGCTCCAGCGAGCCGCCGCCGATGTCGAGCACGAGCAACCGGCCCGCCGACCAGCCGAACCAGCGACGCGCGGCGAGGAAGGTCAGCCGGGCCTCGTCGTCCCCGGGGAGCACCTGGAGGTCGACCCCGGTCCGCTGCCGGACGGCGCTGAGCACGGCCTCGCCGTTGGAGGCCTCGCGGACGGCGGAGGTGGCGAAGGCGAGCAGCTCCTGGCAGCCCTGCTCCTCGGCGACCTCCGCGGCCTCGGCGACGAACGTGGCCAGCGCGTCCACGCCGTCCGAGCGGACCGACCCGGCGGCGTCGAGGTGCTCGGCGAGGCGCAGCGTCCGCTTGTGCGACGTAGCCGGCCACGGGTGCGCTCCGGGGTAGGCGTCGACGACGAGCAGGTGGACGGTGTTGGAGCCCACGTCCAGCACGCCGAGCCGCATACCGAGCGACGCTAGCCCTGCCGGGCCCGCGCCGGGGCCGCCGGTCCCGCCGGCTCGTCGCGCCGTACCCTGCCGGGATGGCCGAGACCCCGCTCGACGTACCCCGGCTGTGGGTGGAGTTCCCCGATCCCGAGCACGACCCGGACGCCGGACCGGCGCCCCAGGTGTTCCGGGTCGACGTCACCTGGCTGACGTCGTCCTGGACCTGCGTGTTCGGCCGCGGGTGCCGCGGGATCTTCGCCGACCGGCCAGCCGACGGCTGCTGCACGCTCGGGGCGCACTTCTCCGACACCGACGACGAGCGCCGGGTGGGGCGCTGGGTGCGCGAGCTGGACGACGCCACCTGGCAGCGCCGGGACGCCGGGCGGCGGCGGGCCGGCGGCTGGGTCGAGGTCGACGAGGACGGCGCCCGCAAGACCCGCGTCGTCGACGGCGCCTGCGTGTTCCTCAACGACCCGGACTTCCCCGGCGGGTACGGCTGCGCGCTGCACCACCTGGCCGCCCGGCGCGGCGTGTCCTACGTGGAGACGAAGCCCGACGTGTGCTGGCAGCTGCCGCTGCGCCGGACCTACCGGACCGTCGAGCGCCCGGACGGGACCAGCTACCTGGAGGTGAGCATCGGCGAGTACGACCGCCGGGGCTGGGGCGAGGGCGGTCACGACCTCGACTGGTACTGCACCGGCAGCCCCGAGGCGCACGTCGCCGCGGTGCCGATCTACCGCTCCAGCGAGGCCGAGCTGCGCGAGCTGGTCGGGGACGCCGCGTACGCGGAGATCGTCCGGCACTGCGAGGCGCTGCGCCCGCGCCGTCGCAGCCTGCCGCTGTACGTGCACCCGGCCACCGCCGCCGCCCGCGGCGAGGCCCGGCGGCCGTGAGCCGGCCGGGCACGCGACGGTGAGGCTGCCGGGCACGGTCCCGAGCCCGAACATCTGGGACCACCCGGACGTCTACGAGGCGGAGAACCGGGGCGTCGACCCGGACGGGGTGATCGAGGCGGCGATGCGCGCCCGGCACGACTGGGCCGGGCAGGTGCTCCTCGACGTCGGCTGCGGCACCGGGTTCCACCTGCCGTACTTCGCGGCGGACGCCGCCCGGGTGGTCGGGGTGGAACCGCACCCTCCGCTGCTCGCCCGGGCCCGGCACCGGGTGCGCGACCTGCCCACGGTGCAGGTGCTCGCCGGGACCGCCCAGACCCTGCCGCTGCCGGACGCTTCGGTGGACGTCGTGCACGCGCGGTGGGCGTACTTCTTCGGGCCCGGCTGCGAGCCCGGCCTCGCCGAGCTGGACCGGGTGCTGCGCCGCGGCGGTACGGCGTTCGTCGTCGACAACGACGCGACCCGCTCGACGTTCGGGGCCTGGTTCCGGCGTGCGCTGCCCGGGTACGACCCGGCCGCCGTCGAGCGGTTCTGGGCCCGGCGCGGCTGGCAGCGCGAGTCGCTCGACATCCGCTGGGAGATGCCGGACCGGGCGGTGTTCGAGGCCGTCGTCCGGATCGAGTTCACCCCCGCGCTGGCCGAGGAGATCCTCGCCGAGCACCCCGGCAGCGGCGTCGACTACGCCGTGAACCTCTGGTGGCGCACGACGCCGGGCTGACGGCGGCAGTCGCGAACTGGTCCTGACGGCACAGCGGTCACCGCTGTCGGTGGCGCCACCTACGGTGACGCCATGACGAGCAAGGCGTCCCGCCCACGAGCCGGTTTCCGCTGCGCCGAGTGCGGGTGGGAGACGTCGAAGTGGGTGGGCCGGTGCGGGGAGTGCCAGGCCTGGGGCACCGTCGAGGAGACCGGAGCCGCCAGGGCCCGGACGCCGGCCGCCACCCCGGTGGGCAACCCGGCCCGGCCCATCGCCGAGGTGGACGTCGACGCGGCCCGCGCCCGCCCGACCGGGGTGGCCGAGCTCGACCGCGTGCTGGGTGGCGGCCTCGTCCCTGGCGCCGTCGTCCTGCTGGCCGGGGAGCCCGGCGTCGGCAAGTCGACGCTGGTCCTGGAAGTCGCCTCGCGGGCCGCCCAGGACGGCCGCACCGTGCTGTACGTGTCCGCGGAGGAGTCCGCGGCACAGGTGCGCCTGCGCGCCGAGCGGATCGGCGCGCTGCGGCCCCGGCTGATGCTGGCCGCCGAGACCGACCTGGGCGCCGTGCTGGGGCAGATCGAGCAGGTGCGCCCGGACCTGCTGGTCGTCGACTCGGTGCAGACGGTCGCCTCGGCGGAGGTGGAGGGCTCGGCCGGCAACGTCTCCCAGGTCCGGGAGGTCGCCGCCTCCCTCATCCGGGTGGCCAAGGAGCGCGGCGTGGCCACCCTGCTCGTCGGGCACGTGACCAAGGACGGCTCGATCGCCGGGCCGAGGGTGCTCGAGCACCTCGTCGACGTCGTCTGCCAGTTCGAGGGCGACCGGCACTCCCGGCTCCGGCTGGTGCGGGCCGTGAAGAACCGGTACGGGCCGACCGACGAGGTCGGCTGCTTCGACCTGTCCGACACCGGGATCGTCGGCCTGCCGGACCCGAGCGGACTGTTCCTGTCCTCCGGCGACACCCCCATGCCGGGCACCTGCGTGACCGTCACCCTCGAGGGACGCCGTCCCCTGGTGACCGAGGTGCAGGCGCTGGTCGCGCCGTCGTCCGCGGCGAACCCGCGCCGTGCGGTCAGCGGGCTGGACTCCGCCCGCGTCGCGATGGTCGTCGCCGTGATGACCCGGCGTGCCCGGCTGGCTCTCGCCGGCCAGGACGTCTACGTGGCCACGGTGGGCGGGGTGCGCCTCGGGGAGCCGGCCGCCGACCTGGCGACTGCCCTGGCGCTGGCCGGCGCGGTGCTGGACCGGCCGCTGGCCGCCGGGACGGTGGCCTTCGGCGAGGTCGGGCTCGCCGGCGAGGTGCGGCCGGTGACCGGGCTGCAGCGCCGTCTCGCCGAGGCCGCCCGGCTCGGGTTCACCGCCGCCGTGGTACCCCGCGGCGGGGCGGACGTCGAACCGGCCCCCGAGGGGATGCGCGTCATCGAGGTCGAGGACGTTCCCGGGGCGCTGCGGCAGGCCCGGCTGCGCGCGCTGTGAACGGGATCTGCACGAGTTGGGCACGGACCTGCACACCAGACCGTGGACCGGCAGGGTCGTCCGGCGTCACGATCTTTGCGACGCAGGCGCAAACCGGCTCCCCTAGCCCTAGCCGCGTTCCAGCACGTCGAGGGGGTCCAGACGGGTGGCTCGCCAGGCCGGGTAGGCACCACCGAGGAGCAGAACGAACGTGAGCCCGAGCGCGAGTCCGGGCAAGGCGGCCGGGCGCAGAATGGCTAGGTCAACCTGGAAGGCAGTCTCCCCGAACCGCGTCACCCAGCCGGAGGTGAGCAACAGCAGAGCTAGCGTGAGACCCAAGCCGCTAGCCATGATGATGAGGATGTCGGCGAGGATGAGCCAGGCGACGTTCCAGCGCCGTGCGCCGACGGCGCGCGCCAGGCCGAAGAACCACGTACGGTCCCGAAGCACGATGAGTTCGGCGACAAGCAGCCCGATCCCACCAATCAGAAGAACGCCCCAGCCGATCAGGCCGTACACCAGCTGGATCCCGTCAGAAGCGGAGCGCACGAGGTCCCCGGAGTCCTCCCTGAGGACGACGACGGAGTTCTCTGTGCGGATGGAGGCCTGGGCGGCGGCGTCGGCAAAGGCCTCGTGGAGTGCACTGCTCAGCTCGAGAGTCTGGTCTTGCGCAAGGCCGGTGGTGACGACGAAGACATACTGCGGTGGCTCGGGCTGCGACAGGCGCAGCTGCTGCTCGTAGAGCGGATCCACGACCAGATTGGCACCGAAGCTCCTGTCCTCATAAGGAGTCGCCTCCCGAAGCGCCGTGTTGGGCACGACTAGTCCCGCCAGGCACAGGTCGGCGTCGGTGAAGCTGACACCGCCGTTGCGAAACGGAGCCGGCCCGCCCGCTTCGTCGAGGAGGACTACGGCGGAAACCGCGCCGAACTGCTCGAACGGGGGGCACTCCGGCTGGACGGACGGGAAGTGAACGGCTACTTGAAGTGCCCGCTCAGTGAACGGGGCGACTGCTCCCTGCACGGCCCGTAGCTGCTGGTCGACAGTTAGGCCGAGCTCGGGAGAAGGCTGGATACTGTATGTGCCGGCCACGCCCAGATCGGACTCGATGGCCGCGGTCAGGTCGGCGGTCGATGCCCTGGCGAGCTCCGAGACGGCCAGGAAGACGGTAGTACTGATCGTGACGAGAACGGTGAGCAGGACGAACTTGAGCTTCGAACGGGCGTTGACCGCGGCGGCCAGGCGTACGGTCCGCCATGCCACGGTTAACACCGGACCTGCGCAGCGGGGTGCCCGTCGGCCGTTATACGGCCACGCGCGAGAGTGATGCAACGATCCGCCCTACGGGCGATATCTGGGTCGTGAGTGACCACGACGACGGCGGTGCCCAAGGACTCGGGCAGGGAGTACAGCGCGTCCGCCACCGCTGACGCCGTGTCCTCGTCCAGGTTCCCGGTAGGTTCGTCGGCAATCAGGAGAGGCGGAGCCGCAAACAGGGCTCGGGCGATCGCTACACGTTGCCTTTGCCCACCCGACATCTGCGAAGGGTGCCGATGAGCCAGCTCCGGAATGCCCAGTGCCTCCAGCAGCTGGGCAGCGCGGGCGCGAGCGCGACGACGGGGCACGGCGCCGCTGAAGTACCAGGGCAGAAGCACGTTGGTCTCGGCGGTGAACCCCGGATCGAGATGGAAACTCTGGAACACGGTCCCTACAGCAGAGCCCCGCAGCCGGGACAGCGCTGGGTCCGACAGCGCACCGGCGTCCCGGTTCCCGATCAGGACGCGACCGGCGGTCGGACGTCTGAGGAGGGACAGCACCGAGACCAACGTTGACTTTCCGGACCCAGACCGGCCCATCACGGACGTCGAGGTGGCCGGGCGGACGTTTAACGTCACGTCCTCAAGCCCCTGCACCGAACCGCTGGGGGTGTCGTAGCGGACACTGACACGATCCAGGGCTACCACGGGGTCATCGGCCATGACCTGTTTCCAGCCTCGCTTCACGGTGAGGACACGGGAATGAGCGCGTCTCCGGACTCCAGCCCCTCAGCGATGACTCTGCGAACCCCATCGGTGACTCCCACCACCACGGCCCGGTCAACGACAGCAGCGCCCTCCCGGATGCGGGCGATGTAGTCCTGCCCGGTCGCGTCCAGCCCGATGTAGATGAGTGGGACGGCGATGACGTCGGCTTGGCGGCTCGAGGTGAGGGTGAGCACGGCCGGCAACCCCGCCGCAGTTTCCACATGAGGGGGAAGACGGCAGTGCACGGCAGACGTCGCAACAGAGTCCGCGTCGTCGCTTGCGGCGGGCAACGCTTCGAGCCATACGGCCATGCATTCCGATTGGCGCTGGCCCAGCACGGTTTCCACCGTTGCGGTACCCGAGAACTCCAAGGCTCGGTAGCGCAGTTCCTGCAATGGGTGGAGGGTCACGACGACGTCCAAACCGGCGGTCTCAACGCGTGCCGCGCCGCCATCGACCTGAACCGTTCCCGCTACCGGCGCGGTCACCTCCCCGGACCGGGCCATGGCCAGCCTGCGCCGGGACTCCTCCACGGTCCCGCCCAGCCTGTCGTCGGCGGTTTCCACGATCTCCAGGGAACCCAGTCGTCCTCCTTCGAGCACGTGCGTGCCGGAGGTGACCGCGGGTATGAACTGCGTCCCAGGAGGGACGTCGATCCCTACCACCGGACTGCTTGCAACGATCCCGTCAAGCCGGTAGGTGACCTCGAAGGCCGACGGCTGGACAGTCAAGGCAGTGTCAGCTGTTGACGACGGAGCCGCCGTGCCGGGTCCTGCCGCCGACCCCGTCGGTTCATCGTCACCGCTGCAACCCGCCAGTATCGTGAACGACGCCACTGCCAGCATCGCAGTGGCGGCCAGTCGGCGCGAGGTCACAGCCCCCCCTCGACAACCTCAGCTATCGTTGGACCGTTGTAGTCTCCCTGTTCGGCCGGAATCCACACACCGCACCCCGACGGGTCGGTCAGCCGGTCTCGCAGCAGTGTGATGTCGCCGCTGGCCAGATCCTGCTGGACCATCTGAATGTCGCGGTCCATGTCAACCGCCGTCGGTGACGGGTACGCCGGCACGGGCTGCGGCGGTAGCTCCGGCGCGACGCCGGTGCTTATCCACTCTCGGTATGCGGCCAAGGCGTCCCTGCACATGATGAAGTTGCGCACCATCCCTTGGTAACGAGCCAACGCAACGGCGGGCTCGTCACCGGCGACCCGGTCTTGTGCCACCGGGGAGGCCAGCACCTCCTCCACTACATCAGTCGCCAGCCCGGCGAAGGCCTGGTCCGAGGTGCTGGGCGTCTCGTCGTTGCTCAAGGAGCAGCCCGCCAGGACGACAGCCATGACTGAAGCCAGTCCCACCACGGAATGCAGTCGACGGAGCACGACAGGTCCACCCCCCTTAGCCACACTCAGAATGCGTGAAGGTCTGCAATGCCCACTGGAAAGACAGAGACGGGCCGTGCCGGGCGCCGAGAGTCGCCCGGCACGGCTGACGGTCACGGGGTAACGGTCCAGGCCAGGGTGGTGTTGCCCAGCCCGGGGAGAATGCCGTTGCAGTTCTGGTCGGAGACCGTCCGGGTCCTGAACGTATAGTTGCTACTCGCTACGCTGGTCCAGCTCACGGTTCCACCGTCGGCGGCGGCCTTCCGGCTGAGGGAGTTGCCGTTACTCGACACAGCCCAGTAGTACCGGTTGTTGTTCGGGTCCGTATCCCTCTGCTTCACGCTCATGGTGCCGCCGTGGGCAGACCTGCTGCCAGCACGGCGCTGGCGATGCTGCGGATCTTCATCCCTCTTGTCCTCTCCCTTGTCCCCCGAGGACTGGACTTCGGGATGAGCCCTACCCCCGGTGAGGGCGCGCGCCCGCACCGCGAAGACTTGGCGGGGAGGCCCGGTGTTGTCAAGCACCGAACTCCGGCAGTCGCCTGGCTGGGTCAAAGCACTGACCCACAGAGCTGCGCCCGGACTGGAGTCGAGACCCAAGACGTGCTCCGTCGATGGAAAGAGTCAGTTCGATCGGCCCATGGTTCTGAACTGCCGGCGTGCCCTTCCCGCACGTCCAGGGTCTGCGCAACGTCGGTCGCCCAACGGATCGCGGAAGGGCCGGCTTGTACCTACCACTCGGTGCCGGCGAATCAGGGCGCCAGCGCCAGACGCACAGCCGCAATACACTGCCCAAGGTCCCGGCACCCGCGGGGACGCCCCGTAACCGAGCCGGGAGGTCACCATGGCGGGGGAACGCTCCGAGGACGAGCTGCTGCTCGCCACGCTCGCCGCGGTGGCTCCCGGCACGGAGCTACGTGACGGCCTGGAGCGGATCCTGCGCGGCCGGACCGGCGCGCTGATCGTGCTCGGCCAGGACCGGACGGTCGACTCGCTGTGCAGCGGCGGGTTCTCCCTCGACGTCGACTTCTCCGCGACGCGGCTGCGCGAGCTGGCGAAGATGGACGGCGCGATCATCTGCGACCGCGAGGCCTCGAAGGTGCTGCGCGCCGCCGTCCAGCTCGTCCCGGACCCGGCCATCGAGACCACCGAGTCGGGCACCCGGCACCGCACGGCGGAGCGAGTGGCCAAGCAGACCGGCTTCCCGGTCATCTCGGTGAGCGCGTCGATGAACATCGTCGCCCTCTACGTGGGCAACCGCCGGCACGTGCTGGAGCAGTCCGAGGCCATCCTCGCCCGCGCCAACCAGGCCCTGGCAACCCTGGAGCGGTACAAGTCCCGCCTCGACGAGGTGACCGGCACGCTGTCGGCGCTGGAGATCGAGGACCTCGTCACCGTGCGGGACGTGGCCTCCGTCGTCCAGCGCCTGGAGATGGTCCGCCGGATCTCCGAGGAGATCGCCGGGTACGTCGTCGAGCTCGGCACCGACGGCCGCCTGCTGGCCCTGCAGCTCGACGAGCTGATCGGCGGGATCGGCCCGGACCGTGAGCTCGTCATCCGCGACTACCTCGACTCCGCCAAGCGCCCGCGCACCGTCGAGGAGGTGATGGCCGACCTCGCCACGCTGGACTCCGCCGAGCTCGTGGACCTGGCGCAGGTGGCCAAGGTGCTGGCGCTGACCGTGGGCTCGGAGTCCCTCGACGGCGCCGTCACTCCGCGGGGGTACCGCCTGCTGAGCAAGGTGCCGCGTCTGCCGGGCGCGATCGTCGACCGGCTGGTCGACCACTTCGACGGTCTGCAGAAGCTCCTGGCGGCCAACATCGAGGACCTGATGACCGTGGACGGCGTCGGCGAGCAGCGGGCCCGTGCCGTCCGGGAGGGCCTGTCCCGGCTGGCGGAGTCGAGCATCCTGGAGCGCTACGTCTGATCAGCCCAGTCTGGTCAGACCAGTCCGATCAGCCCAGCGTGAACACGGCCGGCTCGCCGGCCTCCCCGCCGACGACCGGCGTCACCTGGTAGGTGCCGGGCCGCACGTCGGGCAGGTCGTCCGCGCAGTCCGGGGTGGACCGCAGCCGCTGCCAGCTGACCGAGATGTCCTCGGTGGCACCCGGGGCGAGCGACACCGGGTCACCCGGCGCGGAGTCGCGGCAGTCGGCGCTGGACCAGATCCGGTCGCTGCCGGAGGTGACGACGAGCTCGACGGCGTCCGCGGCGCCGACGTCCACGGTGCACGGGGCGGTGGCCGAGCTCGCCACGGCGACCACGAACCTCGGGACGTCGTCGGACCCGTAGGCGGTCGCGTCGGTGGACACGGTCACCGCCAGGTCCTCGGGCGCGCAGGCTGCTCCGACGCCGCCGAGCGACGCGGTGGCGGACGACGCAGTGTCGGACGCTGTCGCGCCGGCACCGCCCTCCTGTCCGTCCTGACCGGCCTCGGCCCCCCCGCCGAGCAGCGTCCAGAGCACGGCGACGACGGCGACCACCACGAGGAACAGCACCACCCGCCGCCGCCAGTAGACGGCCGGGCGGTGCGGACCCACCGGGTGCAGCAGGGTGCTCACGCCCCGACGGTAGGCCTGGCCGGGCGGAGACGGTCAGCACCACGCCGCACCGCTGCGCGCAGTGCCTCCGGGGATAGGGGAGGATCGGCGCCGATGCCCAGGTCCGACCTGCACGCCCCGGTCACCGACTGGTACACGCGCGCCGCGCGGGACCTGCCGTGGCGCCGCCGCGGGACGACGCCGTGGGGGGTGCTCGTCAGCGAGGTGATGCTCCAGCAGACCCCGGTCGCCCGGGTGGTGCCCGTCTGGCAGCACTGGGTCCAGCGGTGGCCGGAGCCGGCCGACCTCGCTGCGGCAGCCCCGGGGGACGCGGTGCGGGCGTGGGACCGGCTCGGCTACCCCCGCCGGGCGCTGCGGCTGCACGGCGCCGCGGTGGCCGTCGTGGAGCGCCACGGCGGCCGGGTCCCCGGCGACCACGACCTGCTGCTGGCCCTGCCCGGGGTCGGCGGCTACACCGCGGCGGCCGTCGCCGCGTTCGCCTTCGGCCGGCGGCACCCGGTCGTCGACACGAACGTGCGCCGGGTGCAGGCCCGGGCGGTGCGCGGCGAGGCGCTGCCCGCCCCGGCGCTCACCGCCGCCGAGCGCCGCCTCGCCGAGCAGCTGCTGCCCGACGACCCCGCCGGGGCGGCCGCCTGGTCGGTGGCGGTGATGGAGCTCGGCGCGCTGGTGTGCACGGCGCGCGGGCCTCGCTGCGGCGACTGCCCGGTCCGCGACCGGTGCCGCTGGCACCTCGCCGGGCGGCCCGCCGCCACCACGCCGGTCCGCCGGTCACAGCCGTGGGCCGGCACGGACCGGATGGTGCGGGGCCGGCTGCTCGCCGTGCTGCGGGGCGCGGACGGCCCCGTCGCCGCGGCAGAGCTGGCGGCAGCGTGGGACGACGACGACCAGCGGGGGCGGTGCCTGGCCACGCTCGTCGCCGACGGCCTGGCCGAGCTGCGGCCCGACGGCACGGTCGCCCTGCCCGGTGGTGCGCCGTGAGCGGCGGCAGCCCCCCGGCGGGCGAGGAGGACCTGCTGCGCGCGGTGGCCGAGCGAGCGGCCGCGCGGGCGGTGCTGGGGTCGGCGCTGGCCGGGTTCCTCGCCGGGCTGCTCGCCCTGGCGTTCCTGTGGCTGTCCGGCAGTCGGGTCGACGCCACCACGGTCCCGGTCGTCGTGCTGCTGGCCATCGGGCAGCTGGCCGGGGTCGTCGCGGCCGGGTCCGCCGCGCTGCGACTACGCGAGCTGCGCTCGGGGATGCCGGTGCGCGAGACGGCCGAGCGGGCGCAGCGGGGTCTGCGGACGCTCGCCCGGGTGACCGGGGTGGTCGGCGCGTTGACCGCGGTGGCGATGCCAGTCCTGCTCGAGCCGCGGGCGACGGCCTCGTTCACCGCGATCGCCGGGCTGGGGGTGCTGGCGCAGGTGGTCGTCGTCCTCACCGTCGTGCGACGCCCGCTCAGCCGGGTAGCGCGGGCGGCTCACAGGTAACGCAGCATCCGGGTGTTGCCGAGGGTGTTCGGCTTGACCCGGGCGAGGTCGAGGAACTCCGCGACCCCGTCGTCGTGGCTGCGCAGCAGCTCGCCGTAGACGTCGGGGGCGACGGGGGTGCCGTCGATCGGCTGGAAGCCGTGGCGGGTGAAGAAGGGCACCTCGAAGGTCAGGGTGAACACCCGCCGGACGCCGAGCTCGCGGGCGTCGGCGAGCAGCGCCTCGAGCAGGGCCCCGCCGACACCCCGGCCCCGGTACGCCTCGTCGACCGCGAGGGTGCGGACCTCGGCGAGGTCCTCCCACATGACGTGCAGGGCGCCGCAGCCCGCGAAGCGTCCGTCGACCTCCGCGACGCGGAACTCCTGGACGGACTCGTAGTAGGCGACGGCGTCCTTGGCGACGAGCACCCGGGCCTCGGCCAGCGGCTGGGTGAGGGCACGGATGTCGCGCACGTCCGCGGTGCGGGCCCGCCGCACGACGATCCGGGACGAGGAACCGGACGCCGGACCCGCTGACGGCCCGGTCACCGGGGCCGGTGCCAGGCCAGCACCGCACCGCGGCAGGGGTGGGTGTCCATGCCGGGATTGTGCCAGCCACCGCCCGCGGCAGGTCAGCGGTGCCGGCTCAGCCGCGCCTGCCGGTCGTCGTCCGCACCTTCCCCCTCGGTGGACGTCGATCCGGGGCTGGCCGCCGTGCTCGTCGTCCTCATCGTGGTGATGACCGCGGTGAAGGTGGCCACCGTGGTCTTCTAAGACCCCAACCGTCAACGGGCTTCTGAGAACAGTCGTCAGCACCCCGGCCGCGACGCGTCGCCGGCCTCTGTGGCGACGTCCCCGAGGACGGAGCCGAGCCGGTCCAGCGCGCCCGGCACGATCCGGTAGTGCACCCAGGTCCCTCGGCGCTCGCCCGTGATGAGGCCCGCCTCGCGCAGCACCCTGAGGTGGTGGGAGACCGTCGACTGGCTGAGCCCGAGCGGGTCGGTCAGGTCGCACACGCAGGCCTCGCCGCGCTCGTGGGCGGCGATCAGGGAGAGGAGCCGGAGTCGTGCGGGCTCTCCGAGGGCCTTGAACGCGCGCCCGAGCTCCGCGGCGCGGTCGGTGCCCAGAGGCTCGCGCACCAGCGCTGACCGACATGCGGTGGCGTCGATAATCGGCAGGCTGTGAGCAACGGTCATGGAGCGAGCATAGGACCTTTGGATCGACCGTTCTCGATCCAGAGATCCTATGCTGGCAGGGCATCGACATCTTTCGATCCAGAAGTCTGAGGAGTCCACAGATGAGCGTCATCGAGGTTTTCGAGCCGGCCATGTGCTGCAGCACGGGGGTGTGCGGTCCCGACGTCCCCCAGGAGCTGGTGGACTTTTCCGCGGACCTGGAGTGGCTCCGTTCCCAGGGCGGGGAGGCCGCCCGCTACAACCTCGCGTCCGAGCCCGTGGCCTTCACCGGCCGCCCCGCGGTCCTGGACTTCCTCCAGGTCTCCGGCTCGCAGGGTCTGCCCCTCGTCCTGGTCGACGGCGTGGTCGCGATGACCGGCCGGTACCCCGGCCGCGACGAGCTCTCCCGATGGGCGCAGCTCGCACCGCAGCCCGCCGGCCGGGCGCCCCTGGCCATGGCGCCCCGAACGGGTGAGGGCTGCTGCGGCGGGTCGGGGACGTGCTGATGGAGACCGCTACGCTCCCCTCCTTCCTCACCGACCTGCCGCGTTTCCTCTTCCTGACCGGCAAGGGCGGCGTCGGCAAGACCTCCGTCGCGTGCGCAACGGCGATCCACCTCGCTCGACAGGGCCGCTCGGTGCTGCTGGTGAGCACCGACCCGGCCTCGAACGTCGGACAGGTGTTCGGGATCCGCATCGGCAACACGATCACGCCGGTCCCGGCCGTACCGGGACTGTCCGCGCTCGAGATCGACCCCGACCAGGCGGCCGAGGCCTACCGCGAGCGAATCGTCGGCCCGGTGCGCGCGATCCTTCCGGCACCGGAGGTCGCCGTGATCGAGGAGCAGCTCTCCGGTGCCTGCACCACGGAGATCGCGTCCTTCAACGAGTTCACCGGCCTGCTCACCGGGGAGGGCGCGGCCGCAGACTGCGACCACGTCATCTTCGACACCGCCCCGACCGGTCACACCATCCGCCTGCTCCAGCTCCCAGGATCGTGGACCGACTTCCTGGACGAGGGAAAGGGCGACGCCTCCTGCCTCGGGCCGCTGGCCGGGCTCGAGCGACAGCGGTCGGTCTACGCCGACGCCGTGGTGGCGCTCGGTGACCCGCGCCGCACCAGGCTCGTGCTCGTCACCCGGGCGCAACGGGCCGCAGTCGAGGAGCTCGCGCGGACCCGGGCGGAGCTCGCCGATCTTGGTATGCGCGAGCAGCACGTGGTCGTCAACGCCGTCCTGCCCGACCCGGACGGCCACGACGAGCTCGCCACCGCGGTCCACCGGCGCGAGCAGGAGGTCCTCCGCACGATGCCCGCCGCGCTACGGGGTCTGCCCACCGACGTCCTGCCGCTCAAGGGCGCGAACATGGTGGGTGTGCACGCGCTCTCCACGCTGTTCGAACCAGAGCCTGCCCACCTCCCGGCCGGCCAGGCCCACGTTGAGGCCGAACCTGCGGGACTCCCGGCACCGGCGCATGAGCTCGGGACGCTGGTCGAGGAGCTGGCGACGAGCGACCACGGCCTCGTCATGCTCATGGGCAAGGGCGGGGTCGGGAAGACCACCGTCGCGTCGGCCCTGGCCGTCGCCCTGGCCGAGCGTGGGCTCGACGTCCACCTGACGACCACCGACCCCGCCGCCCATCTTGCCGAGACGCTCGACGGGTCAGTGCCGAATTTGCAGGTCTCCCGGATCGACCCGGAGAACGCCACCCGGACGTACCGGGAGACGGTTCTGCGCACCAAGGGAGCCGCGCTCGACGACGCCGGCAGGGCCGCGCTCGAGGAGGACCTCCGGTCCCCGTGCACCGAGGAGATCGCCGTCTTCCAGGCGTTCTCGAGGGCGGTGAACGAGGCACGCCGGCGCGTGGTGGTCATGGACACGGCACCGACCGGGCACACACTCCTGCTGCTCGACGCAACCGGGTCCTACCACCGCGACATCGTCAGGCAGATGGGCGCGGACGGTTCGTACACCACCCCGATGATGCGGCTCCAGGACCCCGACTACACCAAGGTCCTCGTCGTCACACTTCCCGAGGCGACTCCCGTGCTCGAGGCGGAGGGCCTCCAGGCGGACCTGCGCCGCGCCGGCATCGAGCCATGGGCCTGGATCGTGAACAACGCCCTGTCGGCCACCAGCACGACGGACCCCCTCCTGCGTCGCCGTGCGGCAGAGGAGCGCCGGCACGTCGACAAGGTGACCCAGCACGCCGCGCGATGCGCCGTCCTACCGCTGCTCGCGCACGACCCCGTCGGGGTCAAGGCGCTAGCAAGACTGACGTTCACGACGAATGGAGCACCCACACCGACTCCAGCCCTTGTCGGGGAAAGCTCTTCGGCTCAATCTAGGCCGGCCGGCGTCCGCGCGTAGCGGCGATCTGTGCCGTCCGCTCGGTAAAGAGGCTCTTCACAGTCGGGGGTGCAGCGGGGCTGGCGCGTCGGTCCCACCTACACCGTCAACTGCGAAGAGCCGCATAGCCGCGCACCAGTAGGCCGGCTCGCACCTCCCCATCTCGCGGCAACGCCGAGATCCGGGTACCCGGATCGGCGCTGTGGAGAGGGCGTCGGACTGTGACGCATCCCCTCGGGCCTGGGTGCAGGAGTAGGAGTAGGGGTGGCTGGTAGTTCCTCCACGGATGCCTGTCGTCGGGGGGCTGGCCCGCGCACCGGCCCGCACGATCCCCTCACGCTCCAGCCTCCGGCGCAACCCGGCACGCGCCGGTCCCCCGTAGGGTCGGCACATGGCCGTCCCTTCTCGTGGAGTCCTCGTCACCGGCGCGTCCCGCGGTATCGGCGCCGCCGTCGCTCGCGCCTTCGCTGCCGCCGGTGACCGAGTCGCCGTGGCGTACCGGGGCGCCGACGACCGCGCCCGCGAGGTCCTCGGGTCGTTGGCCGGCACCGGCCACGTCACGGTCCGGGCCGACGTGGGCGACCCGGCCCAGGTCGCCCGCATGGTGGACGACGCCGTGGCCGCTCTCGGCCGGGTGGACGTGCTCGTCAACAACGCGGCCCTGTTCACCACGGACCCGGCCGGGGGGAGCCGCCGCATCGACCACCCTGTCGACGAGACCGACTACGACGCGTGGGTGAGCGCCTGGCGGCGCACGATCGACGTCAACCTGCTCGGAACGGCGAACGCCAGCTGGTGCGTGGCCCGGCACATGCTCACCGTCCCGCCGGCGGACGGGCTGCCGGTGGGCCGGATCGTCAACGTCGGCTCCCGCGGCGCCTACCGCGGGGAGCCCGACGTCCCCGCCTACGGGGCGAGCAAGGCGGCGGTGCACTCCCTCGGCCAGTCCCTGGCGCTGTCCCTGGGCCGGCACGGGATCGCCGTCACCTCGGTCGCACCGGGGTTCGTCGCCACGGACATGGCTGCCGGCGTCCTGGACGGCCCGGACGGTGACGCCGTCCGCGGGCAGAGCCCGTTCGGTCGTGTCGCCGAGCCCGAGGAGGTCGCGGCGGCCGTGCTGTGGCTGGCGTCCCCGCAGGCGGAGTGGGCCTCGGGGACGGTGCTGGACCTCAACGGCGCCTCGTACCTGCGCTGAGTCGTACCCGCGCTGACCCCCCGGAGCGAGTGCTACTCCAGCCCCAGGTACGCCTCGATCACCCGCTCGTCCCGGAGCAGGTCGGCCGCGACCCCGTGGTGGGCGACCTCGCCGGTCTCGAGCACGTAGCCGTAGTCTGCCGCGCGCAGCGCCCGCCGGGCGTTCTGCTCCACGAGCAGGACCGTCGTCCCGTCCGCCCGGATCTCCTCGATCACCCGAAAGACCTCGTCGACCACCTTCGGCGCCAGGCCCATCGACGGCTCGTCGAGCAGCAGGACGACGGGGTCCGCGACGAGTGCCCGGGCGATCGCGAGCATCTGCTGCTCGCCCCCGGACAGGGACCCTGCCTGCAGGTGGCGCCGGTCGCCGAGCACCGGGAACCGGTGGTACATCTGCGGGATGCGCTCGGGCCGCCCGCGGCGGTGCCAGGTGCCGAGCTGGAGGTTCTCCTCGACCGTCAACGTCGCGAGGATCTCCCGGCCCTCGGGGACCTGGACCAGGCCGGCGGCGACGAGGCGGTGGGCCGGGGTGCCCGTGATGTCGTTGCCGTCGAAGAGCACTCGGCCTGCCCGCGGTCGGACGAGGCCGGCGACGGCGTTGAGCACCGACGTCTTGCCCGCCCCGTTGGCGCCGACCAGCGTGACGAGGGAACCGCGAGGGACGTCGAACGAGACGGATCGCACCGCCTGCACGTGCCCGTAGGCGACGACGAGGTCGCGCACGCTCAGCAGCGGGGCGGCGTCGGCGCCCGCCTTCGGCCCCGGCTCAGCCACGGGAGGCCTCCTCCTGGGAGGACACGTCGCCGTGCCCCTCGGACCCCAGGTACGCCTCCACCACCCGCGGGTCGCGGGCGACGGCGGCCGGCTCCCCCTCCGCGATGACCATGCCGAAGTTGAGGACGAGGATCCGCGTGCACGTCTCCAGCACCATCCGCACGTTGTGCTCGATGAGCAGGACGGTGATGCCGTCTGCCGCCAGGGACCGGATGAGGCCCGACAGCGCTGCCGCCTCGACCTGGTTCATCCCGGCGGCCGGCTCGTCGAGCACGAGCACCGTCGGGTGCGCGGCGAGGGCCCGGGCGATCTCCAGGCGCCGCTGGTCACCGTAGGACAGGTCCCCGGCGCTGACGGCGGACTTGTCGGCGAGACCGACGCGGGCGAGCTGAGCGGCGGCGTGGGCAAGGGTCCGCCGCTCGTCACGGCGTGCCGACGGGAGCCAGGCCAGCCGACGGAGCAGCGTGGGGGGAGTGATCCGGTGGGCGCCGACGAGAACGTTCTCCAGCGCCGAGAGCCGGTCGAACAACTTGATCTGCTGGAACGTCCGACTGACTCCCGTGAGCGCCACGCGGTGCGCGGCCACGTTTCCGCTCAGCCGGACGCCGAGCACCTCGATCGAGCCCGAGCTCGCCGGGACGAGCCCGGTCACCATGTTGACCAGCGTCGTCTTGCCTGCACCGTTCGGCCCGATCAGGCCGAGGATCTCCCCGGCACGGATCTCGAGGTCCACGTCTCGGACGGCGTTGACGCCGCCGTAGTGCTTCCCGAGCCCGCGCAGCCGTACCAGTGGGGTGCCCGGTGGCGGCAGCGGGGGCAGCTCGGATGGCGCAACCCCCGTCGTCGCCGGCATTCGCTGCCTCCGGCGCGGGATGAGACCCGAGAGTCCGCCGGGCAGAAAGAGGATCACCACGAGGAGGAGCAGACCGCTGATGAACGGGCGGATCCACCCCGCCTCGATGCCCACCGCGCGCTGGAGCTCGGGCAGCAGCGTGAAGAACGCCGAGCCGAGGAGGGGGCCGATGACGAACGCGATGCCACCGACCACCGCGGTGACGAGACCGTCGATCGCGGCGGCGAACCCGAAGTCCCCGGGCTCGGCGAACCTGGCGAAGTGAGCGAGGAGGACTCCGTAGAGGCCGGCGACGGCCCCGGACACGACGAACGACGCCATCCGGTACCGCGACACGTCCACGCCCATCGCCCGCGCCGCGAGCTCGTCCTCCCGGATCGCCTCCAGTGCCCGCCCGAAGCGGGAGGAGCCGGCACGCCAGAACCAGTAGGCCACGAGGGCGAGCGCGATCCAGGCGTGCGGCACGTCGACGAGCTTCGGGAAGGACAGGCCCTGGGCGCCGCCCGTCCACTCCTGGTTGTTCAGCACGATACGAACGACTTCGCCGAACCCGAGCGTGGCGATGGCCAGGAAGACACCCCTGAGCCGCATGACCGGCAGGCCGAGCAGGAACGCGACGACCGCGCCGACGGCCATCCCGGTGACCACGGCGACCAGCAGCGGCGGCACCACGCCCAGCAGCGGCTCGTCCGGCACCGCGAGCGAGGAGCCGAAGGCGCCCAGGGAGGCCAGAGCGGCCTGGGCGAGGCTGAGCTGACCGGCGAGGAGAACGGCGTAGTACGAGTAGGCGAGAATGGCGGTGAGCGCGACCAGGGTGATCGTCGCCGAGTAGTTGTCGAGCACTCCCAGCATCAGACCTCCCGAACCCGCTTGCCGCCGAAGAGGCCTTGGGGCCGCAGCAGGAGGATCGCGAACAGCAGGCCGAAGGCGACGACGTCGCGCCAGGACGATCCGACGTACATCACGGCGAGGACCTCGGCGAGGCCGACGAGCAGGCCGCCGACGAGCGCCCCGGGCAGAGAGCCCATGCCGCCGACGACGATCACCGCGAGGCCCTTGAGCTCGATGTTGAAGCCCATCGAGATCTGCGCCGTGTTGACGTTGAGGGCGAACAGGACGCCCGCCACCGCCCCGAGCGCCGAAGAGATCGCGAACGTGACGGAGGTGATCCGGTCGACGTTCACCCCCAGCACCCGCGCGGCGTGCGGGTTCTCCGCGACGGCACGCATCCCGCGCCCGAGCTTCGATCGCTGGACGAGCACGGCCAGGGCGACCATGAGGCCGAGCGACACCGCGAGGATGACGACCTGCAGCACCGAGACGACGGCGTTGCTGATCTGGAAGCGGACGTCGGGGAAGGCACCCGGCGGGAAGCGCGTGGTGTCCGGCCCGTACCTGGCCTGCAGCAGCGCGAGGAACATCGTGCCGAGCGCGATCGAGGAGATCATGCCCGCGAAGTGCGCGTCGTGCCGGCCGCGCAGGGGACGGAATGCGACGCGCTCGACGACGAGCCCCAGCAGGGCACCGACGACGAGGACGAGCGGCAGCGTGACCCAGATCGACAGCTCGCCTCTGGTGACGAGCTCGATGCCGACGAAGGCGCCGGCCGTGAAGACCGCTGAGTGCGCGAGGTTGAGCCGGTCGAGGACACCGAACACGAGGGTGAACCCGATGGCGAACAGCGCGTAGATCGAGCCGAGGAACAACCCGTTGAGCAGCTGCTGCAGCATCCGGTGGCCCTTCTCAGGCGCCGGACCCGGGCCTGTCCGAGGAGAGGCCGGTCCGGTGGTGGCGGTCGGGGTCGGTCGTCCCTGCTACTCCAGGACGGCGAACTCCCCGTTCTCCACGATCTGGACGACGGCCGGGTGCTCGGCGTCCCGCGTCTCGGTGATCGAGAAGTCGCCGAGGACCGTCGGGACGTCCTTGAGCTGACCCAGCTGTTCCTTGATGTCGTCCCGCTCACCCGAGCAGCCTGCCCGGACCGCCGTGTCGATGAGGTTCAGCCCCGCGTACGCCTGCGCGGCGAACTGGTCGGGAGGCGTCCCGTACTCCTCGCTGTACGCCTCGATGAACTCCTGGTTCAGCGGGTTGGCGGAGGCGGAGTTCCACGCCGCGCCCACCACGACGCCCTCAGCGGCCTCGCCGGCGCCCTCCATCAGCGCCGGCGAGTTGAAGCCGTTGCCGCCGATGATCGGGACGTCGATACCGATCTCGCGGGCCTGGGTCACCAGCGGGATGGCCGCCTCGATCAGCGCCGACACGACGATCGCGTCGGGGTCGTGCTCCCGTGCCTGGGTGAGCAGGGCGCGGAAGTCGGTGTCGCTCTTGGAGAACGTGATGGTCTCGGCGATCTCGATGCCGTTGTCCTCCAGGGCGGCGGCGAAGGCGTCGTACCCCGACTCGGTGAAGGCGTCGTCGTTGGAGTACATGACTACGACCTGCTCCAGACCGAGGGTCTCCTTCGCCTGGGCCACCGTCTGTGGGATCACGGCGTCCTCGGTCAGCGAGTCGCGGAAGATGTAGTCGCCGATGTCGGTGATGCCGGCCGCGGTGTTCGAGATCCCGAGGACCGGGACACCTTCCTCCTGCGCGACGGGGTTCGTCTGCATCGCGGCGTTCGACAAGGTGGGGCCGATGATGACGCTCACGTCGTCCTGCGACGCGAACTGCTCGAAGACGGTGATCCCCTGTCGCGGGTCCGTCTGGTCGTCCTCGACCGTGAGGTCGTAGGTGACCCCGCCCCGCTCGTTCAGCTGCTGCGCAGCAAGCTCCAGGGCGTTGCGCTGGGACTCCCCGTAGTGGGCCGCTGCACCGGTGAGGCTGAGGACTGCGCCGACGGGCACCGGCTCCTCGATCTCACAGCTCTCGCCGGACCCGGTTCCGACCAGGCCACCCTCGCCGGCCGCCTCGCCGGTGCCGTCGCCGCCTCCGTCACCACCGGCACAGGCGCTGAGCGCGAGCAGCAGAGTGGCCGCCGCAGCGGGTCCGTCCCCGTCGTCCAGGAGGCAGGCAGCGCGGCGCCCCCGGTCCTGTAAGGATCCGGGGGCGCTGCGCTGCCGGGGTAGCCGGGCTCAGTCCTTCTCGGCCGTCTCGACGAGGGGCACGTCGGGCAGCGGTGCCTTCGCCGTCCCGGTGAAGGTGAACCGGGCGCCCGGGCCCTCCCCCTCGACGTCGACCAGGACGATCTGGCCGGCGTGAAGCTCGCCGTAGAGGATCTTCTCGGACAGCGCGTCCTCGATGTCGCGCTGGATGGTCCGGCGCAGCGGCCGGGCCCCGAGGACCGGGTCGTAGCCCTTGGTCGCCAGCAGCGTCTTCGCGGCAGGGGTGAGCTCGATGCCCATGTCCTGGTCGCGCAGCCGCTCCTCCAGGCGGGCGACCATGAGGTCGACGATCCTCACGATCTCCTCCTGCGAGAGCTGCGGGAACACGACGACGTCGTCGACGCGGTTGAGGAACTCCGGCCGGAAGTGCTGCTTGAGCTCCTCGTTGACCTTCGCCTTCATCCGCTCGTACGAGGTCGACAGGTCCCCGCCGGCCTGGAACCCGGTCTGCAGGCCCTTGGCGATGTCCCTCGTGCCGAGGTTCGTCGTCATGATGATGATGGTGTTCTTGAAGTCGACGGTGCGGCCCTGGGCGTCCGTGAGCCGACCGTCCTCGAGGATCTGCAGCAGCGAGTTGAAGATGTCGGCGTGCGCCTTCTCCACCTCGTCGAACAGGACGACGGAGAACGGCCGGCGGCGCACCTTCTCCGTCAGCTGACCACCCTCCTCGTAGCCGACGTACCCGGGCGGGGAGCCGAACAGCCGGGAAACGGTGTGCCGCTCGGAGAACTCCGACATGTCGAGCTGGATCAGCGCGTCCTCGTCACCGAAGAGGAACTCGGCGAGCGCCTTGGCGAGCTCGGTCTTCCCGACGCCGGTCGGGCCGGCGAAGATGAACGAGCCACCCGGGCGCTTGGGGTCCTTCAGGCCCGCGCGAGTACGCCGGATCGCCTGGGCCAACGCCTTGATGGCGTCGTCCTGGCCGATGATCCGCTTGTGCAGCTCCTCCTCCATCCGGAGCAGGCGGCTGGACTCCTCCTCGGTGAGCTTGACGATCGGGATGCCGGTCGCGGTGGCGAGCACCTCGGCGACGAGCTCCTCGTCCACCTCGGCGACGACGTCCATGTCGCCGGCCTTCCACTGCTTCTCGCGCTCGGCCTTCTGCGCGAGCAGCTTCTTCTCGTCGTCCCGCAGCGACGCCGCCTTCTCGAAGTCCTGCGCGTCGATCGCGGACTCCTTGCGACGGCGCACGTCGGCGATCCGCTCGTCGAACTCGCGCAGGTCCGGCGGGGCGGTCATCCGCCGGATCCGGAGCCGGGCACCGGCCTCGTCGATGAGGTCGATGGCCTTGTCCGGCAGGTAGCGGTCGTTGACGTACCGGTCGGCCAGGGTCGCGGCGGCGACCAGTGCCTGGTCGGTGATGGAGACGCGGTGGTGCGCCTCGTAGCGGTCCCGCAGGCCCTTGAGGATCTCGACGGCGTGCGCCAGCGAGGGCTCCTGCACCTGGATCGGCTGGAACCGCCGCTCGAGCGCCGCGTCCTTCTCGACGTGCTTGCGGTACTCGTCCAGCGTCGTCGCGCCGATCGTCTGCAGCTCGCCGCGGGCCAGCATCGGCTTGAGGATGCTCGCCGCGTCGATGGCCCCCTCGGCGGCACCTGCACCGACGAGGGTGTGGATCTCGTCGATGAACAGGATGATGTCGCCGCGGGTGCGGATCTCCTTGAGCACCTTCTTGAGGCGCTCCTCGAAGTCACCGCGGTAACGGGAGCCGGCGACGAGCGCGCCGAGATCGAGTGTGTAGAGCTGCTTGTCCTTGAGCGTCTCGGGCACCTCGCCCTTGACGATGTTCTGGGCCAGGCCCTCGACGACCGCGGTCTTGCCGACGCCGGGCTCGCCGATGAGAACAGGGTTGTTCTTCGTCCGGCGGGACAGCACCTGCATGACCCGCTCGATCTCCTTCTCGCGCCCGATCACCGGGTCGAGCTTGCCCTCGCGGGCCGCCTGGGTGAGGTTGCGCCCGAACTGGTCGAGGACCAGCGACCCGGACGGCGTGCCCTCCTGCGGGCCGCCGGCCGTCGCCGGCTCCTTGCCCTGGTAGCCGGACAGCAGCTGGAGCACCTGCTGACGGACCCGGTTGAGGTCGGCACCGAGCTTGACCAGAACCTGGGCGGCCACGCCCTCGCCCTCACGGATGAGCCCGAGCAGGATGTGCTCGGTCCCGATGTAGTTGTGGCCGAGCTGGAGGGCCTCCCGCAGGCTGAGCTCGAGCACCTTCTTGGCACGCGGGGTGAACGGGATGTGGCCAGAGGGCGCCTGCTGCCCCTGGCCGATGATCTCCTGGACCTGCTCACGCACGGAGTCCAGCGAGATACCGAGGGACTCCAGCGCCTTGGCGGCGACGCCCTCGCCCTCGTGGATGAGGCCGAGCAGGATGTGCTCGGTCCCGATGTAGTTGTGGTTGAGCATCCGGGCCTCTTCCTGGGCCAGGACGACAACACGGCGGGCTCGGTCGGTGAACCTCTCGAACATTCAGCGCTCCTCGCGAGCGGTCGACTGCCGGAACAAGCGGGTGCTGCTCCCTCTGCTCATCCCTTTCGATGCTATCCCGGGGTCCGGACGCACAACCGCTGGTCCGGCCCCGTAGGAGGTCCAACCCGTGCTCAGGGCGGGGTGTTCCGGGGTCGCGTTCGCTGCGGGCGTAGCGGTGGGAGGCGGCCGATGCCCACCACGGCCGCCGTCCGGGTCCCAGACGCCTCCGGACGACGACCGCCGGCGCGCCGGCCCGCAGGGTCAGTGGGCGGCCCGGTAGGCCTCCATCACCTGGGCGGAGATCCGGCCGCGGTCGCTGACCTGGTAGCCGTTGGAGCGGGCCCACTCGCGGATCCGGGCGGTCTCGCCGCTGCGGCCGCCGGAGGAGGACGAGGACTGCCGGGAGCGGCGTGCGCTGGATCGCCCGCCGACGCGCCGGGCGTGACCGACCCACGGCGCCAGCTCCTCACGGAGCCGAGCCGCGTTCGCGGTGTTGAGATCGATCTCGTAGCTCACGCCGTCCAGGGCGAAGGAGACGGTCTCCTCCGCCTCGCCGCCGTCGAGATCGTCGACCAGGACGACCTGCACCTTCTGCGCCATGAAAAGGACTCCTTGTGGGAAACGGAATCGCACCGGAAACCCCGGTACGACCCCATACTGCCACGTCGAAATGGCTGCCCGCACGCGGTCCCCATTGTCGCCGCCGTTCCAGCGGTCAATGCGCGGCGATACCGGGTCGGGCGAGCTACCGGTCCGAACGCGGCGAGAGATGCTCGGCGTCGTCCGTGGCCGAGACCGGAGCGTCCCCTGTCAGGGCGTCGCGCCCCTTCTCACGCCTTTCCTGCCCGGCTCTTTCCTGCCCGGCTCTTTCCTGCCCGGCCCGCGCACGGTCAGCCCGTTCCATCGCGGCGACGGCGGCACGTTCACGTCGGTCGGCGTGAATCATCGCCCGGACGACGTACCAGAAGAGCAGGCCGACCCCGATCGAGGGGACGAGCGCTCCCAGGGCCTCCAGCATGGAACCAGGGTACGCCGCGTCACTGCCGCCATCTCGGGCTGGCCCGCGCGACACAATGCGAGGTGGTTACTCGGGGCGCACGAGGGGGAACAGAATGGTCTCCCGGATACCGCGACCGGTGAGTGCCATGAGCAGTCGGTCGACTCCCATGCCGACCCCGCCCATCGGCGGCATCCCGTACTCCATCGCCCGGAGGAAGTCCTCGTCGAGGCGCATCGCCTCCTCGTCGCCGAGCGCGGCCAGTCGTACCTGGTCCTCGAACCGCTCGCGCTGCACGACCGGGTCGTTGAGCTCGGAGTACCCGGTGGCGAGCTCGAAGCCCCGGACGTACAGGTCCCACTTCTCCACGACGCCGGGGACGTCGCGGTGCGCCTTGGTCAGCGGGGAGGTCTCGACGGGGAAGTCCTTGACGAACGTCGGGGCGTACAGGTCGTCGCCGACGAGGTGCTCCCACAGCTCCTCGACCGCCTTGCCGTGGCTGAGCGCGGTGGGGTCGAGCTCGAGCCCGTTGGCGTCCAGGGCGCTCACCAGCCGCTGCAGCGGCGTCTGCGGGGTGATCTCCTCCCCGAGCGCCTCGGACAGCGAGCCGTACATCGTGATCACCGGCCACTGCCCGCCGAGGTCGTACTCCGTGCCGTCGGCGAGGGTGACCGTCGTGGAGCCGAGGACGTCGCGGGCAGCGGTCTGGACGAGCTCGCGAGTGCGCTCGGCCATCACGTCGTAGTCCGCGTAGGTCTCGTAGAACTCGACCATCGCGAACTCCGGGGAGTGCGAGGAGTCGGCTCCCTCGTTGCGGAAGTTCCGGTTGATCTCGAAGACCTTCTCGAGCCCACCGATCGCCGCGCGCTTGAGGAAGAGCTCGGGAGCGATCCGCAGGTACAGGTCCATGTCCATGGCGTTGGAGTGGGTGACGAACGGCCGCGCCGCGGCACCGCCGTGCAGGGTCTGCAGCATCGGCGTCTCGATCTCGACGTAGCCGTGGCGGTGAAACGTCTCCCGCAGGCTCCGCACGACGCCGGCCCGGATGCGGACCATCTCCCGCGCCTCAGGTCGCACGACGAGGTCGGCGTACCGCTGGCGGACCCGGGTCTCCTCGTTCATCTCCTTGTGCAGCACCGGCAGCGGGCGTAGGGCCTTGGCCGCCATCCGCCACTCGGCGGCCATCACCGACAGCTCCCCGCGGCGGCTGCGGACCACCCGGCCGTGGACGGCGACGAAGTCGCCGAGGTCGACGTCCCGCTTCCACCGTCCCAGCGCCTCCTCACCGACCTCGGCGAGGCTCAGCATCACCTGCAGCCGGGTGCCGTCGCCCTCCTGAAGAGTGGCGAAGCAGAGCCGACCGGTGTTGCGGACGAACATCACCCGGCCGACGACCCACACCCGGTCCTGGGTCTCCTCGCCGTCGCCGAGGTGCGCCCAGCGCTCGCGCACCTCCCGCAGCGAGTGGGTGCGCGGGACGGCCACCGGGTAGGGCCCGCCGCCGGGCTCGGCGAGCAGTCGCTCTCGCTTCTCCCGGCGGACCCGCACCTGCTCCGGCAGGTCGTCGGCCTCGGCGGCGTCGGGGGTCGGGATCGGCTCGCTCGTCACGACCGGCAAGGGTAACGGCGGCTCACCGGGCCGGGTCGTCGGCGAGGACGTCGAGCAGAGCCTCCGCCTGCTCGGGGGACAGGGCGCCGGCGGCGAGCGCCCGCTCCGCGGTGGCCCGCGCCAGCGCCCGGTGGGTCTCCGGGACGTCCGGGGTGCCGGCTGCGGCCCCGGCCGCGGTGACGGTGGCGAGCTGCGCCGCGACGGCCGCGGCGTCCCCCCGGGTCACCGGTCCGCGCAGCGCGTCCTCACCGCTGCGCAGCGCGCCGTCCAGGGCCGCGGACAGCAGCGGCTCGAGCACCCGCTGGGTGTGCTCGACGCCGGCGGCGCGCAGCAGCTGAGCGGCCTGGACGACGAGGGTGACGAGGTGGTCGGCGCCGTGCGACAGGGCCGCCTGGTAGAGCGGTCGGGCCTCCTCGGGGACGACGACCGGCTCGGCGCCCATCTCGACGACGAGCGCCTGGGCCACCGGCAGCACCGGACCCGGCGCGGTGACGGCCACACAGCAGTCGGCCAGCCTGGCCAGGTCCATCGAGGTGCCGGTGAAGGTCATCGCCGGGTGCAGGGCGAGGGGGATGGCGCCCTGGCGGCGGGCCGGGTCCAGGACGCCCACGCCGAACCTGCCGCAGGTGTGGACGACGAGCTGGCCGGCCTGCCAGGCGCCGGTCGTCGCCAGCCCGTCGACGAGCGGGCCGAGCACGTCGTCCGGGACGGCGAGCAGGACCAGCTCGGCGCGTTCGACGACGTCCGGGACGTCCAGGACAGGGACGCCGGGCAGCAGCGTGTCCACCCGCTCGCGGCTGGCCTCGGAGACCGCCGAGGCGCCGACGACGGCGTGCCCGGCGGCTCGCAGGGCGCTGGCCAGCACCGCGCCCACCCGGCCGGCGCCGACGACGCCGACCCCGAGCCGTCCGGGGCGACCCTCCGCTGCTGCGCTCACGGCCTGGCACGGTACCGGCCGCCGTAGGGTTGCCGTCGTGGGACGTCATGCGGAGGTCGTCGCCCGGGCCCGGCTCGACACCCACGGCCTCGTCGTCGCCGACCTCGGCTGCGGTGAGGGTCGGCTCGTCCGGGCCCTGCTCGAGCACGACCCGTCCCCGGTGCTCGTGCACGCCGTGGACCAGGTGTCCGCCCTGGACGACGACCTGCTGCAGGACATCCGGGTCCGCAGCCGGATCGCCGACCTCGACGCCCGGCTGCCGCTGGCGGACGCCGCCGTCGACCGGGTGGTGTCCCTCAACGTCGCCGAGCACCTCGCCGACCCTGCCGGGCACCTGCTGGAGTGCCATCGGGTGCTGCGTCCGGGCGGCTACCTCGTCCTCGCCCACAGCGACTGGGACACCGCGCTGTTCACCAGCACGGACGACGCGCTGACCCGCCGGCTCGTCGACCGGTTCGTCGAGGTGGTCCCCCGGGGCGCCGGCCGCGCCGACGGCTTCATGGGCCGCAAGCTGCTCGCCCTGGCCGACGCGGCCGTCGACCGTGGCGCTGCCTTCGACACGGTGGAGGTGGCAGCGTGGGCGGACGCGCACCGCCGGTTCGACGAGGGCTCGGTCGCCTGGAAGGTGGCGACGGGGGTGCTGGCGGCAACCCAGGACGACGCCGAGCTGGCGGCCCGGGCCGCCGGCTGGGTGGAGGGTCTGCGCCGCCTCGCCGGTGCCGGGCAGTTCCTGTTCACCGTCACCGACGTCGCCGTCGTCCTGCGACGCGCGTGAGCCTGGACCGGGATCTACCAGCCATGACGTACCAGCCGTGGCAGGAGGCCTGGCAGGAGGCCTTGTACGGGCCCCGCGGCTTCTACCGGCGCCCCGAGGGACCGGCCGGGCACTTCCGCACCGCTGCTCACGCGTCGTCGTCCGGGCTGCTCGGGCGGGCCTTGGCCCGGCTGGCCCGGCAGACCGGTTGCACCGGCGTCCTGGACGTCGGCGCCGGCCGCGGCGAGCTCGCCGTCCAGATCGCCGCGGCCGATCCGAGCCTCACGGTGACCGCCGTCGACGTCACTGACCGACCGGCCGGGCTCACGGCCGCGGTGGAGTGGTGCACCGACGTCCCGGACCCGACGGGACCGACCCTGCTCCTCGGCTGGGAGCTGCTCGACGTCGTCCCGACCACCGTCCTGGAGGTGGACGACGCCGGGCTTGCCCGGGTCGTGCTCGTCGACGAGACCGGCCGGGAGCGGCTCGGGCCCCCGCCGCGGCCGGACGAGCGCGCCTGGTGCACGCGCTGGTGGCCGCTCGCCGAGCCCGGGGCACGCGCCGAGGTGGGGCTGACCCGGGACCTGGTCTGGTGTGCGCTCGTCGACCGGCTCGCGCGGCACGGCGGGCTGGCCCTCGCCGTCGACTACGGCCACGACGCGGCGACCCGGCCTCCCGGTGGCAGCCTGGCCGGGTACGCCCGGGGCCGGCAGGTGGTACCAGTGCCGGACGGCGGGTGCGACGTCACCGCCTCCGTCGCGCTGGACTCGGTGGCCGCCGCACGACCGGGCGGCCTCCGCCTGGACCAGGCCGCCGCGCTGCGCGCGCTCGGGGTGTCCGCTCCGGCGGCACCTCCCGGCAACGACCCGGTCGCCCGGCTGTGGAGGCTGTCGGCCGCCGGCGAGGTGGCCGAGCTGCTCGACCCGCACGGCCTGGGCTCCTTCGGCTGGGTGCTGCACCCGGTCGGCGAGCAGGCCAAGGAGAGCCTGGCGTGGACATTCCGGACACTGTCTTGACAAGGTGTCCTGCTGTGCGCCGGTCGGGGTCCCTGATAGTTGCGGTCGGCCTGCTCGCCGGGTGCGGGCAGGGCGACAGCGCACCCGTCGCCACGGTCACCCGGACCGTCGTCGAACCGAGCCCAGTCACCGAACCGAGCCGAGTCACCGCCAGCCCGCCGCCGGTGGCGGTCCAACCGGCCAGCGACGTCACCGGGCGCGGTCACGACGTCGGCACGGTCGTCGACGTCCTCGACGAC
The DNA here is from genome assembly GCF_042658805.1 of Quadrisphaera sp. GCM10027208. Classification (NCBI taxonomy): domain Bacteria; kingdom Bacillati; phylum Actinomycetota; class Actinomycetes; order Kineosporiales; family Kineosporiaceae; genus Quadrisphaera; species Quadrisphaera sp. GCM10027208. The sequence goes on from NZ_JBHSRC010000001.1 coordinate 317,467, forward strand.
CAGGACGGCCCCGTGGTGCTCCTGGTCGACCGCTGGACGGTCCTCGGGGTGGACGACGCCGTGCTCGCACGTGACGGCGTCCCGCTCGAGCCGACCACGCGGGACCGGTTCACCAACCAGAACACCGAGCGGACCTACCGGGTGCCGGTCGCCGCCGACCCCCAGGTGGTCGTCAACACCTGCGTGCCACCGCAGGCCGACGGCGCCTCGGCCGGGCTCGTGTCCCGGCCCGCGTCGCTGGAGGAGTTCCTGCGCCTACCCGGCCGGGAGAGCCTGCTCGTCGCCGTGGCCTACGCCGGCGGCGAGCTGGTCCGCCTCGACACCGTGCCGCTGTGCGACTGAGGCCGCCGGCCGTGCTCACCCAGGTGGCTGCGGCGGGCCGGTCCCCCGGTCGGCCGGCGCCCCCGGGTCCGCCGGGGGAGCGGCGTCCGCCATCCACCGCTCCGGTCCGGCGCCCCGGCGGGCCCGGCGGGCCCGCTCTGCCTGCTCGGTCAGCAGGCCGAGCGCCACCTCGGCGTCGAGGTGGGACACGGTCGGCTGCACCGGCCCCGGCGTCGGGTGGGCGGCCATCGTGGCCAGCCGGAGCCGGCGCTGGAGCGGTCCCTGGTTGAGGCCGAGGCTCTGGGTGCGCTCGTGCGGGACGACGTCCAGCTGGCGCCACAGCCGCCCGCGGCGCAGCAGCAGCGCGGTGCCCGCGACGAGGTATCCGTTGCGCCGCCACGACACCCAGTCGACCCACCGGGACCGCGAGGGCGCGACGACCCAGCCGCGTTCGGCCGTCGTGCCGCTCAGACCGTCGTCCAGGGCCGCGACCGGGTCCTGCACCCCGAGGTCCGGCAGCACCAGCGACAGCACCGCGACGGCGTCCTCGCGCGGGCCGACCGGCAGCAGCACGTTCGCCGTGCCCTCCTCCTGCCCGCCCCCGTAGCCGGCGACGTTGATCTCGACGCGCCACCAGTCGGGCCGCCGCCACAGCAGCGGCTGGCTGAGCCGCAGCGCCTGCACCCGGCCCGGCGGGACCGTCTGGGCCCGCTGCTCCAGCAGGCCGTGCCGCAGCCGGACCCCGTCGGGGGACACCGCCACCCGGAAGCTGAACTCGTGGCTGAACCGCGTCCAGACCGCGATGGCGGTGGCGAGCAGGGCCGGGCCGAGACCGGCGAGCAGGCCCGGCAGGTCGAGCCACACGACGCCGACGAGAAGGGCCGCCGCGGTGAGGACGAGCGCGACCGTCGTCCCGGAGCGCAGGAGGGAGGCGAGCAGCCGGTCGACCGGCACGGTGAGCACCTCCCGCTCGGGGGCCTCGGGCGCCTCGGCGGTCTCGTACCGGACCCCGGCCGCCCGGGCCAGCAGGGTGTTGCGCAGCCGTTGGGCCTCGGCCTCCTTGAGGTAGGCGAGCCGAACGTCGGAGCCGGCACCACCGGCCACCTCCAGGCGCAGCTCGGCCAGTCCGAGGATCCTGGCCAGCAGGGGCTGGACGACGTCGACGGCCTGGAGCCGGTCGAGCCGCGCCTGGCGCTGCTGCCGGAACAGCACCCCGCTGTGCAGGTGCACGGCCTCGCCGTCCACCTGGTAACGGGTCATCCGCCAGGACAAGGCCGAAGCCGCGACGCCGACGAGGACGCCGATCAGGAGCAGCCCGACGGACACCAGGACCTCGGTGCGGCCGGGCAGTCCCTGGCCGGCGAACAGCGCGTCGCTGCGCTGCTGGACGTAGACGACGAGCAGGACGGCGACGACCTTCCAGCTGCGGATGACGGGAGTGACCGGGTGCAGCCGGTGCCAGCCGCCGTCCGCCTCGGGGGCCGGTGGCGGCCCGGCCGCCGGCTCGGACCACGGGACGCCGGGCTGCTGCTGCGAGGGGTGCTGGTCGTTCACAGGCCGGCCAGCCGGGCCTCACCACGACGGGCCAGCCGGTCCCGCAGCCGGGCGGCCTCCTCGGGGGGCAGGCCGGGGATGACGGCGTCGGTGGCGGCGCTCGCGGTGTGCAGCTGTACCCGGGCGATCCCCAGCCGGCGGTCCAGCGGCCCGGCCTGGACGTCGACGTACTGCATCCGGCCGTAGGGGACGACGACCATCGAGCGGAACACGACACCCTTGCGCACGAGCAGGTCGTCCTCGTGCTCGGCGTACCCCCAGGCGCGCACCTGCCGTCCGATCACCCACCAGGCCCACCCGCCGACGGCGGCCAGCAGGACGATGCCGAGCAGCGGCCAGGCGGTGTCGAGGAGGAGCCAGGCAACGACCAGGGGCAGCGCCGGCACGCCGAGGACGAGGACGAGGACGATCCGGCGAGCGGTCGCCAACCGGGGGGAGATCGACGTCCAGGTGACGCCCGGCGGCTCGAAGGGGTCCATCTCGCTCCTGTGGTCGGCGCTCCTGTGGTCGGCGGTCTGCGGCGATCGTCCCAGACCCGTGAGTGCGCCGGGGAAAGGTGGCAGACTCGGCCAGCGTGGCGCACCGCGAGCTCGTCGTCGGCCTCGGCGCCGGCAGCGCGTCCGGGGACCAGGGCCGGCTACCGACCACCGAGATGGTGCTGAACATCGGCCCCCAGCACCCGGCCACGCACGGGGGGCTGCGGCTGCGGCTCGTCGTCGACGGCGAGCAGGTGGTGAGCGCCGAGCCGGTCGTCGGGTACATGCACCGCGGCGCGGAGAAGCTCTTCGAGGCCCGCGACTACCGCCAGATCATCGTGCTCGCCAACCGGCACGACTGGCTCAGCGCGTTCTCCAACGAGCTCGGCGTCGTCCTGGCCACCGAGCGGATGCTGGGGATGGAGGTGCCCGAGCGGGCCGTGTGGGCCCGCACCCTGCTCGCCGAGCTGAACCGGGTGCTCAACCACCTGATGTTCCTCGGGTCGTTCCCGCTGGAGCTGGGCGCGATCACGCCGGTGTTCTACGCCTTCGACGAGCGCGAGAAGCTGCAGGCGGTGATGGAGGAGCTCTCCGGCGGCCGGGTCCACTACATGTTCAACCGGGTCGGCGGGCTCAAGGAGGACCTGCCGGCCGGCTGGCTGGACCGGGTGGACGCGGCGGTGCACGCCGTCCGGCGGCGCCTGCCGGACCTCGAGGGCCTGCTCGTCGGCAACGAGATCCTGCGCGCCCGGACCCGGGGCGTCGGGGTGCTGAACCGCGAGACGGCCCTGGCCTACGGGGTGAGCGGGCCGATCGCCCGGGCCAGCGGCGTCGACCTCGACCTGCGCCGGGACGAGCCGTACCTGGCGTATGGGGAGCTGTTCGGACCCGGCGGGCCGGGGCGGGTGGTGACCCGGACCGAGGGCGACGCCCTCGCCCGGTTCGAGTGCCTGCTCGAGCAGGTCCACGTCTCCCTCGACCTGGCCCGCGCGTGCACCGAGCGGTTGCGCTCCCTGCCGGCCGGGCCGATCAACCAGCGGCTGCCGAAGGTGCTGCGGGTGCCGGAGGGCGCCTGCTACGCGTGGACCGAGAACCCGTTGGGGCTCAACGGGTACTACCTCGTGTCCCGCGGTGACAAGACGCCGTGGCGGCTCAAGCTGCGCTCGGCGTCGTTCAACAACGTGCAGGTGCTCTCCGAGCTGCTGCCCGGCAACCTGGTGTCCGACCTCGTGGCCGTGATGGGCTCGATGTTCTTCGTCGTCGGAGACATCGACAAGTAGGCCGTCCCGCCCCCCAACCCCTTCGTGATCATGCAATCCCGCCACCCCCGCGAGACCCCTGCGTGATCATGCAATCCCGCCACCCCCGCGAGACCCCTGCGTGATCATGCAATCCCGCCACCTGGGCACGACGGGCCGTGCTGGCCACGCTCCTCGCACAGAATGCTGGATCTGTCACGCCTTTACCGGCGTGTCGTGCCACCAACCCAGCACTTTGCGAGCCGAGCCGTGGCCCGAGGGTGGCGGGACTGCATGATCACGAACAGGGGAGTGTCAGGCTCAGCCGATGAGGCCCTTGTCCTCCAGCCACGCCCGGGCGACGTCCGACGCCTGCTGCCGCTCGGCGTCCACCTGGCGGTTGAGCTCGACCAGGTCCTCGGTGGTGAGCTCGTCGGCCAGCCGGTTGAGCGCGTCGACGAGAGCGTCGCTGGCGGCGTCCTCGTTGACCGCGGGCACGAGGTTGTCGGCGAGCTGGAGGCGCTTGTCGTCCTCGAGCAGCACCAGCCCGTCCTCGGCGAGGCGACCGTCAGTGGTGGCGACGAGACCGAGCTGGGCGTCGCCGGCGGTAACGGCGGCCTTGGTCTGCGGCGAGCCGAACCCGGTCGGCAGGACGTCGGAGATCTCGATGCCGTAGGTCTCCTCCAGCCCCGGGGCGCAGAAGGGCCGCTCCGGGCACTCCTCGGTCGCCGCGAGCACGATGGGCTGGTCCAGCTCGCCGAGGTCGCTGAGGGTCTGCAGGTCGTTCTCCTCGGCGAACTCCTCGGTGACGGCGAAACCGTTCTGGTCGGCGGCCTGGGCCGGTTCGAGCAGGATCACGCCCTGCTCCCGGGCGAGCGGCCGCATCGCCTCGACGGTCTCGACGGCGTCGTTCGTCGCGATCGGCTCGGCACCCGGGCCGTTCGCCCCGAGGTTGAGGAACTCGGCCAGGGTGGCCGCGTACTCCGGGACGACGTCGATGGCGCCGTCGGCGAGCTCGGGGAAGTACAGCTCCCGGTTGTCCGCGGAGACGGTCTCGGTGGTGAAGCCCGCGTCCTCGAGCAGCGCCACGTACATCGCCTGCATGATCTGCATCTCGGTGAAGTTGGCGCCGCCCACCACGATGGTCTCCCCGCCCCCGGACGTCGCGGTGTCACCCGTTCCGTCAGCGTCGAGGGCGTCGTCCCCGGCACAGGCCGAGAGGGTGAGGGCCGCGCCGGCCAGAACGGCCAGCCAGGACGTGCGTCGCATCATCGTCACCGCCTTCTGTGTCCCGCGGCGGTCAGGCCGCGCGTGTCCGGCGGGCACGTGGTTTGTCACCCGCTGCACGGCAGTCAACCACCGGTGGGGCGAGGGCCGCAGCCCGAACCCGGTCACGACTGCGTCACGAAGGCCGGTCAGGTCGTGGGCGTGCCGGCTGCCGCCTCGGCCCGGGCAGCGGAGCGGCGGCGGGCGCGCGCCGCCGGGTCGACGGCGCGACCGGCCACCTCGAAGACGAGCTCGACGAGCAGGGCGAGCCCTGCGATCACGGCGGCGCCGGCGACGACCTGACCGACGTCCCGGTTCGCGAGCCCGGTGGTGACGATCCGGCCCAGCCCACCGAAGGCGGCGATCGCGGCGATGGAGACCGTGGCGAACAGCTGGACGGCGGCCAGCCGCACACCGGTCATGAGCAGGGGCGTGGCCAGCGGCAGCTCGACCCGGAGCAGCACCTGCATCCCGGTCATGCCCATCCCGCGGGCGGCGTCCACGGCGTCGGGGTCGACGTCCCGCATCCCGACGTAGGTGTTCGTCACGATCGGGGGCACGGCGAAGGCGGTGAACGCGACCAGCGCGGACAAGGTCGTCAGCCCGAACGGCCGGTCGGCAAGAACCAGGATGGTGAGCAGCGCCAGAGTCGGCACCGCCCGTCCGACGTTGCTGACCTGGACGGCGAGGACGCCGCCGCGGCCGGTGTGCCCGATCCAGAGGGCCAGCGGAAGGGCGACCAGGCACGCCAGCCCGAGGGAGGCTGCGGTCAGTCCGAGGTGCTCGACGAGCAGGGTCGGCACACCGCGGCTGCCCCTCCAGTTCGCCGGGTCGGTGAGCCAGGCCGCCGCGTCGAGCAGCCAGTCCATCAGGGCCTCCCCCGCTGCCAGGGCGTCAGCGCTCGTTGAACGGCGAGCAGCAGCAGGTCGAAGGCGACGGCCAGGACGACGCACAGCACCGACGCGGTGAGCACCTCGGCGCGGAAGTCCGCGCGCAGTCCGCGGGTCAGCAGGTCCCCGAGGCCGCCGAAGCCCACGACGGTGCCGACGGTCGTCAGCGCGACGGTCGACACCGTGGCCACCCGCAGACCGGCGAACGCGGCCGGCAGGGCGAGCGGCATCTCCACCCGCCACAGCATCCGGCCGGGCCCGAACCCCATCCCGCGGGCGGCGTCCCGGACCTCCTCGTCCACGGCGTCCAGGCCGGCCAGCAGGTTGCGGACGAGGATGGTCAGCGAGTAGAGCACCAGACCAGTGACGACGGTGGCCGCGGACAGCCCGAACAGCGGCAGCAGCAGGGCGAACAGGGCCAGCGACGGGATGGTGTAGAGCGCGGTGGCGACCCCGAGGGTCAGCGGGCGAGCCCCGCGGACACGGTAGGCGAGCACGGCGAGCGGGACGGCGACGAGCACGCCGATGAGCACGGCGGAGACGGTGATGGTGACGTGCTCGCGGGTCTCGGCGAGCAGGACGTCGGAGCGGGTCGCGACGTACTCCCAGCACACCCAGTCGTTGCGTGTCAGGCAGTTGTCCGTGAGGGTTGCCGCGTGGACACCGGCCGGAGCAGTCACGACGACGACGCTAGCCGCGATCCGATGATCCGTCTCGACGGCGTCGGAAAGCGGTACCCGGACGGCACGGTCGCGGTCGACTCCCTGACCCTCGACGTCCAGCGGGGTGAGCTCGTCGCCCTCGTCGGCCCCTCCGGCTGCGGGAAGTCGACGACGCTGCGGATGGTCAACCGGCTGGTCGAGCCGACGTCGGGGCGGATCGTCCTGGACGGCGAGGACGTCACCGAGGTCGACCCGGTCCGGCTGCGGCGCGGGATCGGCTACGTCATCCAGCGGGTGGGGCTGTTCCCCCACCTGACCGTCGGCGCCAACGTCGCCACCGTGCCCGACCTGCTCGGCCGGGACCGCGACCGGACCCGGGAGCGGGTCGCCGAGATGCTCGACCTCGTAGGGCTCGACCACGACCAGTACGCCGACCGGTACCCCCACGAGCTGTCCGGCGGCCAGCAGCAGCGCGTGGGCGTGGCCCGGGCGCTGGCCGCCGACCCGCCGGTGCTGCTCATGGACGAGCCGTTCGGCGCGGTCGACCCCATCGCCCGGGACCGGCTGCAGTCGGAGTTCCGTCGCATCCAGGCCGGCCTGCACAAGACGGTGCTGTTCGTCACCCACGACATCGACGAGGCGGTCCGGCTCGCCGACCGGGTCGCCGTGCTGTCCGAAGGCGGGCGGCTCGAGCAGTACGCCGACCCGCCGACCGTGCTCGGCGCCCCGGCCAACGACTTCGTCGCGGACTTCGTCGGGGCGGACCGGGGCTTGCGGCGGCTCGCCGTCACCCCGATCGAGCAGGACGACCTCGTCCAGCCGCCCACCGTGGGCCCGGACGACACGATCGCCGAGGCACGTCAGGTCGTGCAGCGGGCGCCGGAGCCGTACGCCGTCGTGGTGGGTGCCGACGGCAGGCTGCTCGGCTGGGTGTCCGAGCGGACCCTGCGCGGCGACGGGGTGGTGGCCCAGCGGGTGCACCGCTTCGACGAGACCGCGAGCCTCGGGGACTCGCTGCGCCGGGCGCTGGCCGAGATCGTCCAGCACGACGCGGGCTGGCTGCCGGTGGTCGACGACGCGGACCGGTACCTCGGCGTGCTGACCCCCGAGGCCGTCCACGCCGCCCTGCGGCGCACCGCTCCGAGCACTCCCTGACCGCCACGCCCCACCCTCGGTGATCATGCAATCCCGCCACCCCGATGACCCACGCCCGGGCGCGCAGAATGCTGGGTTGGTGGCGCAACACGCCGGCAGTGCAGTGATCAACCCAGCATTCTGCGAGAAGCGGGCCAGGGTGGCGGGATTGCATGATCACGAGAGGGGGGCGCGGGGTGGCGGGATTGCATGATCACGAGAGGGGGGTACGGGGTGGCGGGATTGCATGATCACGGGTGGGGGGTGGTGGAGGGGTCGTCGTCGGGGGGGTCGTCGTCGGAGGGGTCGTCGGGCGGCAGCGCGCACCACCGCTCGACCACCCAACCGGCAGCCAGCAGCGCACCGGAGGCCAGCACGGCGACGCCGGCCATCCAGAACCGCTCGCGGCGGGCCTCCACGACCAGGTCGGGCAGGACGAGCAGCGCCTGCGCCGCGTAGAACCCGATGAGGGCGGCGCCGGCGTAGGCGGACGCCCGGGCCAGCACGAGCACCCGAGCGGCACGCAGGGGGTCCAGCGGCCTGGAACGGTCACCTCGGGTCCAGCGACGCACCGGCCGCCCCGCGACGACCACGGCGACGGCGAGCAGCACGAGCGCGACGGGCGCCGTCCACGGCAGCGCGGGCACCAGCCCCCCGGAACGCTCCACGAGCCGCAGCACGGCCCACGAGGCGGCGCCGACGACGACCGCGATCACCGCGAGCCGGTCGGCTCGCATCGGCGTCACCGGGTCACCACCCGAGGTCCGTCCGGCGCGCGTGCGGCGCGTCGGCAGCTGTCCTCACCAGGTCGGCCACCCGGCCGCCGTCCGGTCCCGGCAGCTCCGCGTCCGGGTCGACCTCGGCCCACGGGACCAGCACGAAGCCCCGGTCCCGCGCCCGCGGGTGCGGCAGCGTCAGCTCCGGGTCCGCGCAGACCGTCCCGCCGTGCACGAGCACGTCGACGTCGAGCGTGCGGGGTCCCCAGCGCACGGACCGGTCCCGGCCGTGCTCGGCCTCCACTCGCAGCCCGGCGTGCAGCAGCTGCCGCGGGGACAGGCCGCAGCGGGCGACGAGAACGGCGTTGAGGTACGGCCCCTGCTCGGGCCCGCCCACGGGCGGGGTCTCGTACATCGCCGACACCCGGACGTCGGTCAGCCCGGCCTCCGTCTGCAGCCGGCGCAGCGCCGAGCGCAGGGTGGCCGCACGGTCGCCGAGGTTGGCGCCGAGCGCCACGGCGACCGGCACGGGGCGGGCGGGGACGGTGTCGGGGCCACCGGTGTCGTCCGGGCCGCTCACCGCTCGCGCACCACACGGACGACGACGTCGGCGAACGGGACGGGGACCGGCGCCTGCGGCTTGTGCACGGCGACCTCGACCCGCACCACCCGCTCGTCGGTGAGGCAGTCGGCGGCGATCCGCTCGGCGAGGGTCTCCAGGAGGTCGACCGGGTCGCCGGTGACCCGGTCGTGCACCCGGCGCGCGACCGCGGCGTAGTCCACGGTCTGGGCGAGGTCGTCGGTCGCGGCGGCGGCGCGCACGTCGGTGTGCAGCACGACGTCGACGACGAACTCCTGACCGAGGTCCCGCTCGGCGGCCAGCACGCCGTGCCGGCCGCGGGCCCGCAGGCCGAGCATCTCGACTCGGTCAGCTCCGCCACCGGACGGCGCGCCGGCGCCGGTCACCGGGTCGCCCCCGGCCGGGCAGCCGCGGCGGCCGACCACGCGGCCGCGACCCGGACGGCAGAGAAGCTGGCGAGCGCCTCGTGCACCCGGACGCACCACACGCCCGCGGCGGCGGCGAGCGCAGTGACGGCGGCACTGGCGTCGTCCCGCTCCAGCGGCGGCACCGGCTCGCGGCCCGGTCCGGCGAGCAGGTGGCCGAGGAACCGCTTGCGAGAGGCCGCGACGAGCACCGGCAGCCCGGTGCCGGTCAGCGCGTCGAGGTGGGCGAGCAGCGCCCAGTTGTGCTCGCCGGTCTTGGCGAACCCGAGCCCGGGGTCGAGCACGAGCTGACGCTCGTCGACACCCTCGTCGAGCAGCCCGTCGACGCGGCGGAGCAGCTCGCGCCGGACGTCGGCGACGACGTCGTCGTAGACGGCGAGGTCGTCCATCGTCGCGCTGTGCCCACGCCAGTGCATGACGACGTAGGGCGCGCCGGAGGCGGCGACGAGCCGGGCCATCACCGGGTCGGCGAGGCCGCCGCTGACGTCGTTGACGAGGCGTGCCCCGGCCTCCAGCGCCTGCTCGGCCACCGAGGCCCGCATGGTGTCCACGCTGACGACGGCACCGGCGTCGGCGAGCTCGGTGACGACGGGCAGGACCCGGCGCAGCTCCTCGTCCTCGGGGACGCGCGGCGCGCCGGGGCGGGTGGACTCCCCTCCGACGTCGAGCAGGTCGGCGCCCTCGGCGAGCAGCTGCAGCCCGCGGGCCACCGCGGCGTCCGTGTCGAACCAGCGGCCCCCGTCGCTGAAGGAGTCGGGGGTGACGTTGACCACTCCCATGACCAGGGCCCGGCCTGTCGCCAGGTCCTCCAGGCCTACCGGCGCCCTCACCGTCGGTTCATCAGGGCCAGTGCCTCGGCCCTGCTCGCCGGGTCGCGCAGCTGCCCGCGCATCGCCGAGGTCACCGTCCGGGCCCCGGGCTTGCGCACACCGCGCATGGACATGCACAGGTGCTCGGCCTCGATGACGACCATCGCGCCGCGCGGACGCAGGACCCGCATGAGGGTGTCCGCGACCTGCGTGGTGAGGCGCTCCTGGACCTGGGGACGGCGGGCGTAGACGTCGACCAGCCGGCCGAGCTTGGAGATGCCGGTGATGCGACCGTCCGGGGCCGGGATGTAGGCGACGTGCGCGACGCCGTGGAAGGGCACGAGATGGTGCTCGCACTGGCTGTAGACCTCGATGTCCTTGACGACGACCATCTCGTCGTGGCCGAGGTCGAAGGTCGTGGTCAGCACCTCCTCGGGGTCCTGCCAGAGGCCGGCGAACATCTCCGCGTAGGCGCGGGCGACCCGGGCCGGGGTGTCCCGCAGACCGTCGCGGTCAGGGTCCTCGCCGAGGGCCAGGAGGATCTCCCGGACGGCGCGCTCCACCCGCTGCGGGTCGTAGGGGCCCTGCCGTCGGTCCACGGCGGCCCGCGCCACCTCGGCCGCCAGCGGCTCGTCGTCCCCGGGCACGACGCTCATCGGCGCGTCCCTCCTCGCTCAGCCCTGCCGGCCGGGGTCGACCGGCTCGGTCTCGGGCACCGGCCGGGTCTCGCTCGGGGGGTGCTCGTCGCCGGCGGCGGCCGCCTCGTCCTGGGGCGCGGGCCGGGCGCCGTTGCCGTTGACCCGGGCGGCCTGCTCGGCCGGGGTCAGCACCGGTGGCTGGTCGGAGACGTGGCGCCGGTCGCTGGACAGCCAGACCGGACGCAGCGGGCGCTTGTGCACCGGCGCGAAGATCTCGGCGAGCTGCTCCTTGCCGAGCGTCTCGTGCTCGAGCAGCTCGGTGACGAGGTGGTCCAGCACCGGGCGGTGCTCCATGAGCACCTCCCACGCCTCGTCGTGCGCGGCCTCGATGAGTCGGCGCACCTCCTCGTCGACGACCGAGGCGAGCTCCTCGGAGTAGTCGCGCTCGTGCCCCATGTCACGGCCGAGGAACACCTCACCCGTGGACTGCCCGAGCTTGATCGCCCCTACCCGCTCACTCATCCCGTACTGGGTGACCATCTTGCGCGCCAGCGACGTGGCCTTCTCGATGTCGTTGGCGGCGCCGGTGGTGGGGTCGTGGAAGACGAGCTCCTCGGCGACCCGGCCGCCGAGGGCGTAGGCGAGCTGGTCGAGCATCTCGTTACGGGTGGTGGAGTACTTGTCCTCCGCCGGCAGCACCATCGTGTAGCCGAGGGCCCGGCCGCGGGGCAGGATCGTCACCTTGGTCACCGGGTCGGTGTGCCGCATCGCCGCCGCGACGAGGGCGTGCCCGCCCTCGTGGTAGGCGGTGATCTTCTTCTCCTTGTCGTTCATGATCCGGGTCCGCTTCTGCGGCCCGGCGACGACACGGTCGATCGCCTCGTCCAGCGCGGCGTTGTCGATCACCTTGGCGTTGTTGCGCGCGGTGAGCAGCGCGGCCTCGTTGAGCACGTTGGCCAGGTCGGCCCCGGTGAACCCGGGAGTCCGGCGGGCGACGGCGAGCAGGTCGACGTCGGGCGCCATCGGCTTGCCCTTGGCGTGCACCTGGAGGATGTGGTGCCGGCCGGTCATGTCCGGCGGCTCGACGGCGATCTGGCGGTCGAAGCGGCCGGGACGCAGCAGCGCGGGGTCGAGGATGTCCGGGCGGTTGGTGGCGGCGATGAGGATGACGTTCGTCTTGACGTCGAACCCGTCCATCTCCACGAGCAGCTGGTTGAGGGTCTGCTCCCGCTCGTCGTGGCCGCCGCCGAGGCCGGCGCCACGGTGCCGGCCGACGGCGTCGATCTCGTCCACGAAGATGATCGCCGGGGCGTTGTTCTTCGCCTGCTCGAACAGGTCACGGACCCGCGAGGCGCCGACGCCGACGAACATCTCGACGAAGTCGGACCCGGAGATGGAGTAGAACGGCACGCCCGCCTCACCGGCGACCGCGCGGGCGATGAGCGTCTTGCCGGTACCCGGCTGGCCGTACAGCAGCACGCCCTTGGGGATCTTGGCGCCGACCGCCTGGAACTTGGCCGGGTCGGTGAGGAACTCCTTGATCTCCTGGAGCTCCTCGACGGCCTCGTCGGCGCCCGCGACGTCCGCGAAGGTGACCTTGGGGGCCTCCTTGCTGACGAGCTTGGCCTTGGACTTGCCGAACTGCATGACCCGCGAGCCGCCGCCCTGCATGTTCGACAGCAGGAACCAGAACAGGCCGAGAATGATGAGGATCGGCAGCATCGTCAGCAGCAGGCTGCCGAGGAAGGAGTCCTGCGGGACCTCGTCGGTGAAGCCCTCCGGGACCGCCTCGCTCACCGCGGCCACGACCTCGTCGCCGCGCGGCTGGACGTAGTGGAACTGGACCTGGGTGCCCTTGTCCTCGTAAGGCTCGGTCAGGGTGAGGTCGACCCGCTGCTCACGGTCGACGATCTTGGCCTGCTCGACCTTGCCGTCCTCGAGCAGCTGCAGGCCCACCGAGGTGTCGATCCGCTGGAAGCCTCCACCGGACAGGGCCTGGGTGCCGATGAGCAGGACGAGCAGGGCGACGATGATCCAGATCGCCGGCCCGCGGAGAACGCGCTTGAAGTCCATCGACTGTTCGGGGCTGCTGGCCCCGTCCCTCCTGGTTTCGGAAACTGCGCACGAAGGTACACCGGCGGCCCGTCGGGCTGTCGCCGAAGCGGTGGTCGCCGGACCGGCGTCCACCAGGGCAAACGGGCCAGGTCCTCCCGGTGTTCCTCAGTGCGCGTAGACGTGGGGGGCGAGCGTGCCGACGAACGGCAGGTTGCGGTAGCGCTCGGCGTAGTCGAGGCCGTAGCCGACGACGAAGTCGTTGGGGATGTCGAACCCGACGTAACGGACCGGCACCTCCACCTTCGCGGCGTCCGGCTTGCGGAGCAGGGCCAGCACCTCCACGGACGCCGGCCCGCGCGACCCGAGGTTCGCCAGCAGCCAGGACAGCGTCAGCCCGGAGTCGATGACGTCCTCGACGATGAGCACGTGCCGGCCGGTGATGTCCTGGTCGAGGTCCTTGAGGATCCGCACGACACCGGAGGACTGGGTGCCCGAGCCGTACGACGACACCGCCATCCAGTCCATCTCGGCGGGGTGGTGCAGCGCCCGGGCGAGGTCGGCCATGACCATGACGGCGCCCTTGAGCACCCCCACGAGCAGCAGGTCCTGCCCGGCGTAGTCGCGGTCCACCTCGGCAGCCATCTCCGAGAGCCGGCGCTGGATGTCCTCGGCCGTGACGAGGACCTTCTCCAGGTCGTTGCCCATGTCCTGCGCGTCCACCGGGGAGCTCCTCGGTCCGGGGTCGGGTCAGCCGGGCGTCAGCCTGCCACAGACGCGGCGGACGACGACACGGCCCGGCAGGTGCAGCGGCCCCTGGCCGTGCCAGCCGGTGACGAGGGCGTCGACGGCCAGCACGTGCTCCCGGGTGAGGGACCCGGCCGGGGCGCCGAGGTCGAGCAGCCAGGTGCGCAGCACCCGGGTGCGGACGGCGGCCGGCAGGGCGGCGAGAAGTGCCGCGTCGAGGTCCCCGTCGTCGGTCCGGACGTCGGCGGCGGCGCGGGCGGCCAGGTCGTCGAGCGCGTCGGCGTCGGCCCGCAGGGCCTCGGCGCTGCGCGCCAGCGCCTCGGCGACCCCGGGGCCGAGCTCGGCCTCCAGGACCGGCAGCACCCGGTGGCGGACCCGGCTGCGGGTGTACGCGGGGTCGGCGTTGGCCGGGTCGGCCCACCAGTGGAGGCCGAGTGCCCGGCACGCCTGCTCGGTGGTCGCCCGGGGCAGTCCCAGCAGCGGCCGGCGAAACGGCCCGCGCCGGCGGGGCATGCCGGCCAGGGAGCGGGTCCCGGCGCCGCGAGCGAGCCCGAGCAGCACCTGCTCGGCCTGGTCGTCCCGGGTGTGCCCGAGCAGCACGACGCCGCCCGGCGCCTGCTCCTCGAGGGCGGCGAGCCGGGCCGCGCGCGCCGCCGCCTCGGTGCCCTCGCCGTCCGGGCTGACCCGCACCCGGACGACGTCCGCGGCCAGCCCGAGGGACCGGCAGGTCGCCGCGGCCCGGGCGGCCACCTCGGCGGAGCCGGGCTGCAGACCGTGGTCGACGACGACCGCCCGCGCCACCAGCCCCGCCCTCGGGGCGGTGAACGCGGTCGCCGCGGCGAGGGCGAACGAGTCGGCGCCACCGCTGCAGCCGACGACGACCAGTCGCCCGGCGGGCAGGTCAGCGACCTCCCGGCGCACCGCGGCCCGCACCGCCGCGACCGCCGGGTCCGGACCGCTCACGGCGTCACTCAGCCGTGGACGCGCGCGACCCAGCCCGCGGGGTCGGCGATCTCCTCGGGTGTGGGCAGCGTGTCCGGGGAGTCCCAGACCCGGTTGAAGCCGGTCGTCCCGACGTCGTCGACGACCGACCGGACGAACACCGCGCCGTCGGTGTACTGGCGCATCTTCGCGTCGAGCCCGAGCAGCCGGCGCAGCAGCCGGTCGGGGGCGCTCCGGCCGGAGCGGCGGCGGGAGAACTGGCGGCGGATCGTCGCGACCGACGGGATCACCGACGGGCCGACCTCGTCCATGACGACGTCCGCGTGGCCCTCGAGCAGCGACATCACCGCGGTGACCTCGGCGAGGGCGCGGCGCTGCTCGGGGGTCTGGACGACGTCGAGCAGGCCGGTCGCGGCGTCCCCCCGGACCACGTCCGGCAGCCGGCCGACGGCGTCCAGGACCCGCTCCAGGACGGCGCCCGGCTCACCGAGCAGGTCGCTCACCAGGGCGCGGACCCGGGCGGTGAGGTGGTCGCGCAGCCACGGGCTCGCGGTGAACTGGACCCGGTGGGTCTCCTCGTGCAGGCACACCCAGAGCCGGAAGTCGGCCGGGTCGGCGGCGAGCTCACGCTCGGCGTGGACGACGTTCGGCGCCACGAGCAGCAGGCGCCCGCCGCCGGAGTGGAACACGTCGTACTGGCCGAGCACGCGCGAGGACAGGAACGCCAGCAGGGAGCCCATCTCGGCGCCGGTGACCCGGCTGCCGACGGCACCGACCAGCGGGGCGAGGCTCCCTCCGCGGCGGCCGGCGGCCTCCTCGACGACGGGGGCGAGCAGGGTGCGGAAGGCCTCGACGTTGGCCCGCACCCAGCCGGGGCGGTCGACGACGAGGACGTCCTCCCCCGGCTGCGTGCTCAGGCCGGTGACCTGCTCGACCAGCGGCGTGGAGCGGCGGGCGTCGGCGCGCAGCACGGCGACGACGTCGGCGGCCTCGGCGCGGGAGACCTGCGGCCCGGGCCGGGTCAGCCGGGTGGCGGCGGCGAGCGCGAGGTCCCAGTCGACGAGCGCGTCGACGGCGGCGGTGCTGGCGGTGGTGGTCACGGCGCCACCGTACGTGGGCAGCGCCGCGACGGCGACGTCACCGGCAGCCGCACCCGGCCAGCGCGGCGACGACGGCGTCGACCGCCCGCCGGGCCGGCTCCGTCGCCGGCACGTCGTCGGCGAGCACGGCGAAGGCGAGCAGCCGTCCGTCCGCGGACGGGACGGTGCCGGCCAGGGTGGTCACCCCGCGCAGCGAGCCGGTCTTGGCGCGGGCCGTGCCGAGGGCGCCGGCCGCCGCGTCACCGGAGAAGCGGTCGAGCAGGGTGCCGGAGAGCCCGGCGACCGGCAGCGCGGTGAGCACCGGCCGCAGGTGCTCGTGGGTGTCCCCGGCGGCGGTGACGAGCAGGTCGGTGAGGGCGGCCGCCGGCACCGATGCGCCGTCGGACAGCCCGCTGCCGTCGGTGAGGGTCACCCCGGTGACGTCCACTCCGAGGCCGGCGACGGTCTCGGTGACCGCCCGGGCGCTGCCGGCGAACGTCGCCGGCAGGCCGGCGTCCAGGGCGACGAGCCGGGCCACCGCCTCGGCGACGGTGTTGTCGCTGGCCCGCAGCAGGTAGCCGGCGATCTCGGTGACCGGCGCGGACTGCACGGCCGCGAGCACCGGGGCGTCCGGAGGTGCGGTGCCACGGGTGACGTCGCCGACGACGGTGACCCCGGCGGCGCGCAGCTGCTCGGCGAACGCGGCGCCGGCGGCCAGGGCGGGGTCGGCCACCCGGGGCGCGTACGGCTCGTCGGTGGTGCGCCCGGCGTCCACGGCGATCGACGTGATCGGCGCGACGAAGCCGAGGTCGACGTCCAACCGGGTCCATCCGGGGCCCATCCGGTCGTCGGCGAACAGCGAGTCGTCGACCCGGACGGCCGTGCTCGTCCGGCCCTGGGCCGCCAGCGCGGCGGCGGTGTCGGCGGCCAGGTCGGCGAGCCCGGCCCGGCCGCGGACGGCGTCCAGGTCGCCGGGGCCGGCGCCGAGCAGGACGTCGCCCGACCCGACGAGGACGACCTCCTCCGAGGCGCCCGGCACGACGGTCGTCGTCAGCGTGCGCCGACCGCCGAGCCGGTCGATGGCGGCGGCCGCGGTGAACAGCTTGACCGTGGACGCGGGCTCCCTGGGGGTGCCGGCGTCGGACGCGAGCAGGGGCTCGCCGGTGCGGACGTCGACGACGGAGGCGCTGACGTCCGGGCCGAGCGCCGGGTCGGCGAGCAGCGGGGCGAGGGCCGCCGCGAGCGCGTCCCGGTCGGGCAGCGGGGCGCTCTCGTCGAGGGCGGGCAGGACGTCGTCCGGCGGGGTGGTCGGGTCCTGGGCGCCGGGCGGGTCCGGGAACGGCGGCGGTGGTGTCGGCGCCGGCCGGACGGTCAGCACGCCCGGGACGACGTCGTAGGCGTCGGCGACCGCGTACCCGAGCCCGCCGAGCAGCAGGACGGCGGCGGTCCCGGCGGCCAGGACGCGCGAGGTCACCGACACCCCTCCCCTCTGCCGGCCTGCGGGCTGAACCTACGGGACACTACTGGCGTCCCCCGTCCCCGAGGAGCCTCGAGCCGAGGCCGCGCAGGAGCCCGCCGTGCAGTTCGACGTGACCATCGAGATCCCCAAGGGCAGCCGCAACAAGTACGAGATCGACCACCGCACCGGCCGCCTCAAGCTGGACCGGACCCTGTTCACGGCGACCCGCTACCCGGCCGACTACGGCTTCGTCGACGGCACGCTCGGGCAGGACGGCGACCCCCTGGACGCCCTCGTGCTGCTGGACGAGCCGACGTTCCCCGGCTGCCTCGTCCGGTGCCGGGCCATCGGCATGTTCCGGATGCGCGACGAGGCCGGTGGGGACGACAAGGTGATCTGCCTGCCCGCCGACGACCCCCGGGTGGACCACATGCAGGACCTCGAGGACGTCGGCGAGTTCTACCGGCTGGAGATCCAGCACTTCTTCGAGACGTACAAGGACCTCGAGCCGGGCAAGTCGGTCGAGGGCGCGCACTGGGTCGGCCGGGAGGCCGCCGAGCAGGAGATCCGCGACTCGGTGCAGCGGCTGCGAGACTCCGGCGGGGAGCACCGCTAGGCGCGTCAGCCGCCGGTTAGGGCCGTCCCGCCGCCGGCATCGTGCTCGACCAGCGGACCGGCACCACCCGCACCTGCAGCCCGGCACGCGGCGCCTCGACCATCGTCCCGTCGCCGGCGTAGACGGCGACGTGCCAGATGGTGGCCGGGTCGCCGGGGTCGGTGGCGTAGAAGATCAGGTCACCTGGCCGCATCTGGGAGTACGGCACCTTCGCCACCGCTGCCCACTGCGAGCGCGACGTCCGGGTGATCCAGTGGCCGCCGCCCTGCTGCCACGCCTGTGAGGTGAGGCCGGAGCAGTCGTAGGTGTCCGGTCCCGAGGCGCCCCACTGGTAGTCCTTGCCGACCTGGGTCAGCGCCCAGTCCACGGCCGCCCGTCCGGCGGCGGCGCTCGACGTCGGGGTGCCCAGGTCCGGGGCGGGTGCGGCCCCCGGAGCAGGCGCAGGCGCAGGCGCAGGCGCAGGTGCAGGCGCAGGTGCCGGGGCGGGCGCCGGTGCGACGGCCGGGGAGCCGGCGGGGGACGTCGTCCGGGCAGGTGCCGGGGCCGTCGTCCGGGCAGGTGCCGGGGCCGTCGTCCGACTCGCGGACGGCGCGGGTACGGAGCGTCCCTGAGCGGGCGACGCCGGCGCCGGCTCCCGCTGAGCGGACCGGCTCGGTGCGGTGTCCCGCCGCGTCTGCAGGGTGGCCGCCTGGTCGGCCTCGCGCTGCCGGATCGCGGCGAGGGCGGCCTCCTCCTCGCGGCGCCGCCGGTCGGCCTCCAGACCGTCCTGCCGGGCCCTCTCCAGCTCGACGGTGGTGCTGCGCAGCTCGGCGAGCCGGGCGATCAGCGCCTCCCGCTCCTCGGCGACGGCCGTCACCTCGGCCCCGGCAGCCAGCGCGGCCCGCTCCGCGGCGACCCGCAGCTCCTCGGCCCGAGCGGCGGCGGCCTGCTGGTCGGCCCGGGCCGCCGTGGCCTGCTCCTGGAGCAGCCGGGCCACGACGTCCGCCGCGGTCATCCGCTGGTAGGCCTCCTGCCGACGCTTGCCGACGACGTCCAGGGCGGCCGCCTTGTCGAGCAGGTCCTGCGGACCCCCGGGGCTCAGCAGCAGCTCGAGCTCGCCCAGGCCGGTCCCGCTGCGGTAGGCACCGGCGGCCAGCCGGCCGATCTCGGCGCGGGCGGACTCGACGTCCTCCCGGGCGGCG
The DNA here is from genome assembly GCF_042658805.1 of Quadrisphaera sp. GCM10027208. Classification (NCBI taxonomy): domain Bacteria; kingdom Bacillati; phylum Actinomycetota; class Actinomycetes; order Kineosporiales; family Kineosporiaceae; genus Quadrisphaera; species Quadrisphaera sp. GCM10027208. The sequence goes on from NZ_JBHSRC010000001.1 coordinate 336,252, forward strand.
CCGGCCGCGCGCTCGGCGGCGTCGGCGGCAGCCGTGGCCCGCTCGAGGGCGACGAGTGCGTCGGCGAGGTCCTCGGCAGCCATGCCGGCCGCGACCTGAGACTCCTCGAGGCGGGCGGAGGCCGCGGCCAGGCGTGCCTCGACGGCGCCGATCTCGCCGGCGGTGTCTTGCGCGGCGGCGCGGGCGGCGCCGACCTGCTCCTCGCTCGGGTAGCCCGGGTCGACGGCCGACGGGCTGCCGCTGCCCGGGTCGGCGGCCGCCGGCGCCATGACGCCGCCGCCGACCAGCACGGCGACGGCGACGGCCGGGACCGTCATCCGGACGACCACGCCGCGTCGTCCGGCGTGACGGTGAGCACCCACGGGCGGACGGCCTTCCACGACGGACACGACGTCGGTACGGCGTGTCGTGTTGACAGAACCAGGTTCGGCGGCTCAACCGGCCGACCGCCGGGCACGCTACACCTCAACGGCCCCTGGCGGAACACTGGTCACAGACGTCACATCCTCACCTGGCGGGGGGTCCAGGTGGGGGCTCGTCGAGCCAGCGGGCGAGGCGGCCGGCGCGGGAGACGTCCCGGAGCCGCTGCTCGGTGCGGTCCCGGACGTCACGGTCAGCGACGACGAGGACCTTGTCGTGGGTGCGCAGCACGGTGCTGCGGTCCGGGACCACCGGGGTGCCCTGGCGCACGACGAGGCTGACGACCGCGCCGGCAGGCAGCCGCAGCTCGTCGAGGTAGACGCCGGCCAGCCGCGACCCGGGGACGACGGTGAACTGCAGGAGCTCGGCGCGCAGCTCGTCCAGCGGCGCGGAGTCCACCTCCATCTCCTGGGCGTCCCCGGCCGCCTCGACCCGCAGCCGGCGCGCCACGAACGGCAGGGCCGGGGCCTGGACGAGGGTGAAGACGACGACGAGGACGAAGACCACGTCGAAGATCTGCTGGGAGCCCGGGACGCCGGCGGTGGCGGGGATCGTCGCGAGCACGATGGGAACGGCTCCCCGCAGCCCGGCCCACGACAGGAACGCCTGCTCGCGCCACGGCATCCGGAACGGCAGCATGCAGACCAGGACCGACAGCGGGCGGGCGACGAAGGTCAGCAGCACCCCGACGACGAGGGCCGGGACGAGGACGTCGGGCAGCCGCTGCGGGCTGGCCAGCAGCCCGAGCAGGATGAACAGCCCCATCTGGGCCAGGAGCGCGGCGCTCTCGACGAACCCGACGGTGGCCCGGCGGTGCGGCAGCGGGGCGTTGCCGAGCCACAGGCCGGCGAGGTAGGCGGCGACGAACCCGCTGGCCGCCAGCAGCACGCCGCCGGCGTAGGCCAGCAGCGCGAAGGCAAGGGTGGCGACCGGGTACAGGCCGCTCGAGGGCAGGGCCGCCCGCTCCAGCAGCCACTGGCCGCCCCGGCCGACCGCCAGGCCGACGAGGGCACCGACAACGAGCTGGTAGACCACCTGGCCCCCGGTCGCCCACCAGGTGGCGGACGCCCAGTCCTCCTCAGCGAGCAGGGCGACGAAGATGACGGCGAGCGGGTCGTTCATCGCCGACTCGCTCTCGACGACCTTGCCGACCCGGCCACGCAGCGGGAGGTTGCGCAGCACGGAGAACACCGCAGCCGCGTCCGTGGACGACAGCACCGCCCCGACGAGCAGGGACGTCCGCCAGTCGAGCCCGAGGAGCAGGTGGGCCCCCGCGCCGACGACGACGACCGACACGACGACGCCGACGCTGGCCAGCAGCAGCGCCGGCCACAGGGCCGGCCGCAGCGTGCGCCAGCTCGTGGTCAGTCCGCCCTCAGCGATGATCAGCGCGAGCGCCAGCAGCCCGAGGTTCTGGGTCAGCTCGACGTCCGAGAACTGCACGCCGAGACCGCTCTCGCCGATGGCCAGCCCGAGCGCCAGGTAGAGCAGCAGCGTCGGCAGCCCCGTCCGGTGGGCGAGCCGGACGGAGAGCGTCGCCACGATGACGACGACGGCCGCGACGGCGACGAGCGTGTTGATCCCGGACGGCGCCGGGTCCCCCAGCCCGGGAACGAGGTCCGACCACCACGACGTCAGCACGGTGGGCCTCCCGGCGGTCGCACGGGGCGGTCGGTCCCCGTCCCGGGAGTCTACTGATCACCGCCGCCGGCTCCCCCGAGCCCGGTCACCGTGGCACGCGCACCCGGTGACATCGGACCCTGGCGAGCCGGTGCCCTGCTGCGCTGTGCTGGGTGTCGAGGGCCGCCGTCCGGCGGTCCCTGCCCCGCAGGACCCGGGAGGTCCCGATGTCGACCTCGATCCAGACCTGGAAGGTCGAGCTGCACCTGTTCGACCACGACGACAGCACCTCGGCGGACGCGGTGCTCACCACGCACGCCGGCACGCGGGTGCACGGGCACGGTAGGGCCCGCCGCAACCCGGCGGACCCGATGGTGCCGGAGATCGGTGAGGAGCTCGCAGCGGCTCGTGCCCTGCGGCACCTCGCCGACCGGCTGCTCGAGACCGCGTCGACGGACATCGCGGAGCTCGAGCACACCGACGTCCACCTGGTGCGCTGAGCCCCTGACCCGGCCCTGGCCCGCCCTGACCCGGCGCTGACCCGCGGGCCGGGCTCAGCCCACGCTCGCCCGCGGGACGGGCGTGCGTGCCGGCAGCAGACTCACCGAGCGTTGCTCCCGCTGGACCGGCAGCAGTCGCACGGCCGCCGCTGGGGTGACGACGAGGACGTCGCACGGGAGGCCCCCGACGGCCGACCCGGCCAGGGTCGCCCAGGACCGGACCACCGGTCGCCGTGGCGCCGAGCCCCCCGCGACGACGAGGAGGTCGGCGTCCCCGGCGTGCCGGCCCAGCGCGACCGCCGGCCCCTCAGGGGTCACGACGGTCGCCAGCCCGACGGCGTCCGCGCCGGCCGCTCGGGTCGTCTCCCGGACCAGCCCACGGGCCCGGGCCGGGCCGTCCCCGCGGGTGCCGTCGTAGGCGTGCAGGAGCCGGACCCGCGCGCCGCGGCGGTAGCTCTCGTCGAGTGCCGCGCGCAGCACGGCTGCGCCGGCCGCACCGTCGTCGACGGCCGCGACGACCAGGGCGCGACGCTGCGCCGGCACCGGCAGCTGCCGTGTCCCGACGAGCAGCACCGGGCACGCCGCCCGCCCCAGCAGGGCACGGCTGACCGTGCCCAGGCCCTGCGGCGAGGTGGACCCGAGAATTCCCGGCGCAGTCTGCCGCCCCCGCCCCCTCGCCGCCACGACGAGCAGGACCGCTCGCTCCGCCAGCTCGCACAGCGCTCCGGCCGGCGAGACCGTCGGGTCCCCGCGGACCCGGTGGGCGGTGACCACGAGTTCCGGGCGGCGACGGCGGACCTGCGCGACGAGGTCACGCAGCATGCCCTCCAGCACCGCCGCCTCGGTGGTCGCGGCGGGCAGCACCGACACCACCGCGAGCCTGGTCCGGCGTCGCAGCGCCTCCTCGGCCGCCCTGGCCACCGCACGCTCGGCTGCCACCGAGCCGTCGAAACCCGCCACGACGCCGACCGGCGCCATCCGTCGTTCCGGCACGTCCACCTCCCGGGTCGCTCCCCGTCCTGAGCTGCTGCGACCGATCGTGCGCCGCCCAGGTGCCGGCACGACCGGCGATCCCGGGCGTCGTGCGCGATCCGGTCACCCCGCCCTGACGCAGGTGCGCCGGGGTGGTGGGACCGGAGGGGTGACCTTCGCCCCTTCCGGTGGCGCCAGGGTCCGCCGGACGGTAGAGGCGACAGCCAGGCACCTCGAGGGAGTGGTGGCCATGTCGCACGCAGCGCCGGGCTCGGTGGTCGTCGGCTACGACGGCACGGACCACGCCGCCGCCGCCCTGGACTGGGCGGCCCACGAGGCAGCGCGCCGGTCCGGCACGCTGCACGTCGTCTACGCCGCGGACTACCCCGGGCTGGCACCGGGGCCGATCGGCGTCTCCCCCTACCTGCCCGAGCGTGCGATCTCGATCGCCGCTGACGTCACCGCCGAGGGCGTGGCCCGGGCACGCGAGCTCGAGCCCGGGCTCGACGTCACGCACCTGACCGAGGTAGGCAGCGCCTCAGGCGTCCTCGTCCAGGAGTCCTCCGGCGCGGCCCTGCTGGTGGTCGGCACCCGCGGGCACGGCGAGCTCGCCGGTGCACTGCTCGGCTCCGTGGCGTTCACCGTGTCGGCCCACGCGCACTGCCCGGTCGTCGTCGTCCGGGGGGACACCGCCCCGCCGGGACCCGACCGCCCCGTGGTCGTGGGAGTCGACGGCTCCCCGAGCTCGGAGGCCGCCCTGCGGTTCGCCGCTGCGGCGGCGACCGAGGTACAGGCACCGCTCGTGCTCGTCGCCGCCTGGCACCCCGCTGCCGCCGAGACCTGGGAGGCCGCGTACTGGACGTCCGTGGCGCCCGGGGCCGAGCTCGGCGAGGCCGCTCGCCGGGCCGCCACTGACGTGACCACCGCCTCGGAGGCCCTCGTCCACGGCTCGTTCCCCGAGCTCGAGGTGCGCCAGGAGGTCGTCGGCGGCCCCGCCGACCGGGTGCTGGCAGACTTCAGCTCAGGCGCCGGGCTCGTCGTCGTCGGGGCCAGGGGTCGCGGCGGCTTCACCGGGCTGCTTCTCGGCTCGGTCAGCCACGGCGTGATCCACCGGTCCGCCTGCCCGGTGGTCGTCGTCCGCAGCTGAGGGAGTCACATGCTCGTCCGTGAGGTCATGACCAGCCCAGCCGTGACGGTGCAGGAGGACGACACGGTCCGGTACGCCGCCGAGCTGCTGCTGCACCACCGCATCGCGTCCGCCCCCGTCGTCGACGCCGGAGGCCGCCTCGTCGGCATCGTCAGTGAGGCCGACCTGCTGCGCGGCCGGACGCAGCGCGATCCGCGCGCCCACCTCACCCCGCCGCCGCAGGAGCCCGTCACGGACCGGCCGGCCAGCTCGGTGCGGGACGTCATGTCCACCCGGCCGCTGTCGGTCCGGGCCGGCGCCGACGTCGACGACGCGGCCCGGATGCTCCTCGACCACGGGATCAAGGCCGCCCCGGTGGTCGAGGGAGGCCGGGTGGTCGGCGTCGTCGCCCGCCGCGACCTGCTGCGCAGCTTCGCCCGACCGGACGACGACATCCGCCGAGACGTGCTCACGCTGCTGGAGGAGCTCGGGCAGGGCAGCGACTGGCAGGTGGACGTCGAGGACGGGGTCGTCCACCTGCTCTCCCCCGGCGGAGAACCCCGGCAGCGGATCGCCGCGGTGCTGGCCCGGACCGTCCCCGGCGTCGTCCGGGTCGTCTGACGCGATCACGTCACCAGCCCTGGGTCACCCGGCCGGCTGGGTGGCCGAAACCGCCACGCGCGACGGAGACCGCTGGCTAGGGTTCGCGGCATGACGGGTGCCCCGGTCACCGTCCTGATCGCCGAGGACCACCAGCTGGTGTCCGACGGTCTGGCGGCCCTGCTCGAAGGCGCCGGTGACGTGACCGTCGTCGGGCAGGCGGGTACCGCCGAGCGGGCGGTGTCGATGGCCGTCGCGCTGTCGCCGGACGTCGTGCTGATGGACTACCGGCTGCCGGACAGCCGCGGTGCGCTGGGTATCCAGGGCGTGCTGCGGGCCTGCCCCCGCACCCGGGTCCTCGTGGTGACCGCCTCCAGGGAGGACGAGGCGCTCGCCGCGGTCCTCGAGGCCGGGGCGATGGGCTTCCTGCACCAGGACTCCGGCGCCGAGGACCTGCTCACGGCGGTGCGCGCGGTGGCCGGTGGGGAGGCGTACTTCACCCGGGCCGCGATGGCCGCGATCCTGTCCCGTCGGCAGGGGGCGTCCCATCAGGCACTGTCGCCTCGCGAGGTCGAGGTGCTGCAGGCGCTCGCCGATGGCCGGTCGGTCGCCGGGATCGCCGGGGACCTGCACCTCAGCCAGCACACCGTGCGCAACCACATCCGCTCGGCGATGGCCCGCCTCGAGGTCCACACCGCCCTGGATGCCGTCGTGCACGCCGTCCGGGCTGGGCTGGTCGACATCGGCAGCGGTACCGGCCGGTGACCAGGGCCCGCTTCCCTTCAGCGCGCCGGGGCGGCGAGCCGGGACGGTCCCAGCGGCGCACGCGCCGTCCGCGGGGCCACGACGAGCACCGGGCACGGGCAGCGGTCCAGCACGGTACGGGCGACCGAGTCCGCGGTCAGGCCGGCCAGTGCCGCTGGCCCCCGGGTCCCCACGACGACGAGTGCCGAGGCCGCGGCACGGTGCAGGACGACGTCGGCCGGCGTCCCGGGCGGGGTCTCCAGCACGACCTCCACGCCGTCCGCTGACCGGTCCACGTCGGCCACCAGGCCGGAGATCTCGCTGCGAACCCTCTCGACGTCGTCCCCGGGCCGGATCGCCCGCACGGCGTGCACGCCGGTGCCGCGCAGGGCCGCTTCCCGGCGAGCCACGGCCAGCACCTCTTCACCCCCGGCGGGCCCGACGGCAGCCAGGACGGGACCGCGGGTCCCCCCGCCGTCCCACCGGGGCACCGCGCCGGGCCGCCGGTCAGGCACCACGAGGACCGGGCACGCGGTGATCTTCAGCAGGAACCGGCTGACGGTTCCCAGGCCGAACACCGGCCCGGCGTGCGCCCCGTGGGCCCCGAGGACGAGCAGGTCGGCCGCGCCCAGCCGGACCGCCTCGTCCGGCCAGCCGAGGTCGCGGTCGCGCACGAGGTGCGTGGTGACCTCCAGGCCGGGGTACCGCGAGCGGACCCGCACCACGGCCTCACCCGTCCGCCAGCGTGCCACCTCGGCGGCGCGCCGCTCCTCGGCCAGCAGCGCGGTGAGGCTGTACCGGGGGTCCGCGACCTCACGGATCACCGTGACGACCGCCAGCTCAGCGCCGCGCAGGGAGGCCTCGCGAGCCGCGACGTGGAGCACCGCGGTGCTGCGCCAGCTGCCGTCAGTGCCGACGAGCACGAGTCCCGTGGCCATCTCCGGCTCCCTTCTGGGCGCGGGTCCCACCCGCGTCCTGCTCACCGCCCCACCCTGGTCGTCGGGGCGTACCTGCCACGCCCGGGGGTCAGCGCGTGTCGGCCTCCGAGGCGCCCTCGGCGAGGACCACCGCTCGTCCGGCCTCGAGCCTGGCCGCCGGTACCCGCGGCGGCGAGCACGACACGTAGTCCAGGCCCACCTCGGCGAAGAACCGGACGGAGGCCGGGTCGCCGCCGTGCTCACCGCAGATGCCCAGGCCCAGGTCCGGCCGGGTCGCGCGGCCCTCGGCGACCGCGATCCGGACCAGCCGCCCGACACCGTCGACGTCGATCGAGTCGAACGGGTCGGTGGGGACGAGCCCGGACTCCCGGTAGGCCGGCATGAAGCTGGCCTCGGCGTCGTCGCGGGACAGCCCCCACGTGGTCTGGGTGAGGTCGTTGGTGCCGAAGGAGAAGAAGTCGGCGTGCCGGGCGACCTCGCCGGCGGTCAGAGCTGCCCGGGGCAGCTCGATCATGCTGCCGACCGGGATGCTCACCGTCGTGCCACGCTCGTCGGCGACGGCGCGGACCGCCTGCTCGATGACCCGGCGTGCCGCAGCGAGCTCGGCCGCCTCGGCGACGAGCGGGACCATGAGCTCCGGACGCGGGTCGAACCCCTTCTCCAGCAGGTCCGCGGTGGCGTGCGCCAGGGCCCGGGCCTGGACGGCGTACAGCTCGGGCACGACGGCGACCAGGCGCACGCCCCGCAGGCCGAGCATCGGGTTGGTCTCGTGCCAGCGGCGGACGCCGGCGAGCAGACGGGCGGTGTCCTCGTCGGCCCGGCCGGCTGCCTCCTCCAGGGCCGCGTGCACGGACAGCTCGGTGAGGTCCGGCAGGAACTCGTGCAGCGGCGGGTCGAGCAGCCTGACCACCACCGGGAGCCCGTCCATCGCCTCCAGGACACCGCGGAACTCCTCACGGTGCAGGTCGTGCATCCGGCTGAACGCGGTCTCGCGGTCCCGGTCGAGGACGATGTCCTCGACGATGTGACGACGCTCGCCGAGCAGCATGTGCTCGGTGCGGCACAGCCCGATCCCCTCCGCGCCGAGACGGCGGGCCCGCCGCGCGTCCTCGGGGGTGTCGGCGTTGGTCAGGACTCCGGTCGTGCGGCGCAGGTCCGCGTGGGCCAGCAGCCGGACGACTGCCTCGACGAGCTCGTCGTCGGGGGCCGCGCCGGGGTCCTCCAGCGCGGCGGCGACGACACTGGCCTCGACGTCCAGCTCCCCGATCGACACCACGCCGGCGGTGCCGTCGACCGAGATGACGTCACCCTCGCGGACCTGGCCACCGGGACCGGTAACGACCCGGCGCTCGAGGTCGACCTGGAGCCCCTCGGCTCCGGCGACGCAGGTGCGGCCCATGCCGCGGGCGACCACGGCGGCGTGCGAGGTGAGCCCACCGCGGGCGGTGACGACGGCGACGGCGGCGACCATCCCGGGCAGGTCCTCCGGACTCGTCTCCGGCCGGACGAGGACGACGGTCCGGCCCTGGGCGGCCCACTCGACGGCGCGCTCGGAGTCCAGCACCGCCTCGCCGACCGCGGCACCGGGGCTGGCGGGCAGGCCCCGAGCGAGCACCCGCCGCTCCTGGTCGGCGGCGAACCGCGGGTGCAGGAGCTGGGTGAGCTGCTCGCCGGTGACCCGGCGCAGGGCCTCGTCGAGGTCGATGACCCCCTCGTCGACGAGCTGGGTGGCGATCCGGAAGGCGGCCCCCGCCGTCCGCTTGCCGACCCGGGTCTGCAGGATCCACAACCGCCCGTCCTCGATGGTGAACTCGACGTCGCACAGGTCGCGGTAGTGGTTCTCCAGCGTGGCGAGGTGCCCCATGAGCTGCTCGTAGGCCGGCGGGTCGATGTCAGCGAGCCGTGCGAGCGGGACCGGCTGCCGAATGCCGGCCACGACGTCCTCGCCCTGGGCGTTGGTCAGGTAGTCGCCGTACGCGCCGCGGTGCCCGCTGGCGGGGTCACGGGTGAAGCAGACGCCGGAGCCGGAGCGCTCGCCGGTGTTACCGAACACCATCGCGACGACGTTGACCGCCGTGCCGAGGTTCGGGTCGATGCCTTCCCGGGAGCGGTAGAGGACCGCGCGCGGGGAGTTCCACGACTCGAACACGGCACGCACCGCCCGGGTCAGCTGCTCCCGCGGGTCCTGAGGCAGGTCCTCGCCCGCGTGCTCGCGCAGCAGCTCCCGGAACCGGGTGGCCACGTCAGCGAGCGCGGCGGCGTCCAGGCCCTGGTCGTCACGCACCCCGGCGCGCTGCCGAGCCTGGTCCAGCACGTCCTCGAAGAGCTGGCCGTCCACGCCGAGCACGGTTCGCCCGTACATCTGCACCAGGCGGCGGTAGCAGTCCTGCGCGAACCGCTCGCCGGCGCGCCGGGCCAGCCCGGGCAGGGTCTCGTCGGTGAGCCCGACGTTGAGGATCGTGTCCATCATCCCCGGCATGGAGAAACGGGCACCGGAGCGGACCGAGACGAGCAGCGGGTCGGCGGGGTCACCGAACCGCCGGCCGGCGGCGTCCTCGACCCGGCGCAGGTGCTCCTCGACCTGCTCGGCGAGGCCCTCGGGCTCGTGACCTTCGGCCAGGTAGGCGCGACACGCCTGAGTGGTGATGGTGAAACCCGGCGGGACCGGCAGTCCCAGGCGGGTCATCTCGGCGAGGTTCGCGCCCTTGCCGCCGAGCAGGTCGGCCATACCCCGGTGTCCCTCGGCGAACGACAGCACCCAGGTGGTGCCTGCGGCGTCCGCGGGACGGTCGGCTTGCGTCGTCATGACCACGACGGTCTCCTCTCCTCGACCCGGCCGACCGGACCGTCGGCTACGGGTTCAGCAGCTCCCTGCAGGCAGGCCCGCCAGGCGAGCGGGACACGCGGCCCCACGGCCGGCAGGTCCATCCCCACCCGCCAGGCGTCGTCGAGCTCGGCGGGGGTGGTGCAGCCGTCCGGGCGCGGCACGGTCCGAGCCAGCTCGTCGAGCAGCGCCTGCCGGTAGATCTCCAGGCATGCCTCGCGGCGGTGCCGGGCGCCGTGCGGGACGACGAAGACCGTGCGGGCCGACTCGTCGACCAGCCACGGGTGCTCGGTGGCGACGTCCCCGCCGAGGACGACGAGGGCGGCGTCCCGGGAGTGGTCGGCGATCACCCTGGGGCCGCCGTCCCCGGTGTGCACGGTGGTGACCGGGACTCCGGCCTGCTCGGCGTCCGCGCCGAGGACCTCGAGCAGCCGGGTGGTGTCACCGCGCACCCGGGCCAGTGCCGAAGCCGGCCGCTCTCCCGGGCCTGCCAGGTAGGGGCGCACGACGCGCAGCGGACTGTGCCGCCGGACGGCGGCAGCCACGGCGACGTCCAGGACCGGCAGCGCGGCACCGAGGCGACCGGGGGCGTGGGCGACGACGGCCCCCGGGGCGGCGTCGACGGGGCCCGAGCCGCCCCGGGCCACGAGCAGCGGGCACGAGGACGTGCGCACCAGCTCGCGGCACACCGCCGGACCTGCCAGGGCGCTTGTCCGGGACGTGACGACGGGGGCTCCGAGGACGAGGACGGAGGACTCGGCGGAGAGCCGGCGCAGCACGTCGACGGCACGGCCGCCGGTGCGCTGGGCCGCGACGGACAGCCCCGGGTAGAGGCCGGTCAGCCGCGCGGTGAGGTCGGACAGGGTGTCCACCGGGGTATCGACGCCGACGATGCGCAGCGGGGCCCCGCGCAGCAGGGCCTCGAGCGCGCCCTCGTGCGCGGCGAGCAGGCTCTCGGGGGAGCCGTCGACCGCGACCACGACCGGGTCCGGCTCGGCGAGCCTGATGTCGAGCGCCCCGTCAGGCACGTCCCTCACCACCGCTCCGCGTCGTCCGGCGGACCTGCCTCAGGACCGAGGCTAGGTGGCCGGGGCGGCGGCGGCGAGGGTCACAAGTCCCGGCGAGGGTGGCGGGACTGCATGATCACGAAGGGGTGGGTCAGGAGCGGTCGAGCCTGGCGGCGAAGACGGCGGCCTGGGTCCGCCGCTCCATCCCGAGCTTCGCGAGCAGGGAGGACACGTAGTTCTTGACCGTCTTCTCGGCGAGGAACATCTCCTCGGCGATCTGCCGGTTGCTGAGCCCGTCGGCGATGAGCGCCAGGATCCGCTTCTCCTGCGCGGTCAGCGAGGCGAGCCGCGGGTCCTCGGCCGGGCCGCTGCGCAGCCGCTGCAGCACCTGCTCGGTGACGGCCGGGTCGAGCAGCGACTGACCTGCGGCCACCCGGCGGATGCCGTCGATGAGGTCCGAGCCCCGCACGTCCTTGAGCATGTACCCGGCCGCACCCGCCATGATCGCCGCGAACAGGGCCTCGTCGTCGTCGTAGGAGGTGAGGATCAGCGCCTTGATCTGGGGGTCGCGGGAGCGCACCTCGCGGCAGACGTCGATACCGCTGCCGTCCGGCAGGCGGGCGTCCAGGACGGCGACGTCGGGACGCAGCGCCGGGATCCGGCGGGTGGCCTCGCCGGCCTCGCCGGACTCCCCCACGACCTCGATGTCACCGGACAGCTCGAGCAGGTCCTTGAGACCTCGGCGGACGACCTCGTGGTCGTCGACGAGGTACACCTTGATCTTCGCCACCCGTCGATGCTACGCCGTGCTCGCCCCTGTTCGGCCCGGCGGGACGAAGGTCCTCCGGGCGGGGGTCCTTCGGGTGTGTCCTGGACGGCACCGCTCGGCGCAGTATCGGCACAACGCCGGCCGGCACGGCAGGTGGCGGCGCGGACGCCGGAGCCGACGACCGGCGCCCCGGTCGTCCCAGCAGGAGGTGGTGTGGTGCCCAGGACCGAGGACCGGACGGGCGGACGCACCGGGACGGCCGACCGACCGACCCGGGTGGTGGTGGGCTACGACGGGTCCTCCTCGGCCGACGAGGCGCTCGCCGCGGGCATCGAGCAGGCGCGCGAGACCGGCGCGCCCCTGCACGTGCTCAGCGCGGTGGAGACGCCCGACCGGGCACCGGCGTCCGAGACCGCCTACCGCCGCGCCAGCGTGGAGGCCGTGACCCGTGCCCTCGACCGGGCGGCCGCCGTCCTCGGTGAGAACCGGGTCACCAGCCTGGTGGAGCCAGGCTCCCCCTCGGCGGTCCTGCTGGCGCGCACGGAGCCGCAGGACCTGCTCGTCGTCGGCAGCCACGGGCACCGCCCGGTCGCCCGGATGCTGCTCGGGTCGACGAGCACGGCGGTCGCGGCCCACGCCCGCTGCCCGGTGCTCGTCGTCCGTGGCCCGCGGATGCGCTCGCGCGGGCCCGTCGTCGTCGGCGTCGACGGCTCCCCGGCGTCCGCCGTCGCGGTGGCGTGCGCCGCCCGGCTCGCCGAGCGGGAGGGGGCGACGCTGCGCGCCGTCATGGCCCTGTCCCCGGTGACCGACGCCCTCGGGTTCGTCTCCGGACCCGAGGACCCCGAGATCACCCGGGCCCAGGCCCTGCTGTCCGAGGCGGTCGCCAGGGTCCCGCTCGAGCACCCGGGCCTGCACCTGGAGCAGGTGCTGACCCAGACCCACCCGGTGGAGGCGCTGCTGCGGCACTCCCGCGGCGCCCGACTCGTCGTCGTCGGGACCCGCGGACTCGGGGGGATCGAGGCGATGCTGCTCGGCTCGGTGAGCCGGGAGGTGCTGCACCACGCGTCCTGCCCGGTGCTCGTCGTCCGGGGGGCGACCACGTCCGGTGACGCGGGTGGGAGCCCGACGGTCCTGGCCGCCACCGCCTGACCGGACCGGCCGTGCTGACCGGACCTGACCGGGACCGCCCGCCCGGTGGTCGCGCAGGACTAGCATCGGGCGCCGTGGAGCCCAGGACCGGACGGGACCCAGGTCTCGTGCCGGGACTGTCCCGTTTCGACCTCGACGACCTGCTCGCCGAGCTGCGCGAGCGCGCCGGCGCCGTCCGACGCTCGCAGGAGCGGATGAGCGCCCTGCTCGACGCGGTCGTCGCCGTGTCCTCCGAGCTCGACCTGGCCGCGGTGCTCGAGCGGATCGTCAGCACGGCCTGCCTGCTCTCCGGTGCCCGCTACGGCGCGCTGGGCGTGCTGTCCCAGGACGGCACCCGGCTGGTGGAGTTCGTCACGCACGGCATCGACGCGCAGACCCACGCCCGCATCGGGCACCTGCCCACCGGACGCGGCGTCCTCGGGCTGCTCATCGAGGACCCGCGGCCGCTGCGGCTGAGGGACATCGCCGAGCACCACCGGTCGGTCGGGTTCCCCGAGCACCACCCACCGATGCACGGGTTCCTCGGGGTGCCGGTCCGCACCCACGAGGAGGTGTTCGGGAACCTCTACCTGACCGAGAAGCTCGACGACGAGGGCCGGGTCTGCGACTTCACGGTCGAGGACGAGGAGCTCGTGGTCGCGCTCGCCGCCGCCGCCGGGGTGGCGGTGGAGAACGCCCGGCTCTACGAGGGCAGCCGGCAGCGCGAGCAGTGGCTGCAGGCCGCCGCCGACTCCACCCAGGCGCTCACCGGCGGCCACGACGTCGCCCACGGGCTGCGCCGGGTGGCCGAGTCGGCGAGGGAGGCCGGGGGCACCGACGTCGTGCTCGTCGTGCTGGCCAGGCGGGAGGGGCAGGGTGGGGGCGGGGACGTGCCGGTCGACCAGGCCGAGCTTGAGCTGGCCGCGGCCGCCGGCGTCGCTGCCGGGAGCCTCCCGGAGACGCTGCCGGCGACCGCGCTGGACTGGGACCGCCAGGACCGCTCCCCCGTCGAGATCGACGCCTCCGCGCTGACCGGGGCGCTGGGCCCGGCGGTCGGGGACGTGGGCGGCGCGGTGAGCGTGCCGATGTGGGCCGGGGAGCAGCGGATCGGCGCGCTCGTCCTCGCCGGACGGCGGACCGGTGACCTGCCGGACGACGAGCTCGGCCTCGTGCGCTCCTTCGCCGAGCAGGTCGCGCTGGCCATCGAGGTGGCGGCGGCGCACCAGGACCGGGCCCGGCTCGCCGTGCTGGAGGACCGCGACCGCATCGCGCGCGACCTGCACGACCACGTCATCCAGCGGTTGTTCGCCGTCGGGCTGTCGGTGCAGACCGCTGCCCGCGCCGCGGTGCCCCCGGAGCTGTCCGAACGGCTGGAGCGGGTCGTCGACGACCTCGACGAGACCATCAAGGACGTGCGGCGCACGATCTTCCAGCTGCGGTCGCGCAACGTCGTCGACGGGCTGCGTCAGGAGGTCGAGGGCGTCGTCGCCGACGCGGCCGACGCTCTGGGCTTTGCTCCCCGGCTGCGGATCGAGGGCCCGCTGTCCACGGTCCCGGCCGACGTCGGCGACGAGCTGCTCGCCGTGCTGCGCGAGACGCTGACGAACGTCGCCCGGCACGCCGCAGCGCGACGGACGGAGGTCCGCGTCCGGGTCGGCAGCGAGATCGAGGTGTCCGTCCGGGACGACGGCGTGGGCATCCCCGAGCACACGGCGCGCCGCAGCGGGCTGGGCAACCTCGCCGAGCGTGCCGCCGCCCTCGGTGGGACGTTCGAGGTGACGGCCGCCGACGGTGGCGGCACGGTCGCCCGCTGGCGGGTGCCCCGGGCACACCAGGACTCACTCCGGTGAAGACGATCGACCTCGGCGCCGTCCACGGGCTGCTGACCCGCGTCCCGGGCGAGCAGCCGCGGGTCGTGGCCAGCGGCAACTTCGCCACCCCGGCCACCCTGCTGGGAGCCGTCGACGCGGCGCTGCCGGCGTACCGGCTGTTCGTGCTCAACGGCCAGCCCGGCCTGCCCGACCGGGAGGGCGTCGTCCCGGAGACGGCGTTCGTGGGACCGGCACAGCGGCGCCACCCCCGGCTCAGCTACGTGCCGAGCCGGCTGTCGCTGGTGCCCCGGCTGTTCTCCACCACCCTGCCGCCGGACGTCGTCGTCCTGCACACGACGACGCCCCGGGACGGCGCGGTCTCCCTCGGCACCGAGGTCAACGTGCTGCCGGCCGCCGTGGAGGCGGCACGAGCCCGTGGCGGTCTCGTCCTCGTGCAGATGAACCCGCAGATGCCGTGGACGTACGGGGACGCGGTGCTGCCCCTCGACGACGTGGACGCCGGCGTCGAGGTCGACGAACCGCTGCCGGCCCACACCCCGCTGCCCGTCGACGACACCTCCGCGGCGATCGGCGAGCGGGTGGCGGCCCGGGTGGGGGACGGCGCCACCCTGCAGACCGGGATCGGCGCCGTCCCGGACGCGACGCTGGCGGCCCTCACCAACCGCCGCGGGCTGCGGATCTGGACGGAGATGTTCAGCGACGGCGTCCTCGGCCTGGACGCGGCCGGCGCGCTGGACCCGGGGACGCCGCTGACGACGTCGTTCGTGTTCGGCTCGGCGGAGCTGTACCGCTGGCTCGACGGCAACGAGCGGGTGCGGCTGCTGCGCACGGAGCGGACCAACGCGCCGGCGGCCATCGCCCACAACCCGGCGATGACCAGCGTCAACACCGCGCTGCAGGTGGACCTGTTCGCCCAGGCCAACGCCTCGCGGATCGCCACCCGGATCTACTCCGGCTTCGGTGGCCAGACGGACTTCATCGTCGGGGCGCTGCAGTCGCCCGGCGGGCAGGCGCTGATGGCGCTGCGCTCGTGGCACCCCAAGGCCCTGGTCTCGACGATCGTGCCGCTCGTCGACGAGCCGGTGACGTCGTTCCAGCCGAGCGCCGTGGTCACCGAGCAGGGGACGGCGGAGATCTGGGGCCGGGACGAGCGTGGCCAGGCGCGCAACCTCATCGAGCACGCCGCCCACCCGCAGGTCCGCGACGAGCTGTGGGAGGAGGCCCACGCTCTCGGGCTGGCCTAGGTGAGCAGCTCCTCCAGCGGCCGGCGCGGGGTGGGCGGGACGTCCACCAGCGGGTGCCCGAGCCGCAGCACGACCTGCGGGAAGCCGAGCACGTCGAGCACCTCGGCGAGCTCCTGACGGGTTCGGGGGTCCTGGGTTGCCTGGTCGGCGAACGTGGCGACCAGGCCCGCCCCGGTCGCCCGCAGCAGCAACCGCTCGAGGGCCATCCCGGCGACCAGCCAGTCCCGTCGCCGGTCACCCGAGGTGCTGATGGCCACGAGGGTGGAGGTGTCCAGGACCTCCTCGACCTCCTCCGCGCGCACGACGCCGGTGTCGGTCTGCTCCTGCACGAGGGAGTCCACGGGGTAGGGAGCGGTGCCCAGCGACCCGACGGGGATCCCGTCGACGGGCTCCTCCCCGCTCCCCCAGTGCCGGATCCACGCGTCGATCTCCCCGACGAGCTCGCCGTTCGCGGCCTGCGTCTGGACCGCCCGGGCCAGCAGCCGGGCCACCGCGCGCCGGGTGGGCCGGTCGACCACCGTGAGCCGGGCCCCCTCGCGGGCCACCGAGCGCTCCAGGTCACCCAGGACGTCGGAGTCCACCGGCTCCGGGCTGTGCACCCGCCGGTGGGTGCGCCGCCGCGGGACCGCCGCGGCGTCGGCGAGGTCGTCGACGGACGGCGGGTGCGCCGGACCGGCGCGGACGACGGCCAGCAGGGTGGAGTCCGGGCCCTCGGGCAGGATCTCCACCCTCGGCGTGCTGCCGGCCGCGGCGAGGGCGACCACGGCGTTGAGCACCGCGGCGCCGCAGGAGATCGTCCGCAGCCGGCCCCGCGGGTCCAGCACGGGCAGCGCCCGGTCGACGTCCTCGTGGACGGCGAGCCCGTCGGCGAGGGCCCGCAGCCGCCACGGCTGGGTGTTGTGCACCGACGGTGCCAGCCGGGCGGCCTCCGCCATGGCCCGGACCTGTTCGGACAGCTGCGCTCCAGGGGTCCTCGTCGTCATCGGTGCCACCGCCTCCGTCGTCACCTGGTACACCGATCCTGCGGTGGGCCGGTACCGGGGGCGAGGGGCTTAGGTCCCGGCGGGCCCGGCAGGGCCGGTGCCCAGCATCTCGAGCAACCGGTCCACGAGCACGGCCTGGCCGCTGACGAGCAGCCGGCGAGCGTCGTCCGGGGAGAACCAGGCGACCCGGTCGACCTCCGGCACCCGGACCCGGTGACCGGACCGCGGTGGCCACTCCAGCTCGAAGGTGCCGGGCACGACGTCAGCCGGGTCGAGGTCGCCCGCCACCGCCCACACCGTCACGACCTTCCCGCTGCGCTGGCGGACCTCGCCCAACGGGACCGGCTCACCCTCGGGGGGCGGCAGGCCGAGCTCCTCGGTGAACTCGCGGCGGGCGGCGGTCAGCAGGTCCTCGCCGTCCTCGGGCTCACCCTTGGGGACGGACCACGCTCCGGCGTCCCGACCCGCCCAGTAGGGCCCGCCCATGTGGGCGAGCAGCAGCTCGACACGCTCACCCGCCCGCCGGACGACGAGCAGGCCGGCGCTACGGCGGGACACCGGGTCAGCGCGGGACCGCTGCTCCGAGAACCGCCCGCTCGGCGAGGTCCTCGGTCAGCACCTCGCGCAGGAGGTCCACCGCCTGGACCACCTTGGGGCTGCGCAGCGAGTAGTACACGTTGCTGCCGACCCGGTTCGCCAGGACCAGTCCACGGTCCCGCAGCACCGCCAGGTGCTGACTGGTGTTGGGCTGACCGATGCCGAGGGACTCAGAGAGCTCCCCGACGCTCAGCGGCCCGTTCCGCAGCTCGTTGATGATCATCAGTCGCTTCGGGTCGGCGATCGCCTTGCACACCCGCGCGTGGAGCTCGTGCAGCTGGGCCGCGGTCTCAAGGTCCACGAGGCGTCCTCCTGTCGCGGGCCGGTCGTCGCAGGGGCACGGGGGAGTCACGGGCCGGTCCAACAGCAGTCTAGGCCGCCTCCGACCCGCCGGTCGCACCGACCGGTACGGTGTGCCGCCACCAGGGGGTCGGAGAAGTCGGGAGGACAAGCATGCCGCGAATTCCGCTGCGACGTACCGGGTCCGTGCCCCGCCCCACCTCCGGGGACGTCGTGGCGGGGGTCACCGTGGCACTGGTCCTGATCCCCCAGTCGCTCGCCTACGCCGAGCTCGCCGGCATGCCGCCGCAGCACGGCCTGTACGTCGCGGCGCTGGCACCGATCGCCGCGGCGGCACTGCAGTCCTCGCCGTACCTGCAGACCGGTCCGGTGGCGATCACCTCGTTGCTGGCCTTCGGCGCACTGGCGCCGCTGGCCCCGCCGGGTTCACCGGAGTACGTCGGGCTGGCCGGCCTGCTGGCGCTCGGCGTCGGGGTGGCCCGGGTGCTGCTCGGGCTGCTCCGTGCCGGCGCCGTCGCCTACCTCATGTCCCAGCCGGTGCTGGCCGGCTTCACCGTCGCCAGCGGTCTGCTCATCGCGTCCTCGCAGCTGCCGTCGGTGCTGGGGCTCTCCGCGGAGGACCCGAGCCCGGTGCGGTCCGCGCTGACGGCGCTGGGCCGCCCCGGGGACTGGGACCTGGTCGCCGTGGGCTTCGCGGCAGCGGCCCTCGTCGGGATCCACCTGGGGCGCAAGGTGTCCCCGCTGTTCCCGGCGGTCCCGCTGGTCGCCGCCGCGGCGATCGCGGTCAGCAGCTGGATCGGCTACGACGGGCGCCGGGTCGGGGACGTGCCGAGCGGTCTGCCGCAGCTCAACCTCGACCTGCCGTGGGGCTCGACGGGCGCGCTGCTCGTCCCGGCCGTCGTCATCGCGCTGGTCGGGTTCGCCGAGCCGGCCGCCATCGCGCGGCGGTACGCCGCGGAGGACCGTGCCCGGTGGGACCCCGACCGGGAGCTGGTCGGGCAGGGAGTGGCCAACATCGTCGCCGGTTTCGGCGGCGGCTACCCCGTGGGGGGGTCGTTCTCCCGGACGTCGCTGGGCCGCCTGGCCGGGGCGCGGACCAGCTGGAGCGGCGCAGTCACCGGCCTGGTCGTCCTGTCGTTCCTGCCGTTCGTCCAGGTCCTCTCCCCGCTGCCCACCGCCGTCCTGGGCGCCCTGGTGATCTACGCGGTCCTGCCGCTGATCAACTTCGGGGCCTTCCGCGCCTTCTGGCGCTTCTCCCGCGTGCAGTTCACCGTCGCCGTACCGACCTTCGTCGCCACCCTCGCTCTCGCGCCACGGGTCGACCTCGCCGTGCTCGGCGGGATCGCCCTGGCCGTGCTCGTGCACCTGTGGCGCGAGCTGCAGCTCGAGATGCCGATCGAGGTCGCCGGCGACACGCTCGAGGTCCGCCCCGAGGGGGTGCTCTACTTCGCCTCCGCCCCGGGCCTGCAGGAGGAGCTCAACCGCCTGCTCGCCGAGCACCCGGACGCCCGGCGGATGAGGGTGCACCTCGACCGCCTCGGACGAGTGGACATGAGCGGGGCACTGGCGCTGCGCGAGGCGCTCGCCGAGGCCTCCGCCGCCGGCCTGGACGTCGAGATCTGCGACGTCCCGGCGACGAGCCGGCGGATCGTCGACTCCTGTCTGGCCGACCTCGTGGCCGACGACGAACGCGGGGACTCCACCCACCCGTGATCATGCAGTCCCGCCACCCCCGCACGCCCCACCCGTGATCAGTCGACGATCCCCATCTTCGTGATCATGCAGTCCCGCCACCCCAGCCCCGCCGGCTCGTGCTGGGGTGGCGGGACGCGTCCACGTCCGCCGTCGGCGCCTGCCTCAGGCCCGCAGACTCGTCGACGCGGCGCACTGGTTGCGGCCGACGTCGAGGACGTCGAGCTCGTCCTCGGGCAGCTGGAGTCCTGCGTTTACCTTGCGAATGGTGTCGTAGGTCTCCGGTGCCGCTGGCAACGAGGTGACGATCTCCTCGACGAACGCCTCGATGGCCGCCTCGCTGAGCAGCGTGGCGGTGAAGATCTCCCGCAGCGTGGTCGTGACCAGCCCGTCGGGACCGATCTCCTCTGCGGTCGACCAGTGCGCCGGGGCGACGACGGTGTCCGGGTCCAGCGGCTCGAGACGCTCGTGCACGCTGCGGAACAGGTCGCGGGCCAGCTGCTCGGCCTGCCCGGTGAGGTCCGGGCGGCCGAGCCCCCGGACGAAGACGGTGTCACCGCTGAGCAGCAACCGGTCGTTGACGAGCAGCGCGGTGGTGCCGGGGGTGTGCCCGGGCAGGTGCATGGTCATCGTCCTCACCGTGGCACCACCCAGGTCCAGGACGTCCCCGTCGTGCAGCGGACGGTTGGGGAACGGCACGACGCCGCCGGCGTCCTCCGGCGGCAGGTGGTACTCGGCCCCGACCTGCTCGGCCAGCGCCGGCCCGCCGCTCACGTGGTCGGCGTGCACGTGGGTGTCCACGACGTGCCGGATCCGCATCCCGTGCTCCTCGGCGAGGCCCAGGTACGTCTCCGGGACCCGCGCCGGGTCGACGACGACACAGCCCTGGCCCGGTACCCCGATGACGTAGGACAGGCAGGCCTTCGCGGGGCGCTGCAGCTGCCAGGCGCGCAGGCCCTCGCCCAGACCTGGGATCTCCCGGGGCACCAGCAGCCGCTGCCACGCGTCGGTCCCGCCGACCAGCGAGCGGGCTCGGACGCCGGCCGCCTCGAGCTCCTCGGCGACCAGCTCGGAGCCGTTGCCCTGGCCGCACACCACGACGGTGCCGGCGGGGACGGTGGGCGCGATCTCATCGAGCCCCTCCATCACCCGCCAGACCGGTACGTTCCGGGTGGCGACCGGGCGGCTGCCCTCGACGCGGCTGGCGGCGAACTCGTCGGCGTTGCGGACGTCGAGGATCTCGGGCACGGAGCCGGCGGCGATCTCCTCGAACAGCTGGGCGGGTGTGATGGTGTCGGCCATGGATCGTCCCCTTTGACGTAGAAGGCCTTCTCTGACGGAGGCGTGCACCTGCCGGAGGCGGGCACTGCCCGTGCGGCCCGCCTGCTCCGGGTGAGGCCACGAAATCCAGCCGCTCCAGGTTCTTGCGGTATGCGCACGTGCGCATCTAGTGTTCCAGGTCACACAACGTCGTGTGAAGAGCCGGAGGGGTACAGATGACCGACACCAGCGCTGACCCGGAGAACAGCGGAGCCGATGGCGGGACGCCCGCCGGCGGGGAGGGAATGACCATCGTCGCCTGGAGCGGCGACCTGGACCGGGTCTGGCCGACGCTCATCCTCGGCTCGACCGGCGCCGCCTACGGCATGAACGTCACCATCTTCTTCACCTTCTGGGGACTGTTCACGCTCGTGCGGGACGACGTCCGGATCACCGGGACGAACGCCATGACCAAGGCCCTCGCCGGGGTCAACCCGCCGGGTATCGGCCGGATGAAGCTGTCCAAGCTCAACATGGCCGGAGCCGGCCCCTGGATGATGAACAAGCTCGCCCGGGACCAGAAGGTGTCCGGTCCCAAGGAGCTGGTCGAGATGTGCCAGGAGCTCGGCGTCCAGATGTGGCCGTGCGAGATGACCATGGACCTGCTCGGCCTGCGTCAGCACCAGCTCATCGACGGGGTCGGCGAGCCCGTCGGCGCCGCCACCGCCCTGGCCGCGATGAGCCGCTCGAACATCAACCTCTTCATCTGATCTCACGACCTCGTCCAACCACCGCCTCACCAGAACCGAAGGAGCCCGCACCATGGAGTTCGCCAAGACCGTCGACGCGAAAGGAAAGAAGTGCCCGATGCCGGTACTTCTGGCCTCTCGCGGCATCAAGGACCTGGCGCCCGGAGACCTCATGCTCATCGAGGCCACCGACAACGGCTCGAAGAGCGACATCCCGTCGTGGGCCCGGGACACCGGCAACGAGCTCGTCGAGGCGAGCACCTCGGACGGTGTCCACCGCTACGTCATCCGGCGGAAGTAGCCGGTGACGCGCTACGGGTTCGCCATCGACCAGCGCACGTGCATCGGGTGCCACGCCTGCACCGTCGCGTGCAAGACCGAGAACGACGTCCCGGTGGGGCAGTTCCGCACCTGGGTGAAGTACGTCGACACCGGGACCTTCCCTGACACCACGCGCTCGTTCGGCGTGATGCGGTGCAACCACTGCACCGACGCGCCGTGCCTGAAGATCTGTCCCACCAAGGCGCTGTACAAGCGCGACGACGGCATCGTCGACTTCGACGGGGACCGCTGCATCGGCTGCAAGAGCTGCATGCAGGCCTGCCCCTACGACGCCATCTACATCGACGCGCGCACCAACACGGCGGCGAAGTGCAACCTGTGCGCGCACCGGGTCGACAACGACCTCGAGCCGGCGTGCGTGGTCGTCTGCCCGACCCACTCCATCTGGGTCGGCGACCTCGACGACCCCACCAGCGGAATCGCCCGCCTGGTGGCGACCAACGAGACCGCCGTGCGGTCCCCCGAGCAGGACACCGGGCCCAACGTCTTCTACCTGGGCGCCGACAGGGCGGTGCTCGACCCGCTGGCTGCCCCGGTCGACGACACCTACATCTGGGCCAAGCCGGACGCTCACCGGCTGGAGACCGCCGGCGACCTGCCCGGGGACCCGACGACGCAGGCCCGCACGACCCTCAACACCGCTCATCCCCGGCCGTGGGGGTGGCGGGTGACGACCTACCTGTGGACCAAGGCGGTGGGGGCCGGCGCGCTGGCGGTCGCGGCGCTCGCCTGGCTGCTCGGCATCGACCTGGGGGTGGTCGGCAGCATCGTCGCACCGGTCATCGGCATGGTCGGTGCCGCCGCAACCGGTGCCCTGCTCGTCTGGGACCTCAAGCGGCCGGAGCGGTTCCTCTACATCTTCCTCAAGTCGAACTGGACGTCGTGGCTGGTCATCGGCGCCTACATCCTCGTGCTGTTCTCCGGCGGTGCCCTGCTCTGGCTGGGAGCCGCCGTACTGGAGCTCGACGTGGCGCTGACCGTGCTGGCCTGGGTCGGTCTGCCGGTGGCGGCGATGGTCGCCGGGTACACCGGCTTCCTCTTCGGGCAGGCCGAGGGGCGGGACCTGTGGCAGACGCCGCTGCTGTTCTGGCACCTGCTGGTCCAGGCCGCGATGGTCGGCTCCGGTGCGCTGCTCGTCGCCTCCCTCGTGGTGGACCTGCCCGCCGACAGCCAGGCCTTCCTGGCCCGCACGCTGGCCGTCTCGGCGATCGCGCACCTGCTCGTGCTGCTCATCGAGTACACCAGCAAGCACGCCAGCCGGCAGGCGGCCACCGCGGCCCACGTCATCGTCGCCGGACGCTACGCGCGGCTGTTCTGGCTCGGCGGTGTCGTCCCCGTCGTCCTGGCGGCGGCTGCCGCGCTGGCCGGCTGGGGCGGCGAGGCCGTCGGGCTGGTGGCGGTCGCCGGTCTGCTCGTGCAGGGCGGCCTGCTCGCCTACGAGTCCGCGTTCGTCCGCGCCGGTCAGGACATGCCGCTGTCCTGACCGGCCACCGAGCCTCACCCGAGCCTCACCGAGCCCCAGACACCCACAGCTGTGCCCCACGCGGGAAGGACCAGGAACCACGCATGACCACCGACACCACCAGTGAGGGCCGCCAGCCGGGACGCGACACCGGAGCCGGCGACCGTCCGGACCGGGCCGCCGTCCCGATGCCGGGAGCCCGCAGCCACGAGCGACTGCGGAACTACCCGCCGCCGGAGACCTGGGACAACCACGTCGAGTACGACGCGCGCGCACACCCCCGCAAGGTGCCGCACACGTACTCGCTGATCCCGACCATCTGCTTCAACTGCGAGTCCTCCTGCGGCCTGCTCGCCTACGTCGATCACGAGGACCTGTCGGTCAAGAAGTTCGAGGGAAACCCCGCCCACCCCGGCTCCCGGGGCCGCAACTGCGCCAAGGGCCCGGCGACGATCAACCAGGTGCACGACCCGGAACGGATCCTGCACCCGCTGCGCCGGGTCGGGGAGCGCGGCTCGGGCCAGTTCGAGCAGGTCTCCTGGGACGAGGCGCTCGACGACATCGCCGCCCGGATCCGTCGGGCCATCGTCGAGGACCGGCGCGACGAGGTGATGTACCACGTCGGCCGGCCCGGTGAGGACGGCTTCGTCGAGCGGGTGCTGCAGGCCTGGGGCGTGGACGGTCACAACAGCCACACGAACGTGTGCTCCTCGGGTGGACGGACCGGGTACACCCACTGGATGGGCTACGACCGGCCCTCACCGGACTACGCCAACGCCAAGGTCATCGTGCTGCTGTCCAGTCACCTGGAGACCGGGCACTACTTCAACCCGCACGCCCAGCGGATCATGGAGGCCAAGGCGGACGGCGCCAAGGTCGTCGTCCTGGACCTGCGGCTGTCGAACACCGCCTCGCACGCGGACCTGTGGATCGCGCCGTGGCCCGGCAGCGAGGCCGCCATCTTCCTGTCCGTGGCGTCCTACCTGCTGCGGACCCGTCAGATCGACGCCGACTACATCCGCCGGTGGGTGAACTGGGACGTCTACCTGGAGCGGCTGCACCCGGACGCCCCGAAGGACTTCGAGGTGTTCCTCGAACGGCTCACCGAGGACTACTCCCGCTACACCTTCGAGTTCGCGGCCGCCGAGGCGCACGTCCCGGTGGAGCAGATCGAGGAGCTCGCTCGGATCGTCTCCACCGCCGGTACCCGGCTCGCCACGCACACGTGGCGCTCCGCCGCGGCCGGGAACCTCGGCGGTTGGCAGATCACCCGCAGCCTGTTCTTCCTCAACGTGCTCACCGGCAGCGTCGGCACCGTCGGCGGCACCCACCCCAACGGGTGGGACAAGTTCATCCCGCACTTCCCGCAGATGCCCGAGCCCAACGACGTCTGGAGCGAGATGCTGTGGCCGCGGGAGTACCCGCTGACCACGAACGAGATGTCCATCCTGCTGCCGCACCTGCTCAAGGACGGCCGGGGGCACCTCGAGGTGTACTTCAGCCGGGTGTACAACCCGCTGTGGGTCAACCCGGACGGCTTCACCTGGATCGACGTCCTCAAGGACGAGAAGCTCATCGGCCTGCACGTCGCGCTGACCCCGACGTGGAGCGAGTCGGCCACGTTCGCGGACTACGTCCTGCCGATGGGGCACGCCTCCGAGCGGCACGACACGATGTCCTTCGAGACCCACACCTCCAAGTGGATCGCGTTCCGCCAACCGGTCCAGCGGGTGGCGATGGCCCGCCGCGGCATCCCCTTCCACGACACCCGGGACACCAACCCCGGTGAGGTCTGGGAGGAGAACGAGATGTGGTTCGAGCTCTCCTGGCGGATCGACCCCGACGGCTCGCTCGGCATCCGGCGCTGGTTCGAGTCCGCGGAGCGGCCCGGCGAGCGGATGACCATGGACGAGTACTACGAGACCCTGTTCGGTCACAGCGTCCCCGGCCTGCCGGAGGCCGCCGCCGAGCAGGGCCTGACCCCGCTGGAGTACATGCGCCGGTACGGCGCCTTCGAGGTGGCCAAGGACGTGTACCGCCTGGACGAGCGCCCGCTCACCGAGGCCGAGCTCGACGGCGCCGAGCCCGACGCCTCGGGGGTGCTGCGCAAGCCGGTCACCCTGGACACCCAGCCACCTCTGGTCGGCGAGGCCGGCGCGGTCGGCGTGGTGCACGAGGACGGCACCCGCACGGCGGGCTGGCTGTCGCCGTCCCGCAAGCTCGAGCTGTACTCGACCACGCTCGCCGACTGGGGGTGGCCCGAGCACGCCACCCCGGGGTACATCGAGTCGCACGTCTCGGCCCGTCGGATCGACCGCGACAACGACGAGTTCGTGCTGATGCCGAACTTCCGGCTGCCGACGCTGATCCACACCCGGTCGGGCAACGCCAAGTACCTCAACGAGATCTCGAACACCCACCCGCTGTGGTTCAACGCCGCGGACGCCGCGGCGATGGGCGTGGCCACCGGGGACCTGGTCCGGGTCACCACCGAGATCGGGTACTTCGTCGCCCGCGCCTGGGCCACCGAGGCGATCCGCCCCGGTGTCGTCGGGCTCTCCCACCACATGGGCCGGTGGATGCAGGAGGGTCACCCGGGCAGCCGCTGGGTGATGGGCAAGGTAAAGCTCGACCGCAGCGAGAACGGCATCTGGAAGCTCAGGTACACCGAGGGCATCCGCCCGTTCAGCAGCGACGACCCGGACTCCGAGCGGATCACCTGGGACGACCCCGGGGTGCACCAGAACCTCACGTTCCCGGTGCAGCCCGACCCGGTCTCCGGCATGCACTGCTGGCACCAGAAGGTGCGGATCTCCAAGGCCGGACCGGACGACCAGTACGGCGACGTCGAGGTCGACGTCAACGCCTCCCGGGAGGTCTACCGGCGCTGGCTGGCGATGGCCAGGCCCGGCCCGGGGCCCGGAGGGCTGCGACGTCCGGAGTTCCTCATGCGGCACGTCACGCCCAAGCGCTCGGCGTACCGGGTGGCCGCGGCGGCGGAGGCAGGACGGTGAGGCTGCTGTCCGGTGGCCGGCGCATCCCGGCAGCAGCTGTCGACCGGGAGGCGGTCCTCGCGGCCCTGCACCGGGTCGAGGACCCCGAGCTGCACCTGCCGCTGGATGACGCCGGGATGCTCGAGGAGGTCGGGGTCGAGCGGTCGGGGACGGTCCGGGTGACCCTGCGGCTGACCACCCCGACGTGCCCGCTCAAGGACACCCTGGTCGGTGGGGTGACCCGCGAGGTCAGCTCGGTCGACGGCGTGGAGCGGGTCGAGGTCACGTTCACCGCGATGTCCGACAGCCAGAAGATGCAGCTGGCCACGCGGCTGCGCGGGGACGACAGGTCTGGGGCGCACCCGTTCGGGCCCGACTCCACGACCCGGGTCTACGCCGTGGCCAGCGGCAAGGGTGGTGTCGGCAAGTCGACGGTCACGGCGAACCTCGCGGCCGCGCTGGCGCGGCAGGGCCAGCGGGTGGGGGTCCTGGACGCCGACATCTGGGGGTACTCGGTCCCGCAGCTGTTCGGCGTCCGGCGTCCGCCCGTCGCGATCAAGGGCGTCATGCTGCCGGTCGAGGCCCACGGGGTAGCGCTGATGTCGGTGGGCTTCATCGTCGACGACGCCGAGCCGGTGATGTGGCGCGGACCGATGCTCCACAAGGCGATCCAGCAGTTCCTCTCGGACGTGCACTGGGGCGACCTCGACGTCCTGCTCATCGACCTGCCACCGGGTACCGGCGACGTGACGATGTCGCTGCTCGAGCTCGTGCCGGACGCCGCGCTGGTCGCGGTGACCACGCCGCAGCCGGCGGCCCGCACCGTCGCCGAACGGGTCGGGCGGATGGCCCGCAACGCCCGGATGCCGGTGGCCGGGGTGGTCGAGAACATGACGTCGCTCGCCTGCGGCAGCTGCGGCGCGCACACCGCGGTGTTCGGCACCGGCGGCGGCCAGCTGCTCGCCGACGCCATCGCCGCGCCGCTGCTGGGGCAGGTCCCCCTCGACCTGGCCACCCGCGAGGCCGGCGACACCGGCGTCCCGGTCGTCGTCCACGACCCCTCGTCACCGGCCGCCCGCGAGCTCGACCGCATCGCGGCGGACCTGCCGGTGGTGCGGCGGTCGCTGGCCGGACGAAAGCTGCCGCTGACGGTGGTCTGACCCCGGCGCACGACGGCGCAGGACCGGGCCGAAGAGCACTCGCGGTCGGGCCCGGTCCTGGGCCACAGTGGAGACATGACCCAGCTCGAGGAGTCCACCCGCCCCCTGGACGACGCCCAGCTCGCCGCGATTGACGCCTGGTGGCGCGCGGCGAACTACCTGTCGGTCGGCCAGATCTACCTCATGGACAACCCGCTGCTGCGGGAGCCGCTGAAGCCGGAGCACGTCAAGCCACGACTGCTCGGCCACTGGGGGACCTCCCCCGGCCTGAACTTCATCTACGCCCACTGCAACCGGGTGATCATGCAGCGGGACGTCAACATGATGTACGTCATCGGCCCGGGGCACGGTGGCCCGTCGATCGTGTCCGCCGCCTGGCTCGAGGGGACCTACTCGGAGATCTACCACGAGGTGAGCCGGGACGCCCAGGGCATGAAGCGGCTGTTCACCCAGTTCAGCTTCCCCGGCGGGATCCCCAGCCACGTCGCCCCGGAGACCCCGGGGTCCATCAACGAGGGCGGTGAGCTCGGCTACGCGCTCTCGCACGCCTACGGTGCGGTCTTCGACAACCCGGACCTCGTCGTCGCGGCTGTCGTCGGTGACGGTGAGGCGGAGACGGGTCCGCTCGCGACGTCCTGGCACTCGAACAAGTGGCTCGACCCCCGCCGGGACGGCGCCGTGCTGCCGATCCTGCACCTCAACGGGTACAAGATCGCCAACCCGACCGTGCTGGCCCGCATCCCGGAGTCCGAGCTGCTCGACCTCATGCGCGGCTACGGGTACGAGCCTTTCGTCGTCGCCGGCTCCGACCCGGCCGACATGCACCAGCGGTTCGCCGCGACGATGGACACGTGCATGGACCGGATCTCCGCCATCCAGCAGGCGGCCCGCTCCGGTGGAGCGACCGAGCGGCCGACCTGGCCGATGATCGTGCTGCGCTCCCCCAAGGGCTGGACCGGTCCACCGGAGATCGACGGCAAGAAGGTGGAGGACTACTGGCGCAGCCACCAGGTCCCCTTCGCCGACACCCGGCAGAACCCTGACCACCTCGAGGCGCTGCGGACCTGGATGCTCTCCTACCGGCCCGAGGAGCTCTTCGACGAGCAGGGTCGCCCGGTCCCGCAGATCGCCGACCTGCACCCGGCCGGCCAGCGGCGGATGAGCGCGAACCCGCACAGCAACGGGGGTGAGCTGCTCGTCCCGCTGCGGCTGCCCGCCTGGCAGGACTACGCAGTCGACGTCCCGCGGCCCGGCGCGACCGCGGCCGAGGCGACCCGGGTGATGGGCCGGTTCCTGCGCGACGTCATGGCGGCCAACGCCGACCAGTCGAACTTCCGGCTGTTCTCCCCGGACGAGAACAACTCCAACCGCTGGCAGGACGTCCTCGAGGTCACCGACCGGGCCTGGAACGCGCAGACCCTGCCTGAGGACGACGCGCTGGCCCCGGACGGCCGGGTGATGGAGATCCTCTCCGAGCACACCTGCCAGGGATGGCTCGAGGGCTACCTGCTGACCGGACGGCACGGGTTCTTCTCCTGCTACGAGGCGTTCATCCACATCGTGGACTCGATGTTCAACCAGCACGCCAAGTGGCTGGAGGTGACGAACAGGATCCCGTGGCGCCGTCCGGTCGCGTCGCTGAACTACCTGCTGTCCAGCCACGTGTGGCGGCAGGACCACAACGGCTTCTCCCACCAGGACCCGGGCTTCATCGACCACGTCGTCAACAAGAAGGCGGAGGTGGTGCGGGTCTACCTGCCACCGGACGCCAACACGCTGCTGTCGGTGACCGACCACTGCCTGCGCACCAAGCAGTACGTCAACGTCATCGTCGCCGGCAAGCAGCCGTCCCCGCAGTGGCTGGACGCCGAGCAGGCCGCGCTGCACTGCGCCCGGGGCATCGGCATCTGGGACTGGGCCAGCACCGACCAGGACAGTGAGCCGGACGTCGTGATGGCCTGCGCCGGCGACGTCCCGACGATGGAGACGCTGGCTGCCGTGGAGATCCTGCGCGGGTTCTTCCCCGACATCCGGATCCGGGTCGTCAACGTCGTCGACCTCATGCGGCTGCAGGACGCCTCGGAGCACCCGCACGGGCTGACCCGCCGGGAGTTCGACGCCATCTTCACCCAGGACAAGCCGATCGTCTTCGCCTACCACGGCTACCCCTGGCTCATCCACCGGCTCACCTACCGGCACACGAACCACGTGAACCTGCACGTCCGCGGGTACAAGGAGGAGGGCACGACGACGACGCCGTTCGACATGTGCGTGCTCAACGAGATCGACCGGTTCTCCCTCGCGATCGACGTCATCGACCGGGTCCCCAGGCTCGGCGACGCAGCCGGCTACGCCCGCCAGGAGCTCAAGGACGCGATCCTGCGTCACCGGCAGTACATCCGCCGGTACGGCGAGGACATGCCGGAGATCGCGAACTGGCAGTGGCAGAGCTCCGCGCAGGAGGACGCCGAGGGCACCGCCGGGCACGGGGAGGGCGTGCTGGCCACCGCCGGCGACAACGACTAACCCCCTCGGTGATCATGCAATCCCGCCACCCCCTTTGGTGATCATGCAATCCCGCCACCCTTTCGCCCGCTGCTGACCACAGAATGCTGCGTGCGGCACGGGCTGGCCGGCGTGTCGCGCCAACAACCCAGCAGTCTGTGAGCCGGACGGAAGCGGGGGTGGCGGGATTGCATGATCACGGGTGGGTCGTGCGGGGTGGCGGGATTGCATGATCACGAAGGGGTGGCGCCGGTTGGCGAGCCACTGAGCAGCGGGCGCCGCAGGTCCCTGGCCGCTTGACCCCTGTCGACCGCAAAATCATCATGACCACACTGGTCGTCCAGACCACTGCGACTGTCACACGTGGTCACGTAGCAGTTGCCCGCCGTGTTCGAGGAGCCCGTGGTGAAGCGTCAGATCCCCAGTCCCCACGACCTGGCGCCGCTGCTCAGGCTTCAGAAGCCGACGCTGTCACCCCGAGACCGCCGCCTGAAGTCTGCCTTGACGATCGAGGACCTGCGGCAGGTGGCCAGGCGCCGCACGCCAAGGGCGGCCTTCGACTACACCGACGGCGCCGCCGACGAGGAGACGTCTCTGGCCCGCGCGCGGCAGGCGTACCGGGACGTCGAGTTCCAGCCGGAGATCCTGCGGGACGTCTCCACCGTCGACACGTCCGTCGAGGTGCTCGGCGCGAGGTCCGCCCTCCCGTTCGGCATCGCGCCGACGGGGTTCACCCGGATGATGCAGACAGAAGGGGAGGTCGCGGGAGCCACCGCCGCTGAGGCCGCCGGGATCCCGTTCACGCTGTCGACCATGGGGACGACGTCGATCGAGGACGTGGCAGCCGCAGCTCCCCGAGCGCGCAAGTGGTTCCAGCTGTACATGTGGAAGGACCGCGACAAGTCGATGGCCCTGGTCTCGCGCGCCGCCCGGGCCGGCTACGACACCCTGCTCGTCACCGTGGACGTGCCGGTCGCCGGCGCCAGGCTCCGGGACGTACGGAACGGACTGACCATTCCGCCGGCGCTCACTCCGCGGACAGTGATCGACGCGGCGCAGCGTCCCGCCTGGTGGTTCAACTTCCTGACGACTGAGCCACTGTCGTTCGCGTCGCTCGGCTCGTGGCCGGGCACCGTGGCCGAGCTCATCGACACGATGTTCGACCCGAGCGTCACCTACGACGACCTTGCGTGGATCCGCGACCAGTGGCCGGGAAAGCTCGTCGTCAAGGGTGTGCAGACAGTCGCTGACGCGGTTCGCGTGGCGACCACGGGAGCCGACGCAGTCCTGCTCTCCAACCACGGTGGCCGTCAGCTGGACCGCGCGACAGCGCCGCTGCACCTGCTCCCCGACGTGGTCAGGGAGGTCGGCTCCCAGGTGGAGGTTCACGTCGACACGGGCATCATGTCGGGGCAGGACATCCTCGCCGCCCTGGCCAACGGCGCGCGTTTCACCCTGATCGGACGCGCGTACCTGTACGGCCTCATGGCCGGAGGCCGACCTGGCGTGGACCGGGCGATCGAGATCCTCAAGGGTCAGATCGAGCGGACCATGCGGCTGCTCGGCGTCACCACTCTCGCGGAGCTCGAGCCGCACCACGCACGGATCCTCGAGCACCGGCACCCTGCCCAGAGCCGCCTGTGGGAATCGAACCCACGACCTATTCATTACGAGTGAATCGCTCTGGCCAACTGAGCTAAGGCGGCGCGGCCGGCTCTGCCGACGCGGTCCGCAAGCATAGCAAGGCGTCCTCGCCCGGTTCGAGCCGGACGACGAGCGGCGGTCAGCCGCAGGTCGCGCCCTCGCCCGGCAGCACGCCGTCGATGAGGTACCGGTCAACGGCGCGGTCGACGCACGCGGAGCCGCGCATGTACGCGGTGTGCCCTTCGCCCTCGTACGTGAGCAGCCGGCCGGAGTCCAGCTGCTCGGCGAGTGCCACCGCCCACGCGTACGGCGTCGCCGGGTCTCCGGTCGTGCCGACGACGAGGATCGGTGGCGCCCCGCTCGCGTGCACCGGGGCCGGTTCGCGCACCGCCTCGACGGGCCACGCGTCGCAGAGGACCTCCCCGTAGGCGAGGGCCTCACCGAACGTCGGGGACACCTCCTCAAGGCGCTGGGCCGTGGCCGCCATCGACTCCGGGTCCGCGTCGACCGGGTAGTCCAGGCAGTTGACCGCGTTGAACACCTCGAGCAGGTTGCTGCCGTAGGAGCCGTCCTCCTCCCGGCCGGCGTAGACGTCGGCGAGCGCGAGCAGACCGGCGCCGTCCCCGGCCAGGGCCTGACCGAGGGCCTGGTCGAGGACCGGCCAGCTCTCCGGGTCGTAGAGCGCCGCGATGAGGCCGTAGAAGGCCAGCGACGCGGTCAGCGGCCGCTGCGGGTCCCCGGTGCGCAGCGGCTGCTGCTCCGCGTCCTCGAGCACCTGACGGACCTGATCGAGGCGCTCGTCCAGGTCACCCCGCAGCGGGCAGTCCGAGCGGCTGCCGCAGTCCTCGGCGTAGGCCCTCAGCGCCCGCTCCATGCCCTCCGCCTGCCCGATGCTGACGTCGGTGAACGACTGCGCGGGGTCCAGCGCCCCGTCGAGGACCATCCGCCCCACGCGGCCCGGGTACAGGTCCGCGTAGGTGGCGCCGAGCAGGGTCCCGTAGGACTTGCCGAGGTAGTGCAGGCGCTCCTGGTCGAGTGCCGCGCGCAGGACGTCGAGGTCCCGGGCCGCGCTGACCGTGTCGACGTGACCCAGGAGCTCACCGGCGTCCGCCGCACAGGCCCGCCCGAGCTCCTCGGCGTCCGCGCGCATCGCCGCCAGCCCCTCCGGCGTCGTCGGGTCCACCTCGGCGGCCAGGAACTCGTCCAGCTCGGCGTCGTCGAGGCAGTCGATGGGCTCGGAGGCACCCACGCCACGCGGGTCGAAGCCGACGAGGTCGTAGGCGTCCCGCAGGTCACGGGTGGTGACGAGGTCGCCGTAGTCGCCGACGTACTCCACACCCGAGGCACCGGGTCCCCCAGGGTTCATGAACAGCGCGCCGACCGCGTCCCCGTCGGTGCGGCGGCGGACGACGGCGAGGTCCAGCGTCTCGCCGTCCGGGTCGGCCCAGTCGACCGGGACGGTGACCGCAGTGCACTCCGTCCCCGGTCCGCAGTCCTCCCACGCCGGCTCCTGGTCGTAGAACCGGGCGTAGGCAGGGTCGGTCGCGGGGTCGTGCGTCGGGTGACCCTCACCGCCGCCGCCGGCCCCGGTGCCGCCCGTCGCACCGTCAGCGGTAGGCGGGGGCAGGGGTGGCAACGTGGTCGGCGCCCCGGACGGGTCCTGACTCTGCCCGCCCGCGTCCGTGCACCCAGCCACGACCGCCCCGGCGAGCAGGACGGCAGCGACCGGGCGGAGACGTCCGAGCAGGCGGCCGCCACGGCCGGCTCCCGTCCCGGTCACGCTCCCGCCAACCGCAGTGTCATCGACTCCACGGCGAGCAGCACGTTGAGGCTCGACTGCTCGGCCAGGTTCGAGCGAGTACGGCTGATCGCGTCCAGGCGGCGCAGCGTGTCCTCGGGGCGCCACTGCCGGGCCAGGTCCTCGAGCCGGTCGCGCAGCTCGGCGTTGACGAGATCGACTCCGGCGCCGAGCTGGAGGACGAGCACGTCCCGGTACACCGAGGCGAGGTCGAGCAGTGCACGGTCGAGGACGTCGAGGCGCAGCCGCTTCTCTCTGCGCTTCTGGTCCTCCTCGAGCGCCTTGAGCTGCGAGCGCAGCGCGGGAGGCAGGCTGCCGGCCGCCTCCGCACCGAGGGAGCGCAGCATCGCCGCCCGCTCGCTGGCGTTGCGCTCCTCCGTGGCCGCCTTGGCCTCCTCCGTCGCCACGTCCACCAGGGCCCCGGCCTGCGTCACCGCCTCACCGACGTCCCGCAGCGACAGCGCGATGCGCAGCACCTCCTGCCGGCGGATGCGCGCCCCTTCGTCGCGGGCGAGGCGGCGCGCCAGGCCGACGTGGCTCTGGGCGGCGCGGGCGGCGAACGCCGCCATCGCCGGGTCGACGCCGTCTCGCCGGACGAGCAGGTCGGCCACCGCCTCCACCGGGGGGACGCGCAGCTGCACGGGTCGGCACCGAGACCGGATCGTCGGCACGATGTCCTCCGGGCTCGGGGCGCACAGCAGCCACACCGTGTGCTCGGGTGGCTCCTCGATCGACTTCAGCAGGACGTTCGAGGTCTTCTCCATCATCCGGTCTGCGTCCTCGACGAGGATGATCCGCCAGCGACCCTGGGACGGGTGCTGATGCGCGACCTGGACGAGGGACTTGACCTCCTCCTTCTTGATGGTGATGAGCTCCGTGGCGACGACGAGGACGTCGGCGTGCGTCCCGCCCAGCGTCGTCCGGCAGGCCCGGCACTGCCCGCACCCCTGCTGCTCGCACTGCAGCGCGGCAGCGAACGCGCGGGCAGCCGTCGAGCGACCGGAGCCGGGCGGCCCGGTGAACAGCCAGGCGTGCGTCATGCCGCCGCTGCCGGCACCCGGGGCGCCGGCAGCGTCCCGGACGGCGCGGCGGAGCACCTCGACGGACGCCTCCTGCCCGACGACGTCGTCCCAGACGCTCACCGGTTGCTCCGTCCGGACGGATCGGGACCGGCGTCGGAGAGCTCGTCGGCGAGGTCGCGGACCGCGGGGACGCCGAGCTGCTCGGTTCGCTCTCCCTGCTCCCCCTTCCGGTGCGGGGCCGGGAGGCTCTCGGCCAGCCGCTCACGGATGCGGGCGTGCACGGTCTGCGGGTCGCTCGCGGCGTCGACGACCAGGTAGCGCCGGTGATCCCGGCGGGCCAGCTCGAGGAACTGCGCACGCACCGCGTCGTGGAACTCTCCCGACTCGCCCTCCAGGCGGTCCTCTTCGCGACCGCGGCGGCTGCGCGCGACGTCCGGGTCGAGGTCGAGCAGCACCGTGAGGTCCGGCTGCAACCCGTTCGTGGCCCACCGCGAGAGTGCCGCGACCTCGTCGCTGTCCAAGGCCCTGCCGGCACCCTGGTAGGCGACCGACGAGTCGCTGTACCGGTCGGTGACGACGACGGCGCCACGGTCGAGCGCGGGGCGGATCACCGTGGCGGCGTGCTGGGCCCGGTCCGCCGCGAAGAGCAGCGCCTCGGCTCGTGGGTCGATGTGGTCGCCGTGCAGCAGGACCTCTCGGAGCTGCGCTCCCAGGGCCGTGGCACCGGGCTCCCGGGTGACGACCACGTCGTGGCCGAGTTCGCGCAGCCAGGACTCGAGCAGGGACACCTGCGTGGTCTTGCCGGTCCCGTCACCGCCCTCGAAGGCGACGAGGTAGCCGTGACCGGTCCGCGGAAGAGGCGGTGGTGCCGCGAGGTGGCGGCGCCGCCATGCGCGCAGCAGGTCCTCGCGCAGCGGCACGCTCGAGCCGTCGTCCATCTGGCGGTAGGAGACGACGCCGATGGTCACCGCGATGACCGCGGCGACGAGCAGCGTGAGGGCTGCCCCGTTGTACGTCAGGGACACGTTGTCGCCGAACCGGATCTCGTGCTGCCCGAGCAGGGCTGCGAGTGCCGGGGCGAACGCCATCACCCCGATGAGGACGATCCGGGAGGCGTACTGGACGAACGCGAAGGTCCGCCCGCGGATCTCGTCGGCGACCTCGAGGCCCAGCATCGTGTACCCGGTGACCCAGGCGATGCCTGCGCCCACGCCGAGGGCACCGGTGAACAGGGTGGCGAGCACGATGTTCGGGATGAGGGCGACGAGGGCGAGGAAGAAGCCCGCCGCCACGATGGCAGCCGCGAACAGCCGCCACCGCGGCAGCTCGGCCAGCACCCGGGGGCCGACGAACATCCCACCGGCGAGCCCCGCGAACACCGCTGCGAACAGGATCCCGTAGCCAGGAGCGCCGGCTCCGAGGTCGGAGGCGAAGGTCGGCGCGACACCGATGACGAACCCGCCGGCACCGAAGGCGCCCAGCATCCCGATGACGAGACCACGCACCAGCGGGGTCGTGCCGACGAACCGCCAGCCCTCGGTGATGGTCCGCCACACCCCGGGGGCACGCTCGGTGGGCCGTTCGTTCGCGGCAGGGCGCCTCGGCATGTCGAGCTGCCAGATGACCAGGGCGGCGACCAGGTAGGTGAGGGCGTTGACGTAGAGCGCCAGGTCGATGGGCCCGCCGATGACGTTCAGCACCGAGCTCAGCGCGCCGGAGACCAGGGTGAGACCGGAGAAGAGCAGGGCAGCCACCGGAGCGCTGCCGTACGTCGTGGCCAGGCTCAGCTGGTTGGCGGCCTCCAGACGCTGGCGGGGTACGAGGTTGGGGACCGTCGCGTCCTTGGCCGGCACCCAGAACAGACCGATGATCTCGATGAGCACCGTGGCGACGTACAGCCACCACAGCGTGCCGATCACCGGGATCGAGACGAAGAGGCCGAACCGCAGGAGGTCCCCGACGACCATGTTGACCTTGCGGTCGAGGCGGTCGGCCATCACACCGGCCAGCGGTCCGAAGACGATCGCCGGTGCCAGCCGCAGGGTGAGGACGCCGGCGACGGCGAGGTTGGCGGCCGCGTACGACGACTCCCCGCCGAGCCGGCTGGCGAACGCCGTGACGGCGAGCAGGCCCAGCCAGTCCCCGAAGCTCGACAGGCCGAGCGAGAGCCACAGCTGCCGGAACGGGCGGATGGCCAGGACCCCCCGGATGTCGTGGTCGGGGGCTTCGGCGTGGGCAGCGAAGGCACCGGTGCGTCGCCTGCCACCGGCCACGCCGGCGGGCTGCGCCCCGCCCTGAGTGCTCACCCGGCCAGCGTAGAGCGGACCGACGGATCAGCGTCGCCCGGACCAAGGTCTCCGGACGACGCTCGCGACCACCCGGTCAGGAGGCCCGGGACGAGTTCCCGGACCCAGCCGTCCGAGCCGCCGCCGTCTTCTTCGCCGGGGTCTTCTTGGCCGCCGTCTTCTTGGCCGCCGTCTTCTTCGCCGGGGTCTTCTTGGCCCCGCGCTTGCGGGCGGGCCCCTTGGCGCGCTTCTCCGCGAGCAGCTCGACGGCCCGCTCGAGGGTCACCGACTCCACGGAGTCCTCCGTGCGCAGGGTCGCGTTCGTCTCGCCGTCCGTGACGTACGGGCCGAAGCGGCCCTCCTTGACCACGACAGGCCTGCCGCTCTCGGGGTCCTCGCCGAGCTCGCGCAGCGGTGCCGCGGCCGTCCGCCCGCCGCGGCCGCGCTTGGGCTGGGCGTAGATCGCGAGCGCCTCCTCGAGCGTGATGTCGAAGATCTGCTCCTCACTGTCCAGGGACCGTGAGTCGGTGCCCTTGCGCAGGTACGGCCCGTACCGGCCGTTCTGCGCCGTGATCTCCTCGCCGGACTCGGGGTCCGTGCCGACCACCCGGGGCAGTGACAGCAGCCGCAGCGCGTCGTCGAGGGTCACGGTCTCCAGCTGCATGGACCGCAGCAGCGACGCAGTGCGTGGCTTGGATCCCTTGGGCGCGTCGTCCGGGAGCACCTCGGTGACGTACGGCCCGTACCGGCCGGACCGGGCGACCACCAGGTGGCCCGTCTCGGGGTCGGTGCCCAGCTCCCGCTCGCCGTCGTTCTGGGCGGCGAGCAGCTCGCGGGCCTTCTCGGGGGTGAGCTCGTCGGGCGCGACGTCGTCCGGGACGCCGGCACGCAGGGGCTCCCCGCCGTCCTCACCGGGCACCTCGACGTACGGGCCGTAGCGCCCGACCCGCACCACGATCCCGTCACCGATCGGCACCGAGTTGATGTCCCGGGCATCGATCTCCCCGAGGCCCTCGACGAGGCGCCGCAGGCCCTGGGCGGCGTCCTCACCGCCGCCCTCAGAGCTCTGCCCGAAGTAGAACCGGGCGAGCCAGGACACCCGCTCCTCCTCGCCGGCGGCGATCCGGTCCAGGTCGGACTCCATGGCGGCGGTGAAGTCGTAGTCGACGAGCCGGCCGAAGTGCTCCTCGAGCAGCCTGGTCACGGCGAACGCCAGCCAGGTGGGCACCAGGGCCGAGCCACGGTGCCGGACGTAGCCCCGGTCGGAGATGGTGGCGATCGTGGCCGCGTAGGTCGACGGCCGCCCGATGCCCTTCTCCTCCATCGCCTTCACCAGCGACGCCTCGGTGTAGCGCGGCGGCGGCGAGGTGCGGTGGCTCTCGGGCTCGGCGCGCAGCACGTCCAGCGCCTGGCCGCGCTCCATCTCCGGCAGCCGGCGCTCACCACCGTCGTCCTCGGCCTCGCGCTCCTCGTCCCGGCCCTCCTCGTAGGCGGCGAGGAAGCCCCGGAACGTGATGACCGTGCCGGAGACGGACAGCTCGACGTCCTCGCCGGAGGCCACCCGACCGCCGAGGCGCACGGTCGCGGTCGACCCTCGAGCGTCGGCCATCTGACTGGCCACGGTCCGCTGCCAGATCAGCTCGTAGAGCCGGAACTCGTTCCCGCTGAGGGCACCGGCGACCTGCGCCGGCGTCCGGAAGGTGTCCCCGGCCGGACGGATCGCCTCGTGCGCCTCCTGGGCGTTCTTGGACCGCCCCGCGTACACCCGTGGGCGGTCAGGGACGAACTCCGGGCCGTACAGCTCGGCCGCCTGGTGCCGCGCGGCGCGCACCGCCTGGTCGGACAGCACCGTCGAGTCGGTCCGCATGTAGGTGATGTAGCCGTTCTCGTAGAGCGACTGCGCGACCCGCATCGCGTCCCGGGCGGACAGCCGCAGCTTGCGTGAGGCGTCCTGCTGCAGTGTCGAGGTGGTGAACGGGGCGGCGGGGCGGCGCGTGTACGGCTTCGTCTCGACGCTGCGGACGGCGACCGGCGCCTGCCGCAGGCCGGTCGCGATCCGGGTCGCGACCTCCTCGTCGAGGGCGACGACGTCCCGGCTGCGCAGCCGGCCCAGGTCGTCGTAGTCCCGGCCGGTGGCCACCCGGGAGCCGTCGACGGCGACGAGGCGGGCGGTGAACGCCGACTGCTCCCCGTGCGGGCGCAGCTCCGCCTCGACGTCCCAGTACTCGGCGGCGCGGAAGGCCATCCGCTCCCGCTCCCGCTCCACGACCATCCGGGTCGCCACGGACTGGACCCGCCCGGCCGACAGGCCCTGGCGGACCTTGCGCCACAGCACCGGGGAGACCTCGTACCCGTAGAGGCGGTCGAGGATGCGCCGGGTCTCCTGCGCGTCGACGAGCCGGGTGTCGATGTCACGGGTCGTCTCGATCGCCCGCTGGATCGCCTCCCGGGTGATCTCGTGGAAGACCATCCGCCGCACCGGCACCTTCGGCTTGAGCTCCTCGAGCAGGTGCCAGGCGATGGCCTCGCCCTCGCGGTCCTCGTCGGTGGCCAGGTACAGCTCGTCGACGTCCTTGAGGGCGCGGCGCAGCTCGGCGACCTTCTTGCGCTTGTCCGGGTTGACGACGTAGTAGGGGGCGAAGTCGTGCTCGACGTCGACCGCGAACTTGCCGAGCGGTCCCTTCTTCAGCTCGGCGGGCAGCTCGGACGGCTGCGGCAGGTCACGGATGTGCCCGACGCTGGCCTCGACCTCGTAGCCGTCGCCGAGGTAGCCCGCGATGGTGCGGGCCTTGGCCGGGGACTCGACGATGACGAGCCGGCGCACCCCCGGGGATGCCGCCTTCTGCGTGCTGGCCACGGACTGCCTTCCTGCTGCCGGATGAGCGCGTGCGGTGGGCACGGTAACCCGTCGCGAGCCCGAGACGGTCACGCAGCCCACAGGAAGGCGTCTGCTGCGGGGGATCCGCACGGCAGGTCTGCCCGACTGGGGACACCGCCGTGGCGCCGGTCAGGAGTCGCCTCAGCGGTCCACCGCCTGCGCGCTTCCGCCGTACTGCTGGCGCAGGACTGTCTTCAGCACCTTGCCGGTTGCTGTCCGCGGCAGCTCGGAGACGAACTCGACCCGGGTAGGGCACTTGAAGTGGGCGAGCCGCTCCCGGGCGTACGCGATGAGCTCCTCGGCCGTCGTCTCAGCGCCGTCCTGAAGCGCGACGGTGGCCACTGGGGTCTCGCCCCACCGGGCATCCGGTACGCCGACGACAGCCACCTCACGGACCGCCGGGTGGCGGTGGAGGACCTGTTCGACCTCGATCGGGTACACGTTCTCACCGCCGCTGATGATCATGTCCTTCTTGCGGTCGACCAAGGTGATGAAGCCCTGCGGGTCTATGCGGCCCAGGTCACCAGTGTGGAACCACCCACCGCGGAACGCCTCCGCGGTGGCCTCCGGGAGGCCCCAGTAGCCGGTGAAGACATTCGGTCCGCGCAAGACCAGTTCGCCGACCTGGTCCGGGGCAACATCCTTGTCGGCCTCGTCGACGATACGCGCCTCGACATGGAACACTGCCCGACCGATGGATCCCGCCTTCTCCTTGACGTGATCGGCATCAAGGATAGAGACAACTGGAGCGGTCTCG
Organism: Quadrisphaera sp. GCM10027208; assembly: GCF_042658805.1. NCBI lineage: Bacteria > Bacillati > Actinomycetota > Actinomycetes > Kineosporiales > Kineosporiaceae > Quadrisphaera > Quadrisphaera sp. GCM10027208. Next base: position 376,403 of record NZ_JBHSRC010000001.1, read on the forward strand.
GTCATTCCGAAGCCCTCCTGGAAAGGAAGTCCCTTGCCTTGGTAGAACTCGATGACGGGCAGCGGGCACGGCGCCCCGCCCGAGACAGCGAGTTCCAGCGACGACAGGTCGAAGTCGTCGAAGCCGGGCACCGACATGAGCGCAGCCCACATGGCCGGGACCATGAACTGCACCGTGGCCCTCTCTCGGGACATCGTCTCGAGGGTTCGGACCGGGTCGAACGACGGCAGCAGCACGTTGGTCCCGCCGACGTACAGCAGAGGCAGGGTGTGGATCCCGAGGCCGCCAATGTGAAACATCGGCGCCACCGTCACGGTGACGTCGGACTCACGCAGCCCGCGTCCGAAGGAGAGGCTGTTCACCACGTTCCACAGGTGGTTGTCGTGGGTCAGCATCGCTCCCTTGGGCTTGCCGGTGGTTCCTGACGTGTACATCAGGCAGGACAGGTCACGTCGATCGACGTCGGACCTCATCGGACGCGAGTCACCGCTGGCCAGCACGTCCTCGTAACGGAGCTCGCCGTGGTCGGGTTCGCCAGCAACGATCAGCCGGGACCTGACGTGAACACCCTCCTGCGCCACGGCCGCACGAGCCACCGGTGCCAGCGGCGCCGAGTACACGAAGGTGTCGGCCCCCGAGTCGGCCAAGAGGTAGGAGATCTCGGCCGGCGCCAGTCGCACGTTCATGGGTACGAACACTGCGCCCAGCTTGGCGGTAGCCAGCATCGTCTCCAGAAACGCGGTGCTGTTGACCAGCAGCCCGGCGACGCGGTCGCCGCGGCGGACCCCAAGGGCTGTCAGTGCCCGGGCCAGCTGGTTCGTGCTGCCGTCCAGGTCGGTGTAGGTCAGGCGCCGCGGACCGTCTACGACCGCGATCCGGTCCCCGGAGAGGAACGCCCTTGTCGCGACCCAGCCGCCGATTCCCATGTCCATGCCTGTCCTCCCGGAGAGATGGCCGCAGAGTGAGCCAGATCACGGCAGTTTGGCGAAACCTGACGGTGCCGTCAAGATGGCGGCACACATCTGCTGGAGGACTTGAGTGACGACTAAGGGATCGGGAGTCCCCCCAGTCACCGCACGCGGCCGGCGAACCCGGTCGGCGTTGCTGCTGGCTGGGCGGGAGCTGTTCGAGGAGCACGGGTTCTCGACCGTCGGCATCGATGCCGTCGCGCAGCGCGCTGGGGTGTCCCACGGAACCTTCTACACGTGGTTCGACTCCAAGGAGGCGTTGCTCCGCGAGATCGTCTCCGAGGTGGCCAGGGACATCTTCTCGGCCACCTCGATCGGTAGCCGCCTGCCGCCGGACGCGGCCTACGCCCGCATCGAGGCGGCGAACCGCTCGTTCCTCCGAGCCGTCACGCGGCACTCGCGCATCCTGAGGGTGCTCGACTCCCTGGCGGATACCCGGGAGGACTTCCGCGGGCTGCGACTGGAGATCCGGGAGTCGTTCGTCCAGCGCGGGATGGAGGGCCTGATCCGACTGCAGCACCTGGGCCTGGCTGACCCACTGCTGCCACCGCGGGCGACGGCCAGCGCGCTGGGGGCCATGGTGGAGTCCTTCGCCCACCTGTGGCAGGACCCCGTGGAGGGGCTGGACGAGGCGGCTGCCGTCGACGTCCTCACCCGGCTGTGGGCCGGTGCGATCGGCCTGGCGCCGTCCGCCTGGCCGGGCGGGGACCGAACGAGCGCGCCGGACACGGAGGCAGTCGCCGACGGGGAGGCGCGCACCGACTGAGCGGTGGGGACCCGCACTCAGCGCGGCTCCCAACGCCACGGGAGCTCGCGAGTGCGCGTCACGCGTCCCCTGCTCTCGAGGAGGACCAGGTGCGCCAGCGTCTCCGCTACGGCCGCTCGTCGCATGAAGCCGGAGATCTGGTCCCACGGTCGCGACCAGGTCAGCGCGGCGGTCAGCTCCCACGTCGTCGGCCTCGCCGCGGTGGCGGTGCGGATCTCCTCCAGGCGCGCGTCGTGGTGGGCCAGGAGCGTCGACACGCGCGCAGCGAGCCCGGCAAAGCGGTACTCGTGCGCCGGCAGCACCTCGTCCAGGTGCAGGTCGAGTCTGCTGACACGGGCCAGGGACTCGACGAAGTCGGCCAGCGGGTTGCCCGAGGACTGGGCGTGCACCCCGATGTTCGGCGTGATCCGGGGCAGGACGTGGTCGCCGGAGAACAGGACCCGGCGGCGGTGCTCGTAGAAGCACAGGTGACCAGGGGAGTGACCAGGTGTGTGCACCGCACGCAGGTCCCAGCCCGGCAGCGGGAGTCGCTCACCGTCCTGGATGAGGCGGTCCGGTTCGGCCTGGCGCACGTAGTCGACGATCTCCAACGACGCCCGGGACAGGTTCCCGAGCTCGTCCTCCGGCACGCCGCAGTCCCGCAGCAGAGCGGCCATGTCGTCGAGCAGGTCGTTGATGCCGGCCCCGTACCGAGCGGGCAGCAGCGCCGCGTCGTCGGGATGCAGCCCGACCCAGGCACCGGAGGTATCGCGGACCCGGCCGGCCAGCCCGTAGTGGTCGGGGTGGATGTGCGTCACCATCACGCCGCGGACGTCCCCGACGGCGTACCCGGCCGTCGCTAGGCCGTGAGTCAGAGCCTGCCAGGCCTCGTCCGTGTCCCACCCGGCGTCGATCAGCGCCACCCCGTCGTCCATCTCGAGGGCGTACACGAGCACGTACCGCAGCGGGCTGTTGGGGATGGGAACCGGGATGGACCACAGCCCTGGCTGGACCTGCTCCACCGGTGGCAGGAGCCTCTCTGCCCAGGACCGTTCCTGCTCGGTACCAGTGACTCGAAACGAGCGGTCCGACTCTACGGTCATAGTCCCATCCGCTTGCTGATGACCTCGTTCATGATCTCGTTCGTCCCTCCGCCGATCCCGAGGATCCGGGCGTCCCGGTAGTGACGCTCGACCTCCGACTCGCGCATGTAGCCCATGCCGCCGAAGATCTGCACCGCCTCGTCCACCACGAAGTCGCACGCGTAGACGGCGGTGTTCTTCGCCATCGACACCTCCGCGTCGACGTCCTCACCGGCGAGGAACCGCTGCATGACTGCCCGCGTGTAAGAGCGCGCGACGTCGACCTGGCGGGCCATCTCGGCCAGCTTGTGCCGGATCACCTGGCGGGAGGACAACGGTCGTCCGAACGTCTCCCGGTCCCGCGCCCACCCGAGTGCCAGGTCCAGGGCACGGGCCGCAGTGGCGTAGGCCTGGACAGCGAGGCCGATCCGCTCGCTCTGGAACTGTTGCATGATCTGGGCGAAGCCGGTGTTCTCCGTGCCCACCACGTGCGTGACCGGCACCCGGACGTCGGTGAAGGACAGCTCAGCTGTGTCGCTGCACCGCCAGCCCATCTTGTCGAGTCGGCGGGAGACGGTGAACCCGGGTGTGTCCTTGTCGATGACGAGCAGGGAGATGCCTGGGTGACCTGGTCCGCCGGTGCGTACCGCGGCCGTGACGAAGTCGGCGCGCACGCCGCTGGTGATGAACGTCTTGCTGCCGTTCACCACGTACTCGTCACCGTCGCGGACCGCCCGGGTGCGGAGGTTTGCGACGTCGGAGCCCCCACCGGGCTCGGAAACCGCCAGGGACCCGATCAGCTCCCCCGCCAACGTCGGTCGGACGTACCGGTCAACCAGCTCGGGGCTGCCGTAGGCGACGATGTGCGGGACAGAGATGCCGTGGGTGAACAGAGAGGCACAGACGCCGGTGGATCCGCCGCCGTGCAGGATCTCCTCAGTGATGATCGCTGAGTCGATTGCGTCTCCACCGCTGCCGCCCACATGCTCGGGGAAGCCGACGCCCAGCAGCCCGACGGCGGCTGCCTTGCGGTGCAGATCGCGCGGCAGCTCACCGTCCCGTTCCCACTCCTCCATGTGGGGCGCGATCTCCCGGGCCACGAAGTCGCGGACGAGCCGGCGCAGTGCCACCCGCTCGGGTGTGCGCCAGGGATCACTGGTGGTCGCGGTGACGTCGGTCTCGGTCATGGCCGTCCTCCCGTTGCGAGCGCTGACGAAGTGTCCCAGGACGGTTCGCGCTTCCCGAGCAGCGCGGCGATACCCTCACGCGCTTCGGCGGAAGCGAACCGCTCGGCCGACACCGCGGCCATCCGGCGGAGGTCCTCGTCCAGATCCGGACCGGGGAGGTCCTGCAGCAGCCGCTTGGTGACCGCCAGCGCTTCGGGTGCGCCCCTGCAGAGCTGTCCGACCAGGACGTCCACGGTCTGGTCGAGCTCGTCGTCGGCGACAGCACGGTCGAGCAGGCCGGCGTCGCGGGCCCGCAGCCCGTCGAACGTCTCGCCGGTGAGGAACAGCTCCCTGGCGGCGCGGCGGTCCATCCGGCGCAGACAGGGGACGGCGATGACGGCGGGGGCCACGCCGATGCGGACCTCGCTGAACCCGAAGGTCGCCCTGGCCAGTCCGACGGTGAGGTCGCAGGCTGCGATCAAGCCCAGCCCGCCGGCGCGCGCCGCGCCGTTGACCCGCGCAACCACCGGTTTGGGAGAGCCGTAGATCAGCGTCACGACGTCCGGCAGCCCCACCGCCGGCTGCGGGCCACCGGCCAGCTGCTCCTTCAGGTCGGCGCCGGAGCAGAACACCGTGCCAGTCGCAGTGAGCACGACGACTCGGGCCCGGTCGTCGGCGGTCACGCCCGCCAAGGCCGCGTGCAGCTGTTCGAGCAGCGAACTCGACAGCGCGTTGCGATTGTGGGGAGAGTCCAGGGTGACCACGGCAGCCTGCCCTCGGTGGTCGACATGGACCAGGTCCGGCTCAGCCACGGAACCGCTCCCGTAGCTCGTGCTTCTGGATCTTGCCGGTCGCCGTCTTCGGCAGTCCCGGGAGAACCTCGATCCGCTTCGGGACCTGGAAGCCGGCCAGGTGCTCACGGCACAGTGCGATGAGCCGCTCCTCGAGAGCGGCACGGTCGACGGCGGGGTCAGCAGCGACGACGACTGCCGTGACGGCCTCGCCCCACCGGTCGTCAGGTACCCCGATGACCGCTGCCTCCGTGATCTCCGAAGAGCTCAGCAGGACCCGTTCAACCTCGACCGACGAGACGTTCTCCCCGCCGGTCTTCACCATGTCCTTGAGCCGGTCTGTGAACCAGACCACGCCTTCGTCGTCGATGTGGCCCACGTCCCCACTGTGGAACCAGCCATGCGCGAAGGCCGCGGTGTTCGCTGCAGGGTTGTTCCAGTAGCCGCTCATCACATGGGGACCGCGGTAGACGATCTCGCCGGTCTCTCCCCGGGGCACCAGCTCACCGGCGGGGCCCATGATCCGGGTGTCGACGGTGACCACCGCCGGGCCCCATGAGGCACTCTTGGTGTCCTGGTGAGCAGGCCACTGCACCACCGTGGCCGGCACGCACTCGGTCTGCCCGGAGCCAAGTAGCACGTCGGCGTTGGGAAAGGCAGCGGCGATCTGACCGATCCGCTCCTGGGGCATCGGCGCCATGGCGTACATGCACAGCCGCACCGAGGACAGGTCTCGCTCGTCGAGCCTCGGCGTGCCCAGTATCGCAGCCCACATCATCGGCAGCAGCAGCAGGTGCGTCGCCCGCCGGCTCTCGACGAGATCGAGATACGCCTCAGGCTGGAATCCGGCAGGAAGGATCACGGTGCCACCGGTGAGCAGCACCGGCAGCAGCAGCGTGTCCAGAGCGGTGGTGTGGAACAGCGGTAGCACGATCGGGGCCACCGAGGGGTCGTGACCGTGCCGATGTCCCAGCTCCAGGGCGTTGCTCAGCGCCGCCACGTGGACGGCGAGGTGGCTCGTCAGCACGCCCTTAGGACGTGCCGTCGTGCCAGAGGTGTACAGGCACTGCACGGTGTCGCGGTCCTCCACCACCACCTGCAGCGGGGTCGGGTCCGCGGCTACGTCGTCCCAGCGCAGCACGGCACGCCCGGCCACCGAGACGGGCGCATCCCCGGTGACGACCACGGTGGTCACCTGGGACAGGTCGGGCAGTACCCGCTCGAGGAGTGGGACGAACGCCGGGTCGGCGACCACTGCGCGCGCTCCCGAGTCGGCCAGGATCCATGCCACGTCGTCAGCGGACAGCACCAGGTTCACCGGCATGGCGACGAGCCCCGCCTTGGCGCAGGCGAAGAAGGTGGCCACGAATCGCCACGAGTTCCCCAGCAGAAAGGCAACGGGCTCCTGGCGCTGGAGGCCGGTGTCGAGCAGGCCTCGTCCGAAGGCCTCGGCGGCGGCGTCGAGGCGTGCGTACGTGACCTCCTCACCGTCCTGCACGATGGCGGTGCGGTCCGGGAACTGGAAGGCCGAGCGGGTGAGCATGTCACCTACCGACAACCGCGTCGCCAGGTTCAGCTCAAGGGGGTCGACCCCCGACAGATCAGGACGCATCGCTGTTCCCTTCCTCGGTCTCGGCGACGACGGCCAGCGTCGCGCCTGCCTCCACCTGCGTCCCCACGTGGACGTGGAGAGCCTGGACCACGCCGTCCGTGGGTGACACCACGGGGTGCTCCATCTTCATGGCCTCGAGGACCAGTACCAGCTGGCCGGCGACGACCCGTTCTCCCTCCGACACCGCCACCCGGCTGACCGTGCCGGGCATCGCAGCGGTCAACGACCCCGGCGCCACCTTCGCCGTGGGCTCCGGGAACCGGGGCCGTTCGACCAGTGTCGTCGAGCCGTCGGGCGCGTCGACGAACGAGCGGTCGCCGTGGACGTGCACCTCGTACGTTCCGCGCAACCCCTCGGCCTCCACCTGCAGCCGGACCCGGGTCGACCCGAGGACCTCGGTCTCGAGCACCGCCAGCGGCACCGGCGTCCCGTCGACGTCGGCCGTGAGCCCCGTCCGGTCCAGGCGGTAACGCACCGTACCGGCGTCGAAGACGGTGGTCTGGGGCGCTGTCGGGTTGTTGCGCCAGCCGGTGGGCAGACCGGCGAGCACCGGGGCGGTGGCCCGCCGCAGTGCGGCGCCCGCAAGCGCCGCCACGACGGCATGCCGACGGAGCCCCCCCTCATCGACCAGCGGCGCGGCGAGGACGTCCAGGCCGAGCCGGTCCAGGAACGCGGTGTCGGTCTCGCCGGCGAGGAAGGCCTCACTCCGCAACACGCGCACCAGGAGATCTCGGTTGGTGACCAGGCCGTGCAGCCGGGCACGCTGCAGGGCTCCGGCTAGGGCCAGCGCGGCTGAAGTCCGGTCCGGAGCCCAGGCGATCACCTTGGCGAGCATCGGGTCGTAGTGCACGCCGACCTCGACGCCGGGAACAACGCCGCTGTCCAGTCGGACACCGGGCCCGTCCGGCAGCCGGAACTCGGAGTCGGCGGGCACGTGGAAGTCCACGAGTCGCCCGGACTGGGGCAGCCAGGCGCGAGCCGGGTCCTCGGCGTAGAGGCGAACCTCGATCGCCGCTCCGTTCAGGACCGGCCGCAGAGCGGGGTCGGACAGCGACCGGCCGGCAGCGACGTCGAACTGCAACCGGACGAGGTCCAGCCCGGTGACCGCCTCGGTAACGGGGTGCTCCACCTGAAGTCGCGTGTTGACCTCGAGGAAGTAGAACTCGCCTCCTTCATCGAGGAGGAACTCGACCGTACCTGCGCCGACGTAGTCGATGGACCGAGCGGCAGCGATCGCGGCGGCCTGCAAACGCTCCCGCAGCTCCGGGCCCACCGCCGGAGACGGTGCCTCCTCGACCACCTTCTGGTGGCGCCGTTGAATCGAGCACTCCCGCTCGAAGAGCGCCACCGTCCGTCCGTGGCTGTCCGCGAGAACCTGGACCTCGACGTGACGGGGTCGCTCGAGCAGCCGCTCGAGGAACACCCTTCCGTCGCCGAAGGCCGACGCCGCCTCCCGGCGTGCACTCTCGACCGCCTCGGTGAGCTCGCCCGGGGCCCTGACTTCCCGCATCCCGCGGCCGCCCCCACCGAAGGAGGCCTTCACCAGCAACGGGTACCCGACGTCGACGGCTGCCTTCTCCAGCTCTGGTCCGGACAGACCGCTGGCGTCGACACTCGGCAGGGTCGGCACCCCGGCCTCACGCATGCGGGCCTTGGCGGCCAGCTTGCTGCCCATGGCCTCGATGGCTTCAGCGCTCGGACCCACGAAGACCAGTCCAGCCGCCTGCACCGCCCGGGCGAAGTCCGCGTTCTCGGACAGAAAGCCGTAGCCCGGGTGCACACAGTCGGCGCCGGCCTGCAGTGCAGCCGCCACGATCGAGTCGGCGCGCAGGTAGGTCTCTGCCGGGGTGCTGCCGGGCAGTCGGACCGCGACGTCGGCGTCGGCGACGAACGGCGCGTCGGCGTCCGCGTCGGAGTACACAGCGACGGTACGCAGTCCCATGGCACGAGCGGTGGAGAACACCCGTCGAGCAATCTCGCCGCGGTTGGCCACCAGGACGCTGCGCAGGGTCACAGGGCTCATAGCCGGAACACCCCCCATCCGTCGTGAAGTCCCCGGACGGGGGCGTTGTGGATCGCTGAGAGCGCCAGTCCCAGCACCGTTCGCGTGTCGCGGGGGTCGATGATGCCGTCGTCGTAGAGACGTCCGGACAGGAACAGGGCGAGCGACTCGCGCTCGATCTGCTGCTCCACAGCCGCCCGCATCGCCGCAGCCGCTTCCTCGTCGTAGTCACGGCCCCGGGCCTGCGCGCTGGCCCGACCCACGATGTCGAGGACGCCGGCGAGCTGCGCCGGTCCCATGACCGCGCTCTTGGCGTTCGGCCAGGTGAACAGGAACCGTGGATCGTAGGCCCGCCCGCACATACCGTAGTTGCCGGCGCCGTAGGACGCCCCGATGTTCAGCGTGATGTGCGGGACGGCGCTGTTAGACACCGCGTTGATCATCTGGGAACCGGCCTTGATGATCCCGTCCTGCTCGTACTCGGTGCCGACCATGTAGCCGGTCGTGTTCTGCAGGAACAGCAGCGGGGTGTCGACCTGGTTGGCCAGCTGGATGAACTGTGCGGCCTTCTCGGCGTCCTGCCGGAACAGCACGCCACGGGCGTTGGCCAGAACGCCGATCGGATACCCGTGAATGCTCGCCCAGCCGGTCACGAGTGACGTTCCGTAGAGCGGCTTGTGCTCGTCGAACCGACTGCCGTCGACGATGCGGGCGAGCACGTCCCGCGGGTCGAGAGGCTGGCGCAGGTCAGCGGGTGCCAGGTCCAAGAGCTCCTCGGGGTCGTGGAGCGGAGGGTCAGCCGGTCGCGACGGTCCAGGACCCGCCTTGCGCCAGTTCAGGTTCCGCACGATCTGGCGGCCCAGCCGGATCGCGTCGACCTCGTCGACCGCCAGGTGGTCAGCACTACCCGAGACACGGGCGTGCATCGCCGCCCCGCCGAGGGACTCGTCGTCGGCGTCCTCGCCGGTGGCCATCTTCACCAGCGGGGGACCGGCGAGGAACACCTTGCTGCGACCCTCGATCATGACCACGTGGTCGCTCATCCCCGGGAGGTAGGCACCTCCGGCGGTGCTGTTGCCGAACACAAGGGCCACCGTGGGGATGCCCTGGGCGGACAGCCTGGTGAGGTTTCGGAACGCGCGACCTCCCGGGATGAAGATCTCCGCCTGGGTGGGCAGGTCCGCGCCCCCGGACTCGACAAGGCTGATGAACGGCAGCCGGTTCGTCTGGGCGATCTCGTGCGCCCGTTGGGTCTTGCGGAACGTGTAGGGGTTTGTCGTTCCCCCGCGCACGGTCGGGTCGTTCGCCGAGATCATGACCTCGACGCCTTCCACCACGCCGATACCGGTGACCACGCTCGCCCCCACGGGGAAGTCGGTGCCCCAGGCGGCGTACGGGGACAGCTCGAGGAACGGGCTGTCGCGGTCGAGCAGGAGCTCGATGCGTTCACGGACGGTGAGCTTGCCGCGACTGCGGTGGCGGGCCAGCGCACTCTCACCACCGCCCAGATTGGCCTGGGCGCGCTGCTCTTCGAGCTCCGCGAGACGCTCGAGCAGCGCGGCACGGTTCTCCGCAGCGCGCTCGGCGAGTACGGTCACGTTCTTCCTTCCGGGAGCAGGGACGACGGGACGTCGACCAGGCGTGACCGCAGCCACTCGCCGACGGCCTTGGCCTGGGGGTCGAATCGCGTGCTGGCGGCGACGCCCTCGCCGAGGAGGCCGTGGATCTGGAACAGCACCGCCTTCAGGCCGGGCAGCAGCTCTCGGGTCAGCGGCAGGGCGGCCGCCTCCGGCAGCAGCTGCTGGAGCCGCTCCTCGGTGAGGAAGTCCGAAAGCCATAGGTAGGCCTCCGCACTCCGGGCGTACACACCGAGGGTCGCCGAGCCGCCCTTGTCGCCGCTGCGAGCGCCGGCCACCAGGCCTAGGGGGACGCGCCGGGTGGGTCCTTCCGACCACATCCCGCTGACGTCCACGTCAGCGTCCACGTCCGTGTCCACCGCGTCTGCAGGGACGTCGACCGGCGCGTCGCCCGGTTGTGGCCACGTGGAGGACACGGTCTCGGTGCGGCCGTCGGGCAGGCCCACCAGCTGGTCGACGTCCTCGGCCGGCACCCAGGCCGGGGCGTACACGCCGTAGGCGGACGGGCTGGGCGGGGCGCTGGTGGCGAAGAAGCCGGGGATGCTGGCCAGGCTCAGCTCGATCACGGGCACGGTGAACGCCTTGCCGACCTTCTCCCGGTCCGGGTCCTTGACAACCACATGCAGCAGGGCGCTGGCCTCCTCCTCCGTACCGGCGTCCGGGGAGTCCGTACGAGCCAGGGTGACGACGGCCTCGGCCACTCCCTCCAACGTCGGGGCCAGCTGTCGGCGCAGCAGCTCCGCCTTGCGCTCGACGTCCAGCCCGGCCAGCGGCAGGGTCATGGCGTTGCGGAAGCCGCCGAGACGGTTGGTCGCCACCTTCAGCCAGCCCCCGGGCGGCAGGCCGCGAGCCCCCGTGATCTCGACACGGTCACGCCCCACCTGCCGCAGCTGCAACCGGTCGAACCGCGTGATGACGTCCGGCCCACCGTAGCGGCTGCCGGTGAGCTCGTAGAGCAGCTGCTCGGTGACCGTGTCGACGGTGACCGCTCCCCCGGTACCAGGGTGCTTGGTGATGACGGCGGTCCCGTCAGCAGCGATCTCGGCGAGCGGGAAACCGACGCGGTCGAGGGCGCCGGGGTTCGTGTCGAGCAGCTCGGTGAAGAAGCTGAAGTTGCCGCCGGTGGCCTGTGTGCCGCACTCGAGGACGTGCCCGGCAACGGTGGCACCGGCCAGCGCGTCGAGGTCGTCGGAGCCCCAGCCGTGGTGCCACGCGGCCGGACCGACGACCAGACTGGCGTCGGTGATTCGCCCGGTGACGACGACGTCGGCCCCCGCCTCCAGGGCACGCACCACTCCCCAGCAGCCGAGGTAGGCGTTGGCCGTCAGGGTGTCGGCGAACTCCCCGGTCCCAGGAGTCCCGTCGTCGTCCGCTGGTGGCCGGTCACCGGTCCGCAGACGGCCGGCGGAGCTGAGCTGGGAGAGCCGCGGCAGCAGATCGTCACCGCTGACCGTGGCCACCCGGACCGGGACCCCGAGCCGTTCACCGAGGGCACGCACCGCGTCGGCCAGGCTCTGCGGGTTCAGCCCCCCGGCGTTGCTGACGACCCGCACCCCGCGGCTCAGAGCGTCACCGAGGCACTCCTCCAGCTGGGTGAGGAAGGACCGGGCGTACCCCGCGGCCGGGTCGGTGGCGCGCTGCCGCCCGAGGATGAACATGGTGAGCTCGGCGAGGTAGTCCCCGGTCAGGACGTCGACGTCCCCACCGTCGAGCATCTCGCGCATCGCCGACAGGCGGTCACCGTAGAACCCGGAGACGTTGGCCACGCGCAGCGGAGCGGTCATGACAGCGGCTCCCGCCCGGCTCCAGGGGGACCGGCGAAGGCCTGCGCGATGGCAGCCCACTCCTGGGCCGCTGCGCCGCGCACGGTCAGCGCCAGGTCGTCCCGGTGCCGGCGCTGGGTGACCAGCAGGCAGAAGTCCAGCGCCGGGCCACTGATGACGTCCGCCGCGTCGGGCGGGCCCCAGGTCCAGGTCTGGCCCTCCGGCCCGGCCAGCTCCAGGCGCACCGGCGCCTCCGGCATGACGGCGCCGCGGACGGCGTAGGAGAAGGCGCGGGTTCGGTAGCCGAGATCGGCCACCGCACGCAGCCGAGATGTTGCAGGGCGCTGCTGCCCGAGAGCGTCGACGACGTCCTGCCCGTGAGCCCAGACCTCCATCAGCCGCGCGGTGACGAACGAGGCCGGGCTCATGGGGGGGCCGAACCAGGGCACGCGGGCCCCGGGGTCCATGCCGCGCAGTGCCGCCGCCAGCGCGACCCGTCCGGTGCGCCAGCGGCCCAGGACCTGGGCGGGGTCGAAGGAGCGGCCCTCGAGCGTGCGCTGCTCGACGTAGTCGTTGCCGGCCACGGTCACGCGCTGCACCAGTGCGCTGAAGGCGTCCGGGTCGGTCACGGCCAGCAGGGCGTCGGCGTCGAAGAAGGCCAGGTGGTTGATGGTGTCGCGGATGTCCCAGCCGGTCGCCGGGGTCGGAGTGCCCCATGCGCCGGTGTCCAACGGGGAGACCCTGGCGTCCAGGTCGGCGCACTCGGCCTCGAAGTCCCCGACGAGCTGCTCCAGCAGCGGGCTACCTCCGGCCGTCATGCCGTGAACCCGTCCATCCGGGCCAGCACCTGCAGCATGACCTCGTCGGCGCCGCCGCCGATGGAGGCCAGCCGGGAGTCGCGGAAGAACCGAGAGGTCCAGGTCTCCTCCATGTACCCCATGCCGCCATGGAACTGCAGACAGGTGTCGGCCACCTCGCGCAGCAGCCGGCCGGCGGTGAGCTTGGCCACCGTGGCCGCCCGGGTGATGTCCTCGCCGTCCATGTACGCCTGGGCACAGGCGTAGTTGTGCGACTGCAGCAGCTCCACCTGGGCGGAGAGCTCGGTCAGTCGGAAACCCACGTACTGGTTGGCCAGCAGCGGCCGCCCGAACGTCTCCCGCTGCAGCAGGTAGTCGCGGGTGCGCTCGAGCGCCCAGCGGCAGCTGCCGACAGCCCCGTAGGCCGCGAACATGCGCTCCACGACGAACTGCGCCATCTGCTGCTGGAAGCCGCGGCCGATCTCACCGATCGTGTTGCTCACGGGCACCCGGACGTCGTCGAAGAACAGCTCCGCGGTGTCCGACGAGCGGTTACCGAGCTTGTCGAGCTTGCGGGAGACCGAGAATCCAGGCGTGCTGGTCTCCACGATGATCTGCGACATGCCGCGATAGCCGCCCTCGTCGGAGGTGCGCGCCAGGAGGCACAACCAGTCGGCCTGGGTGCCGTTGGTGATGTAGAGCTTGCTGCCGTTGATCACCCACTCGTCACCGTCGCGCACGGCTCGGGTGCGCAGACCGGCCACGTCCGAGCCGGCGCCGGCCTCGGTGACGGCGATGGAGCAGACCGCCGTGCCGCGGACAGCCGGTTCCAGGTAACGCCGCTTGAGCTCGTCGCTGCCGAACTCGTGCAGCGACGGCGTGGCCATCATCGTCTGCACGCCGATCGCCATCGGGACCCCCGAGCACCCGGACCGGTGCAGCTCCTCAGCGAGGATCACGGAGTAGAGGTGCTCAGCGCCCTGTCCCCCGTACTCGGGGTCGTACTCGAGCCCCAGCAGCCCCAGCTCGCCGAGCTTCGGGAACAGCTCGTGCGCCGGGAAGGTCCCAGCCCGTTCCCACTCGTCCACGTGGGGAGCGATCTCCTTCTCGACCACGTCGCGGACCAGCTGTCGGAAGGCGCGGTGCTCGTCGGTGAAGCGCACGAGGGCTCCTGGAGGTCACGGGACGCTAGGCCACACGGAATTGACGGTTGCGTCAGGTTAGCCCTTCGCGCACGCGGCACGCAATACCTCAGGGCACACTTCGACCGTGCTCAAGCTTCGAGAGCGGCGCAGCGAGAGGCGTTCGACCTGCCCGGTCCGTTCCGTGTTCCGGCGGGCACCTCGTCGTCCGGGGCGCCAGAGCGAGCCCGGCGAGCGCCGCCGTCCCGACCCACTGCCCCAGCTAGAAGGCGCAACTGACGAGCTCACCGACGGCGTGCCAGACGGGGCCCGGACGCGGTGCCTCCACCCGTCGTCATGCCCTGTCCTGCCTGACCAGGACACGAGCGACACCACGAGCGCGCGCCGCAGGCACGAGGTCACGCGCTGCTGGTGATCGGAAATGACCGGCGGTAGCCCTCCTAGGCCGTGGCTCCGGCCGGGCGGAGGGGTCGTCGACCAGCCGCGCGAACAGCAGCCCGGCACGCCGCGAGCGGTCGGCGGGCCCACCGCAGGTGCAGCGTCCAGGGTGGCCGTGCCGGATCGACTTCTCCCGGGCCGACTCGCGGTTGATGGCGTCGAGCGGCAGCGCCACCTCGATGAGCTTCCGACGGTATGCGGTCACACCGGCTCCCACTGCGTGCCCTCAGGATGGTCGACCAGGTTCACGTCCGCGCCCTCGGGGACGTCCGGCCTGCCCTCGATGGCCGCGATGACGTCGTCCGCGAGGAAGACTCGGGGCCGCGCCGGCCGGGACAGCTCCCGCAGGATGCCGGCCGCAACGAGCTTCTCGACGTTGAGCGTCGCCGCACGGTGCGTTATCTCGGTGATGGCCATCGCGCGGTTGATCGTCATCACCGGGCTCTCGAACAGTGCGTCGACCAGCTTGAGCGCCAGGCCGGAGGACCGCGCGGTGGACAGCCGCGCGCGGTAGTCGTCGCGTAGCTGCTGCATTCGCTGGGCCCGCTGCACCACGCTGGCCGACTGGGTCTCGACGGCGGCGAGGAAGAACCGCACCCAGCCCGCCCAGTCCCCGCGGGCCGACACTCCCAGCAACCCGGCGTAGTAAGCAGGCCGTCTCGGTTCGATGTACGCCGACAGGTCCAGCAACGGCAACGGCAGCAGTCCCCACTCGATGAGGAGCAGGCCGATCAGCAGCCGGCCGACTCTGCCGTTGCCGTCGACGAACGGGTGGATGGCCTCGAACTGGTAGTGAATGCAGGCGATCTCCACCAGCGGAGGCAGGTCGTGCTCGCGGTGCAGGTACGTCTCGAAGGCGTCCAGGGTCTCCCGCAGCCGTTCCGGCGGCGGCGGGACGTAGGTCGCGTCGACCATCGCCGACCCGGGGGAGCCGATCCAGTTCTGCGAGGTCCGGAACTGGCCGGGAGCCGCGTGGTGGCCACGCACACCCGTCATCAGGATCCGGTGCGCCTCCCGCAGCAGCGGCAGGCTCAGCGGCAGCCGGCGATCGGGGTCGAGGACGTACTCCATGGCGGCGACGTAGTTGGCCACCTCCCGAACGTCGTCGGTGCCAGGCCCGGCGGGCTCCCCCCTCGCCTCGTAGATCAGCAGGTCGGACAGCGACGCCTGCGTCCCCTCGATCCGGCTCGACAGCACCGACTCGCGCCGCATCAGCGAACGCGAGAGCAGGTACGGGTTGGGCAGCGTCTGGCAGACACCGGACAGCAGGCCGACTGCCCGGTCCGCCTTGGAGTTGAGTCGGAGGAGGTCGGGGGTCATGGTCAGGTCCGGAGGCAGCGGCGGAGGCACGAACGCCTGGTAGCCGCCCTCCGCCCGGACGACGTGGCGTCGGCGCGAAGCGTCGAAGAGGTCGGTACGCACTGATACCTACCTCTCCCTCACCTCAGCGAGTGATAACGAACAGCCAGTTGTGTATCACATGTCAGGTCGATTCATACCTACCTCGTGGCCGAGCGGCGGCTCGCCACGCTGCCAGTCGAACACTGCCCGCGTCTGTGCGGCATCCCGGTCATCAGCAGGAGGTGTCGCTCCTTGATGTACGAGCCAGCCATGATCGTCTTGCCGGCGCCGGGGTCGTCGGCGAGGACCAAGCGGAGCGGCTGGCGCGGCAGGAGGTGCCCGTCTCCGTCGAACGTGAAGCCGCGACGCTGCGCCACGACCGCCAGGGACGCCTCGTCGTCCCGGAACAGCAGCCGTTCACCGAGCCGCCCCTGCGCGTCCCGGTAGGTCAGCGTGACCACCGAGTCGCCGTGCGGCTCCACCGACACCACGGTGACGACCTGGTCGGCCAGCACTCCCCGGACGAGCTGACCGGCCCGCAGACTGTCCAGCCGGAGCACGGTCAAGCCCGTGCCGTGCTCAGAGGCGGGCCTCGCGGGACTCGACGGGCTCGGGCTCCTCACCACCGATGGCCAGGTCGCGCCGCTTCGACACGACCACCGCGGCGACGACGACCGCCGCCGCCAGGCCGGCGATGAGCAGCCGGAGCCCGTCGTTGGCGGAGTCGCCGATGCTCAGCGTGACCACGGCGGGCGCGATGAGCACCGATACGAGGTTCATCACCTTGATCAGCGGGTTGATCGCCGGGCCGGCGGTGTCCTTGAACGGGTCGCCGACGGTGTCGCCGATGACCGCCGCCGCGTGGGCCGCCGAGCCCTTGCCGCCGTAGTGACCGTCCTCGACGATCTTCTTGGCGTTGTCCCAGGCGCCGCCGGAGTTGGCGAGCATGACGGCCATGAGCACCCCGGTGCCGATCGCCCCGGCGAGGTAACCGGCCAGCGCGCCGAACCCGAGACCGAACCCGACGGCCACCGGCGCGAGCACCGCGAGCAGGCCAGGAGTGGCGAGCTCGCGCAGGGAGTCCTTGGTACAGATGTCGACGACGCGCGCGTACTCCGGCTTCTGGGTGCCGTCCATGATCCCGGGCATCTCCCGGAACTGACGGCGCACCTCGAACACGATCGCGCCCGCGGCGCGGGTCACCGCGTTGATCGCCAGGCCGGAGAACAGGAACACGACGGCGGCGCCGAGGATGAGGCCGACGAGCACGTTCGGCGACACGATCTGGTAGCCGTCGATCGCCGTCCGGGCGTCCTCGCCGGCCGAGCGCAGGGCGGTGACCACGGCGTCGTTGTAGGACCCGAACAGGGCGGTCGCGGCGAGCACCGCCGTCGCGATCGCGATGCCCTTCGTGATCGCCTTCGTCGTGTTCCCGACCGCGTCCAGCTCGGTGAGGATCTGGGCGCCCTCGCCGTCGACGTCGCCGGACATCTCGGCGATGCCCTGGGCGTTGTCGCTCACCGGGCCGAAGGTGTCCATCGCGACGATGACACCGACCGTGGTGAGCAGGCCGGTGCCGGCCAGCGCGATGAGGAACAGCGACAGGATCACCGACCCGCCGCCGAGGAGGAAGGCGAGGTAGACGGCACCCGCGATGATCGCGGCGGTGTAGACGGCCGACTCCAGGCCGACGCCGAAACCGGAGAGCACGACGGTGGCCGGACCGGTCAGCGCGGTGCGGGCCACGTCCTTGGTGGGCCGGGAGGTGGTGCCGGTGAAGTAGCCGGTGAGCCACAGGATGATCCCGGCCAGGACGACGCCGATGACGACGGCCCCGGTGGCGACGAGCCGCGGGTCGCCGCTCAGCGCGGCGATCTCGTCGGAGACGTTGCCGAGCTCGGCGAAGGTGGCGGGCAGGTAGACGTACGCGAGCACGGCGGAGGCGACGGCCGCCACCGCGGCCGAGATGTAGAAGCCCCGGTTGATCGCCGTCAGGCCACTCTCACCGACCCGGGGCCGGGTGATGAACACTCCGAGGATCGCGGTGAGGGCACCGATCGCGGGCACGAGCAGCGGGAAGACGAGGCCCTCGTCGCCGAAGGCGGCCTTGCCGAGGATGAGGGCGGCGACGAGCGTGACCGCGTAGGACTCGAAGAGGTCCGCAGCCATGCCGGCACAGTCGCCGACGTTGTCCCCGACGTTGTCGGCGATCGTCGCCGCGTTGCGCGGGTCGTCCTCGGGGATGCCCTGCTCGACCTTGCCGACCAGGTCGGCCCCGACGTCCGCGGCCTTCGTGAAGATCCCGCCGCCGACCCGCATGAACATCGCGAGCAGCGCGGCTCCGAAGCCGAAGCCCTCCAGGACGGCGGGCGCGTCGCCCTTGTAGATCAGGACGACGACGGCCGCGCCGAGCAGGCCGAGGCCCACCGTGGCCATCCCGACGGTGCCACCGGTGCGGAAGGCGATCCGCATCCCCGCGTCCCGGCCGCCCGGCTCGCGGGCGGCGGCCGCCACCCGGACGTTGGCCCGCACGGCCAGGGACATCCCCAGGTAGCCGATCGCGGCGGAGAACACCGCGCCGAGGACGAAGAAGATGGAGCGGCCGAGCCGGATGTCCCCGTCACCGGGCAGCAGGAAGAGCAGCCCGAACACCAGGACGACGAACACCGCGAGGGTGCGGAACTGGCGGTTGAGGTAGGCGCTGGCTCCCTCCTGGACGGCGCGGGCGATCTCCTGCATCCCAGCCGTTCCCTCACCGGCCGCGAGCACCTGGCGACGGAAGACGAGTCCCATCACCAGGGCCACGGCGGCGACGACGGCGACGAGTACGACGAGTGTGTAGTTGCCGCCGGTCAGGGCGACGTCGGGGGTGCCCACGGACGCGGGCACCCCCCTGGTGGTCAGGGGTGAGAGCCCGAGCATCCGTCCTCCTCGACGTCACACACGGCCGCCCACGCGCTCCAGTGCGCGCCAGGCCGGGAACGCGGCGGAGTCTACGCACCACCTGTGACCCACGGAACACCACGGGCGTGCGGGACGCGTCACACCCGTCGCGGCGGGTCGCCCCGGTCAGACGGTGGCGGCGGGCCAGTCCAGGCGCAGCCGGCCACCGGGGCCCCCGGGGCCGTCCTCGACGGCGACGGCGGGGGCGAGCCCGGCGAGCAGCGTGAGCGCGAGGTCGTCGGCGGCGGCGTCCGCGCCGGCGTCGTCGGTGACCTCGACGACGAGTCGGCCGCCGTCGTCGTGCAGGTCGACGGTCACGACGCCAACCCGGTCCAGGGTGGCGCTGCGGCGCACGGCACGGGCGCACGCCTCGCCGACGGCCAGCCGGATCTCCTCGAGCTGCTCCACGTCGACGGTGAGGCGCCGCGCGACGGCGGTGGCGACGAGGCGAGCGGTGCGGACGTGCTCGGGCAGCGCCGTGAAGGCGAGGTGGACTCGGGGCACGGGCGTCCCGGTCAGGCGCCGGACGAGCCGGACGAGCCGGACTCGGCGCCGGCCGAGCCGGACTGTCCGCCGGAGGCCGCCACCGCGGCGTCCACGCTGTCGTGGATCGGGAACACCTTCGTCAGCCCGGTGATCCGGAAGACCTTGAGGATCTTCTCCTGGGTGCACACCAGGTGCAGGGACCCGTCGTGGGAGCGCACCCGCTTGAGCCCGCCGACGAGGACGCCGAGCCCGGTGGAGTCAAGGAAGTCGACCTTCTCCATGTCGACGACGAGGTGGTGGTGGCCCTCGCCGACGAGGTCGTTCAGGCGCTCCCGCAGGACCGGCGCGGTGTAGACGTCGATCTCCCCGCTGACCTCGACGACGGTCCGGCCGCCCTGCTCCCGGCTGGTGACGGACAGGTCCACTGGTGTCTCCCTCATCGGCACGCTGGGTCGGCCGCATTCAACCACCGGGACCCCTCGGTGGCACTTCCGGACGACCCGCTGCGCGTGGTGGCGGCGCGGCCACGGACACTGCGGTGGTGACCAGCTCGCTGCCCGCTGCGGGGTCGCCGCCGACGGCGGACGTCGTCGAGCGACTGCTCGCCGCGCCGGGACGGCGGGACCGGGTGCTGCACGAGCACGTGGTGCCGGGCCGGGACGGCGTGCACTCCGCCTGGCCGGCGTGGACGGACCCGGCCCTTATCGCCGGCCTCGGCCGGCAGGGGGTGCACCGCCCGTGGCGTCACCAGGTGGACGGCGCGGAGCTGGCCCGCGCGGGGCACGACGTCGTCGTGGCGACCGGCACGGCGTCGGGGAAGTCCCTCGTCTACCTGCTGCCGGCGCTGACCGCGGTCGCCGAGGGGTCCCGGGCGCCGAGCGGCCGCGCCGCCACGGCGCTCTACCTCGCCCCGACCAAGGCGCTGGCCGCCGACCAGCTGGCAGCCGTCGACGCCCTTGCCGTACCGGGGGTGCGGGCAGCGACCTACGACGGCGACACCCCGCCGGCGCAGCGGCGCTGGATCCGTGACCACGCGGGCTACGTGCTGAGCAACCCCGACCTGCTGCACCACTCGATGCTGCCCGGCCACGCTCGCTGGGCCTCGTTCCTGCGGGCGCTGCGGTACGTCGTCGTCGACGAGTGCCACCAGTACCGGGGACTGTTCGGCTCCCACGTCGCAGCCGTGCTGCGCCGACTGCGACGGGTGGCCGCCCGCTACGGCGCCGACCCGGTGTTCGTGCTCGCCTCCGCGACGACCGCCGACCCGGGGCGCACCGCCGAACGGCTCGTCGGGCGGCCGGTCCGGGCGGTCACCGAGGACACCTCACGCCGCGGCGCGACCCGCTTCCTGCTCTGGGAGCCGCCGCTGCAGCCCGGGGGCGGGGAGAACGGGGCCCCGACCCGGCGCAGCGCGACGGCCGAGACCGCCGACCTGCTCACCGACCTCGTCGTCGGCGGCGTCCGGACCCTCGCCTTCGTCCGGTCCCGCAAGGGCGCCGAGTCCGTCGCGATGACCGCCCGGCGGCAGCTGGCCGAGGTGGACCCGGCGCTGCCCCCGCGGGTCGCCGCCTACCGGGCCGGGTACCTGCCGGAGGAGCGGCGCGCCCTGGAGCGCGCGGTGCGCTCCGGTGAGCTGCTCGGGCTGGCCAGCACGAACGCTCTCGAGCTCGGCATGGACCTGTCCGGGCTGGACGCCGTCCTGCTCGCGGGCTGGCCGGGCACCCTGGCGTCGGTGTGGCAGCAGGCCGGCCGCGCCGGACGGGCGGGCCAGGACGCGCTCGCCGTCCTCGTGGCCCGCGACGACCCGCTCGACACCTACGTGGTGCACCACCCGGACGCCGTGTTCGCCCGCCCGGTGGAGGCGACGGTGCTCGACCCGGCCAACCCCCACGTGCTCGCCCCGCACCTGTGCGCGGCCGCGGCCGAGCTGCCGCTCACCGACGCGGACCTCGACCTGTTCGGGCCGACGGCGGAGGCCGTCATCGACGTCCTGGTCGCCCGGGGTCTGCTGCGACGACGGCCCACCGGCTGGTACTGGACGCGCCCGGACCGGGCGTCCGACCTGGCCGACCTCCGCGGCGTCGGCGGCGAGCCGGTGCGGGTGGTGGAGGCCGGCACGGGACGGGTGCTGGGCAGCGTGGACGCCGCCGCGGCCCACCACACCGTGCACTCCGGCGCCGTGTACCTGCACCAGGGCCAGACGTTCGTCGTCGAGACGCTCGACCTGGCAGACGCCGTCGCGCTGGTCCACGCCGACGACCCCGACTGGACCACCCAGGCCCGCGAGACGACCGAGGTGGCGCTCGTGGCCGAGCAGCGGTCCGTCGCCTGGGGGCCGGTGCGGGTCTCGCTGGGGACCGTGGACGTGACAAGCCGGGTCACCTCGTTCCTGCGCCGTCAGGTCGTCACCGGGGACGTGCTCGGGGAGGAGCCGCTGAACCTGCCGGCGCGGACGCTGCGCACCACCGCGGTGTGGTGGACGCTGCCGCCGGGACTGCTCGAGCGCCACAGGGTCCCGCCGGCGGACGTGCCGGGTGCCGTGCACGCCGCCGAGCACGCCGCGATCGGGATGCTGCCACTGTTCGCGACGTGCGACCGCTGGGACCTCGGCGGGGTCTCCACCGCGCTCCACCCCGACACGGGGCTGCCGACCGTCGTGGTGCACGACGCGCACCCGGGCGGCGCCGGCTTCGCCGAGCGGGGCTTCGACACCGCCGTGCGCTGGCTGACGGCCACGGCCGACGCGGTGGCTGCGTGCGAGTGCGAGACGGGCTGCCCGTCCTGCGTCCAGTCACCGAAGTGCGGCAACGGCAACTCTCCGCTGGACAAGGCCGGCGCACTGCGGCTGCTGACCGCGACGTTGGCGGCGGCCCCGGACGTCGTCCGGGGGGCCGATCCAACCCCGCAGGGCTAGCCTCGAACGTGAAGACCGCCGAGCCGCCCCCCCGGGGCGGTCGGACCGTCGCCGGAGGAGCCGCCATGATCGTCCTTGCCGCCCTGCTGCTGGTCGCGGTCGCGGCTGTCGTCGTGTTCGTCGTCGTCGCCGGGACCGAGACGGTTCGGATGGAGTGGGAGGCGCTGAGCCTCGCCTGGGAGCCAACCGCGCTGGGGGTGTTCCTGCTCGGAGCCCTGGCGATGCTGCTCCTCGGGCTGGCGCTGGTGTCGCTGCGCGCCGGCACCCGGCGCCGGACCGAGCAGCGCAGGGAGCTCAAGCGCCTTCAGAAAGTGGAACGGAAGCGCACCGACCCGCAGCCCGAGCATGCCGCAACGGGCAAGGACACCCGACCCGCCCCCGTGGCGGACTCCGGGAGCCAGCGGGACACGACCCGGCCGGTGGCACCCCGGGACCCCGGCCCGGGCGGCACCTCCCCTGGGGACGACGGCTCGTGGTACGACGAGCCGCACCGGCAGGGCTGACGCAGGCTCCACTCGTCACCGCGCCGTCGGAGTCGCCTCACCCGGGCCGGCGCGAGCGGACGCGCGTGCCGCGCCGGTGAGGCCCGCGAACGGCCCCGCCGACCCGCGACGCACCGCGACATCGACGACCACCTCCTCTGCCTGCACCCAGCAGCCGGTGAGCCGGGCGCCGTTGACGGCGGCGACCCGGCCGGCGCGGACGCACGGGGAGCCGGGGACCCGGCCCGTCGCCACGTCCGCGCCCGCCAGGGCCGCCAGGTCCGCCGCCGCCTCGGCCCGGTGCCGCAGCACCACCGCCGCACCGACGGCCGAGACGGCGAGGACCGTCGCGACGACGACCGCGACGAGCGCCAGGACCAGCACCGTGCCGCTCCCCGCGTCACGGCACGGACCCCGGCTCACCGGGTGACCGCCGTCTGCTCCGCCGGCACGGACGCCGTCCCGGTCACCTCCAGCGACGGAGCACCGGGCAGCGCCAGCCGCACCCGGCCGGTGACCGTCACCCGGACCAGGTCCCCGTCCGCACCGACCGCCACCGTGACCGGGCGGCCGGCGGCGCGCTCGCTGAGCGCGGCGACGGTGGTGGCCGGTTCTCCCCGCGCGACGGCGCGGGCACCGACCCGGGCCGCGTCGGTGACCCGGACCTGCTCGAGGGCCACCGTCCCCACGGAGAACAGCCCACCGAGAAGCGTGACGACGCCGAGCAGGGCCACGGCCAGCTCCGCCGTCACGCCACCACCCTGGTTCCCGGGACGCCGTTCGCGCGATGGATGCACGTCGCGCGGGCACGGGGGCACGTCGTCACAGGGTGAGCGCACGCTGCACGATGCCGAGCAGCAGCTCGCGCACCTCGTCCCCCCGCAGGATGACGACGAGCAGCCCGGCGAAACCGCAAGCGGCCAGCGTCGCGATCGCGTACTCCGCCGTGGCCATCCCGGCGTCCCGGCCGGTCCTGCCCTGGTCGACCCCGGCCGCGGGCACGTCGTCGCCCCACACCTCGTCGTCCCACACCTCGTCGTCCCACACCTCGTCGTCCGGCACGTCGTCCTGGCACACGTCGTCCTGGGACACGTCGTCCTGCCACACCGTGCTGCGCATCAGTGCTCCTCTCCGCCGGCCACGCCGGCCACTGGGTGGAAACCGCTGCCGCCGAGCCTGCGCGGGCACCGCCGCCCGGGCCAGGGAGCACGCCGCGGCGGTGGACGACGCGACCACCACGAGCGGCCTGTGGAGGACCAGTGCCCGTGGCGGGCGTCTGCCCCCACCGGGCCCTCACCCGGCGAGCGCGTCGGCGGCCAGGCCCAGCACGACCGGTACGACGCCCCACGCCGCGAAACCCGGCAGGGCGCACAGGCCGAGCGGCAGCACCACCCGGACGCCGAGCCGCTGGGCAGCGGCCTCAGCCGCCCGAGCCCGCCGGCGGCGCAGCTCCGCGGCCTCCTCGGTCAGCAGCTCCGCGGCCGGAGCCCCGGTCCGGGCGGAGAGGGTCAACGCTCGGCGCAGCGGCGCCAGCCTCCCCGGCGTCCCGGCCCAGACCTCGTCCGTGCTCGCTCCCACCCGCATCCGCCCGGCGACCTCCCGCAGGCGGTCACCGTCCCCGGGGGGCACGGCGGCAGCGACCACCTCGACGGCCTGCGCCGGCGGGAGCCCCGCCGACAGCGCCGCGGCCACGAGGTCGAGGACCGTCGCCGGGTCGCTCCCCGGCGGCTTCCGGGCACGGCGCAGCCCGCCGTACCCGGCGCGCCCAGACCGACCGGTCCCGGCTCCGGTCCTCGGAGGCGCCGCCCGCAGCCGCCGGCGGGCGAGGGCCCCACCGTCCGGTACCAGCAGCGTCGCCGCGAGGACGAGCAGTCCGGCTGCCAGTGCCGCGCCGCTCACCGGACGGCTCCGGTCGGTTCGGCGTCCCCTGCCCGGCGCGCGGCGGCGAGCAGCCTCGAGGTCCACCACCAGCCGGCCAGCGTGCAGCCGGCGCCCACGGCCGCGCTCACCCGCCCCGCTGCGGAGCCGAGCAGCACACCGACCGGGTCCACCCCGACGAGCACGCCCAGGCCGAGCCCGGCGAACGGCAGCACGGTCAGCACCCTGGCCGTGGCCCGCGGTGCCGCCAGCGCCGCCGACCGGGCGTCCTCGGCGTCCGCCTCGGCGCGCAGCGACCGGGCGCACCGCTGCAGGACGTCCGCGGCGGGTGCGCCGGTCCGCCGGGACACCTGCCAGGTGGCGGCGAGGGTCCGCAGCGCGGTGGCAGCGCGGGGGTCGAGGCGGGGGTCGTCGGCGGCTGCGGTGAGCGCCACCGAGACGTCGTCCCCGTCCGCCGCTGCCTGGGCGGCGGCGACCAGCACCGGCCGCAGCCCGACGGGTCGGGCGTCGTCGAGCAGAGCGGTCCACGCGGCTCCGGGGCCCAGCCCGGCCCGCAGCAGCACCGCCAGGTCACCGGCGACGACGGCGACGTCCAGCGGTCCGGTCCGCGCGCCGAGGCCGCCGGGCAGGCGGCCCCGGGCCGGCGCGTCGGCGTCCGCGTCGGCGGCCCGCACCCACCCGCACGCCGGCGCCGGCGCCGTCCGGAGCGTCTGCCTGCGAAGCCGCTCGCTCGTCGACCCCGGCGCCACCACCACGGCGGCGAGGACCAGCAGGCCCGCCACGAGGCCGGCGCTCACGGCGGCCCCACACCGAGCCGGCCGGCGAGCTCGTCCCAGCCCGGGCCGACCACCGGGACGCCGTCACCCGACGCCGCGGCGGATGCGCGCAGGGCGGGCACCACCCGCAACCCGTCGCCGTCCCGGCGGACCAGCCCGACCTCGACCAGCCGGCGCCGCCCGCCGGGGTCGCGGTGCAGGTGCAGGACGACGTCCAGCGCGGTGGCGGCCTGGGCGGCGAGCGCGCGGGGGTCCATCCCGGCCAGCGCCCCGAGCGCCTCCAGCCGGGCCGGCACGTCGGCCGCGGCGTTCGCGTGCACCGTCCCGCAGCCGCCCTCGTGGCCGGTGTTGAGCGCCGTCAGCAGCTCGCGTACCTCCGCGCCGCGGCACTCCCCGACGACGATCCGGTCCGGGCGCATCCGCAGCGCCTGGCGGACGAGGTCCTCCAGCCCGACGGCGCCTGCCCCCTCGACGTTGCCGTGCCGGGTCTCCAGCCGGACGACGTGCGGGTGGTCCGGGAGCAGCTCCCCGGAGTCCTCGACGAGCACGATCCGCTCGCCGGGGTCGACGAGCCCGAGCAGGGTGGACAGCACCGTGGTCTTGCCGGTGCCGGTGCCGCCGCTGACGAGGAACGACAACCGCCGCCGCACCAGCGCCTCGAGCACCGGCAGCCACGGCACCGGCACCGTCCCGGCGTCCGCCAGCGCGCTCAGGGTGAACGCCCTGCGGCGGGGCACCCGCAGCGAGACCAGCGTGCCGGCCGGGCTCACCGGGGGCAGCACCGCGTGCAGCCGGACGCCGTCCGGCAGCCGGGCGTCGACGAACGGGCTGGCGGTGTCCAGCCGGCGCCCGGCGGCCGCCGCGAGCCGGGTGGCGAGCGAGCGGACGGCGGCCTCGTCCCCGAGCCGCAGGTCGACCCGGTGCAGGCCCTCCCCGCGGTCGACCCACACCTCCGCCGGGCCGTTGACCAGGACGTCGGTGACCCCGGGCTCGTCGAGGAGCCGCTGCAGGGGCCCCGCTCCCACCACCTCCGCGGTCACCGCGTCGACGGCCTCGAGCACCCCGCGGGCGCCCAGCAGCGGCTCCACCGCGCGCACCGAGTCCTCGACCGCTCTCGCGTCGACCGGACGGGCGGGCCCGTCGCCGGGCGTCGCCAAGCGGGCACGGACCTCCTCGAGCACGCCCGCGGGGACCGGGCCGCGTCGCCGGCTCACGCCGCCCGGGCCGGCGCGGCGTGGACGTCGGCCAGCAGCCGGCGGCACAAGCGGGCGAAGCCGCTGCGGGGCCGGTCCAGGGCAGGGACCCGGCCGTGGTCGGCGTCCGCGGCCAGCTGGGGCTCGTCGGGACCGAGCAGCGTGACCGGCACGCCGACCGCCTCGGCGACGACGTCCGCGGCCACCCCGGTCGGCGCCGGTCCGCGCACGACCAGCCGCACGTCCGGCACCCTGGCGCGCAGCCGGGCGACGAGCAGGGCCGCCGCGGCCGCGGCCCGGACCTCGGCCGGGACGACCACGACGAGGACGTCGAGCCGCCAGAGCACCGCCGAGCGCAGCTCGTCATCCGCGCGGGGCAGGTCCACCACGACGAGGTCGGCGCCCCGGCGGGCGGCGTCGAGCACGGCCTCGACCGCCTCGATGCCGACTCGGGTCCGGCCCGGGTCCCGGCCGAAGGACAGCAGACGGAGGCCGGCCACCACCGGCAGGCCGTCCCGCAGCACCGAGGCGCGTAGTGCGCCGCGGACGCCGTGCAGGTCCTCCCACCGCAGGCCGGGCTCCTCCTCGGCCCCCAGCAGCAGGTCCAGGCCCCCGCCGTCCGGGTCGGCGTCCACGAGCAGGACATCCCGGCCGCCGGCGGCGGCAGTCGCGGCCAGCCCGGCCGCGAGGGTGGAGGCGCCCGCGCCGCCCCGGCCCCCGACGACCCCGACGACCCGTCCCGCCGACCGGTCGCCGTCCGCTGCCGCGGCGAGCCGCTCCAGCAGCCACGCCTCGTCGGCCGGCAGCCGCACGACCGCCTCCGCCGCCACCTCGACGGCTCGGCGCCAGATGCTCTCGCCGGCGCCGTCGTCGACGAGCAGTGTGCCCGTCCGGCGAACCGGCACACCCGCTGCCGCGGCCTCCTCGTCCAGCAGCACGAGCGGCACGTCCCGCCACCGGGAGCCGGCCGACTCGACGTCCCGGACCCGGTGCGCCGTCAGCCCCACCGCGCCGACGAGCCGCTCGACGCGCTCGGCGAGGTCGTCCCGGCCGGTCACGACGAGGACGCTGGTCGCTGCACTGGTCGGCATGGCGGCACCCTGGCTCGGACCGTCGCCCGGTGCGGCACGCCGGTGCCGCACGTGTGGACGACGACGGGCGGGGACGTTCCTGTGGAGGACCAGCCGACCCGTCCACCCGCTGCAGCCGTTCGCCCGCGCCGGACGCCGGGAGCCTGCGGACCGCAAGAGCCGGACGGTACTTCCCAAGCCCGGCGAACAGGAGTAGGAAGGACCCGGTGGCCCTCACCGGGCCGGACCGCCGCGGGGGAGGCGGCCCTGGGCCGAGAGGACCGCACGGCAGGCAGGTACCCACGCGCGGCCAGTCCTCGTAGGGACTCGTCAGCGCCGGGCTCGTCCCGGCCGGCGACACGCCAAGCGCACGCCTGGTAGCCGGCCCGCCGTGCAGGCGACGGCGTCCCGTCCG
Source organism: Quadrisphaera sp. GCM10027208 (assembly GCF_042658805.1). Taxonomy (NCBI): domain Bacteria; kingdom Bacillati; phylum Actinomycetota; class Actinomycetes; order Kineosporiales; family Kineosporiaceae; genus Quadrisphaera; species Quadrisphaera sp. GCM10027208. The sequence continues at coordinate 404,044 of NZ_JBHSRC010000001.1, forward strand.
ACGGGACGCCGTCGTCCGTCGTCCGGGTCTCGCGTCAGCCGGTGTCGTTCCGCCACGTCCGGGCCGCCCAGCGAGAACAGCCGAGCGTGTAGCTCCACGTCGCCACTGCCACGCCCGACGCCAGCACCGCCGGCACGATGTGCGGCTCGAGGTTGCCGGGAGAGCCCGACAAGGGCACCCAGTGGGCGAGGTCCGGCCTCCAGTGCTGGAGGACCATCGTCGCGACATAGCAGCCCAACGCGACCAGAGGACCGACGACTCTGCCGCCCATCGCCGTGGCCACCAGCGCCACGGACGCCAGGGTCACGACGTTCCAGACGATGTCCCACCACCGTGTCTGGCTGGGCAGCACGACGACGTGGGCGAGCCACGGAAGCAGGCCGGGAAGCACCAGGGCTGTCACCGCCGCAACGCCGGCCCGGGCATGAAGTGCCGGCCGGCCGCCCGTCTCCCAGGAACGCATCCGAGGGGCCAACGCGCCGGCCCCCACCGCGGCCACGGTGACGGGCACCGCTTCCCACAGCGGGACGTATCGCGGCACCTTCCCCCCGATGAACGCCAGCTCCAGCACGGTGAGGCCGGTCGTGAGCACGACGAGGAGCCCGGCCGCCCAGGCCAGGACGAACACGGTGGTGGCGCGGGAGGCCCAGTACAAGGACCAGGACCGGCCGGTCACGGGAGCATGCTGCTGCTGGCGCGGCAGTCCTGCAGCGCTTCGGAGTGTCGGGCGAGGAAGGCCTGCACGGTTGGTGGCGACGCTCGAGCCAGGCGGTCCGCGACGGCCATGGCGTCGGGCGCGTTGGTCACCGGAGATCCAACACCGGCCTGTCGCGCCATCCACACGGCAACACCGCCTGACACGGCGGATGCGTCCAGCTGCGCTGGATCCGTGCGCACACCGGACGCCGACGTGAAGGGGCACGCCGCGGCTCCGGACAGCTGCCGCGCCATGTCCTGGATCGCCGCTCGACGCCATCCAGCGCCGTCCTGCAGCTGCAAGGACACCGTGACGGTTCCCGGGCCGGGTTCATCCCACAGCGCGGCGTCGACCACCTGACGAGGCGGCCGGGCGTTCCCCGTGACGGTCATGAGGTCCGCGACGGCCTGCGTCAGCGGGCCGAGCACCGGGGCGCGAGCAGCGTGGACGCACACCTCGACGCCGTCCGTCCGCGCGCAGGTCCGGGGTGGGTGGTCCTCGCGGAGCACGGGCGGCGGGGCAGACGACGACAGGACGGCTAGCACCACCGGCACGGCCAGGAGCGCGACACCCTGGACGACGGATGCCCCCGGCGAGAAGCCTCTGCCGCGCAGCCACAGGCCGGATGCGAGCGCAAGACTCAGCGCAACGCTGAGGAAGAAGAGGACACGGACACCAGCGACGACAGGGTTCTCGTACTGGCCGGCGACGACGTCGAAGGTCCACACCGGCGCGACCACGGCTCCGAGGCTGTCAGCGGCCAGCCCGGGGAGCATGGACAGGATGAGAGCCACCGCCGAGGCGCCCGTCGAGGGCACCACGATCCCCACGGCGTAACCGAGGCACACGTACGCGGCCAGAACCACCGCGGCGCCAAGAATGACCAAGAGGTCCGGCGTGCCGGCCTGTGCGTCACGTGCGGTGATCGCCAGTGACGGCAGCAGGCCGAGGGCCCAGCCACTGAGAGCACCGGCGACCAGGACATGCAGCTGCCGGTGCACCACGGGCGGCCCGGACCGGACGGACGACGCCGGGCACATGATGCTTCGGGCACCGGAGAACCGCGAGGAGCACCAAGCGGCCCACACGGCCGCCCACGGACCCGCGAGCATCAGCGCCTGTCGCGAGTCTGCGGAGACAGCAACCCAGTCGGCGTAGGGCCAGGTCAGGTGACCCACCGTCCGCGCGAACGTCAGTACCGCCACCCCGGCGGCCAGGAGGACGACCAGGCCACGCGGGACTGGGACCAGAAGTCTGCGAGTCATGCCGGTGGAGCAGTCTGCTCGGCGAGGAGCCACAAGTAGGCCGCCTCGGTCGGGCTCGCACTCGACCTGCCCTGCGGCACGAGGGCTCTCATCGCAGCAAGAGCACCGTCGAACCTCACGACCCCGTCGGTGAGAACGCAGACCCGCTCACACACCCTGTCGATGTCGTCCAGCAGGTGCGTGGACAGGACCACGGTCCGGCCGGCGGCCACGTCTCGGACGTGCGCCAGGAACCGCACCCGCTGCTCCGGGTCCAGACCCGACGTCGGCTCGTCGAGCAGGAGCACCCGGGGGTCGTGCGCGAGCACCGCCGCCAGCCCCAGTCGTTGACGCTGTCCCCCCGAGAGGCGGCGGACGCGGTCGCGGGCACGGTCGCTCAGGCCGACCACGGCCAGCACACGCTGTGCCGCTGCGTCGATGCCGCGGTCATCGACCCCGTTGCACCATGCCGCGTAGCTGACGGTGTCGTGCACGGTCATCCCGCCGGCCAGGTCGAAGCGCTGCGGAAGCCAGCCGATCAGTCCTCTGGCGTGCAGGCGACCCGTCGGTGACGCCAGATCGTGCCCGGCGACGCTCACCACTCCCGACGACGGCCTCAGCACTGACGCAAGGACGGACAGCAGCGTCGTCTTCCCAGCCCCGTTGGGTCCGAGCAGCCCGGTGATGCCGGGCCGGAACCGAACCGTGACACCACGTAGGACGTCGGTTCTTCGGAATCTGACGGTGACGTCGGCTGCGTCAACGGTCAAGCGGACCTCACCACGCGCCGAGGCTGGCACTGTCAATGGTCCCCGTCAATGGTCGCCGCGGCACGTGCACGGGCCTACCGCGGCAGCCGGCCCGCCAGGACGGCGTCAGCGACGACCGTGCCCTCGCCGGCGCCGGCGACGACGGCCCAGGCGCAGTGCCGGATCCAGGCCGCCACCCCCTCGCGGGTGCCGGAGGCGTACCCGGCGGCGGCCGCGACGTAGCCGTTCGCGTCCGACAGGTGCGCCGCCTCCGGCACCGCCACTCCCATCGGGTCCAGGCCGCGGCCGACGACGACCGCGTGCTGGACTGCGCGGGCGACGACACCGTTGGCGGTGGTGAACGGCCGCAGGGTCAGCACCTCCGCGTGGGCGACGGCGGCCACGACCAGCGCAGGAGCCTCCGTCGGCGCCGACAGCAGGTCCCGCAGCCCGTCGAGCCGGCTCGCCAGCGCGGCGGCCCCGGGCACGCCGGTCTCCGCCGGGACGTCACGGGGCCGCTCCCCCGGGCCGCGGGGCCGGCCGAGCTGGTCGTCGGGCACGAGCCCGGCGGCGGCGGCCAGGTGCAGCCGGGCCAGCGCCTGCCAGGGGGCGCCGGTCAGGCCCCGGCCTCCGTCGGCGGCCAGCCGCTCGGTCTCCGCGTGCGCCCGCAACGCCCCCCGGACGACGATCCCGGCCGGGTCGTCGGGGAGCTCGCGGGCACCGCGAGCGGCGTCCCGAACCAGCTCGAGCGGCAGCCGCCCACCGTCCAGGGCCGCCGAGCAGCGGGCCGCCCGGACGCCGGCCTCCACCCGGCACTCGGCGGCGCGGCGGCGCATCGCCGGGTGCCAGCGGAGCCGCTCGCAGGCCTCGCGGGCCTCCGCCACGGCGTCGGCGACCCCGGGCAGGCCGGCGAGGGCGGCCAGCGGGTCGGACATGCCGCCACAGTAGGCGGGCCCCTCGGAGGGCCCCGTGGCACCCGGCGTCCCAGTAGGTTCCCCCCGTGACCGGGACGCAGGCGGTCCTCGTCGGCGCCGTGCTGGTCGCCGTCGGTGTCCTGCTGTGGGTGCGCACCGTGCGCCGGCGCGGCGACCTGGGCAGCGACGCCGACCGGGCCACGTTCGCGACCTTGCACACCGCCTCCCTGGCCGCGCCGCACCTGCGCGACGGTCTCACCCCTACGGGGGCCGAGCGCGCCGTCCGGCACCTGCGCGCGCTGCTCGGCACCCCGGCGGTCGCCCTCACCGACGCGACGAGCACGCTCGCCTGGGACGGCGCGGGGGCCCACCACGCCCCGGACGCCGCCCGGCACGCCCAGGAGGTCCTGGGCCGTGGGCGCACCCTGGTGCTCGGCCCCGGGGACGTCGCGTGCCCGGACCCGTCGTGCCCGGTGCAGCACGCCGTGATCGCCCCGCTGGTGGCCGACGACCGGGTGGTGGGGGCGCTGGCCGCCTACGGCCGGCAGGCCTCCGCCGGCCTCCTGCGGGCCACCGACGAGGTGGCCCAGTGGGTCAGCGCGAACCTCGAGCTGGCCGAGCTGGACAGGTCCCGCACCCGGCTCATCGAGGCCGAGCTGCGGGCTCTGCGCGCCCAGATCAGCCCGCACTTCGTCTACAACTCGCTCGCCGCGATCGCCTCGTTCGTGCGCACCGACGCCGACCGGGCGCGCGAGCTGCTGCTGGAGTTCGCCGACTTCACCCGCTACGCCTTCCGCCGCGGCGGGGAGTTCACCACCCTGGCCGACGAGCTGCGCAACGTCGAGCGGTACCTGGTCCTGGAGCAGGCCCGGTTCGGCGACCGGCTCCAGGTCCGCCTGGTCGTCGCCCCCGAGGTGCTGCCGGTCGCGATCCCGTTCCTGACCGTCCAACCGCTGGTGGAGAACGCCGTCCGGCACGGCCTGGAGGACAAGCCCGGCCCGGGGAACGTCACCATCGTCGCCGAGGACGCCGGCGCGGAGGCCGTGATCTCAGTCGAGGACGACGGCGTGGGCACCGACCCCGAGCTGGTCCGCCGGGTGCTGGCCGGGGAGTCCGGCGCGGACTCCGTGGGGCTGGGCAACGTCGACGCGCGGCTGCGGCAGGTGTTCGGCGACGACCACGGCCTCGTCGTGGAGACCGCCCCGGACGCCGGGACGAAGGTGTCCTTCCGGGTCCCCAAGTACGCGCCCGGCGTCCGGGCCGGCTGAACCCCTCGACGTCCGACCGCCGTCGACTACGCTCCGCGGTGTGAGCGAGGGCACATCGCTGCGCGCACTCGTCGTCGACGACGAGCTGCCCGCGCTGTCCGAGCTGACGTACCTGCTCGACCGGGACCCGCGGGTCGCCGAGGTGACGACGGCCTCCAGCGCCACCGAGGCGCTCAAGGCGCTGGAGACCCGCACGGTCGACGTCGTCTTCTCCGACATCAAGATGCCCGGGCTCGACGGCCTGGACCTGGCCCGGGTGCTGGCCCGCTTCGCCCGCCGGCCGCAGGTCGTCTTCGTCACCGCCTACGACGAGCACGCCGTCGACGCGTTCGAGGTACGCGCCGTGGACTACGTGATGAAACCGGTGCGAGCGGAGCGGCTCGCGGAGGCGGTGCGCCGCGTCGTCGACGCCGGCTCGCCCGAGCCCGCCGGTGCGACCACCGCCGACGAGACCATCCCGGTCGAGCTCGGCGGCGTGACCCGCTTCGTCCAGCGCTCGCAGGTCCGCTACGTCGAGGCGCAGGGGGACTACGCCCGACTGCACACCGAGGACGGCAGCCACCTCATCCGCGTGCCGCTCAGCACGCTCGAGGAGCGGTGGGGCGAGGCCGGTTTCGTCCGGATCCACCGCTCGACGCTCGTCTCGCTGGCCCACGTCGACGAGGTCCGCACCGACGGCGGGCGGTGCACGGTGCGCCTCGGCGGCACCGAGCTGCAGGTCAGCCGCCGGCACACCCGCGACCTGCGGGCACGGCTGGGGCGGCCCGTCGGCCTCACCCGGGACCGGTGAGCGACCAGCGGCGGGTGCGGGTGACGAGCCCGCGGATGCGCGCCGTCCGGCGTCCGCCGACGCGGTCCGTCGCCCGGGACATCGACGAGCAGACCAGCGTCGGCGAGGTGTTCATGCGCTCGCTGGTGCGGACCCAGCGGCGCCTGGCGCTGGCCACCCTCGCCGCGTTCGCGCTGACCGTCGGCGCCCTGCCGCTGCTGTTCGCCGTCGCCCCGGCCCTGCGCACGGCGCAGGTTCTCGGCGTCCCCGTCCCCTGGCTGCTGCTCGGCCTGCTCGTCTACCCGTTCGTCGCCGTCGTCGCGTGGGCGTACGTGCGGGCCGCGGAGCGCGCGGAGCGCGACTTCACCGACCTCGTGGACCGCCGGTGACCGACCAGGTGCTCTCCCCGACCGCCGGCGTCCTGGCCGTGGTCGTCGTCACCGTCGTGACGGTGGGGATCGGCGCGGTCGGGTTGCGGGTGTCCCGGACGACGAGCGACTTCTACGTGGCCAGCCGGATGGTCTCGCCGCGCTGGAACGCCTCGGCGATCAGCGGGGAGTACCTGTCGGCGGCGAGCTTTCTGGGGGTCGCCGGCCTCGTCCTCGCCGGCGGCGTCGACATGCTGTGGTTCCCCGTCGGGTACACCGCGGGCTACCTCGTGCTGCTCGTCCTCGTCGCCGCGCCGCTGCGCCGCTCCGGGGCGTACACGCTGCCGGACTTCGCCGAGCAGCGCCTGGAGTCCCGCGCCGTCCGGCGGATCTCCTCGGTCCTCGTCGTCGGCATCGGCGTGCTCTACCTGCTGCCGCAGCTGCAGGGCGCCGGGCTGGCGCTGCGGACCGTCACCGGCGCACCCGCCTGGGTCGGCGCCGCCCTCGTCGCCGCCACCGTCGTGCTCAACGTGCTCGCCGGCGGGATGCGCTCGATCACCCTGGTGCAGGCGTTCCAGTACTGGCTCAAGCTCACCGCGCTGGCTGTGCCGCTCGTCCTGCTGCTGCTGGCCTGGCGTGGCGACGGCGCTCCCACACCGCTGGGCGCCGAGCTGCCGGTGGCCCGGGAGACGACGACGGTGACCCTCCCGTCGGGGACCGAGATCCGCGCCGACCAGGCGACCACCGTCCTCGTCGACGGGGACCGGACCGCCCTGGCGGCCGGGGACACCCTGTCCCTGGACGCCGGGACGACGGTCACCGTCCCCGCCGGGGAGGTCGTCCCGCACGCGGAGCGGCTGACGGCGACCACCGGGGACGAGTGGGCCCTGCCCCTGATGGGTTCCGGGCGCGAGCACCCGCTGTACGCGACGTACTCGCTGCTGCTGGCGCTGTTCCTCGGCACGATGGGGCTGCCGCACGTGCTCGTCCGCTTCTACACCAACCGGGACGGGGTGGCCGCCCGGCGCACCACCCTCGTCGTGATCGGCCTGCTCGGGGTCTTCTACCTGTTCCCGCCCCTGTACGGGGCGCTCGGGCGCCTCTACGCCACCGACCTGCTGCTCACCGGCCGCACGGACGCCGTGGTCCTCACCCTGCCCGGGCGGATGCTGCCGGACCCGTGGGCGGACCTCGTCGGCGCCCTCGTCGTCGCCGGGGCGTTCGCGGCGTTCCTGTCCACGTCCTCCGGACTCGTCGTCTCGGTCGCCGGGGTGCTCAGCCAGGACCTGCTGCCGGCCGAGTCCTCGCTCAGCGGGCACCGCTTCCGGACGTCGTCGGTACGACTGTTCAGGATCGCCGCCGTGCTGGCCGTCGTCGTCCCGTTCGCCCTGTCCCTGCTGTCCTACCGGGTCGGCCTGGCGGACACCGTCGGGCTCGCCTTCGCGCTGGCCGCCTCCACGTTCTGCCCCCTGCTCGTGCTGGGTATCTGGTGGCGCGGGCTCACCGCGACCGGCGCGGTCGCCGGGCTGCTCACCGGCGGGACGCTCGCCGGGGCGGCGGTCACCACCACCATGCTCCGCGGCCCGCTCGACGGCTGGGCCGGCGCCCTGCTGGCCCAGCCGGCGGCGTGGACCGTCCCCGCCGCGTTCGCCGTCATGGTCGTCGTCTCGGTGGCGACCAGCTCGCGGGTGCCGCCGCACGTCGGCCGCACGATGGTCGCCCTGCACGCCCCGGAACGCCGGGTGACACGTGACCGGGTGACCGGGTGACCGGGTGACCGCCCAGCGACGCACCGGCGCCGCTCGCCGTCCACCACTGTCCGGCCGGCCGATCCGTGACTAGCCTCACGAGTCACGATCGAGCGACGCGACGCGACGGAGGATGCGATGACCCAGCAGACCGGCCTGGAGAACCTCTTGCAGGAGAACCGCCGCTTCCCGCCCAGCGAGGAGTTCGCCGCGCAGGCCGTCGCCGGCCCCGACCTCTACGAGGCGGCCGCGGCGGACCGGCTCGGGTTCTGGGCCGACCAGGCCCGCTCGCTGCTGACGTGGAGCCAGGACTTCGGCCAGACCCTCGACTGGAGCCAGGCCCCGTTCGCGAAGTGGTTCGTCGGCGGCCGGCTCAACGCCGCCTACAACTGCGTCGACCGGCACGTGGAGGCGGGCCTGGGTGACCGGGTCGCGCTGCACTTCGAGGGCGAGCCGGGCGACACCCGCGACCTCACCTACGCCGACCTGCAGCGGGAGGTGTCCCGGGCCGCGAACGCGCTGACGGACCTCGGTGTGCGCACCGGCGACCGGGTCGCGATCTACATGCCGATGATCCCGGAGACCGCGGTCGCCATGCTCGCCTGCGCCCGGATCGGCGCCCCGCACTCGGTCGTGTTCGGCGGGTTCTCCGCCGACGCCCTGCGCAGCCGGATCGAGGACGCCGAGGCCCGCGTCGTCATCACCGCGGACGGCGGCTACCGGCGCGGCAAGCCGTCCGCGCTCAAGCCCGCCGTGGACGCGGCCCTGGCCAAGGGGGCCGCCAGCGTCGAGCACGTGCTCGTCGTCCGGCGCACGGGGCAGGAGGTGGACTGGGCCGAGGGCCGCGACGTCTGGTGGCACGACGCCCTGGCCGCGGCCTCCGAGACCCACGATCCCGTGGACGTCGACAGCGAGCACCCGCTGTTCATCCTCTACACCTCGGGCACCACCGGGAAGCCCAAGGGCATCCTGCACACCACCGGTGGGTACCTCACCCACGTCGCCTACACCCACCGGGTCGTCTTCGACCTCAAGCCGGAGCGGGACGTCTACTGGTGCACCGCCGACGTCGGCTGGGTGACGGGGCACAGCTACATCGTCTACGGGCCGATGGCCAACGGGGCCACCCAGGTCATGTACGAGGGGACGCCGGACACCCCTCACCAGGGCCGGTTCTGGGAGATCGTCCAGAGGTACGGCGTGAGCATCCTGTACACCGCCCCAACCCTGATCCGGACGATGATGAAGTGGGGGGAGCAGGTCCCGGCCCAGTACGACCTCTCGTCGCTGCGGCTGCTCGGCAGCGTCGGCGAGCCGATCAACCCGGAGGCCTGGATCTGGTACCGCCGGGTCATCGGCGGCGACCGGACCCCGGTGGTCGACACCTGGTGGCAGACCGAGACCGGCGGGATCATGATCAGCCCGCTGCCGGGGGTGACCGCGGCCAAGCCCGGCTCCGCACAGGTGCCCCTGCCGGGCGTCAGCGCCGACGTGGTGGACGACACCGGCCGGCCGGTGCCCCCGGGCGGCGGCGGCTACCTCGTCCTCACCGAGCCCTGGCCCGGCATGCTCCGCGGCATCTGGGGCGACCCGGAGCGGTACAAGGAGACGTACTGGTCCCGGTTCGAGAACATGTACTTCGCCGGGGACGGCGCGAAGAAGGACGAGGACGGCGACATCTGGCTGCTCGGCCGGGTGGACGACGTCATGAACGTCTCCGGCCACCGGCTGTCGACCACCGAGATCGAGTCCGCGCTGGTGTCGCACCCCAAGGTCGCCGAGGCCGCCGTCGTCGGCGCGTCCGACGAGACGACCGGCCAGGCCGTCTGCGCGTTCGTCATCCTGCGGGGCTCGGCCGGGGACGGCGGCGAGGACATCGTCGAGGAGCTGCGCCGGCACGTCGCGCAGGAGATCGGGGCGATCGCGAAGCCCCGTCAGATCATGGTGGTCTCCGAGCTGCCGAAGACCCGCTCGGGGAAGATCATGCGCCGGCTGCTCCGGGACGTCGCCGAGCACCGTGAGGTCGGGGACGTCACGACGCTCGCGGACTCCACGGTGATGGACCTCATCGCCAAGGGCATGTCGACTCCGGGCGCGACCGCGCAGGAGTAGGCCGCGCCCACCGCCTGGTGTCGGACACCGCGGGCCGCCCTCACCGCGCGTCGGTAGGGTGGCCCGCGGTGTGCCGGGAAGACTGGTCGGCGTCCCGTTGAGCCCTGCCCGCCGAGCCGGACCGAAGGGAGCCGCGTGCTCGCCGTCCTCCTCCTGCACGCCGCGCTGGCGGCGGCCACTCCCGCGCTGTCCCGCCGACTGGGGCCCAAGGTGTTCCTGCTCGCCGCGCTCGCGCCGCTCGCGGGGGTCGTCCTGCTCGTCACCGCCGCGCCGCAGGTCCTCGCCGGAGAGGCGCTGCGCACCGTCGTCCCGTGGATCCCCGGGCTGGACCTGTGGGTGGCTCTCCGGCTGGACGCGTTGGCGCTGCTCATGCTCGTGCTGGTCAGCGGCGTCGGCTTCGCGATCTTCGTCTACACCGCCTGGTACGCCGCGGACGACGCCAAGCTGGCCCGGATGGTGTGGATGCTCACCGCGTTCGCCGGCGCGATGTTCGGTCTGGTCCTCGCCGACGACGTCATCCTGCTGTACGTCTTCTGGGAGCTGACCACGGTCACCTCCTACCTGCTCGTCGGCCTGGACGACGAGGAGGAGACCTCGCGCCGGTCGGCGCAGCAGGCGCTGCTCGTCACCGTGCTGGGCGGGCTCAGCATGCTGCTCGGGCTGATCGCGCTGGCGCAGGCGGCGGGGACCTCCCGGATCTCGGAGATCCTCGCCGACCCGCCGTCCGGAGGCGTCGTCCCGGTCGCCCTGCTGCTCGTCCTGCTCGGCGCGGTGACGAAGTCGGCGCAGGTGCCGTTCCACCCGTGGCTGCCGGCCGCGATGGCCGCGCCCACACCGGTCAGCGCGTACCTGCACGCGGCGGCGATGGTCAAGGCCGGGATCTACCTCGTCGCCCGCTTCTCCCCGGCGTTCACCGACGTCGGCTGGTGGCGGCCGCTGCTGGTCACCGTCGGCGTGGCCACCATGGTCGTCGGCGGGTGGCGGGCCCTGCGCCAGCACGACCTCAAGCGGCTGCTCGCCTTCTCCACGGTCAGCCAGCTCGGGTTCCTCATGGCGGTTGCCGCCTGGGGCACGCCGGAGGCAGCGGTCGCGCTCGCCGTCCTGCTGCTGGCCCACGGCTTCGCCAAGTCGGCGCTGTTCCTCACCGTGGGTGCCGTCGACCACGCCGCGCACAGCCGCGACCTGCGCCGGCTCAGCGGTCTGCGCCGCAGGATGCCGGTGCTGGCGACCGCTGCCGCCGTCGCCGCCCTGTCGATGGGCGGGGTGCCGCTGCTGCTGGGGTTCGTCGCCAAGGAGGCCGTGCTCGCCGCTGTGCTGGGCACCGAAGGGGTGTTCCCCGCAGCCGCGGCAACGGGACTGGTCGTCGGCAGCGCGCTGACCCTCGCCTACTCGCTGCGGTTCTGGTGGGGCGCCTTCGGTGACAAGGACCTGCCCGACCAGGACCCGGACGCCGCCCCGGCGTCCGGCACCGTCGACCCGGACGCCGTCCACGGGCCCGGGACCGGCCTGGTCGCCCCGGTGGTCGCGCTGTCCGCCGTCAGCGTCCTGCTCGGCGTCGTGCCGTCGCTCGCCGACGACCTCGCGTCCGGGGTGTCCGCCGCCTACCCCGGCGCCGAGCCGGCCCACCTCGCCCTGTGGCACGGGATCAACCTCGAGCTCGTCCTGTCGCTCACCGCGCTGGCCGCCGGTGCCGCCCTGTTCGCCGTGCGTGCGGGGTTCGCCGGCGCGCAGGAGCGGTTCGCCCGAGCGGTACCCGCGGCGCTGGACGCGGACCGTGGCTACGCCGGCACCGTCCGCGTCGTCGACCGGCTCGCCGACGACGTCACCGGCCGGACCCAGAGCGGCTCCCTGCCGGTCTACCTCGGCGTGATCGCGACCACGGCCGCGGTGCCGCCAGGGGCGGCGCTGCTGTGGTACGGCGTCGACCTGTCCGGCACCGTGCTCGTCGACACCCCCCTGCAGCTCGGCGTCGGCGCGCTCGTCGCCGCCGCGGCGGTGGGGGCCGCGCGCGCTCGCGGACGGCTCACCGCGGTGCTGCTGCTCGGTGCCGTCGGGTACGGCGTCGCGCTGCTCTACGTCCTGCAGGGTGGCCCCGACCTGGCTCTGACGCAGTTCCTCGTCGAGACCCTGTCCCTCGTCGTCTTCCTGCTGGTCCTGCGGCTGCTGCCGCGGCGGTTCCCGCCGTCGGTGCACCGGCGGGCGCAGGTGGTGCGGGCGGCGGTCGCCACTGCCGTCGGAGTGTTCGTCACCGTCGCCACGCTGGCCGCGACGAGCGTGCGGACCAGGCCAGGGGTCAGCGAGGAGCTGCTGGCCCGCTCAGCCCCGGAGGCCGCCGGCAAGAACGTCGTCAACGTCATCCTCGTGGACTTCCGCGGGCTCGACACCCTCGGGGAGGTCACCGTCGTGCTCACCGCGGCGCTGGGGATCGCCGCCCTCGTCCTCACCGCCCGCCCGCCCCGCCCGGCGCGCCCTGAGCCGAGCGACGAGCCCGACCCGGCGGAGGTGCCTCGGTGACCCCGCCCCGCCCCGCCGGGGCACAGGGCCCGCAGCGCTCGGTCGTCCTCGAGTCGAGCGTCCGGCTGGTGTTCCACGCCATCCTCGCCACGAGCCTGTTCTTCCTCGTCTCCGGCCACAACTCCCCCGGCGGCGGGTTCATCGGCGGCCTGGTCGCGGGGTCCGCCTTCGTGCTGCGCTACCTCGCCGGCGGCCAGCAGCGCGAGGGGTCGCTGCGGTTCCGGCCAGAGAAGGTGCTCGGGCTGGGGCTGCTCGTCGCCTCGCTGGCCGCCGTCGTGCCCTGGTTCAGCGGCGGCCAGGTGCTCGAGAGCGGCTACACCTACCTGACGATCCCGGTCCTGGGGAGGCTGCCGCTGACGTCCGTCCTGGTCTTCGACACCGGGGTGTTCCTCATCGTCGTGGGGATCGTGCTGACCGTCCTGTCCACGCTCGGGTCGCAGGCGACGTCCGCGCTGGGCCGCATCGAGCAGAGCGAGCAGGCCGGCACCGAGCAGAGCGAGCAGGCCGGCACCGAGCAGAGCGAGCAGGCCGAGGGGCAGGTGCGCCCGTGACACCGCTGCTGACCGCCGTCCCACCCCCGGAGAGCGTCGTGCTCGCACCGACCGGCGGGAGCCTGGTCATGGCGCTGGTCGTCGGCGTCCTGTTCGGGGCCGGCACGTTCCTGCTCCTGCAGCGGGCCCTGACCCGGGTGCTCATCGGCCTGACGATGATCACGCACGGGGGGAACCTGCTGCTGCTCGTCGCGGGCGGTCGCGCCGGCGAGCCGCCCTTCGTCGCCGCGGACGGGTCGCTGCCCGAGGGCGTGGCCGACCCGCTGCCGCAGGCGTTCGCGCTGACCGCCATCGTGATCTCCTTCGCCGTCAGCGCCCTGCTGCTGGCACTGGCCTACCGCAGCTTCGTCCTGACCCGGGACGACGCCGTCCAGGACGACGTGGAGGACCGCAGGATCGCCCGGCTGGCGGAGCACCCGTGACCGGCGTCCTGCTCGAGCTGGCCCGCGCCGTCCCCCCCGGCGTGGCCGTCGCCCTGCCCGTCCTCGGTCCGGTCCTGGCCGCCGCCGTCGCACTGCTGCTCGGCGGTGCCTCTCGCACCCAGCGCGTGCTGACGGTCGGCACGCTCGTCGTCGTCACCGTGGACGCGCTCCTGCTGCTGGTCCGGGTGGACGCCGACGGACCTCTCGCCGTCCAGGCCGGCGGCTGGCCGGCCCCGTTCGGCATCACCCTCGTCGCGGACCGGCTGTCCGCCCTGCTGCTGCTCGTCTCCGGCGTCGTCCTGCTGCTCGTCCTGCTCTACGCCCTGGGCCAGGGCATCGCGGACGCCGCCACCGGCCCGGGCACCCGCCGGGTCCGGTACGTGTTCCACCCCGCCTACCTGGTGCTGGCCGCCGGGGTGTCGTTCGCGTTCGTCACCGGCGACCTGTTCAACCTGTTCGTGGCGTTCGAGGTGATGCTCACCGCCTCGTACGTCCTCATCACGCTGCAGGCGGGTCCGCGTGCGGTGCGCTCCGCGATGACGTACATCGTGGTGTCCCTGCTCGCCTCCGGCCTGTTCGTCGCCGCCGTGGGGCTCGTGTACGCGGCCACCGGAACCGTGAACTTCGCCGACCTGCACGGCGCGCTCGCCGAGGTGCCGCAGGGAGTCCGGGTCGCCCTGGCCCTGCTGCTCGTCGTCGTCTTCGGGATCAAGGCCGCGCTCTTCCCGCTGTACTTCTGGCTGCCGGACTCCTACCCGGTGGCCCCGGCCCCGGTGACGGCCGTGTTCGCCGGGCTGCTGACGAAGGTCGGCGTCTACGCCATCATCCGCACCCAGGTGCTGCTGTTCCCGGACGACACCGCGGTGACCGGCCCCGTCCTGCTCGTGATGGCGGGTGCCACCCTGGTCTTCGGCATCTTCGGTGCCATCGCCCAGAACGAGATCAAGCGGGTGCTGTCGTTCACCATCGTCAGCCACATCGGCTTCATGATCATGGGGTTGGGGCTGTTCACGCTGGCCGGCATCGCCGGCGCGATCTTCTACGTCGTCCACCACATCGTCATCCAGACGACCCTGTTCGCCGTCGAGGGCCTGGTGGAACGCCGGACCGGCACGAGCCGGCTCAACCGGATCAGCGGCCTGGCGCACACCTCCCCGCTGCTGGGCGGGCTGTTCGCGCTGCCCGCCCTGTCCCTGGCCGGGTTCCCGCCGTTCTCCGGGTTCGTCGGCAAGGTGGCCCTCATCGAGGCCGGCGCCGCTGCCGGCTCCTGGGTCATCGTCGCCGTGGCCGTCGGCGTCAGCCTGCTCACCGTCTACGCGATGGCGGTCGTGTGGGGGTCGGCGTTCTGGGGCCGCCCGAACCGTCCACGACGGGACCTGGACGCCGAGGACGCGATCCAGGTCGGGGTCCGCACCGTCCCGGCGCTGATGACCTGGTCCACCGCCGCGGTGGTGGCGGTCGGGCTGGCCATCCCGGTCGTCGGAGGCCCGCTCTACGAGCTGTGCTCCCGGGCGGCGCAGGACCTGCTGGCCGCCACCCCGTACGTCACCGCGGTCCTGGGGGGCTGACCCGTGCTGCGCCGACTGCCGACCGTCGCCTGGATCACTGTGGTCTGGGTCGCCCTGTGGGGTGACCTGTCGTGGGGCAACCTCGTGGGAGGTGTGCTCACCGGCGTGGTGGTCGTGCTCGTCGCGCCGCTGCCCGCGGAGCCCGCCGGCTACCGGCCCGCGCCGTGGCCCGCCCTGGTGTACCTGCTGAGGTTCCTGCGCGACCTCGTCGTCGCCACCGCGGAGGTGGCCCGCCAGGTGTTCTGGCCGCTGGACCGGCTGCGGCCCGCCGTCCTGGAGGTCCCGCTCACCGGCCGGCACCCGGGGCTGATCTCGCTGGTCGCCAACACCATCTCGCTGACGCCCGGCACCCTGACCCTCGAGGCGGACCCCGGCACGGGCCGGCTGTGGGTGCACCTGCTGCACCTCGAGGAGGGGGCCGAGGGCGACGTCGTCGAGCACGCCCGGGCCCTGGAGCGCCTCGGCGCGCGGGCCCTCGGCGTGGACCTCGGCGCGGACCACCGCGCGGACCACGGCGCCGACCACGGGGAGCAGCCGTGAACGTCGTCTACGACATCAGCCTGCTGGGGCTCGCGGTCGCGGGCGCGCTCATGCTCGTCCGCCTGCTGCGTGGGCCCTCCGGTGCCGACCGGATCGTCGCGCTCGACACCCTGCTGCTCGTCGTCGTCGGCGCGGTCGCGGTCCAGATCGCCCGGCTCGACACTCCTCGCTACGCCGGGATCCTCGTCGTCGTCTCCCTGCTGGCGTTCCTCGGGACCACGACCGTGGCCCGCTTCCTCGAGCGACGCAAGGAGGACGGATGACCGGCGACACCGTGCTCGGCACCGTGCTCGACGTCCTGGCCGCTGTCCTGCTGCTCAGCGGCGTCGCGCTCACCGTGCTCGCCGGGATCGGCATGCTGCGGCTGCCGGACGTGCTGACCCGGATGCACGCCCAGACGAAGCCGGCGGTCCTGGGGATCCTGCTCATCCTGGCCGGAGTGGCAGCGGCGGAGCGGCAGAGCGGGCTCACCGGCACGCTCCTCATCGTCGCCGCCTTCCAGGTGATCACCGCCCCGGTCGGGGCGCACATGATCGGGCGGGCTGCCCACGGCACCGCTGCCACGGCCCGGCAGACCATGGTCCGCGACGACCTCGCTGGGCGGGACGCCCGCGGCCAGCAGCAGCGGGACGCCCGCAGCCGGCAGGAGCCGGACGCCGGTTCGCCGTAGGCTCCGAGACGGACGCCGAACCGAGGGAGGACCACCGATGACCGAGCGCACCGTGGGCCAGCTGGTCGTGGACGCCAGCCGAGAGCTGTCCGAGCTCGTCCGACACGAGATCGCCCTCGCCAAGGCCGAGCTGGCGGACGACGCCAAGCAGGCCGGCCTGGGCGCGGGACTCTTCGGCGGGGCCGGGTTCCTCGGCGCCGTCGCGTTCGTCCTGCTCACCGTGGCCGCCGCCTACGGGCTGCACGAGGGCGCCGGGTGGCCGCTGTGGCTGTCCTTCCTCGTCGTCGCCGTCGTGCTCCTGGTGCTGGCCGCGGCGATGGCCCTCGTGGGCCGGCAGCGAGTGTCGAGGGTGACCCCGCCGAAGCGGACGATCGCCACGACCAAGGCGACCGTCGCCGCCGCCAAGGGCGACGCCAGCACCGTCCTGCGCGAGCAGACCGCGGCCGGGACCCGCCCCTGAGCCCCCCGCCGGACGCCGACGTCGTCCTGGTACCGGGACCGTGGCGGCACCGTCTCGTGTCCGCCAACGGCGCCCGCTTCCATGTCGCGGAGGCCGGCCCGGCCGACGGCCCGCTCGTCGTCCTGCTGCACGGCCTGCCGCAGTTCTGGTGGGCCTGGCGGCACCAGCTCACCGCCCTGGCGGACGCCGGCTGGCGGGCGGCGGCGATGGACCTGCGCGGGTTCGGCGCGTCCGACAAGCCGCCCCGCGGCTACGACACCATGACCTCCACCGCGGACGTCGCCGGCGTGGTGCGCTCGCTCGGCGCCCCCCGGGCGGTCGTCGTCGGCCACGGCCTGGGCGGCTGGGTGGCCTGGTCGATGCCGGCCCTGCAACCGCGGGTGACCCGGGCGGTCGTCCCCGTCTCGGTCGCGCACCCGCTGCGGATGCGCTCGACCGGACTCCTGCCGACCGGTCTGCTCAGTGCACGGGCCCTGGCCTCCTACCAGGTGCCGTGGCTGCCGGAGCGGCGGCTGCGCCACGGCGACCACGTCGAGGCCATGCTGCGCCAGTGGTCGGCCCGGCCGGGCTGGCCGGGCCCGGAGGAGGTCGAGCGGTACACCGCCGGGATGCGGGTGCCGTTCGTCGCGCACAGCGCGATGGAGTACTACCGCTGGGCGGTCCGCTCGCTGCTGCGACCCGACGGGCTGCGGTTCGCCCGCGCCGTCCAGCGAACGGTCACCGTCCCCGTGCTCCAGCTGCACGGGGCCCAGGACCCCGTCGTGCCGCCGCGGCGGGCCCGCGGCTCCTCGGTCTACGTCGAGGGGCCGTACCGCTGGGAGCTCGTCCCCGGAGCCGGTCACTTCCCCGCCGAGGAGGCACCCGCGGCGGTGACCGCAGCCCTCACCGACTGGCTGGGCGGCCTGCCCGGCTGAACCCGCTGCCGGCTCAGCCGATCGCGCACGGCCCGGTGTCGACGGCGTCCTGCAGACCCGGGGCCGCCGCCAGCACGGGGGCGGACTCGGCGAGGGTGAGCGCGTACCCCGTGCTCGCGTCGTCCAGGGACCGGGCGAAGACCACCCCGACGACCGCGGCCCGCTCGTCGAGCAGCGGCCCGCCGGAGTTCCCCGGCTCCACCCTCGCGTACAGCGAGTACACCTCGCGGACGACGCCCGGCGTCCCGTAGATGTCCTCGCCGCGGGCCTCGAGGACCTGGCGGACCCGGGCCGGGCTGTACTGGTACGGACCGTCGAGCGGGAAGCCGGCCACCACGGCGTCGTCCCCGCGGGCGAGGTCCTCACCGACAGGCAGCGGGGGCGCGTCGAGGCCGGGCACGGCGAGCACGGCGAGGTCGCGCTCGGGGTCGAAGGCGACCACCCGGGCCGGCAGCTCCGGGCCGGTGCCGGTGACCTGGACCAGCGGGGAGTCCACGCCGGCGACGACGTGGGCGTTCGTCACCACCCGCTGCGGGGCGGACACCCACCCGGTGCCCTCCTGACCCCGGGCGCACTCCTCGGCGACCCCGGTCACCTTGACGATGCTGCCGGCAGCGGCGGCGGCGACCGGGTCGGCGACCTCGGCGTCCGGCTCCTCCACCGGGAGGATCTGCTCGGGGTCCATCCCCGCGAACACCCGCGGGAAGGCCTCCACCTCCACGATCCGGCGGAAGTCGGCGAACAGCCGCCCGGCGTCCTGGGGGACGAGGTCGTCGACGGTGGACAGGACAGTCGACCCGGCGATGGCCCGGGACAGGGTCGGGGACGGGCTGGCCCGCAGCGCCCCGGCGAGCAGCCAGCTGACGAGGGCCACGGCGACGACCGCAGCGACTCCGCCGAGCAGTGAGTCGAGCACGCGGGCCGGTCGCCACGTCAGCCCTCCCCGCAGCCGCCGGCCGACGGCGACCCCGGCGATCTGCAGCGCCCAGGCGCAGGCGAGGACGCCGAGCAGCACGACGAGCGTGCGGCCGAGGCCGGGCTGCCAGCCGCCCAGCAGCTCGGGGACGACCAGCGTGCCGACGACGGCCCCGCCGACGAAGCCGGCGAGCGAGAGCACCCCCACGACGGCTCCCTGGCGCACCCCGGAGACGGCGTACCCGAGGAGCACGAGCCCCAGCAGGACGTCGAGGACGACGCCGGGCTCGGTGCCGCCGGTCACGGCTGCACCTCACCGGGCTCGTAGTCCTCGACCACGTCGGCCTGCGGGTCCTCGTCGAGCACCCGTTCGCGCTGGCCGGCCACGGCGTAACGGGCCGGCAGCGGGTGCACCCGCTCGACGTCCCAGGGCCGCTCCAGACCGGCGACGGCGAGCAGCCGGGACAGCAGGCCGGCGGTGAAGCCCCACACGAACAGGCCGTCGACGGTGAACGCGGGCCCGACGAACCCGCTGGGGTGCCGGACCGTCCACCGGTTCGTCGGGTCCAGCAGCGCGTCGAGTGGCACCCTGGCCACCCGCGCCACCTCGGCCGGGTCCCCGACCGCGACCTCCCCCGGCTCCCGCCACCACCCCACGACCGGCGTGACGAGGAACCGTGACGGCGGCAGGTACAGCTCGGGCAGGGTGCCGAGCACCTCGACCCCCGCCGGGTCGAGCCGGGTCTCCTCCCGCGCCTCGCGCAGCGCCGCGCCGACCACGCCGTCGTCGCCGGGGTCGACCGCACCCCCTGGGAAGGCCACCTGCCCGGGGTGGGAGCGCATGGTCGCCGCTCGCTCGATGAGCAGCAGGTCACCCGCGTCGGCCGTCCCGCCGAAGAGGATGAGCACCGCCGCGGCGCGCGTGCGCTCCCGCTCGGCCGGCGGGCGGGTCCGGGTCAGCCGGTCGGCGGTCACCTCCGGCAGCACGGCCTCGATGGCCCGCAGCCAGTCAGGTCGGCCGCTCACCGGCCCACCACCCTGGGGGCAGCGGCCGGCGCCTCAGCGGCCGGCGCCTCAGTGGCCGGCGTCTCAGCGGCCGGCGTCGGGCCGGGTCGCACGAGCCGACGGGCGGCGTCCGGGTCGGTCTCCCCGATCCCGTAGCTGGGGCAGTCAGCGGCGACCGGGCACGCCCCGCACGCCGGCCGCCGGGCGTGACACGTCCGTCGTCCGTGGGCGATGAGGCGGTGCGACAGCATGGTCCAGTCACGGCGCTCGAACAGGGCGGCCAGGTCGGCCTCGACCACCACCGGGTCCGTGGACGTCGTCCAGCCGAGCCGGCGGGCCAGACGTCCCACGTGCGTGTCCACGGTGATCCCCGGGACGCCGAAGGCGTTGCCGAGGACGACGTTCGCCGTCTTGCGGCCCACCCCGGGCAGGGTGACGAGGTCCTCCAGCCGGTCGGGCACCTGCCCGTCGAAGTCCTCGACGAGACGTGCGGCGAGCCGCAGCAGCGCGTCGGCCTTGGCCCGGAAGAAGCCGGTGGGGCGCAGGATCTCCTCGAGCTCGGCCCGGTCCGCCGCCGCCAGGGCAGCCGCGTCCGGGTAGCGGGCGAACAGGCCCGGGGTCACCTGGTTCACCCGGACGTCCGTGGTCTGCGCGGACAGCACCGTCGCGACGAGCAGCTGGAAGGGGTTCTCGAAGTTCAGCTCGCAGTGCGCGTCGGGGTACCGCTGGGCGAGCGCCCGGTGGATCCGACGGGCCCGGCGGACGCGCGCCAGCGGGGTCTCGGTGGTCACGTCGACCCGCCGTCCGCCCATGGCCGGAAGCCTACGGGCCACCCCGGATCGTCCAGCCGGGTGAGTCCGGGTGCCGACCGCTCAAGATCGGGTCCCCGGTGACGAACCAGACCGAGTGAACGACTCCCGCACCGACGCACTGGCCACCACAGGGACCGACGCCGACGCCGCCCCGGACCTGGCCGGGCTGACGCTCGCCGAGCTGCGGGAGCACCGCCGCGCCCTGGTCGCCGAGTCGGCCCGGGCCTCGTACTGGCGGCGTCTGCTCCGCGCCCGGCTGGACCTGCTCGTCGCCAGCCGCAGCATGCCCGACCCGCTCACCCGGCCGTGCGCGGCACTGCCGGAGCCGCCGGACCGCGACCAGCTGCGGATGCTCGTCGAGGCTCCCGAGTGCGAGGTGGTGGACCTGCTGCGGGCCCTGGACGCGGCCAGCCGCGCACTGGGGAGCTACCGGGCCGAGGTCGTGGCGGCCACCGACGCCGCCACGAGTGAGCTCGTCGAGCGGTACGCCGCCGCGCCGGTCGACTGCCTGCCGCCCGCGGCCGCGGGCTGAGGCCCGTCGCGGCGGAGCACCTCCCTCCTGTCGTGCCCGGTGGGCCCGGTGCGGCAGACTGCCCCCGGACCCGACCCGACGCCAGCTCGCTCCCGGCCAGGGGTCCCGACACAGGAGGAGACACGTGGACGACAAGGTCGTACGGCAGGCCCCGCTGTTCGCGGCCCTCGACGACGAGCAGGCGGCCGCCCTCCTGTCGTCGATGACCCGCGTCGAGCTGCACCGCGGGGAGACCCTCTTCACCGAGGGCGAGCCCGGCGACCGGCTCTACGTGATCATGTCCGGCAAGATCAAGCTGGGTCGTACCTCACCCGACGGACGGGAGAACCTGCTGGCGGTGCTCGGCCCCGGGGAGATGTTCGGCGAGCTGTCGCTGTTCGACCCCGGCCCGCGCACGGCGACGGCGACCGCCGTGTCCGACGCCACCCTGGTCGGGCTCGGTCACGACGACCTGCGCGGCTGGCTGTCCACCCGTCCGGACGTCGCCCAGCACCTGCTGCGGGCCCTGGCCCGCAGGCTGCGACGGACCAACGACGCGCTCGGCGACCTCGTGTTCTCCGACGTCCCGGGGCGCGTGGCCAAGGCCCTGCTCGACCTGTCCGAGCGGTTCGGCCGTCAGACCGACGAGGGTGTGCTGGTGGCCCACGAGCTGACCCAGGAGGAGCTCGCCCAGCTGGTCGGCGCCTCCCGGGAGACGGTCAACAAGGCGCTCGCCGAGTTCGCCTCCCGCGGCTGGCTGCGCCTGGAGGCCCGCGCCGTCGTGCTGCTCGACGTCGAGCGGATGCAGCGCCGCGCCCGCTGAGCCCGCTCCTCGTGATCATGCAATCCCGCCACCCTGCCCGACCCCGCCGTGATCATGCAATCCCGCCACCCACCGGCTCGCAGAATGCTGGGTTGGTGGCGCGACACGCCGCACAGGCTGAGCCAGATCCAGCATTCTGTGAGTGGGGTGCGTTCTGTGGGTGAGGTGCATTCTGTGAGTCAGGTCCGGCGCTCCTGAGTCAGCTGTGCCGGCCCTCGCTGCCCAGGTACTCCAGCTGGGCCCGCACGCTCAGCTCGGCCGCCGGCCACAGCACCGGGTCGACGTCCGCGTAGACGGTCTCGACCACCTCGCGCGCACCCGAGGCACCAGCCGCCACCGCGGCGCGGACCTGCTCGAGGCGAGCCGCCCGGTGCTCGAGGTAGTGCTCGATGACGGCGAGGGCGTCGGCGAGGACCGGCCCGTGCCCGGGCAGCACGGTGGCGATCCCGGTCTCGCGGGCCAGGTCCCGCAGCCGGCGCAGGGAGTCGAGGTAGGGCCCCAGTGCGCCGTCCGGGTGCGCGACGACGGTGGTCCCGCGACCCAGCACGGTGTCCCCGGTGAGCACCGCCGCCTGGCTCGGCAGCACGAACGACAACGAGTCCGCGGTGTGCCCCGGGGTGGCGACGACGCGCACCTCGAGGTCGGCGACGGCGACGACGTCACCGTCGCCGAGGCCCTCGTCCCCGAGCCGGTGCGCGGGGTCGAGTGCCCGGACCCTGCGGGTGCCGGCGAGCGCCGCGAACCGTCGCGCCCCCTCGCTGTGGTCCAGGTGGCCGTGGGTGAGCAGGACCTCCCGCACCCGGGCGCCCCGCTCCTCGACGGCGGCCAGGACGGCTCGCAGGTGGGTCTCGTCGTCCGGACCGGGGTCGATGACGACGGCTTCCGCGGCGCCCGCCGGGTGCAGCACCCAGGTGTTCGTCCCGTCGAGCGTCATCGGGCCGGGGTTCGGGGCCAGGACGCACAGGGCGTCGCCCACCGCGCCACCCCGCCACCGGCTCTCGTCCGGGGCCCGCCCCGGCAGGCCTGGTCCGCTCACGGCGCGACCGGCAGGTCGGCGACCAGGACGGGCCGTCCGTCGCGGCGGTCCAGCCACGGCAGCACCTCACGCAGCACCCGCGGAGCGGCCCAGAGCGTGGCCGTGTCCGGTGCCGCCGCGAGCTCCTCGAGGGTGACGAGGGTCGGCGGCAGCATCAGCACCTCACCACGCACGTAGCGGTCCAGGACGTCGACCGGCCGCCACCAGCCGGACTCGGTCGCCTCCCCCTCCTCGACGTGCCGCGCGTCCTGCCCCACAGGCAGTCGCGCCAGCAGGAAGCGGGTGTCGTAGCGCCGCGGCTCGAACTCCGGCGTGGTCCAGTGCGCCCACGGCCGCAGCAGGTCCGAGCGCAGCACGAGCCCCCGGTCGCGCAGCACCTGGCTGAGCGCACGCTCCCGGGAGACGAGCCGGCGCCGCTCGTCCTCCCAGTCGTCGCCGACCGGCTCGCACAGTGGGGCGGCAGGACCGGGCCCGGCGAGCAGCACGCCGCACTCCTCGAACGTCTCACGGACCGCGGCGCTGACGAACCCCCGGGCGGCCTCCGGGTGGGTGCCGAGCTCACGCCCCCAGGTGTCGACGTCCGGCCCGGCCCACGGCACGTCGTCGCCACTGTCGCGCGGGTCCACCCCGCCTCCGGGGAAGACGTGCATCCCGCCGGCGAAGGCCATCGTGAGGTGACGCCGCAGGAGGAACACCTCGATGCCGGCGTCGGTGTCCCGGACCAGGACGACGGTCGCGGCCCGCCGCGGTGGGGCGACCTCAGCGGCACCGTCCAGCCAGCGGCCGGCCGGGCCGGCCAGAGGATCGGGCAGCGGGAACTCGCGCAGCATCTCACCAGCCTAAGGGCTGGACCGGACCACGGAACCGGCGCGACGTCGCGAGCGCGGTGACGGTCGGTTGTCGGACCCCGCCGGTACGGTGACGACGAGCGCCGACGATAACGGTCGGCGACGATGCGGTACCAGCCCGACAACCACGCACAGACCCGACAACCACGCACAAGGACAACCAGCACAAGCACGACAAGGGCACGGACCGCAGCCGGCGTCCGGGGGACGTCGGCGGTGAGGAGAAGGGACGCACGGGGGTGATCGGTCGCCGTGAGCTCACGCTCGAGGACCTGGCGGTCTCCACGGGGATGACGGCGCGCAACGTCCGCGCCTACCGCGCCCGGGGACTGCTGCCGCCACCGACACGGGAGGGGCGTCGGCTGCGCTACGGGCCGGAGCACGTGGCCCGGCTGCGGCTGATCCGGTCCCTGCACCGCAGCGGGCTGTCCCTCAGGGTGATCGGGGAGCTGCTGGAGCGAGGCGAGGCGGAGGAGACCCTCGTCCGGCTGTCCCGGGAGCGACTCGTCGCCTCGTGGGGCCGGGACGGGCTCGTCCCGCTGCTGCCCGACAACGTCGAGCAGCTCCGCGAGGTGGCCCCGCATCTGCTGGAGGCGCTGGAGTCGACCGGCATCGTCGTCCGGGACGGCGAGTGCCGGCTGGCGAACGCCGCCGCGCTCGGGCTCGTCAGCGCGCTGCTCGCCCGCGACGTCGACCTCGTCGCGAGCACCCGGGTGGCGCTCCTCGCCGGCCGGGCAGCGGCCCACGTCGCCGACGACCTGAGCCGGCTGGTCGACGAGCTCACCGCCCACCTCGACGGCGGCACCCGGCAGGAAGCGACGAGGCTGGCGGTCCAGCTCGCCGCGACGGCGTTCGCGGACGTGCTGGCCCGCCGGCTGGGCCTCGGGGACGTCGGGCGGGCGGCGACCGCCGTTACCGCACCTCGACCATGATCTCGACCTCGACGGGCGCGTCGAGGGGCAGCACCGCCACGCCGACGGCGCTGCGGGCGTGCGCACCGTCCGCACCGAGCACCTCGCCGAGCAGCTCGGAGGCCCCGTTCACCACCCCCGGCTGACCGGTGAACGAGGGGTCGCTGGCAACGAAGCCGACGACCTTGACCACTCGGATCCGGTCCAGGTCACCGACCTGGCTGCGCACCGCAGCCAGCGCGTTGAGCGCACAGGTCGCGGCGAGCTCCTTGGCCCGCTCCGGAGGGACGAGACCGTTCCCCTCGCCGACCTTGCCGGTCACCGGCAGCACGCCGTCGACCATCGGCAGCTGCCCGGAGGTGAGGACGAGCGACCCGCTGGTCACCGCCGGCACGTAGGCGGCCACGGGCGGGACGACGTCCGGCAGGGTCAGACCGAGCTCGGCGAGCCGGTCGTCCACACGCCCCACCTCAGGACCTCTCCCGCTTGAGGTAGGCCACCAGGCCGCTGCCGTCGGGGCCGGGGACCACCTGCACGAGCTCCCAGCCGTCCTCCCCCCACTGGTCGAGGATCTGCTTGGTCGCGTGCACGATGAGCGGCACCGTCGCGTACTCCCACTTCGCCATGGCAGGGCAGGCTACCGTCGGCCGGTGACCTCGCAGGACCGGTCCGTCCTGAGCCGCCCGGCCCGCCGGCCCGATGCGGTGCTGCGCTACGGCGACGACCCCGAGCAGGTGATCGACCTGCGGCTCCCGGCGGGCACGGCGCCCGCACCGCTCGCCGTCGTCGTCCACGGCGGCTTCTGGCGCCCCGACTTCGACCGCACGCACGCGGCCGCCCAGTCCGCGGGGCTGGCTGACGCCGGCTGGGTGGTCGCCACCGTGGAGTACCGCCGCGGAGAGCGGGGCCAGCTCGTCGACGACGCGCTGCGGGCGATGGCGGCCGCACCCCGGCTCGCGGCCGCCGCCGCCCCCGGACGGGTGGACCCGGGGCGCACCGTGCTCGTCGGCCACTCCGCCGGCGGCCACCTCGTGCTGCTCGGTGCGCAGCGCCCGGGCCTGGCCACCGGCGTCGTCGCCCTGGCGCCGGTCACCGACCTGGTCGCCGCCGAGCGCGACGACCTCGACGGGGGCGCCGTCCGGGCGTTCCTCGGCGGTCCGGCCGCGGAGCACCCCGGGCTGGACCCGGCGCGGCTGCCGTCACCGCGGCTGCCGGTCGTGCTCGTGCACGGCGCCGCCGACGACCGCGTCCCGGTGACGCAGTCCACCGACTACGCCCGGGCGCACCCGGCGGTCACCGTGGACGTGCTGCCGGGCACCGGCCACTTCGCCCTCATCGACCCCCGGTCCGCGGCGTGGCCCCGCGTCCTGGCGGCCGCCGAGCAGGCGTCCGGAGGCGCGACTACGCTCGCCTGAGTGGCGGCTCACGACAGCGACTGGGAGGGCGTGCGCCTGCACGTCGTCACCGGCAAGGGCGGCACCGGCAAGACGACGGTCGCCGGAGCACTGGCCCTGGCGCTGGCTCGGGACGGCCGACGGACGTTGCTGTGCGAGGTCGAGGGCCGCCAGGGGATCGCCCGGCTGTTCGACGTCCCGCCGCTGCCCTACGAGGAGCGCAAGGTCGCCGTGGGCCCCGGCGGTGGCGACGTCTACGCCCTCGCGGTCGAGCCCCGCGCGGCGCTGATGGAGTATCTCGAGATGTTCTACCGGCTCGGCCGGGCCGGTCGGGTGCTCGACAAGGTGGGCGCCGTCGACTTCGCCACGACGGTCGCCCCCGGACTGCGGGACGTCCTGCTCACCGGGAAGGTCTACGAGGCGGTGCGCCGCCGCGAGGGCGCGGTGTACGACGCGGTCGTCCTGGACGCGCCGCCGACCGGTCGGATCGCGAAGTTCCTCAACGTCAACAGCGAGGTCGCCGGGATCGCCAAGGTCGGCCCGATCCGCAACCAGGCAGACTCGATCATGACCGTGCTGCGGTCCCCGCAGACCGTCGTCCACGTCGTCACCCTGCTCGAGGAGATGCCCGTGCAGGAGACGGTGGACGGCGTCGGGGAGCTGCGTGCGGCGGACCTGCCCGTGGGCGGGATCGTGGTCAACCAGGTCCGGGACCGAGTGCTGTCCCCCCAGGACCTGGACGCCGCCGCGCGCGGGGCGCTGCGGACCGAGGAGATCCGGCAGGGCCTGGTGGCCGCGGGGATCGTGCGGGTCGCGGACGTCGACGGCCCCCGGGCCGGCCGGCTCGCCGACGGGCTCGTCGCCGAGGCGGCCGAGCACGCCGCCCGGGTGGCGCTGCAGGAGCAGGAGCGCGGCGAGCTCGACGGCCTGGACCGGCCGGTCTACGAGCTCCCGTTCGTCCCGCAGGGGGTGGACCTCGGGGTGCTGTACGGGCTCGCCGAGCAGATGTGCGCGCAGGGGATGGCGTGAACCGGCTCGACCTCGACGTCCTGCTCGACGACCCGGGGACGGCCATCATCGTGTGCACCGGCTCGGGGGGAGTCGGCAAGACGACGACTGCCGCTGCCCTGGCCCTGCGCGCCGCTGAGCGGGGCCGCCGTGCCGTGGTGCTGACCATCGACCCGGCTCGGCGACTGGCCCAGTCGATGGGTCTGACCGAGCTGGACAACACCCCGCGCCCGGTGAGCGGGGTCGACGGGTCGGCCGGTGGGTCTCTCGACGCGATGATGCTGGACATGAAGCGGACGTTCGACGACCTGGTCGAGTCCGCCGCGACACCCCAGAAGGCCGCCGAGATCCGCGCCAACCCCTTCTACGAGGCGATGTCGTCGTCGTTCTCCGGCACCCAGGAGTACATGGCGATGGAGAAGCTCAGCCAGCTGCGCGCGGAGGCCGTGGCCGGCGAGCGTCCCTGGGACCTCATCGTCGTGGACACCCCGCCGAGCCGCTCGGCACTGGACTTCCTCGACGCGCCGAAGCGGCTGGCGTCCTTCCTCGACGGACGGTTCATCCGCGTGCTCATGGCGCCCGCCCGAGCGGGCGGGCGCGCCTACCTCAGGGTGTTCTCCGCCGCCGTCGGCGGCGTGGCCGGGGTGATGAGCCGGCTGCTCGGCGCGCAGGTGCTGCACGACGTCCAGACCTTCGTCGCCGCCCTCGACACCATCTTCGGTGGCTTCCGGCAGCGCGCCGAGCACACCTACGAGCTGCTCCAGGGTGAGGGCACGTGGTTCGTCGTCGTCGCCGGCCCGGACCCCGACGCCCTACGGGAGGCGTCGTACTTCGTCGAGCGACTGGAGCAGGAGGGCATGCCGCTCGCCGGGCTCGTGCTCAACCGGGTGCACACCTCGGTCATCGACGACCTGACGAGCGAACGCAGCCTGGCCGCGGCCGAGCAGCTCGAGGAGGACGGCGTCCACCCGCTGACCGCTGGGCTCCTGCGCCTGCACGCCGACCGGATGCGACGACGCGACGGCGAGCAGCAGCTCGCGGCGAGGATGTACGGCGCTCACCCGGACCTGCCGGTGGTCGAGGTGCCGGTGCGCGCGCAGGACGTGCACGACCTCGACGGCCTGCGGTCGGTCGGCGCCGACCTCGGCTCCGGCTGATCTCACGCAGAGGCTGGTCTCACGCAGAGACGGTGGTCCCCAGCCGCACGTGCTCCTCGCGGGCTGCTTCGAGCAGCCGTCGCCAGGACCGCACGTTGGGTCGTCGCTTGAGCAGCGCCCTCCGCTCACGTTCGGTCATCCCGCCCCACACCCCGAACTCGATCCGGTGGTCGAGCGCGTCGGCGAGGCACTCCGTGCGCACCGGGCAGCCGAGGCACACGGCCTTGGCCCGGTTCTGCGCGGCGCCCTGCACGAACAGCGCGTCCGGGTCGCTGGTCCGGCATGAGCCCAACAGGGCCCACTGGCCGACGCCGCGGCCAACGACGTCACCGGGCTCGACGTCACCGGGCTCGACGTCACCGGGCTCAGTGTCACCGGCCCTCACGTCGCCCGGTTCTGGTTCCTGGTCAGTCCTCATGTGCTAGCCCACCCCCTGAGTGGCAGCGTCGCCGCCGGCGCATCATCACTGACGGTCTACTGCGGGACCGACGCTAGGCCCCGACCGCGACAGTGCGTAACCACCCGATGGGACCATCCCTGGCCTGACCCATCTGCACTACCGCCCTGGGGTACCGCACCGGCACAGCGCGGCACGACGGTGGCCTGGCGCGGGCGCCAGCAGGGCCGCGGCGCCACGGGCTGACGGCTGGACCAGCACGTACGCTGGTCCGCATGGGTGGATCCCCCGTCGGCCCGGCGGGCAAGCTGGTCGCGCTGCTCACCGCGTTCGTCACCGCCAGCGTTGTGGGTGGTGTCCTCGTCGCCGGACTGTTCATGCCGGCGGTGGGCGCCACCGGGACCGTGGCCCGCAACTCGGTGGACTTCTTCGACTCGCTGCCCGAGGAGCTCGAGCCGCAGCCGCTGTCGCAGCAGTCCCGCATCCTGTGGGCCGACGGCAGCCAGATGGCCACGTTCTACGACCAGAACCGGATCGTCGTCCCGCTGTCGTCGGTCGCGCCGGTCATGCGCCAGGCGGTCATCGCCATCGAGGACGCCCGGTTCTACGACCACAACGGCGTCGACCTGCGGGGCATCGCCCGCGCCGGCGTCAACAACGTCACCGGGGGCGACACCCAGGGTGCGTCGACGCTGACCCAGCAGTGGATCAAGAACGTCCTCGCCGACGCTGCCCTGCGCGAGGGCGGCCGGGAGGCGTACGCCGCGGTGGTGGGCGACGACTACGGCCGCAAGATCCGTGAGATCAAGCTGGCGATCTCGGCGGAGCAGCGGCTGACCAAGGACCAGATCCTCGAGAACTACCTCAACATCGCACTGTTCGGTGACGGCCAGTACGGCGTGGCCACGGCAGCGCAGCACTTCTTCGGCAAGAGCCCCGCGGACCTCACGCTGGTCGAGGCAGCGACGCTCGCCGGGATGATCCAGCGCCCGACGTTCTACGACCCGATCCGCCACCCTGAGCGCGCCCAGGCGCGGCGCGACGTCGTCCTGCTGCGGATGCTCGAGGAGGACCTCATCGACCGAGCCGCCTACGACGAGGCCGTGGCCACTCCCCTGGACGCCTACCTCAACGTCCAGGAGACCCGCAACGGGTGCGCCGGCGCCGGAAGTGCCGCCTTCTTCTGCGAGTACGTCATCCACACCGTGCTCCAGGACCCGGCGTTCGGTGAGACCGCCGAGGACCGCCAAGAGCTTCTCTACCGGGGCGGGCTGACGATCCGGACGACGCTGGACAAGACCAAGCAGACGCTCGCCGACGCTGCAGTGAAGAACCACGTGGCGCCCGGCGACGAGGCAGGCGCCGCGCTCGTGACGGTCCAGCCGGGCACCGGCTACATCGTGGCGATGGCGCAGAACCGGGTCTTCGACCCCCGCGAGGAGGCCGGACCAGAGGGAACGGCGTACAACTACGCCGTCGACTCCGCGATGGGCGGACCGCCGAACGGCTTCCAGGTCGGCTCCACGTACAAGCCGTTCACCCTCGCCACCTGGCTCAAGGACGGCAGAAGTGTCTACGACCGGGTCTACGCCCCCGCTCGCCCCACCTACGACGTCCAGGACTTCACCCGGACCTGCGTGGACCGGGTCGTCTCCGAGGAGTGGCAGCCCCGCAACAGCGAGGGCCAGGGTGGCTTCGAGATGTCGGTGGAGGAGGCCACCTACCGCTCGGTCAACACGGCCTACACCGAGATGGCGCTCCAGCTGGACCTGTGCGACATCCAGGCCACGGCGCAGGCCCTCGACGTCCACCGGACCGACGGCGGGGACGTCGGCTCGGACCCGTCGTCCGTCCTCGGCGCCTTCGAGATCGCCCCGCTGACCATGGCGAGCGCCTACGCCGCCTTCGCCAACAGCGGCACGTGGTGCAAGCCCGTCGCCATCACCGAGGTGACCAACTCGACGGGCGAGGTCATCGGCGGGCAGGAGCCGGAGTGCCGCCAGGCGATCGACCCGGGAATCGCGAACACGGTCGCCCACACCCTGACCAACACCCTCGAGCGCGGGACCGCGCGGGGCAACGACATCGACTGGCCCGCCGCCGGCAAGACCGGGACGACGAACAACAGCTGGGAGACCTGGTTCGTCGGCTTCACCCGCCAGCTGGCCACCGCGGTCTGGGTCGGGACGCCCGACGTCACGCCCGACAGCCTCAACGGGCTCACCATCGGCGGCCAGACCTACAGCCGGGTCTACGGCGGGACGATCGCCGCACCGATCTGGCAGGACTACATGTCCCAGGCGATGGAGGGCCTGCCCGAGGAGGACTTCCCACGGCCGCCGAGCCGGCTGGTCCGTCAGCCCGCTCCACCGCCGTCCCTGCAGCCGGAGCCCGAGCCACAGCCGGCCCCGGCTCCGGCCCCCGCTCCGCAGCCGGCTCCGGAGCCCGAGCCGGAACCAGAACCGGAACCACAACCGGAACCCGAGCCGGAACCTGCACCGGAGCCGGACCCGCCCGTGCCGCCTGGGCAGGGTGGGGACGGCCCGCCGGGACTCGACCCGCCGGGTGAGGACGAGTCGAACGCCTGAGCCGCGGCGGCGAACCGCGGAGCCTGGGGGAAAGGTTTCAGCCCTGGAGCTGGCGGCGGACCTCGGCCGCCACCCGACCACCCTCGGCACGCTGCCCGGTCCGCGCCCGGACGAGTCCCATCACCCGGCCCATGGCCGCGGTCCCGGTCTGCCCGGACGCCGCCGCCTGTGCCACCGCCTCGGCGACGAGACCGGTGAGCTCGTCCTCGGTCAGCTGGGCCGGCAGGTAGCTCTCCAGCACCTCCTGCTCAGCACGCTCGCGCTCGGCCCGGTCGGGGCGGCCGGCGGCCGCGAACGCCTCGGCGGCCTCGCGCCGCTTCTTCACCTCGGTGCGCAGGACGGCGAGGACCTCGTCGTCTGACAGCTCACGGGCCGAGGAGCCCGCGACCTCCTGGGACTTCACCGCGGTCAGCGCCAGCCGCAGGGTGGCCGACCGCACCTGGTCCCGGGCGCGGATCGCGTCGGTGAGGTCGGACTGCAACCGGTTCTTCAGCACGGGGGTCGACATGACGAGCAGTCTCCCAGCACGGGAGGATGACCGCGTGCCCCGTCCTGCCGCTGGAGTCGCGCTCCGGCTCGCCGCGCTCGCCGGCGCCGCGGGCCTCGCCTACGCACGGTGGGAGGCGGAGTCCTACCGGCTGCGCCGGGTCGACGTCCCGGTGCTGCCGCCCGGCGCCGAGCCGCTGCGGGTGCTGCACCTGTCCGACGTCCACCTGCTGCCCCG
Organism: Quadrisphaera sp. GCM10027208; assembly: GCF_042658805.1. Lineage (NCBI taxonomy): Bacteria > Bacillati > Actinomycetota > Actinomycetes > Kineosporiales > Kineosporiaceae > Quadrisphaera > Quadrisphaera sp. GCM10027208. The sequence continues at coordinate 435,681 of NZ_JBHSRC010000001.1, forward strand.
TCACCGCCGGCGGCGCCGGTGGCTGCGCTCGTTGGCGGCGCTGGAGCCGGACCTCGTCGTGGACACCGGGGACAACATCTCCGCGGCGGACGCGATCGGCCCGCTGCTGGAGGCCCTCGACCCGCTGCTGCACCGGCCAGGGGTGCTCGTCCTCGGCTCGAACGACTACTTCGCCCCCCGGCTGCGGAACCCTGCCGCCTACCTGGCCGGTCCGTCGGCCGTCGTCGGTCCGCGGCGCCGGCTGCCGACCGAGGAGCTCGTCGCCGGACTGACCCGGCACGGCTGGGTCGACGTCGACAACGCCAGGACGTCGCTGACGGCGCGCGGGCACCGGATCGACGTCGTCGGGGTCGACGACCCGCACCTGGGCCGCGACCGCTACCTCGACGTGGGCGCCCCGGCCGACGCGGCCGCCACGGTGACGATCGGGGTCGCTCACGCGCCCTACCGCCGAGTCCTCGACGCGATGACCACCGACGGGGTCGACCTCGTACTGGCCGGTCACACCCACGGCGGTCAGCTCGCCGTCCCCGGTCACGGCGCGCTGGTGACGAACTGCGACCTGCCCGCGCGGTACGCCAGCGGCCTGCACCAGTGGACCTACCGGAGGCGACGCTCCTGGCTGCACGTGAGCGCCGGCGTCGGCACCTCGCCGTTCACCCCGGTGCGCTTCGCGTGCCCTCCGGAGGCCACCCTGCTGACGCTGACACCGTCGGCGCTGGGGTAAGGTAAGCGGGCCGCACCGGGGTGTGGCGCAGCTTGGTAGCGCGCTTCGTTCGGGACGAAGAGGCCGCAGGTTCAAATCCTGTCACCCCGACCACGTACCACCCCACCTCCTCGGTGATCATGCAATCCCGCCACCCTGCACGCCCCCGTGATCCATCGGGAACACCCTCACCGTGATCATGCAATCCCGCCACCCACTGGCCACCGGCCGGCTCGCAGAGTGCTGGGTTGGTGGCGCCGACACGCCGGTGAAGCTGTGCTGAGCCCAGCGTTCTGTGGTGGAGGCGCGAACTGTGGTGGAGGCGCGATGCCCAGCCGCCACGACCGAGTCCGCCGGGGTGTCCGAGCCCCGTGTCATCGTGTCGCCCGTCGACGGGAGGACAGGACATGGGACGCAACAACCAGCAACGCCGCCGGGCGAAGGCGAAGGCACGAACGGCGCGCACCTCCGGTGCCGCCTTCCGAACCACGGCGCAGAGCGACGGCCGGCGGACGGCGGCCTCGGCGCCGGGGAACGGGCACGTCGCCGAGCAGGTGCGCGACCTCGTGCACCTGGCGCTGCGGACATGGAGGCATGACCGGCTGACTGCCGACGCCGCGGTGAGCCGGTTGGCCGAGCTGGCGTCCGGAGGGGTCCCCGGTCGCCTGGCCGTATGCCGCCTGCTCACCGCGATGCTGCGCGAGCACCTGGCGGTGGCATGGCAGGAGGGCTGGCAGCCGGTCGACCTCCATCGTGTGGCCGCCCGGGGCCTTGCCGGCTCCCCTGCAGCGCCGGCCCACCAGCGAGCCGTCCTCCTCGACGCCGTCGCCGACGAGCTCGGTGGCTACGCACCGGACGCCGTCGACGCGCGGTGGTGGGCGCAGCTGGCCGAGCTTGAGGCGGAGCGGTGGTGGCCCTCCGACACCGACTACCTCAGCGCGCGAGCCGGCTCGGCGTCAGGAGGTTGGGCAGAGGTGTGCGGAGGCGCGGTGGCGGCGCTCGACCTGATCGTGTGGCTGCCACCCTTGCAGGTCATCGGGCCGCGCCCCGGGGAAGCCACCGCCGCCACCCGAGAGACCGCGGCGCGCGCGGCGGCCCTGGACGAGCGGATCCTGAGCCGAGTCCGGGCGCTGCTGGCCAAGGCTGAGTCCACGCCGTACGAAGCCGAGGCCGAGACGTTCACCGCTGGTGCGCAGGCGCTCATGGCCCGCCACAGCATCGACGCGGCCATGCTGGACGCGGCCCAGGCCAACCGCGCCGGGCCGCAGAGCATTCGGATCGGTATCGACCGCCCCTACGAGACGCCCAAGGCGATCCTCCTGGACGCCGTGGCGCAGGCCAACCGCTGCCGCACGGTCTGGTCCCAGCACTTCGGCTTCTCGACCGTGGTCGGCTTCGGGCCAGACCTGCGCGCGGTGGAGACGCTGTTCACCTCGCTGCTGGTCCAGTCCACCAGGGCGATGCAGCGCGAGGGGACGCGGCAGACCGCGTGGGGCCAGTCCCGCACCCGCTCGTTCCGTCAGTCGTTCCTGCATGCCTTCGCCAGCCGCATCGGCGAGCGCCTGAGCGAGGCGACCCGCGCGGAGGTCGACGCGGCAACCGCGGGAGAGGACGAGCCGGGCGCTGGCGTCACGACGGGCGGCCCCACAGCTCGCCACGAAGCGCTGCTTCCGGTCCTCGCCGCCCGCTCTCGGGCGGTGGATGACGCGCTCGAGGAGATGTTCCCCGACATGGTGCAGCGCACCGCCGGCCGCATCAGCGACGCCGAGGGATGGCACCGCGGTCGCGCCGCCGCCGACCAGGCGACCCTGGACGTCTTCACCCCGGTGGGGCGCTCCGGGTCCTGACCGACGTCGGCACGCCGGACGTCGGCACGCCAGTTCTCCCGTCCCGCTGCTGCACCGGGACTGGGGGATGAACGTCGGGTCCGGGGTGGCGGGATTGCATGATCACGAGGAGGGAGTTCGACTGCGCACGAGGCGGAGGTGGGGGCGGGCGCGGTGGGGCTCAGGACCCGACCATCTCCTGTGCCACCAGCTCGGCGATCTGGGCGGTGTTGAGGGCCGCACCCTTGCGCAGGTTGTCCCCACAGACGAACAGCTCCAGGGTGTTGGGGAAGTCGAGCGCCTGGCGCACCCGGCCCACCCACGTCGGGTCGGAGCCGACGACGTCCGCCGGGGTGGGGAAGTCACCGGCGCCCGGGTCGTCGAGCAGGACGACGCTGGGCGCCTCGATCAGCGCCTGTCGTGCCTCGTCGACGCTGACCGGGTTCTGGAAGGTCGCGTGCACCGCCAGGGAGTGTGTGGTGACGACCGGGACCCGGACGCACGTCGCGGACACCTTGAGGTCGGGGATGCCGAGGATCTTGCGCGACTCGTTACGGACCTTGAGCTCCTCGCTGGACCAGCCGCCGTCCTTGAGCGAGCCCGCCCACGGGACGACGTTGAGGGCCAGCGGCGCCGGGAACGGGGACGGGTCCTCCCCGAGCTTCTCCCGGATGGCCGCGCGGACGTCGCCTGCCCGCTGCCCGATCGACCGGTTGCCGGCCACCACCTCGAGCTCGTCGTAGAGCCGCTCGATACCGGGCTGCCCGGCACCGGAGGCCGCCTGGTAGGAGGCGACGACGAGCTCGGTGAGCCCCCAGCCGCGGTGCAGCGTGCCGAGGGCGTCCATCATCGTCAGCGTCGTGCAGTTGGGGTTGGCGATGATCCCCCGCGGGCGGTTGCGCACCTGGGCGGGGTTCACCTCCGGGACGACGAGCGGCACGTCCGGGTCCATCCGGAACGCGCCGGAGTTGTCGACGACGACCACACCGCGTTCGACGGCGACGGGCGCCCACTGGGCGGACACCTCGTCCGGCACGTCGAACATCGCGACGTCGACGCCGTCGAAGACCTCCGGCGCCAGCGCCCGGACCTCGACCTCCTCGCCGCGCACCCGCAGCCGGCGACCGGCGGACCGGGCTGAGGCGACGAGCCGGATCTCCCCCCAGACGTCCTCGCGGGTCGACAGGATCTGCAGCATGACCGTGCCGACGGCGCCGGTCGCCCCGACGACGGCGAGCGTCGGCTTGCGCGCCGGCACGTCGGACGTGGTGGCGGTCATCGTCCCGTCCCTCCGTAGACCACGGCCTCGCCCTCGTCGGAGTCGAGGTCGAACGCCGAGTGGATGGCGCGCACTGCGTCGTCCAGCTCGTCGGCCCGGGTGACCACCGAGATCCGGATCTCCGAGGTCGAGATCATCTCGATGTTGACACCAGCCTGGGACAGCGCCTTGAAGAACGTGGCCGAGACGCCGGGGTGGCTCCTCATCCCGGCACCGACGAGGGACACCTTGCCGATCTGGTCGTCGTACTGCAGCGAGTCGAACCCGACGGACTCCTGCACCCGGGTGAGGGCCTGCACGGCGCTCTGGCCCTCGTCCTTGGGGAGGGTGAACGACACGTCGGTCAGACCGGTCTCGGCGGCGGAGACGTTCTGCACGATCATGTCGATGTTGATGCCGGCGGCGGCGACCGCCTCGAAGATCTCGGCTGCCTTGCCCGGCTTGTCGGGCACCCCGACGACGGTGATCTTGGCCTCGCTGCGGTCGTGCGCGACGCCGCTGATGATCGCCTGCTCCACGGTGAGCTCCTCCATCGAGCCTGTGACGAGGGTTCCTGGTCGGGGTGAGAACGAGGACCGGACGTGGATCGGCACACCGGAGCGGCGGCCGTACTCCACGCAGCGGAGCATGAGCACCTTGGCGCCGCACGCGGCGAGCTCCAGCATCTCCTCGTAGGTGACGGTGTCCAGCCGCCGGGCGGTGGGGACGATCCGCGGGTCCGCGGTGAACACGCCGTCGACGTCGGTGTAGATCTCGCAGACGTCGGCGCCGAGCGCGGCGGCGAGCGCGACGGCGGTCGTGTCCGAGCCGCCACGCCCCAAGGTGGTGATGTCCTTGCCCTGCTGGCTGACGCCCTGGAACCCCGCGACGATGGCGATCGCCCCGTCGTCCAGGGCTCCGCGGATCCGGCCGGGCGTGACGTCGATGATCCGCGCCTTGCCGTGCACCGAGTCGGTGATCACCCCGGCCTGGCTCCCGGTGAACGACCGTGCCTCGTGCCCGAGGGTCTGGATGGCCATCGCGAGCAGGGCCATCGAGATGCGCTCCCCCGCGGTGAGCAGCATGTCGAGCTCACGGCCCTGGGTGATCGGGCTGACCTGCTCGGCCAGGTCGAGGAGCTCGTCAGTCGTGTCCCCCATGGCGGAGACGACGACGACGACCTCGTTGCCGGCCTTGCTCGTCTCGACGATGCGCTTGGCGACCCGCTTGATGCCCTCGGCGTCGGCGACGGACGAACCGCCGTACTTCTGCACGACCAGGCCCACGTGCTGGCTCCCTCGCAGGCGGCGGATGACGGACGGTGAAACTCGTGACCCACGGTGACCATGTGGTTACAGAGACTTCAGGCCACCGTGTCTGGCGCCGAGTCTAACGACGTCGGGCCAGGACCCGGCCCATGACCGTTGGACGAGACGGCCGTCCGAGATCTGGTGCCACCGGCGCCGGCCGGGAGGACGCGAAGGCAGGTGGACGCGGTGGAGGAGGTCTCCCGCCCGGACGACGGACGCCCCGGCGCCCGTCGCGCCGTCCGGGCCGGTCTGGGCGTCGCCGTGACCGCAGCCCTGCTCACCGGCTGCGGCGCGGCCGGGTCCGACCGGGCAGGAGGCCTCGACGCCGTGCCGGCGGCGGCCACCAGCAGCCCGGACGCCGCGCCGACGGCCACCGCAGCCTCTGCCGCGGCACCGAGTCCGCCCGACTGGCGGGCCGCGCTGCGGGCCGCCGCGGACTGGTCCGGGACGGCGCACTACGACGTCCGGGCCCGGGACGGGAGACGCGCGACCGCCGCCGTGGCCCGCGACGGCGACCGGCTCCGGGTCGACGTCGTCACCGACGGGCTCGTGTCGACCGTGCTGACCACCGACACCAGCTGGGTGGCGTGCGCCGGCAGCGGCAAGGACGCCGGCGACGCCGAGGACTGGACCTGCCTGACGGTGGCGGACGCCGACGCGGACCTACCCGCCGCCTGGGACCCCGGGGTCGGCCGGCTCGTCGCGCAGACGGTCCCGGGGCTGGCTGCTCGGGACACGGGCATCTGGGGCGACGGCTGGATCGTCGGCGGCTCGGCGGCGGACCCGGCGGACCAAACCGCGCCGTGCGTGGAGGTCGTCGGCGAGGCGACCGGTCGCTACTGCGTGACGGAGTCCGGGCTGCTGCGCCGGGCGAAGTTCACCGGCGGCGTGCTGGCGCTGGTGTCCTCGACGTCGACGGTGGACGACGGGGCGTTCGTGCCGCCGGCCGAGCCGGTCGACCTGGACTGACGTCGGCTGCGCCGCGGCGGAGCGCGCTCACCCGTGCAGGGCGTCGAACTCCGCGTCCGCGACGACGTCCTCGTCGGCGTCCAGCCGCAGGTGGGCGAGCAGCGACTGCAGCACGCGGAGCGCGCAGGCGGCCCGGTCGCCCCACGCGGACAGGTACGAGAACTGCCACCACCACAGCGCCTCGCTGACCCGGCCCGCCTCGTAGTGCCGCAGGCCGTGCACGAGGGCGAGCGCGATCTCGGCGAGGTCTCCGGACAGGCTGCCCCGCTCGACGTCCGGACGGGTCATCGGGTCCTGGACCTCGGCGTACTCGTCGACACCTTCGAGGAGGTTGGCGAGGCCGGTCCGCACCGGGTCGACGTCGGCGTCAGGGCCGGGGTCGGGCTCGAACCGCTCGGCCGGCAGCACGTCGGCGATGGCCCCGAGCCTGGCCCCGGTGACGAGCACCTGGGACGTGGCGAGCAGCAGCACCGGCAGCGCGGTCTCGGTCGCGCTCCCGGCCGCGACCTCGGTGACCGCGTCGAGGAAGCCGCGGACCTCGCCCGCGGTGAGGTCCGCGATGCCGGCGAGGTCGTCGCCGACGGTCGGGTCGGGTGCGGAGTCGGTGTCAGGCATCCAGCAACCTCCTACCCTCGAACGCCCGACCGAGCGTCACCTCGTCGGCGTACTCCAGGTCGCCGCCGACCGGCAGCCCGGACGCGAGCCGGGTGATCCGCAGCCCCAGCGGCTTGAGGGTGCGGGCCAGGTACGTGGCCGTCGCCTCACCCTCGAGGTTCGGGTCGGTGGCGATGATGATCTCGGTGACCTCACCGGAGGCGAGCCGGGTCATCAGCTCGCGGATGCGCAGGTCGTCCGGACCGACGCCCTCGATCGGGCTGATCGCGCCGCCGAGCACGTGGTAGCGGCCCCGGAACTCGCGAGTGCGCTCGATCGCCACGACGTCCTTGGGCTCCTCCACGACGCACAGCACCGACGCGTCCCGGCGAGGGTCCCGGCAGACCCGGCAGAGGTCCTCCTCGGCCACGTTGCCGCAGACCTGGCAGAACCGGACCCGCGCCTTGACCTCGGTGAGGGCCGACACGAGCCGCCGGACGTCGGCCTCGTCGGCCTGCAGCAGGTAGAAGGCGATCCGCTGGGCGCTCTTCGGGCCGACGCCGGGCAGCCGACCGAGCTCGTCGATCAGGTCCTGGACCACGCCTTCGTACACTCGGCCGACCCTACTTCCTCACGGGGTCAGGGACCCTCACGGACCTCGATGACGCGCCCGCCGAGGATCTGCTCGACCACTTGCGGCCCGGCGAGCCCGGAGTCCTCCGCGTCCTCGTCGTCACGGCTCCAGGTGTCGTCCTCGGGGGCCACCGGGGCCTGGACCGCGGACGCCGGGCCGCCGGCCGCCTCTCCCGCGGGACGTCGCGGTGCCGGCTGGGCGGGGGGGCCGGGGTCGTCGTCCGGGGGGTCAGGTGGGGGGTCGCTGTCGGCCCCGGGACCCGACGGCGACGGGGACGTCGCCGGTGACAGCGACGTGGCCGCCGGAGACGTGGTCTCGAGAGACCTGGCTGTGGGGGGCGTGGTTGCAGGTGGCGTCGTCGCGGGAGACGCCTGGTCGAGCGGCACCGCCTCGACCCGGACGTCGAGCCCGAGAACGTCGATGAGGGCCTGCCGGACCAGCTCGGGGTGCGCTCCCCTGGCGAACATGGCGAGCGCCCCGGAGTTGGAGAACCCCAGCCGCAGGGTCTGCTCGTCCACGCTGAGCACCTGGGCGTACTGGCTGGTGGCGCTCCACGTCGTCCGCTTGATCTCGCGGAGCCGGGAGAGCACGTCCGGCCACATCCGGCGGACCGCCTCGGCACCGGCGACCCCGGCGGACGCCGCAGCGGGCTGGGGCGCAGGTTCGGGCTGGTGCTCGGGCTCGGGCTCGGGCTCGGGCGCATGCTCGTCGGCGACGGGCTCGTGCGGGCGCTGCGTCTCCGGCGTCCGCTCAGGGGCGGGCTCGGGCTGGGGCGGTGCCTGCTGCGTGGTCGACTGCGTCGTCGGCTGCGTGGGCTGCGGCACGGACGGCTGGGCGTCGCTGGTCGGCAGCGAGACGTGCAGCCGGCGCTCCAGCCGGTCGAGCCGGGCAGCCAGCCCCCGTTCGGTGCTCTCAGCGCCGGGCAGCAGGATCCGCGCGCAGAGCAGCTCGAGGTGCAGCCGCGGCGACGTGGCGCCGACCATCTCGGTCAGTGCTGTGTTCGCCAGGTCCGCCGCCCGGGACAGGGTGGCCGGGGCGAACCCGGCCGCCTGCTGCTGATGCCGGTCGAGCTGGTCCTCCGGCAGCGCCCGGAAGATCGAGCGCGCCCCGTCGCCGACGGCCTGCAGGACGATGAGGTCACGGAACCGCTCGAGGAGGTCCTCGACGAACCGGCGCGGGTCGTGGCCGGACTCGATGACGCGGTTCACCACCCGGAACACCGTGGCGCCGTCGCCGACCGCGAAGGCCCCGACGACGTCGTCCAGCAGCGCCGCGTGGGTGTACCCGAGCAGGGTCACCGCCGTCTCGTAGTCGACGCGGCCACCGGAGGCGCCGGCGACGAGCTGGTCGAGCACGGACAGCGAGTCCCGCACCGACCCGCCGCCGGCCCGGACGACGAGCGGCAGCACTCCCTTCCCGACCTCGACCTGCTCGGCCCGGCACACCTGCTCGAGGTGGTCGAGCAGCCGCTCCGGCGGCACGAGGTGGAACGGGTAGTGGTGGGTCCGGGACCGGATCGTGCCGATCACCTTGTCCGGCTCCGTGGTCGCGAAGACGAACTTCACGTGCTCCGGCGGCTCCTCGACGATCTTCAGCAGGGCGTTGAAGCCCTGCGTCGTGACCATGTGGGCCTCGTCGATGATGAAGATCTTGAACCGGTCGCGGGCCGGGGCGAACACGGCCCGCTCCCGCAGTTCCCGCGCGTCGTCCACGCCACCGTGGCTGGCGGCGTCGATCTCGACGACGTCCAGGCTGCCCGGGCCGCCGCGGGCGAGCTCGACGCACGAGTCGCACTGACCGCAGGGGGTGTCCGTCGGGCCCTGCGCGCAGTTGAGGCAGCGGGCGAGGATCCGCGCCGACGTCGTCTTGCCGCAGCCGCGGGGCCCGGAGAACAGGTAGGCGTGGTGAACCCGGTCGCTGCGCAGCGCCTGCATGAGCGGCACCGTGACGTGCTCCTGCCCGATGACCTCACCGAACGTCTCGGGCCGGTAGCGGCGGTACAGCGCGGTGGACACGGACCGACCCTAACCGCCACCGGGGACAGCAGAGGACCCCCCGCGCACCCGCCAGAGCCCGCCTGCCCTTGCTGCCTTCCGGCCCTGGGGGAGTTCAGCAGGATGACGCCGCACGAGGGGTCTGCCCGCCACTGTACCCGCCGTGGTCCGGCAGCCGCTCGGGACGGGTGGGGCCGGCGGCTCCGCTACCCTGTCCGGCGGAGGATTCGCCTAGTGGCCTAGGGCGCACGCTTGGAAAGCGTGTTGGGCGCAAGCCCTCGGGGGTTCGAATCCCCCATCCTCCGCCAGCGTGACCGTGACTTCTCAACCGGTGCTCGGTGAGGGCCGTGCCCCCCGGTGGCGTCCGCGTCGCGGTGCTTCATTGCGCGAGCTGCCGCTTGATCTCCCGGGTGGCCAGCGACCTGATGTGGACCTCGTCCGGGCCGTCGGCGAATCGCAGCGTGCGGACGCTCGCGAACGACTTGGCGAGCGGGAAGTCCTGGGACAGGCCGGCGGCGCCATGGAGCTGGATGGCCTTGTCCAGGATCCAGCCGACGGTGCTCGGGGTGGCGATCTTGATCGCCTGGATCTCGGTGTGCGCCCCCTTGTTGCCGACAGTGTCCATCAACCAGGCGGTCTTGAGCACCAGCAGGCGCAGCTGCTCCACCTTGACCCGGGACTCCGCGATCCACTCCCGGATGACACCCTGCTCCGCCAGGGCCATACCGAATGCGTGCCGGTCGACCGCACGGCGGCACATCAGCTCGATGGCGCGCTCGGCGACGCCGATGGCACGCATGCAGTGGTGGATCCGGCCCGGGCCTAGCCGGGCCTGCGCCATCGCGAACCCAGCCCCCTCCTCACCGATCAGGTTCGATGCCGGAACGCGGACATCGTTGAGCTCGAGCTCGGCGTGTCCGCCGTGGTCGTGGTCGTCGTAGCCAAAGACCTCCATGCCACGCTTCACAATCAAGCCGGGGGTGTCCCTTGGCACCAGAACCATGGACTGCTGCCGGTGACGCTCGGCGGTGGGATCAGTCTTCCCCATGACGATGAATATCTGGCAGTCAGGGTTCATCGCGCCGGTGATCCACCACTTTCGACCGTTGATGACGTAGTCGTCACCGTCCCGGACGATGCTCGTGCTGATGTTGGTGGCGTCGGAGGAGGCCACATCGGGCTCGGTCATCGCGAAGGCGGAACGGATCTCGCCCTGACGCAGCGGTTCGAGCCAGGTCTTCTTCTGGTCGTCGTCAGCGAACATGGTGAGAACCTCCATGTTGCCGGTGTCGGGGGCAGCGCAGTTGAAGGCCGCCGGAGCGAGGGCACCGCTGCGCCCCATGATCTCGGCCAACGGTGCGTACTGGAGGTTGGTGAGGCCGGCACCGTGCTCACCGGGAAGGAAGAGGTTCCACAGCCCGCGCTTTCTCGCCTCGGTGCGAATCTTCTGCAGGACCGGCGTCTGGGTCCACGCCCACCGGTCGTCGAGCTGCTCGAGCTGGTCGTAGAACACCCGCTCGTTGGGGTATATGTGCTCGTCCATGAACGAGAGCAGCTCGTCACGCAGCTCCTCGGTCCGGGAGTCGAAGGCGAAGTCCATCTCAGTGCTCCTTGAATGAGTTGATGCCTGCTGCGGTCAACCGCTCGACGGCGTCCAAACCCGCGCCGTCAGCTGCCGGGCGTGGCAGTGCCGCATGCCCTTCGGACGCCGGCGAACTTGACCGCGACGCTGGGGGCGAGAGGGCATACGGCGGTCGAGGTGAGACCCGGGCAGCTGCTGTCGCGCCGTCAGCATGTCAGGGCACCAGGACGGCGACGATCTCCGCGGCGCAGGCCGGCTTGCCGGAGCCCTCGCGCTCGATGGTCACCCGGACGGTCGAGTGGACGCCGGCAGGGCCGGGCACGAGGGACAGCAGCTCGGCCCCTGCGCGGACGCGGGAGCCCACCGGCACCGGCGAGGGAAACCGGACCTTGTTGCAGCCGTAGTTCACGCTCATCGTCAGGCCCTCGACGGTGTAGATCTCCGAGATGAGCTTCGGCACCATCGACAGGGTCAGGTACCCGTGCGCGATCGTGGCGCCGAACGGTCCCTGCGCCGCTCGGTCGGGATCCACGTGGATCCACTGATGGTCCCCCGTGGCGTCGGCGAACCGGTCGATCTGCTCCTGGGTGATCGTGTGCCAGTCGCTGTACCCGAGGTGCGTGCCAACTGCCTTCTCGAGCTCGTCGATCCCGTTGAAGACCTTCATGCTGCCCTCCTCCTTCGCCACAGCAGTCCCATCCGACACCTCGGCACCCGCACGACGTGCGGCCGCGGTGGGGGCGGCTGGTCCTGGCTGGTCACGGTGTCTCAGATCTGAGGTCGTCGCACGGACAGGTCGGTTGCGGGTCGGGCCGGCCGGGCCGGCGAGGTCGGCGAAAGGCCCGGCAGCAGTCGGGCAAGCCGCGCGCGCGTGCTGGCTGCGTCGGTGTGGAGCAGCGCCTGCAGCCCGGCCGCCCGTGCCCCTTCGACGTTGGGCTCAGCGTCGTCGAGCATCAGAACCCGCTCGGGCGGCAGGCGTAGACGCTCGACGGTCAGCCGGAAGATCGCGGCGTGCGGCTTGCGCAACCCCACCTCGGAGGAGATCACCAGCGGGTCGAACAGCTCGTCGATCCGGGGTCGCGGGTAGGTGCTGCCCCAGCTGTTCGACAGCATCGCGACCCGGATGCCGGCGTCCCGGAGCTCGTCGACGAGCCGGTAGACCTCCTCGTCAGGACGAAGGTCGGCGAAGAGTCGGCCGAGCACCCCCACCGGGTCGACGGGACGACCGTCGTAGCGCACCAGCTGCGCGGCCAGCAACCGGTCGAACTCCTCCACGCCGATCTCGCCGGTCTCGAGCCGGTGGATCGGCGTACCTTCTGGAGCGCTACGAGACAGCCAGGCCCTGAGCGCGCCGGAGAACGAGGCGGGGTCGATCTCCTCTCTGGCCAGCCAGCTGGCGATGGAGTGGCTCACCGGAGTGGTCAGCACGCCGCCGTAGTCGAAGACGACGGCATCGATGTCGCACGGCCCGCTCACCCGACAGCTCCGAGCACGGCCGTGACGACGACACCTGCGCCCTGGATGCCCACCTCAGATCCCGCCGATGAGGGTGACGCCGCCGTCGACGGTCACGATCTGCCCGGTCATCCACGCCGCGTCGTCGGACAGGAGGAAGGCGACGACGCTGCCGACGTCCTCGGGCACGCCAAGCCGCCTCAGCGGATAGACCGATGCGACCGCCTCCTCCTTGCCCTCGTAGAGGACGGTGGCGAACCTGGTCTTCACGACCGCCGGTGCGACCGCGTTGACCCGGATGCCGGGTCCAAGCTCCAACGCGAGTCCTCGGGTGAGGTGGTTGAGCATCGCCTTGCTGGCGGCGTAGAAGCCGATCCCGGCCGCCGGCTGCAGGCCCGCGACCGAGCCCACGTTGACGATGGAGCCGCCGTGCTGCCCCATCCAGGCCTTGTGGGCCTGCTGCACCCACGACAGCGCGGCGAGGCAGTTCACCTCCACGATCTTGCGTGCGGCGCCGAGATCGAGCTCCACCAGCGGCCCGTAGACCGGGTTGATCCCCGTGTTGTTGACCAGCAGGTCGAGTCTGCCGAACGTGTCCAGGGTGCGCTGGATCGTCTCACCCTGGTGGTCGGTGTCGTCCGCCTTCCCGGCGACGGCGAGGGCGACGTCCGGGCCACCGAGCGCCTCCACGGCTTCGTCCAACGGCTGCTGCCTCCGTGCGGTGATCACGGCCTTCGCGCCCTCGGCGATCAGGCGCTCCACGATCGCGAGGCCGATGCCCCTGCTCGCGCCGGTGACGATCGCGACCTTGCCCTCGAACCTGTTCGACACGGACGAGCCTCCTCCTGTTGCGGTGTCGGGCAGCGCGGAAGGCTCTCACCCTCGACCCCCATGGTCATTCCCGTGCCGCCACCGACGCACGTCCCCCAGCCCTACCCGCTTGTCACGGCCCGTCAGCGCGCTGACCGGCGGCTGACGGTTGAAGGCCCTGTCACGAGGAACCAGATCCGCACCGCCAAGGACGCGTCGAGCTCCAGCAACTCGGCGCACCAGTCCTCCACGACGACGCACCACCTGCGCCGCCGCAGCCGCTTCACTGCCCACAGGAGGAGGTGTCACCCCCACATGCCGGCGGACACTCCCCACCGGGGGGACCGGCGCAGCTGTTGAGCGATGATCTTGCGCTGTACCTGGCTGGTGCCCCCGCCGATCATGAACAGGCGGGCGTCGCGGTAGAGACGTTCGACCTCATACTCGCGACAGTACCCATAACCGCCGTGGATCTGGACGGCATGGCTGGTCACCTCGTTGGCCAACCGGCCGGCGACGAGCTTGCTGATCGAGCCTTCGGCGACCGATGGCCTGCCCGCGTCTGACAGCGCGGCAGCGTGCCGGTACAGGAGCCGACACTCCAGCAGCGCGGCCGCCATGTCGGCCAGCATCTCAGCGACAGGAGCCAGGTCGGCGATCGGACCACCGAACGCGGTCCGTTGGAGGGCGTAGGCCTGGGAGAGCTCCAGCGCACGCTGTGCCATGCCGGCAGTCATGGCAGGAATAGCGAGCCGCTCGTAGTCGAGCACGTCCATCGCCACCTGCCAGCCCTCGCCGACCTCCCCCAACCGGTCGGTGTCCTCGACCCGGACGTCGTCGAAGACCAGCTCGCAGGTCGGGGACGACCGCAGTCCCATCTTTTCCAGCACGCCAGTGACGCTGATGCCTGGCGCGTCCATCGGGATCACGAATGTCGTCAGCGTCTCCTTGATGCCAGGTCCCCCGGTGCGACACAGCAGGAGCACCGCGTCAGCGATGGTGGCGTTGGTGATGAACATCTTGGTCCCGTTGATCCGCCAACCGTCGCCATCGCGGACCGCCTTGGTGGTGATATTGGCGACGTCGGAACCAGTGTCCGGTTCGGTGACGGCCCACGACGTGATGGTCTCCCCGGCCGCGATCCCGGGCAGCCACCGAGACTTCTGCTCGTCGGTGCCGAAGGACATCAGCGCCCGGGCCGTCAGGTAGGTCGGCATGGTGGACATGGCGAGACCGGCGTTGTGGTAGGCGAGGGCGTCGACCGCTTCGTGCAGGGCCACACTGCTCGGCCCGGTGCCGCCGTACTCCGGGGAGATCACCGTTCCGTACAGTCCAATCCTGCCGACCTCCAGCAACAACGACCTGATGAGGTCCATGTCCTGCGGGTGGGCGTCGAGGTCACCGTTGCGGGGCATCACCTTGTCGCGGCCGAACTTGTGGATCACGGCGGCCCAGTCGGAGGTGACCTCGTGATTGGTGTGGGTCGACATGGTGCGTCTCCTCGGTTCTAGCTGTCCTGCGGCGCGAAGCGCAGCTCTGTCCACGACTCATGGTCGACGTACCTTGCCCCGACTCGCATACCGATGCTGACGGACTCCGGCGGGGCCTCGATGCGGGCGGCGACCCGGGGCCCCTCCTCCAGGTCGACGACCGCGATCGCGAAGGGCAGGTCGGCCTCGAAAGCGGGATGGAACGTGCGGTGGAGGACGATGAAGGAGTAGACCGTTCCTACCCCGGACAGCACCGTCTCCTCCCCGCCCGGCTCCCCGCAGTAGGGGCAGGCGTCAAGGGGAGGGAAACGCACCTTCCCGCACTGGCTGCACCGGGGCAGCCGCACCTCGTGTTCGGCGAGACCGCGCCAGTACCCGGCGCTGTCAGGGTCAATCTGGGGAGCGGGCGGTTCGACAGAGACGACCGGGGTCGACACGGATCCTCCTGGATGATCGAGTGAGCTCAGCGTCCCGTGAACCGGGGCGTGCGCTTGGATGAGAACGCGTCCAGCCCCTCGGGGGCGTCGGAGCTGGTCAGGCAGTAACGAGCGGTGACCTCCCGCTCCAGCCGCATGCCGCTGGGCACGCCCGTGCCCTCCCAGAATCCGGAGTTGAGCACCTGCTTGGCGTTTCGCACGGCCAGCGGCGACTTCGCCGCCACTTGCTCGGCGAAGCGAACGCCAGCCGGCACGAGGTCGTCATCCTCGACGACCTGCGACACCAGACCCCACTCCAACGCCTCCTGGGGCTTGAGCATCCGGCCTGTGAAGATCAGCTCCCGCGCCCGCGCGGGGCCGACCGCCCGAGGCAGCAGGGTGAGGACACCCCCGCCGCCCATCTGGCCGAACGGTAGGTGGGCGTCGCCGATGCGCGCCGAGGCCGAGGCGATCGCCAGATCGCAGGACAGCACCAGCTCGATGCCCCCGGCCACTGCGATGCCGTTGACCAAGGCAATGTACGGTTTGGGGTACTGGCTGACTGCAGAGAATGTCTCGTGAATGTCAGCGAGGAACTCGGGGAAGCCTTGGGCGTCACGCTGCAGCTGCTGGTACTTCTTCATGTCGCCCCCCGCGCTGAATGCGCGGCCGGCGCCCGTGACCGCGACGACGCGCACCGCCTCATCGTGTCCGAGCTCGTCGAAGACGGCGCTGAGGTGCTTCACGGTGTCCCAGTCGAGCGGGTTCATCTCGTCGGGCCGGTTGAGGGTGACGAGGGCCATCACACCTGGTCCCGCAGTGAGGTCGATCCGCTCGACGAGCACTGAGGACGTGCGGGACGGTCCCGCCTGCGTTGCTGTCACTGGTAGCTCCTTGACCCTGGTGCCTCGATCGTCGAAGTTCTTCTGCCCGCTCTGGCGCGGCCGGCCTGCTGCCCGCTAGAGTCTCAACCATCCGGTCGAACGTCAACCCCCTGGTCGTGAACGGAAGGAGTGCCCGCGTGACGCATCCGCTGCGCTTCGGCGTGGGGCTCAACAACTTTGGGTCGCCGCTTCGCACGGCGCGCGACGTGGTCGACTCCGCCGTGCTGGCCGAGGAGCTGGGCTACTCATCAGTGTGGTTCGGAGACCACCTGAGTTTTCACGTGCCGCTGTACGAGTGCCTGTCGATGATGGCGGCCACGGCGGCCGTCACCCGGCGCGTGTCCATCGCCTCGGGGGTGCTGCTCGGCGTCCTCCGACATCCAGCATGGGTCGCCAAGTCCGTTGCCACCATCGATGCACTCAGCGAGGGACGGGTCCTCCTGGCTCTCGGTGTGGGGGGAGAGAACCCCGCAGAGTTCGAGCTGGCAGGCGTGCCGATGAGAGACCGCGGCCGGCGGACCACCGAGCTGATGGGCACGCTCCGCGAGATGTGGCGCGCTGACAACCCGCACGGCCTCCTGCCACCTCCGGTGCAGACCCGCATCCCGCTGTGGCACGGTGGACGAGCCGATGGCGCCCTGGCGCGCACCGCTCGGTACGGCGACGGCTGGCTTGGCGCCTTCGTGACACCAGCGCGCTATGCCGAACGGTGGTCGAGGCTCCTTGCCATGGCCAGAGAGGTTGGCCGTGAACCGGAGGAGCTGACACCCGGCCTGCACGTCTACATCCGGGTGGACGACGACGCCGACCGTGCGTGGCGCGAGGCGAGCACCTTCATCGGAGAGGTGTACGCCATGGACCCGCAGCCGATGCGCAGGTACTGCGTGGCCGGAGGCGTCGAGCAATGTGCTGACGAGATCACGGAATTCGTCAAGGCCGGCGTCACCGACGTGATCTGCCGGATCGCGGGGACCGACCTCGAGGACCAGATGGCCCGGGTCGTGGACGTGGCCACTGAAGTGCGTAGACGGTTCGAGACCGCTCAGAGCAGCGAGGAGACGCCATGGGCAGACGCAGCAAGCTGATCGACGTACCGACCGCCGCAGCACTCGTGTCCGACGGCGACCTCGTCGCCATCGGTGGCATCCACGCGCACGCGGCACCCATGCCCATCATTCGTGAACTCGCCCGTGCCGGACGACGCAACCTGCGGTTGCTGCCGAACGTGTCGGCCGGGCTCCCCGTCGAGGTCCTCGTCGCTGCCGGGGCCGTCGCGGAGGTCTACACGGCATATGTGGGCATGGAGGATCTCGGTCTGGCGCCGGCGTTCCGCGCCGCCGCGGAGAAGGGCGAGATCGTCGTGCACGACGTCGACGAACCCTTCACCATCTACGGGCTCAAGGCAGCCGCTGCGAATCTCCCCTTCATGCCGCTGCCACGCGGCCACGAAGCGACCAGTACCCGTGCCCTGTCGGCGGACCTGTTCCGCACGGTGGTGGATCCGTACTCCGGCCGGGAGCACGTCGCGATCCCGGCCATGCGCCCCGACGTCGGCATCGTGCACGCACCCCGCTGCGACCGCTTCGGCAACGTCTTTCTGGACGGGCCCGTCTACCAGGACGACCTGATCCTCCGGGCATCGAGGACCGCGATCGTGGTCACAGACGAAATCGTTCCTGACGGCTACGCCGCGGCTGGCCGGCACAAGGAGGTCACCGTACCGAGCTTCATGGTCTCCGCCGTCGTCGCGCTCCCCTTTGCCGCACACCCGACGTCGTCGGCAGGTCACTACGGACGCGACGAGCTGACCTTGGAGGAGTACATGCGCTCCCCCGACGACTGGATGGCCACGTACGTACGGGGGCCACGCGACCACCACGACTACTTGGAACGGGTAGGGGTCAAGCGTCTCCTCGGCACCCTTCGCGTCGACCCCACGTCCACCCCGGAGGGGACACGGCATGACTGAGACGTTCACCACCGGTGAGCTGATGGCGGTCACACTGGCGCGGGGCTTGCGGAACGGGGAGTGGGGTGCCTGCGGGGCAAACTCGCAGATTCCGATGGCAGCCTTCCAGCTCGCCCGCCTGATGCACGCCCCGGACCTCAACTGGCTCAGCGGTGGCGGCGGTGCGATCAACTCGACGGCAGGACTGGTGAAGTCGACCGCTGACCCGGTGACGCTGGACAGTGCGGAACACGCGTTCCGCCTCGAAGACATCGTTGACTTTGAGCTCGGCGGTTGGCGCAAGGCGCCAACCGTGGGGATCTTCGGCGGCATGCAGGTTGACCGTCGCGGAAACGTGAACATGGTCGGCATCGGGCGTGACTACCCCACGTTGCAGGTACGGGGTCCGGGCACCGTCGGGCTGGTCTTCGCCGCCTACTTCAGCCGGACGATGATCTTCTTGCAGCGCCACGACCGGCGGATCCTCGTCGAGGAAGCCGACTATGTCAGCGCACCAGGACGCACAGCGGCACGGCGCGAGTTCTGCGACCCGCACTCGGACGGGCCACAGCTCGTCGTAACTCCCCTGGCTGTCCTGGACTTCGGTGATGACGACACCCTGCGCCTGAAGTCGGTGCACCCCGGGCGCACCGCCGATGAAGTGCGGGAGCGCACCGGGTTCGACTTGCCGTCGTCGAACAGCGCCGAGGTGCCCTTCACACCGGCGCCCACAGATGAGGAGCTCACGGTGCTCCGCGAGCGCGTGGATCCGAGCGGCGTACTGAGACGTTTGCGTCTGGACTGAGCTGATGACACGCCGATGCCGGCTGCACCGTGGGTCAGATGCATCTGTGCCGAATCCGCCGTGCTTCGTCATGGATGACAACGGAAGTTGCAGCACCAGATAGCCTTTTATACGCGTGAGGGAGTGATCGGGAATGTCTTTCTTCGAGAGGTTCGTCCGTCCGGCACTGCTGGAGTTCAGCGACCGGCCAGCGCTCGTGCACAATGGACGGGTCCAGACCTATGCGGAGATGAACCGATCGTTCAACCGCGTGGGCAACGCCCTTCGAACGTTGGGCCTCGGCCTCGGTGATCACTCGGCGATCCTGCAGCACAACTCTGATCGTTGGCTGGAGTGCGAGGGTGGTCAGGGCAAGTTCGGCATCACCACGGTCCCACTCAACACCCGGCTTTCACCCCAGGAAGTGGCGTGGCACCTGAACGACAGTGAGTCGCGTGCCGTCATCTTCAGGCCGAGGCAGGCGATGCTCCTGGAGTCCGTCCGCGACCAGCTGACGACCTGCACGCACCTGCTGTGCATCCCGGAGGAGGGTGAGGACGTCCCGGACTGGGCGGTGGACTTCGACGAGCTGCTCGACGCCGCGAGCGACGCAGAGCCCGACACGATCGTCCCACCAGAGACTCTGTACCGGCTCATGTACACCTCGGCCACGACCGGAAAGCCCAAGGGCGTACCGGTCACCCACAGTCATTTCTCACTCCACACGGCGACAACACTGGTCAACCAGCTGGCCGGAGTATCCGAGCAGGACCGCTACCTGCCGGTGACACCCTTCACGCACATGGCCATAGGGTTCGTGTGGCCGTTCCTCTCCCGAGGTGGCACCGTCGTGTGCACCGAAGGATGGAACCCTGCGGAGTTCCTCGAGCTGTGCGCTGAGAACGAGGTCACCTACAGCCTTCTGGCGCCCACCGTCATCATCAGCCTGCTGCGGCATCTCGAGGACCATCCCGAAGCGGTCAGCACGTGGCAGAGGGCTCCCATCAAGGCGGTGTGGTATGCAGCGTCGCCGATTCCGGTTGAGATCGCCAAGCGCGCGGAGGCAACGCTCGGTAACGTACTCAACCAGATGTACGGCCTCACCGAGCTCCTGGGGAACGGGACCTCGATGACGTGCACGCAGCTCACCGCGGAGTGGCACTCTCGCAAGCCGGGAACGTGTGGCCGGGCGCAACGCAACAACGTCGTGCGCGTCGTCGACGACCAAGGGACCCCCCTGCCCGCGGGACAGCTCGGCGAGGTGGTCGTGCTGGCCGAACAGCCCTCCGGTTACTGGAGGCAGCCGGAACAGACCAGCGAGACGATCATCGACGGTTGGTTCCACACAGGCGACGTCGGCCACTTCGATGAGGACGGGTTCCTCACGATCACCGACCGCAAGAAGGATATGATCATCTCGGGCGGGTTGAACGTGTACCCCACCGAGGTCGAGAACATCATGTACCAGCACAGCGGCGTCGAGCAGTGCGCTGTGATCGGCGTAGCAGACGACTACTGGGTGGAGGTGCCCTGCGCAATTGTCGTCCGCAAGCCAGGGGCCACGTGCGACGAGGCAGAGCTCATCGAGTTCGTGCGTGAACGTCTCGCTCACTTCAAGGCACCCAAGGCGGTTGTCTTCGTAGACGAGCTGCCGGTGAGCGCGGCCGGCAAGGTGCTCAAGCGTGAGCTACGCCAGCGCTATGGAGACGTGCGAGCTGGCTCAAGCTCGCGCCCGTGAGGCACGAGGCGTGTGACGCCATCAGGGTCGGTCGGGCACCTGCACACCTGCCCGGTCATGGCGCAGGGTCCGCAGCGACTTCTCGCTGCGGACCCTGTGCACGGTGCAGTTCTCTTACACGTTGAGACCCAGGCTCCGACCGATCAGCATCTGCTGCACCTCCGACGCGCCCTCGCCGATCGTCATCACCCGGGCGTCTGCGTAGAGCCGAGTCACCGCCGTCTCCTGCATGAACCCCGCTCCACCGTGCAACTGGGTCGCGTCGTATGCCACCTTGTTGCAGATCTCGGACGCAACCAGCTTGCACATCGCGGCCTCTTGATCGTAAGGGTGGCCGTGATCCATCTTCCAGCAGGCGTCGTAGGTCATCGCTCGAGCCGTGGCGGTGGCTGCAGCCATCCGGGCGACCTTGAAGCCGACCGCCTGATGATCGCCGAGCCGCTTGTTGAACGACTCGCGTGTCTGCACGAAATCCAGGGTCGCATCAAGGCAGCCCTGAGCTATGCCCACCGAGGCCGAAGCGATCGGGAGGCGCGCCCAGGTCAGGAACCCAAGAGCCTCACGGTACCCGCGGCCCACCTCGCCCAGGAGGGCGTCCGGCCCTAGGCGTACGTCATCGAAGTAGAGCGGATGAGTGTCGGACGTGCGCCACCCGATCTTGTCGTAGGCCGGGCCGACCTCCACGCCGGGTGCATCCAGTGGTACGAGGAATGCTGAGACCTCTGGCCGACCGGGTCGGCCGTGCCCGGTCGCGGCGAAGAGGATCACATACTTCGATCTCGGCGTGCCTGAGTTGGTGATGAAGGCCTTGGAACCGGACAGACGCCACCCGTCGCCGTCCCGAACTGCCGAGGTGCGGATGTTGCCGGCGTCGGAACCGCCGCTGGGCTCGGTCAGGCCGAAGGAGATGAACGTCTCGCCACGCGCGGCCAGCGGCAGGATCTCCTTCTTCTGCGTGTCGTTGGCGAGTCGCTCGAACAGCGCGCAGGCAATGCCTTGGACGTGCGCGCTGGCACCGACGCCTCCGTCGACCCGTGAGATCTCCTCGATGGCCAGGCAGAACGAGGTGATGTCAGAGCCGGACCCGCCGTACTCCTCGCTGACGCGAAGCCCGAAGACGCCGAGTTCGCCCAAGCCGTCGATGATGGATTCGTCGAACGCGGCGTCGACCGTGCGCTGTGCGACGGTCGGCGCGAGCACGTTCGTCGTGAAGTTGCGCAGCACCGTGCGCCACGAGCGGTGGTCGTCGGTGAAGCACCAGGGGACGTCGAGATCGATCCCATACGGTGAGCTGTCGATGGCGGGCACGAGCTTCTCCTTAGCGAGTCAGTCGTCCAGGACCCAGTGGAAGTCGGTGACGAGCGCGGAGCGCTCGGCGGCGAACACGGCACTGACGCGGGCACCGATGTGCATCCGCTCCAGCGCGACGTGGTAGTCAGCCAGATCTAGGCCGTGAAGAAAATTGCCGATGGCGGTGTCCGCACGGTCTGGCCGTGCGTAGACGAGAGCATAAGGCGGCTCCGGATAGCCCGGGAAGCTCGTGTACCCGATCGTGGCTGCTTCGACCACAGCGTGCGGGCCTACGTCCAACCAGTCGTCGGAGGTCCGTACGAAGCATTCTTCGCAGAAGTCGCGGGGCGGCACTCGGACACGACTGCACCGTGGACACGGTGACGCCGTCAGCACGCCGCGGTCGCGCAGCGTGGTGAGGAACCGACTGGCTGCCGGACCCGCTGCGTGCTGGAAGTCGAGGTGCCATGCACCGGGGATCATGACGTGGCTGGCCGTGACGTCGCCCATGGTCAACTCCTCTTCACGAAGGCGTCCAGGTGCTCACGGACGTTCGGGCTCGTGGTGATGTGGTCCAGGAAGAGCTGCCGTTCATGGTGAGAGGCGGCTTGCGGCGGCCACTCCTCAGCGGCACGGGCCATCTCGCGGACCGCGGCGACTGCGAACCTGTCACGTGAGGCGAGCCGGTCGACGACGCGGTCCAGCTCCGCGTCGAAGCTCTCCGGTGCCACGGCCAGCGCGGCCAGTCCCCAGGCCTCGGCCTGCTGGCCCGAGATCATCTCACCGCTCTGGAGAAGCCAGCGCGCCCGCGCGCGGGGCAGGGCCCGGACCAGTCGCACCGAGCCACCGGCGCCGGGCAGCAGCGCGTGCTCGAGGTGGCGGTCGCCGATCCGCGCGGTCGTCGAGGCGAGCACCACGTCGCAAGCCAGGAGCATCTCGCAGCCGCCGGCCAGCGCGAACCCTTCGACAGCAGCGAGACTGGTGAACGGACCGGCCTCGATCGCGTCCAGGACGTCGCTCAGCCGGGTGACGTAGGCCTCGAGCTCCCGCCGGTCGTGGATCAGGCCTCGCACGAGGTCGAGGTCAGCGCCGGCGCAGAAGTGGCCGCCGGACCCGCGAATCACCAGCAGCGAGGCGTCGCTGCGTGCCATGTCGACAGCGTGCTCGAGCCCCTCGATGACGCCGATGTCGATGCAGTTGCGCCGGTCGGGCCGGTCCAGACGCGCATGGACGACGTGACCGACCCGGTCGATGAGCACCTGTCCTACCCGGGTCATCAGTCGCCACCCCGGAGCACGGCCACGCCCACGAACTGGATCGAGCCACCCGCCCCACTCACCACAGCGGTGCGGCAGCCCTCCACCTGGTGATCACCAGCGCGGCCGCGGACCTGGCGCGCCCCTTCGGCGACCCGGGCCAGGGCGCTGACACTGATGGGGTTCGCGCAGAGCACGCCTCCCGACGGGTTGACCGGGATCCTCCCGTCACGATCGAACCGACCCTGCTCGGCGTCGGCGATGCCTCGGCCCGGCGCCGACAGGCCAAGGGCCTCCACAGCGATCGGCTCCATCGTGGCGAAGGGAATGTAGGGCTCTGCGACGTCGATCTCGCGCCCTGGGTCGGTGATCCCGGCCTGGGCGTAGGCCGCGGCTGCCGCGAGGGCGAGCTCAGGGAACAGCCCATGGTCGTTGTCAGAGACCGCGCCCATCTTGTCGCCCAGGAAGTATGTGTTAGTCCGGGCCGCGAACCCGTCGATCCAGGCCGTCGGTCGGGCCATGACGGCTGCACGCTCGGCCGAGGTCATCACCAGCGCGACCCCACCTGATGTCTGGGGACAGGCCATGTCCCTCCGGATCGGAGCAAACAGCAGAGGGCTGGCGAGCACCTCTTCCGGGGTAACGGGCTTGCGGAGGTGCGCCGCGGGGTTGAGCGCTCCGTTGTGCCGCAACCTGGAAGCGACCTGGGCCCACACCTCTTCCGCACGGCGCAGGCCGATGCCGTGGTGTCGCAAGTACCGCTGAGCCTGCAACGCCGTCATGGAGATCGTGTTGAGGGGCAGGAGGGACTCGTAGGCCGGATCCCAGATGAGGTTGAGGGCCTGCTGAGCGGGTTGGAGGGAGTCCCCCATCTTGTCGGCACCGACTACCAGGGCGCATTGAGACTCCCCGGCTGCGATCGCCCACCACGCCATCTGCGCCGCCGAGGTGCCGGTGGCCCCACCGGTGTGCACGCGCACGAGGCGCTTGCCGCGAGCCGCGAGCACGTCGACAATCTCCTGCTCAGGGTGCCCGAAGCCGTGCAAGGCGTCTGGGGCTTGAGAGAGCACGACGAGGTCCACGTCGGCCATGCTCACCGCGGCGTCGTCGAGGGCGGCCACCGCAGCGTCGCGAATGAGTCCGAAGAGGTCTGTGTCGGGTCGACGGGTGCGCATCGGTGTCATCCCGACACCGATGACACCGACCCTGGTTGCGCTCATGAGCAGGCACCCAGCAGAGTGAGGGACTGTCCCTGCCCGGCTCTGCCGTAGGAGGAGTGGGCGAGCGCGGTGGGAACCCCCCGCTCGATGGCGGCGGCGGCACACACGATGCGCTCGAGTCCAGCGGCATAACCCGCGTTGCGGCGGAACAGGCCGCCCGACGGCTGCAGTCGCGGCAGGCTGCCTTCAATGACGGCCTCCGCGACGTCGACCGGATCCCCAAGCCCGAGAGCATGCGCGGCCATCAGCAGACGGAACACCGTTCGGTCAGTGGTCTCGATGATCTGGGCGTCCGCAGGGTCGACACCTGTACGTCCGAGGATCCGCTCGCGGAGCCTGCCCACCGGGTCCGGGTTCGCCTCGACTGGCAGCGCGCTGTCGGTGGCGAAGTCGACGGCCTTGATCTCTGCGCGAAGCCCGTCGGAAGCCACCAGCACCGCTACGGCGGCGCCGTCGACCGGGGCGAAGTGCGAGACCCGCAGCGGCGCGAACCAGACCCGGTCCTGATCCGTGTCGCGCGACAGGAAGGACGTCAGGGCGTCGAACCGGTCGGCGGTGAGGCCGTGGTCGTGCAACCAACGAGTGACGGCGAGCGCCTCGGCCGCCAGCGGGTGCGCTCCGACGGGCCGGGAGAACACCGGCTCAGGGTCGGGCGAGATGGCGTTGAGGGGGTCAGACTCCCCGGGGCTGTGCCACGAGACGACGAGCACCGCGCGGTCGACGCCTGCGGATACGCGCCACGTAGCCGACGCCAAGGCAACGGTGGGATCGTCGACCACCTTTGTCTCATCGCGGAGGTAGCCACCGGCGGGCCCCGCCAGGTGCATCGATGAGATCAGGCGGCCGTCCAGGGCGTCAGAGCCGGCAAGCACCACTCCGCTGACGTCCGCGCGCTCCAGGCCCGCATGGTCCAAGGCGGCCCGGGTCGCAAGATGGACGCCGAGCGGCAGGTCGAGACGCTCCTGTCCACTCCCGAACTGTGCCATCCCCCAGCCCGCCAGCCCGACCGCCGTCACGCCGGCACCCCTGGTGCAAGAGTCTCGATGATCGCGTCGACGTTGGCCCGCAGCTGGGCAGAGTCCAGCCCGAAGCTCGGCGAGTACAGCAACGTCTGTTCGTACAGCCCCCCGAACCGGTCCTGCAGCTGCTCGCCTACCTCGTCCGGCGTGCCGGCCACCGCGAAGAGGTCCACGACCTTGTCGGGCACGGCGGCAACCATGGCGTCGACGTCGCGTCGCGACCACGCCGCGCGAACCTCAGCCGCCATGGACTCGAGACCATGCACGGCCAAGGCGGGGAGGTAGGTTCGGACAACGGCGTAGAAGCCGATCTGCGCCTTCGCCCACCGCAAGGCCAGATCCGGGTTCTCGTTGACGCTGCAGATGACGTACCCCGCGATGGGAACCGAGCAGTTCCGGTCGGCGCGGGATGCGCCGTCCTGGAGGGCCGGTCGCACGATGTCGTCCACGTAGCGACGGCTGAAGATCGGGTGACCCACCAGGCCGTCGGCCACGGATCCGGCGGCCCGCACCATTCGGGCGTTGACCCCCGCAAGGTAGACAGGGATGTCTACCCGCAACGGGGGGCGCACCGCCGCGGTAGGTCTGAGGGCCAGGTGGTAGAAGTCTCCGTCGTGCGACACGCCGGTGTCGTCCATAGACCACAGTCGGCGCAGCAGCGGCACCAGTTCCTCGACCCTTCGGGCCGGAGCCGTGGGATCACTGCCGTGCCAGTCTCGCTGCATGGTGCGCGTGCCGGTACCCAGGCCGAGGATCAGGCGGCCACGACTGAGCTCATCGAGGTCACGCGCCTCGGCCGACAGCACGAGCGGCGATCGCCCGACCGCGTACGCGATCGCACTGCCCAGCTGCACCCTCGAGGACGCCATGGACATCGCTGCCAACGAGACCACGGCAGTGCGCTCGTAGAACTCGGTCGTCCAGACTGAGTCGAAGCCGACCGCCTCTGCCCGACGGGTCACGTCCTGGACGAAGTCGAGGTCACCGCCGAGAAGCACCAGACCTCCGCCAGAGGCGCCAGCAGAATCGGCTACCACGGAATCGTCAGACCGTGGCGGCGCTGGCGGTCGCCATGCCCTGCACGAGTTGTTGCAGGACTTCGCTGGCCTCCCGCGCCATCTGAGGAACGAAGGTGGCCACGTCGATCACGTCGTGGATGCCGCTCGAGACCTGTCCGGCTGCGACCAGGCCATTCTCGAGATCGCCGGTGGACTGCGCGAGCTGCAGAGCGTGGTCCTTCCACTCGGTCAGCTCATCGATCGTCATCTCCCCGTTGCGGACGATCTCAAGGAGACGGTCCGTAGCGGGAGTGCGTAGACCCCGGGCAGGGCCGTAGACGCCCGGGAACACCACGTCGTCACCCTCCTGTGCGTCGACGACGAACTGTGCGACCGAGGGGTGCCAGTCGGTGTTGTCGGTGGAGGCGATGAACCGTGTGCCCATGGCGACGCCCGATGCGCCGAGCGCCAGTGCGGCGGCAAGGGTCCGTCCGTCGCGTGCTCCACCCGAGAGCAGGACGGGCACCGATACCGCCGCGGTGACGTTCGGCAGGAGGACGAAGGTGTGCACGGGTGACTGGTGCGTGTGACCGCCCATCTCGTACCCCGAGGCGATGATGACGTCGGCGCCGGCCTCTTCGGCCTTGATCGCTTGACGGGTACTACCGACCTTGTGCTGGTGGATCAGGCCGGCGTCCTTGATCCGTGCAGCGAACGACCCGGGGAAACCGGCACTGGTGGTGAGTACCTTGAGCTGCTGCCCGACCTTGTCGTCCGCCTCGCGTGCCTCGATGACGGCGTTGATGTACGCCTCCGTGATCGGAAGCACCTTGCCGGTGTCGTCGGCGCCGACCGGCACGTTGACAGCGAACGGCTTGTCAGTACGGGCGGCGCACTCGGCGATGTGACGGCGCATGATGGCCGCACCTTCGCTCGGCTCCTGCGACATGCCCGGCATGCTGACGGTGCCCATCCCCCCGGCGTTGCTCACGGCCGCTGCCAGGGCCACGGTCTTGAACGGGCCCATGCCCTCCTGGATGATCGGGTGCTCGATGCCGACCAGTTCGGTGTAACGGGTAGCGAGAAACGACATGAACGGCTCCTAGATTTTCGGTCAGAAGGTCTAGCGGTCGGCGGTGAGGATCAAGGCCGAGCCGTCGTTGAGAGCGCCGGAAGTGACCACGGCGACCTCGTGGCGGGGCGCCTGGCGCTCGCCGCACCGACCCTGCACCTGCAGCACGGCTTCGGTGACCGTGTTCATCCCGTGCAGGTACCCTTCGGCAAGCAGGCCACCATGGGTGTTCATGGGGAGTGACCCGTCGACGGCGGTGGCACCGGACCGGATGAACTTGCCAGCCTCACCCCGCTCCACGAGGCCGAGCCCCTCAATGGTCATCAGCACCGTGCTGGTGAAGCAGTCGTAGATCTCCGCGACGTCGACGTCGCCTGGTCCGATGCCGGCGCGCCCGAACAGGTCCTCACGTAGGAGGTAGCCGTAGTTGTAGGTGAAGTCCTCGGTCAACAGCTGGTCGCCGATGTCGAGGCCTGGGCGAGGTCCTGCGGCGTAGGCACCCGATGCGATACGGACCGGGGGTTGCGCGAGGTCGCGAGCGCGGTCAAGCGTGGTTACCAGTAGTGCGCAGGCTCCGTCGACCTCGGTGGTGCAGTCGGCGGCACGGAAGGGTTCCGCGATCCAGGGGCTGTCAAGGTAGCTCTGCATGTCGAGGGGTTTGCGGAGGATCGCACGCTCATTCAGCTCGGCGTAGGCGCGCTGCGCGATGGCCACCGCCGCTAGATCCGCCTCGGTCGCACCTACCTCGTGCATGTAGCGACGCGCCCACATGGCGATGTACATCAGATAGGCGTTGTAACCGATGGGGTAGCGGAACTGCGCGGCTCCACCAGCAAAGCGGCCGCTGCCGACGCGAACGCCAGAGCGTCCGTTGAGGGCGCGGAAAACCAGGACGGCCTCGGCCTGACCGGTCGCCACGGCGGTGGCCGCCTGGTACGTGATGATGCTCGGCGACTGGCCTCCCTGCTGAAAGTCCAGCACGTAGCGGAGACCGGGCAGCGCCAGCGCCGTCGCGACCGCCTCACAGCTCACCGAGTCGTTGAGCACCGAGAAGCTGGCGACCCCGTCCACCTCGTCCTTGGACATGCCGGCGTCAGCCACTGCGTTGCGGGCGGCCTCGGCAGCCAAGGAGAGAACGGTACGGCCGGACTTGCGGGACAGCTCCGTGTACCCGACTCCGGCGATGGCGACCTCGCGCATGTGCGCCTTCCTCTCATCGTTCTCGAACACTTAGTTGAAGTTCGACTTGCGGGAAGGCTACGTCCCTCCGGTCGCGTTGTCTACTACCCGCTATCGACCGTCAGCCGCGTCAGGCACTCGCCACGGCAGCGACCCCAGCGGTACCGGCGCGGCGCCCGGGCGGACGATCACGTTGGTGCCTCCGGCGCCGTCGGAGACCAGTCGCGCACGAGTCGGTTCCCGGACTGCTCCCGTGCGTGCCGCCGTAAGGACCGCAGCCGTGTCGGTCTGCTGGCACAGAGTCAGGTGATACCGGGTCGGCGGCAGCAGGCGCGGCGTCCACTCTTCACTGTGCAGCACGTCAGCGGGCCGAACCCAGACCGAGTCGACCGCCTCGCCGCTGTCGTGCTCCGATACCTGACCCGCCGGTGCGACTGCGTAGTAGAAGAAGGTGTCAAACCGGCGAGGGGCGCCTTCGGGCGTGATCCACCGGTCGTGGTAGGCGAGCGACGCCGCGTCTAGACGCAACGCTCGCTGCTCGAACGCCGCGGCGAGTGAGGCCCCACGCGCAAGCTCGCTACGCACCTCACGGGCGTGCTCGACACTTGCCGGGGCGCCACTCCGGTCAACGGCGAGCAGAATCAGCGCCTCCTCGCAGGTCTCGCGCACCGCGGCGACGGTGACCTCGTCGACGGCACTCGCGACATGCTCGCCGGTCACGAGCGCAGGGATGTGCTGATCGCTGGGATCGATGCTGCCGCCGGGAAAGACATACCGGTCCGGGGCGAACGCCGCCTTGGAGGTCCGGCGCAGCAGCAGCACCTCGACTCCGTCACGGCCGTCACGGACGACGACCACGCTCGCTGCCCGTCGAGGGGGGACCACCATCGTGTCCTCGATCACCGAACGCTCCCATCCCATCAGACGGATATCGACTTGCTGGTCGAATGATTGTAGACTTCCCGCCACCTCTCGCGCGAGGCACCACCACGCGCGTCGATACCGCGAGCCGAAGGAGCAGCGCTGTGAACGAGGTCGTGATCGTCGACGGTGTGCGTAGTCCGATGGGACGGCGGGGAGGAGGGCTGGCCGGGGTGCACCCGGTTGACCTGTTGGCGCATGTGCTGAGCGAGCTCATCGACCGCACCGGGATCGACGCAGCCACCGTCGACGACGTGATCGGCGGCTGCGTGGGACAGGTAGGCGAGCAGTCCTTCAACGTCACCCGCAACGCGTGGTTGGCTGCCGGACTCCCGATCTCGGTACCAGCGGTCACGGTCGACCGGCAGTGCGGCTCAAGCCAGCAGGCACTGCACTTCGCCGCACAAGGGATCGCCTCCGGCAGCTACGACGTCGCCATCGCGTGCGGCGTGGAGTCGATGAGCCGGATTCCTATCGGCTCCGCTGCGACCTTCCAGGGGTCGCCGTACAGCGAACAGCTGCTCGCGGCCCATCCGCTGGTCTCGCAGGGCGAGTCGGCCGAGCGCATCGCGGAGAAGTGGGGGTTCTCCCGATCCGACCTGGACGCGGTGGCAGTGCGTTCTCACCGCCGGGCGATCGCAGCACGGGAGGCGGGCGTGTTCGCCCGAGAAATCGTCCCGGTCAAGGTGGGCGAGACCCTGGTGGAGCACGACGAGGGGATCCGAGAGCCCGACCCAGAGCGGATCGCCTCTCTCAAGCCGGTCTTCCGGGAGGATGGCGTGATCACCGCCGCGAACTCCTCGCAGATCACCGACGGCGCTGCCGCGCTGCTGCTGATGCGTGAGGACCGGGCACAGGAGCTCGGGCTGACACCACGGGCGCGGTTGGTGTCGATGGCGCTGGCCGGTGACGACCCGGTGATGATGCTCACCGCACCGGCCCCCGCCACTCGCAAGGCCCTCGGCCGAGCCGGGCTGGATGTGGACGACCTCGACGCGGTGGAGATCAACGAGGCGTTTGCGAGCGTCGTGCTGGCTTGGCGAGACGAGCTGAACATCTCCGAGGAGTGGTACGACGCGCACGTCAACCTGCACGGCGGCGCCATCGCCATGGGGCACCCCCTCGGTGGATCCGGTGCCCGACTGATGATCAGCCTGATGTCGGTTCTCGAGGAACATGGCGGGCGCTACGGACTCCAGACCATGTGCGAAGGTGGCGGCCAGGCGAACGCCACGATCATCGAACGCTGGGGCGCCAGTCGATGAGCGCCACCTTCGTCGTGGGGACGGGCATCTCCCCCTTCGACCGCGCCCCCAGTACCCGGTCCGCCGACCAGGTCGCGCACGCCGTCCGTGCGGCGCTCGACGATGCCGCCGTCAGTCTGGACCAGATCGACGCCGTCTACGTCGGCAACGCCGCCGGCGGCCTGCTGACGGGGCAGGAGATGATTCGGGGCCAGGTGCTGCTACGCGGACTGGACCTCGGCGGAACCCCTATCGTCAACTGCGAGAACGCCTGCGCCAGCGGCTCAACTGCGCTGTACCTGGCCGACACCGCACTGCGCGCCGGACGAGCCGGCACCGTGCTCGTCGTCGGTGCGGAGAAGATGGCCAGCGAGGACAAGCAGCGCCCGATGACTGCCTTGGCTACGGCCGTGGACCAGGAACGGCTGGAGGAGGAGACCCCCGAGATCCGGGGCGACGGCTCACTGTTCATGGACATCTACGCGCAGCTGGCGCGGGACTACCTGACGGACCACGACGCCCGCCCAGAGGACTTCGCCGCACTGGTGGTGAAGAACCGGCGCCACGCCTCGCACAACCCCGTGGCCCAGTTCACGGCTCCCCTGACCGTCGAGGAGGTCCTCAACGCCCGGCTGATCAACGACCCCCTCACCCTCCCGATGTGCTCACCCATCGGCAACGGCGCCGCCGCGGTCGTCCTCACCACCGAGCCCTCGCCTGCAGCCACCCCCGTGAGGCTGCTGGCCTCCAGCCTGGTCTCTGGCCGAGGACGGCACGCCGAACCGGCTGTCACGCACGCGGCGCGATTGGCGTTCAGCCAGGCCGATGTCTCACCCGACGACGTGGACCTGGCCGAGGTGCACGATGCCACGGCGCCCGCAGAGCTGATCGCGCTGGAGGAGCTGGGCCTGCTCGCACCGGGCGAGGGCGTCTTCGCCGTGCGCAAGGGGCGGTTGAGCGTCGGTGGCGACCTGCCGACGAACCCCAGCGGCGGACTGGTGTGCAAGGGCCACCCGGTGGGCGCCACTGGCGTGGCGCAGGTGGTCGAGGTCGCCGACCAGCTCCGCGGCCGCGCCGGGGGGCGTCAGGTCGAGGGCGCCCGGATCGGGGTCACCGAGAACGCCGGTGGTTGGCTGGGCGGCGATGTCGCGGCGGCCGCGGTACACATCCTGGGCCGATGAGCATGAGCGACAATGATCGGCCTGGCGCCCCGGGGATCGCCTTCGAGCGATCGTTACGCACGACCCGGTACCTCGACCCGTCCCAGAACTGGGCGCCTGCCCAGATCACCAGCGAGATCCGGCGTGACCCGCTGCTGGGAACCACCGGCCGGCTCGCACACTTCGTCGGATTCGCACCTCAGCCGGAGGACTTCGCGGCACTCGCCGCCACCACGCGTGAGATCTGTCCATTCTGTCCGGACCGACTGGAGGTCGTGACCCCGCAGCTGCCTCCCGACGTCTTCGGCGCCGGCCGCCTGCGTCGGGGGCAGGCGACCCTGGTGCCGAACCTCTCTCCCTACGACGCGTTCAGCGCCGTCACGGTGATCTGCGCAGAGCACTTCGTGCCGATCGGTGACTGGTCCCCCGAGCTTCTCGTCGACGCCATCAGTCTGGCGCGGGACTATGCGGCGGCCATTCGCGCAGCCGGGCATGCGCTGCCCTACACGCTGCTGAGCTGGAACTACATGCCGCCCGCGGCGTCGACGCAGATCCATCCGCATCTGCAGGTGATCGTCACCGACGAGCCGGGGACCAACGTCACGGCGAGGATCGGGGCGCAGCGGGAGTACCTCAAGCGTTGGGGCCGTCCCTTCTTCGACGACCTGGTGGAGACCGAGCGCGCCGTGGGCGAACGATGGGTCCACGACAGCGAGCACGTGACGGTTCTCACCGACTTCGTCTCGCTCTCAGCACTGTCGGACGTGCGCATCGTCTTCTCCGACCACCAGGTGCTGGACACCCTCGACGACGCAGCGCTGGGGGACTTCTGCGCCGTCATGTCCCGGCTGCTGCGTGCACTGGGGGAGACCGGTGTCTCCAGCTTCAACATGTCCTTCTTTCCCGCCACGGCCGATGCCGCTGACGGCGGCCGGCTGCACGCCGTCCTCACGCCCCGGCTGTCGTTCTCCCCTGCGCTGCACGCCACCGACATCGGCGCGCTGAACCTCCAGCTCGGCGAGCCCTACATGGCACGTAGCCCGGAAGAACTCGCCACCTCGCTACGACCCGCGTTCCGCCCGCCGTCCGCGGGTGCCGCCTCAGGAGGATCGTGATGGACTTCGCCGAGTCCGAGCTGCACCGCGACATCCGTGCTTCGGTGCACGCGATCGCCGAGAAGTACGGCCACGCCTACTACCAACGCGCGGCCGCGGAGGGCTCCCACAGCGAGGAGCTGTGGAAGGAGGTTGCAGACGCCGGTTTCGTCGGGGTGAGCCTGCCCGAGGAGTACGGCGGCGGAGGGCTCGGGATCAGCGAGCTGGCGGTCGTCGGTGAGGAGCTGGCCGCCCACGGCTGTCCGCTGTTGCTCCTCGTCGTTTCGCCCGCGATATGCGGCACGGTGATCTCTGCCTACGGCACCCCGGAGCAGAAGCAACGATGGCTACCCGACCTGTGCTCGGGATCGGCCAAGATGGCCTTCGCGATCACCGAGCCCGAGGCCGGGAGCAACAGTCACCAGCTCGCGACCCAGGCTCGTCGTGATGGGGAGGAGTGGGTGCTCAACGGCACCAAGCACTACATCTCCGGGGTGGACGAGAGCCGCGAGATCCTGGTCGTGGCCCGAACCGGGCGGTCTGACTCCGGTCGCGGGCGCCTGAGCCTCTTCGTGGTGCCCACCGACGCCACGGGGCTGAGCTGGCATCCGATCTCGATGCAGGTCAACGCCCCGGAGAATCAGTTCACGGTCAGCTTCGAGAACGTGCGGGTACCCGCCGACCGCCTGCTGGGCGAGGAGGGCGAGGGGCTGCGGCTCATCTTCGCCGGCCTCAACCCGGAGCGGATCATGACGGCCGCCCACGCCTGCGGGCTGGGCCGCTACGCGCTGGGCAAGGCGGCGCGCTACGCGCAGGAGCGCGTCGTGTGGGGCGTACCCATCGGTGCCCACCAGGGGCTGGCCCACCCGCTCGCGGAGGCCTGGATCCACCGGGACCTGGCGTGGCTGATGACCCAGAAGGCTGCGTGGCTGGTGGATGCGGGGACGAGTCCTCGTGAGGCGGGGGTCGCCGCCAACAGCGCGAAGCTCGCTGCCGCGGACGCCGCGGTGGAGGCTCTGGACCGGGCGATCCAGGTACACGGCGGCCACGGCCTGTCCACGGAGTTCGGCCTGGCGGACCTCTGGGGGTTCGTGCGCCTGCACAAGACGGCCCCCGTGAGTCGCGAGATGGTGCTCAACCACGTGGCGCAGCAGGTGCTGCAGCTGCCCAGGTCGTACTGATGTGGCAGGCGGCGCGACCGGTACTGACCGGTGTCAAGGTGCTCGACCTCAGCCTGCAGCTGCCCGGCCCGTACGCCACTCGGCTGCTCTGCGACCTCGGAGCCGAGGTTCACCGGATCGAGCCGCCCGGCGGAGACCCCGCCCGCGCCTTTCCCTCCCTCTACGGCGAGGTCAACGCCGGCAAGCGGGTGGAACAGGTAGATCTGAAGTCCGACGCCGGACGAGCCCGCGTGCTAGGGCTGGCGCGCGAGTGTGACGTGCTCGTGGAGGGCTTCCGACCCGGTGTGCTCGAACGCCTGGGGGTGGGCTACGAGGCGGTGGCCAGGATCAATCCAGGGGTGGTCTACTGCTCGATCTCGGGATACGGGCACGACGGCGAGCGAGCCGACAAACCTGGCCACGACCTCACCTATCACGCCGACGCCGGGACCTTGGCGCAGGGCGTACCGTCCTTCGCGGCCGTTCCACCGCTCCCCTATGCGGATCTCGCCTCCGGCCTGATGGCGGCCATGACGATCAGTGCCACGTTGGTCGGTCGCGCCACGACCGGCAAGGGCGCTCATCTTGACGTGAGCATGGCTGACGTGATGGCGTCCTGGACCTTCCCCGTCGCTCTACCGCACGAGGCCGGAGAAGTTGACTTGTTCAATCACACACCGCACTACGGAGTCTTCGACACCGCCAACGGCCAGCGGATCGCGCTTGGCATCGTCCACGAGCAGCACTTCTGGGAACGGTTCTGCGACGAGTTCGACCTCACCGACGAACGCGACTCCACCTTCGCCGCACGCCAAAAGGACTACGACCGTCTGCGGCACCGCTTGGAGAGCCTCTTCGCAAGGCTTCCAGCCGAGGACATCCTGGCTCGCACGGCCCGTGCCGACGTACCGGCAGCCATGGTGCTTCGTCCGGTGGACGTGCTCGACAGTGCGCCCTTCCGGGAACGCGGAGCCATCCGGAGCAGCGAGTCGCGCCCAAGGTACGCTTATCCGGTGAGATTCGCGACAGATTTGACAAATCCATCCCACGAAGGACCGGCCTCCGCGCCTGGGGTGGAATCGTGAGCGGCCCGGCCGGCAACGACGAGCATCAGCCGCTAAGTCGGGTGGGCCGCAAACGAAACCAGCGCATCGACGCCATCTTGCGCGTCGCCGCCAAGGTAGTCGCCGAGCACGGTTACCACCACACCTCGCTGGAGATGGTCGCCGAACAGGTGGATCTGACCAAGGCGTCGCTCTACCACTACTTCGACAGTAAGGACGCTCTGCTCAGTGCCTGCTTCGAGGCGGTTGCACAGCGGACCATCGATCGCCTGTCGGCGGTCGCCGACGCGGCGCCTACGCCCCTCGACGCATTGCGGGACCTGGTGGCAGAGCAGTTGAAGATCCTCGTGCTCGACGACCCCGACATGGCACGACTGTTCCTGCAGCACCAAGATTGGCCGCCATCGATGCGCGAGGAGCAGCGGCACTGGCGCAAGTTGCACGACGACGTCTTCGTCTCTGTTGTCGAGGCCGGCGTGGCCTCGGGGCAGCTGTGGCCCCGCGACCCACGGGTGGCCTTGCACTGCATGCACGGAGCTATCAACTACGTGCCGATCTGGTTCCGGTCGCGGTCAAAGCGCGAGGACGTGCGGCTGCTGAATCTGATCACCGAAAGCATCCTGGACATCTTTCGACCATCCCCTGAGAGGCACTGATCCATGACGCTCGATGAGTTGTTCGGCCTCGCGGGTCGCACGGCCCTGATCACCGGAGCCAGCCGTGGGATCGGTGAAGCGCTGGCTCAGGCTCTCGACGCCGCCGGTGCACGAGTCGTCCTCGCGGGCCGCGACCGTCAACGGCTCGAGCAGGCCGCCGCGTCCCTCCAGAACAACCCCCTCGTGCTCACGGCCGACCTGCAGACTCCTGAGGGCCCCACGACCCTGGCCCGCGAGGCCCGTGCCGCCGCAGGCACCATCGACGTGCTCGTCAACAACGCCGGTGGATCCTGGAACGAAGCCCTCGGCGACGTGGACGACGAGACCTGGGCGCGCACCATCCAGACCAACCTCACCGCTGCCTTCATCCTCACCCGGGAGCTCGTGCCGCCCATGGTGGACCGTGGCTGGGGTCGCGTGATCAACGTGGCGAGCGTCATGGGCCTGGTCGGCGACACCCACTCCAGTGCCTACGCCGCCAGCAAGGGCGGAATGATCGCCATGACTCGCTCGCTCGCGGCCGAGCTCGGCCGTGGCGGGGTCACCGTCAACGCTCTGTGCCCGGGTTGGGTGGAGACTGACCTGGTCAGCGGCCTACGCTCCGACCAGCGGTTCGAGCAGCGCGTCGTCCGGCGCACGCCCGTCCGTCGCTGGGGGACGCCGGCCGACATGGCTGCCGCGGCGGTCTTCCTGTCCGGCCCTGGAGCGGCGTTCATGACTGGACAGACCCTCGTCGTCGATGGGGGCCTGTCGGCCACCTGGTGATGCTGACGGCCATCCATGACGGCGCAACGTCCTCATGCCTTCGGTCCTCCAGCAACGTAGAGGACTTGACCGGAGACGAAGCCGGCACGGTCGCTGACAAAGAACGACACGGCGTTCGCCACGTCCTCCGGTACGCCGACCCGGCCGACCGGGATCTCCTCGGCTGCGGCGGTCTTGAACTCCTCGAACGAGAGGCCGATCCTGGCTGCTGTCGCGGCAGTCATGTCGGTCTCGATGAATCCCGGCGCAATGGCGTTGGCGGTGACGCCGAACTTGCCCAGCTCGAGGGCTAAGGTCTTCGTGAACCCCTGCAGGCCCGCTTTGGCGGCGGAGTAGTTGACCTGCCCGCGATTGCCGAGCGCGGACGTGCTTGAGAGGTTGACGATGCGCCCCCAGCCGGCCTTTGTCATGAATCCTTGGGTGGCGCGAGCCATGAGGAACGAGCCTCGCAGATGCACATCCATCACGGCGTCCCACTCCTCGACCGTCATGCGGAAGAGCAGGTTGTCCCGGATGATGCCAGCGTTGTTCACCAGTACCGTCGGCTCACCGAGTTCTGAGACGATCCGCTCGATGGCGTCGTGCACGGCGTCTTCGTCACGGACGTCGACGCGGACCGCCAGGGCCCGGCCACCTGCCGCCTGGATCTCCTCGACCACGGAGTAGCACGCCGACTCCTCGAGGTCGGCTACGGCGACGGCGAGGCCATCGGCTGCGAGACGCCGGGCGATGCTGGCACCGATACCTCGCGCTGCGCCGGTCACAACTGCTGTCCGGCTCGTGGTGGTGGCTGTGGTCATGCGACACCTTCCGCAGGGTTGTGGTTAAAGGACGGGACGATGCTCGAGCCAGGAGCAGGGCGTCCCACAACGGCATAGTCCATCGTCACGGCCTCGTGAGTGTTCGGTGGGCCAGTTCCAGGTAGGACTGCACCGCGTCCCGCGGCGAGTACTGAGCCTGCCCGAGCTCACCCGCAGCGCGCACGCGGTGATCGATACCCGCGGAGACCACGGCGATCTTGTAGTAGGCCAAAGCCATGTGAAAGTCCCAGTGGGCGAGCGCGACGCCACCCGCGGCCTCGTACTGAGCCGCAAGTGTTGGCACGTCCGGCAGACGGGGGCTCGACCAGGCACCGGGGGCGCCGAGGATGAGATCGAGCGCTGGGTCGCGGTAAGCGCACATCATCGCCACGTCGGCGATCGGGTCTCCGAGGGTGGACAACTCCCAGTCGACGACTGCCGCGATCCGAGTCTGTGACCCAGGCGAGCCGGTGCCGAGGTCCACGATGGTGTTGTCGATGCGGAAGTCGCCGTGCACGATGCTGCTGGTCTTCTGCTCCGGCATCGCAGCGGCGAGCCGCCGGCTCACCTCACGGGCCAAGGGGTCGAGCGCGTCGGCTCCGACGATGTCCCACTGCCCGGACCAGCGCTTGAGCTGACGCTGCGCGTAGGCGTCTGGCCGACCGAATTCCGACAGACCGATGGCGTGGTAGTCCACTTTGTGCAGGGCCGCCAGTGTCTGCACCAGGCGGTCGGCGAGCGTGGAGACGACCTCGTCGTCCAGCTCATCAAGCTCAGCCCGGGTCTGGATGGATCGTCCCGGGACGAACTCGACCAGGGTGAACGGTGCACCGATGAGGGACTCGTCCGTGCACAGCGCCACAGCCCGGGCCACGGGGACGTCGGTCCGCAGCAGACTCGATGTCACGCGAAACTCCCTCGCTACATCGTGAGCCGACGGCGTCCGTCCGGCACGAGGGGGAGTGCGCAGCACCCACCGACGGGTCCCGTCGGTGAGAAGGAACGTGAGGTTGGAGCGACCGCCGGTAATCAGGCGGGCACTGATCGGACCGGCCACGGCTTCGCCGGCCCCTTCGAGAACCTTCGCGACGGCCGCCAGCTCGGCACGGCTCAGGAGCGCCGGAGCCGTACTCACGAGATCTCTCGTCCTGGAGGAGCGGCAACTGGGCCGCCGTCGGCGGACCCTCCATCCGCCTCGCCTGAACCGACCGGCAGATCGACCAGCTCCGCGAGCCGAGACCGGTGCTCCCCGGGCTGGCCAAATGCGAGCTGATCAGTCTTGGCCCGCTTGAGGTAAAGATGCACGGGATGCTCCCAGGTCATGCCGATGCCGCCGTGCAGCTGCAGCGCCTCCTCCGCAGCCGTGACGGCGACACTGCCGCAGTATGAGGCGGCGACGGCGGTCGCGACCTCGGCGTCACTGTCGCCGACGGCCAACGTGGCCGCGGCGTACCGGGCCGCCGCGGTGCCCGACTCCACGCTGACGTACAGATCGGCGAGACGGTGCTTCAGCGCCTGGAAGCTGCCGACCGGCCGTCCGAACTGGCGGCGCTCGCGCAGGTACTCGACGGTGGTCGCCAGACACCACGACGCGATACCGACTTGTTCGGAGGCCAGCATCGCGGCACCGGTCCGGAGCGCGGCGCGCAGGCTGCCTTCGCCATCACCTCGCACACGTGTACCCGGCGCCGCCTCGAGGACGACATCTGCCAACTGACGCGACATGTCCAGGGAGACAACGGGATTGATCCTCGCACCGGCAACAGGTACCGCGTAGATCGCCAAGCCGTCGGACTCGTCGACTGGAACGAGCAGGACGTCGGCCTCCAGCGCTCCGGCGACGTTCGGCACGGCGCCGGTCACAGTGCCCCCGGTGGCTGAGAGGTGGGGCAGCGCGCCGTGGGGAGCAGTGGTGAACGGAACCGCGAGCGCAGCCGTCGTCCCGCCGGTGGCGAGGTCGGCCACCACGGAGTGGCCAGACCCGATGACGGCCACAGTCGCGACGACGGCGCTGGTGAGAAACGGGACCGGCGCAACCACTCGGCCCAGCTCCTCACAGACAGTGGCGACCTCCCGGGCCGACGCACCGAGGCCTCCCTCGGCCTCGGGTACCAGCAGTCCCGCGAGTCCGAGGTCCTGAGCGATCGTCTTCCAGAGCGGTTCCACGACCGTCCGGTCACCGTCGTACATGGCGATCACGGCAGACGGAGTCACACGATCCCGGAGCGCGTCGCGGACCGTGCGGCGCAGGTCGTTCTCGACGTCGGTGTACAGCAGGTCCAGCTCACTCACTTCGCCAGCTCCTTGAACGGGATCTCACGGTCGACTCGAGGCTCCGGCGGGAGGCCGAGCACACGTTCGGCCACGATGTTGCGCAAGATCTCCGACGTGCCGCCCTCGATCGAGTTCCCTTTCGCCCGTAGGTAGCGGTACCCAGGGCCGCGTCCGAGGAAATCGACCTCGACCGGCCGCCGCAAGGTCCAGTCGTCGTAGCGCAGCCCCTCAGCACCGAGCACTTCCAGCTCCAACCCACTGAGCTGCTGGGCGAGCCGCGCGAAGGTCAGCTTCATCGCCGATCCCTCCGGTCCAGGCTGACCTGCCACGAGCTTCTGGCGCAGTCGCTGACCCGTCAGGCGAGCCGCCTCGGACTCCACCCACAGCTGCATCAAGCGGTCGTGCAGATCGGGCCGTCGCCGAGCCGGGTT
Source organism: Quadrisphaera sp. GCM10027208 (assembly GCF_042658805.1). NCBI lineage: Bacteria > Bacillati > Actinomycetota > Actinomycetes > Kineosporiales > Kineosporiaceae > Quadrisphaera > Quadrisphaera sp. GCM10027208. Next base: position 475,682 of record NZ_JBHSRC010000001.1, read on the forward strand.
CGAGCGCCACGCTGCCGCCGCCACTCCGACCATGCCGCTCTCCCGCGGCACCGGACCGCCGCCGATGGCGATCCTCTCGTTGTTCAGCGTGGCGTTGGCGACCTTCCACCCCTCGCCGACGGCGCCGATGCGGTTGGAGTCCGGGATACGGACACCGGTGAGGAACACCTCGTTGAACTCAGCTTCCCCGGTGATCTGACGAAGGGGACGCACCTCGATCCCGGGGTCGGTCATGTCACAGATGAAGTAGGTCAAGCCCGCATGCTTAGGCAGACTGGGGTCGGTGCGTGCCAGGAGGATGGCGAGGTGAGCGTTCTGCGCGGACGAGGTCCAGACCTTTTGCCCGTCGACCACCCAGTCCTCCCCGTCGCGCACGGCTCTCGTGGCCACGGCAGCCAGGTCAGACCCTGCGTTCGGTTCGCTGAACAGCTGGCACCAGATCTGCTCGCCTGTCCACAGCGGGCGCAGGTAGGTGTCGAGCTGCTCCTCAGTGCCGTAGGCGAGAAGCGTGGGCGCCGCCATGCCCAGCCCGATCACGTTGACCCGCGGATGATTGTCGGGCGCACCGGCCTCTTCGAACATGGCGTCCACCATGGGCTGCAGCTCCCGCGGCAGCCCAAGTCCACCGCGGCCCACCGGGAAGTGGACCCACGCGAGCCCCGCGTCGAAGCGAGCTCGCAGGAACTCGATGCGGTCGGTGGTCATGGGGTCGTGGTTGGCCAAGAAGGTGGCGACCTGCTCGGCCAGCCTGGCCACGGCGTCGTCGGTGCTGGGGCTCATCGTGCCTCCGGGTCATCGTGGGTCCATTGCGGCAGCTGGTAGCAGTGGGCACCCGCGTCAGCGCCCTGGTTGAGACGCCGCTGCGCGACCAGGAGCCGCAGGTGCGCATCGGTCTCGAGCACCGCCAGCATGGCGTTGAAGGGGTCTAGGTCGGCAAGCGCGAGGCCACGGCGGGTCCAGGGGATCTCAGTGGCGACGTCTGCGGCGGTGCGACAACCCCCCGCGACGAGCTCCTCGCACCGATGCAGGCGTTCCTCGTGGTGGGCCAACAGCTCATCGACGCGTTGATGCACGCTGGTGGTCACCTGCCCGTGCGCAGGAAGAAGCATCATGTCGGGCAGCGCACGCACCTTGGCCAAGGAGGCGAGGAAGTCACTCAACGGTAGCGGGGAGGGCACTGGCTCGAAACCGATTGACGGAGTGATCGTCGGCAGCACGTGGTCGCCCGCGAACAGCACGCCAGAGGCAACGTCGGCGAAGACGTAGTGGCCGCGGGTGTGCCCCGGCGTGGCGAGGGCAGCCAGCGTGCGGGCGCCGAGACTGATCTCAACGTCTCCCTCCAGCCAGTCGTCAGGCTCTTGCCAGAGCTTGGGGTCGACGCTGTGTCCAGCGGACTCGGTGCGCCATGCTTCAGCCAGGTCTCGCGCGCCGGCCTGGACCAGACGGCGGTACTGGGACTCGACCACGCTCCGCCCCGCGCCGAAGTACTCGATGGCGTCGCGGTCACCGATGCCCAAAGTCACCCGGGCGCCGAACTCCTGGCGCACAGTGACTGCCTGCGTGTAGTGGTCTCGGTGCGCGTGGGTCACTAGAAACCTGGTGACGTCACCGACCTCGTGCCCCAGGCTGCGCAGCGCGGCGTCGAACGCGCTCCGTGACTCCTCAAGCGCCCACCCACCGTCGATGCACACCAGAGCGGCGGGAGTGCGGATGAGATAGACGTTGACGGCGCGCAGGGCGTCGTTGGGCAGCGGCAGCGGGATCCGGAACACTCCCTCAGCGACCGGCTCTGCCGTCGGCTCGGTCCAAGCCGCGCGAGCGCTCACCAACGCGCTTCTTCCGGCGAGGGGACATGCCATGCCAGTGGCCGCCTCATGCCTGCCAGATCTCCCGTGCGTCGACGAGCAGCGGGGACTGGGGGTCGAGCTCCGAGACGATCTCGACGTCGGCGCGCAGCTTGATCTCCTCCCGCAGGACGCGCACCAGCTCCGCCTCCTGCTGCGCACCAAGCGGCTCGGCGATCTGCAACGTCAACGTGTCCTGCCCCGCCGTCCGCCCGATCACGAGTCGTCCTGCATCGAGACCGCAGCGGGACAGGGCGGCCCGTACCTGGTGCTCGTAGACGAACATGCCTCTGACCTTCACCCCCGGCCCTACCCGTCCGAGCACACCGGCGATACGAGGTGAGGTGCGCCCGCACGCGCAAGGCTCGCGGCTGACGATCCGGGTGAGGTCCCCGGTCGCCAACCGCAGGAATGGGTAGGTGGGCGAGAAGGTGGTCACCGTCACCTGGCCCAGCTCGCCGTCCGTCACCGGATCGCCAGTAGTCGGATCGAGGATCTCAACCACCTTGTCCTCGGTCAGATGCATGCCGCTGCGGGCGACACACTCTCCGGCCAAGTACCCAAGATCGGCAGTACCGTACAACTGGGAGACATGCCCCCCGCGCGACTCCAGCACCGCTCGCTCGTCCTCGGTGAGCTTCTCTGCGGCCACGCAGGCGGTTCTGAAGTGCCAGTCGGCTCGCTCCACCAGAGTGGCTAAGAACGACGGAGTTCCCATGTAACCGGTGACCGGTACGTCCTTGAGCAGCCTCGCTTGCTGTTCGGTATTGCCTGTGCCCGCTGGGATGACGACGCAGCCCAGTGACAACGCTCCGGACTCGAAGGCGTGCCCGGCCGGGGTGAGGTGGTAGGCGAAGGTGTTGAGGACGATGTCGCCGCGCGTCAGCCCGCCGGCCCGTAGGCCTCGGGCGAAGCCCCCGATGTCCGTGGTGCCCAGCTGCGCGTCGTAGATCGGACCTGGCGACATGAAGATCCGGGAACTGGCCGTCAGGTCACCGATGAAGAAGCCCCCGAAGGGCGGCTCCTTCGCCTGCAAGGTCACTAGGTCGCTCTTGGCGATCGGTGTCAGACGGCTCAGGGCGTCCACGGTGCCAAGCTCCGACGGCGTCAGGCCAGCCTGCTCCAGCCGGTTTCGCCACGCGGGCGCTGCGTCCCACAACCGGGTGAGCAGTGCACCGATCCTCTGTCGCTGGTCCTCGCGGCGCTGCTCCGGGGTGCGGGTCTCGTCGGGGTCATCGTGGAGGGACGAAGGGGTCATCCGAGCCACCTCTTTCGGCGCCGGTAGGTCTTGACGTCTCGGTAGCTCTTGCGCTCGCCCACACCACTAAGGCCCAGGTAGAACTCCGCGACGTCCTGGTTCTCGCGCAGCTTGTCGGCTGGGCCCTCGAGGACGATGCGCCCGCCTTCGAGCACGTAGCCGTGGTCAGCGATCTTCAAGGCGGCCTCCGCGTTCTGCTCCACCAGCACGATGGTCACGCCTTCCTCGCCGTTCAGCCGTGCGACGATCTGGAAGATCTCCTCCACGAGGACGGGCGCTAGGCCCAGGCTCGGCTCGTCGAGCAGCATCACCCGCGGATGCGCCATCAGGGCCCGCCCGATGGCAAGCATCTGCTGCTCGCCCCCCGACAGGAAGCCGGCCCGCTGGTTGCGACGGTCAGCGAGTCGGGGGAAGTAGCCGTAGACCATGTTCAGGTCGGTGCGACTCTTGTGCATAGAGCCGACGGTGTATCCGCCGGTGAGAAGGTTCTCCTCGACGGTGAGGTGCTCGAAGACACGGCGTCCTTCGAGCACCTGCACAATGCCCTTCCGAACGATGTAGTCGGGCGTACGCCCGTCCAGGGAGTCCTCTTGCCAGGTGATCCGGCCTCGAACCACCTCGCCCCGTTCGTGAGCGAGGAGGCCTGAGACTGCTCGTAGCGTCGTCGTCTTGCCGGCACCGTTGTTCCCGAGCAGAGCAACGATCTGACCCTCTGGGACGCTGAAGGACACTCCCTTCAGCACCAGGGCGACACGGTTGTAGACGACTTCGACGCCATCCAGCTTCAGCATTCTCAGGCCTCCTCGAAGCGCGATCCGTCAGCTAACGTCCGGCTCGTCGGAGACGGGGGGTCCGGTGACGCAGTCGGCTGTCCGTTCCCAGCCGCCGTCGCGGATCTCGTAGATGTTCACCGCACGATTGCCGGAGTGATCCGTCTCGGTGATCGTGATCGGGCACGTCACGCCGTACCCCTCGAATCCTTCGATCGACTCCAACGCCTGCTTCATCACCTCACCGGTCACCTCGCCGTCGTCACCGACGATCCCCAGAGCCTGACGGATCGCTTCCTCGATCACCGTGGCGATGTAGAGGCCGTTGCCGTACAAGGAGTTGCTCTCGAGGACGGGATTGGGCTCGGTGCCACTCTCCTCCCAGTAGTCCCTCAGCATCGTCACGGCCTCGGGTTCGTCGCTCGGCAGCTTGGACATCGATGTACCAAACTTCCCCTCCATGCACTCGGCCCCGGCGCCTTCGATCTCGTTCTGGGTGATGGCCCAGTGCCAGGCGCCGACCGGCAGGTCAGGTGCCTGCTCGCAGAGTCCCTTGAGCAACAGCACCGCCTGCCCGAAGATGGCAGCGTGCAGCAGCACGTCGGCGTCCAGAGCGACGGCGTCACGCACCTGCGCATCGACATTCGCTGCGGCGGCCGGAATGACCACTTCGCCGGCGAACTCAGCACCGAGCTGCTCGGCTGCGTTCTGCACGCCAGTGCAGTACTCCCGGCCCGGCGGCGGCTCCCACGCGACGCAGCCGATGCTGATGTCGCTGCCCAGCTCCTCGACCTGCTGCTGCACCATGGCCGTTGCCTGGTGCGCGTACAACGGACCAGCGGGGAAGGCATAGGGGAACTGCTCACCGTCCACTGTCTGGAGGTTCCCCTGGCCCGGGAAGATGATCGGGATCTTGGACTGCTCTGACACCGGCGTCAAGGCATCGCTGGTCGCGGTGCCCTCCACCGCGACCAGGACGGCGCCGGACTGCTGGAACTGGGCGAAAGCCTCCAGGGCCGGCGGCACCTCGTACCTGGTCTCGATCTCCTCGACCCGCACCGTCCTCCCGTTGATGCCACCGTTGGCGTTCACCATCTCGAACCAGTCGTTGACGGCCTCACCCACGCCCTCGCCAACATTGGCAATGGCCCCCACCCGGGCACCGGCAACACCGATCACGATGTCCTCGCCGGACCCTTCCCCTTCGCTCCCGCCGCCCGAGTCCGCACCGCAGGCGCTGACTAACAGGACCAAGCCGAGGACCCCCGAGACGCTCCTCGCAAGTCTGCGCTTCATAACCTCTCCAATCATCGGTTCATCGGTAGTCCGAGACTTCTGTGAGCCCGCCACGCCGTCAGTAGGAGAAGGGCCACATCCGGAAGTAGTCCTTGATGTTCCGGAACAGGCCGTAGAGCCCTCGCGGCTCCAGAATAAGAAAGAGCAGGATGGCAACTCCGAAAAGCAGCGTGAGCAGATGCACCTCAATGCTTGGCGAAAGGTCAATGCCAACGGCGGGCAGCATGTCGCGCAGCCAGATCGGCAGCAAAGTGATGAAAGCGGCCCCAAGGATGGACCCAGGGATCGAGCCGAGACCACCCACGAGGATCATCGCCAGGTACTGCACTGACAGCGCAAACGTAAACACCTCCGTGGAGATGAGACCGGCGTTGTAGCCGTACAGCACCCCAGACAACCCGGCGATCGCCGAGGAGATGAAGAACGCCAGCAACTTGTACCGCAGCGGCGAGACCGCCGATCCGGCGGCAGCGATGTCCTGGTCTCGAACCGCTATCATCGCGCGACCGGTTCGCGAGCGCACAAGGTTCTCCACGAACATGACGACGAGCGCGAGGGCAGTGAGCACCAGCAGGTACTTGCCCACGGGCGTCAGCGTGTCAAAGGGGCCGATCTGGATGGGGTCGAAGATGACAATGCCCTGATGCCCGCCGGTGATGAAGGTCCAGCTCGTCAGAATCCACTGCACGATGTACTGGGCGGCCAGCGTCGCGATCGCCAGGTAGAGGCCCTTCACTCGAAGTGAGGCGACGCCGAAGATGAGCGAGAAGACGCCTGCCGCCACCATGGCAACGGGGATGGCGACCCAGAACGGCGCCTCAGCCCGCGAGATCAGCAGCCCGCTGGTGTAGGCCCCTACAGCCGCGAACGCCGCGTGTCCGAGCGAGATCTGGCCTGCGTAGCCGACGAGCAGGTTCAGGCCGGTCGCCCCTATCGCTGCTATACCGACCAGCGTCAGCACCGTCAGCCAGTACTGCGACGCGATAAGTGGAACCGCGACGAATGCCGCTGCGATGACAGACAGGATCCACACCTTGCGATAGGAGGTGTCGTAGATCGCAATCTCTTCTGAGTACGTCTCGTGGAACCGCCCGGTCTCCATGGCGATGAGTGCCATCTGTCAAACCCTCTCGATCTGGGGCCGGCCGAACAGGCCGTGGGGACGGACGAACAGCACGAGAAGCAGAAGTATCAGCGGTGCTACGGTGCTGAACCCGGCCCCGAGGTAGACGTTGAGGTAACCCGCGGACAGGCTCTCCACCACGCCCACCACGATCCCCCCCACGACTGCGCCGACGATGGACTCCAGGCCGCCGAGGATGACCACAGGGAAGATGAGTGCGCCAAGGACGACGAGTCGACTCTCCACCCCGAGCAGGGACCCCCACACGAACCCGCCAAGTGCGGCGACCCCGCCGGCCATCGCCCACGAGACAGCATTGACCAGGCGAATGTTGATGCCGAGTGACTGAGCGGCCACGCGATCGTCGGAGATCGCCTGCATGGCAAGTCCGAGGCGGCTTCGGGAGAAGAAGAGGCCAAATGCTCCCAGAAGCAGCAGCACCATGACCGCCGACCAGAAGGTGGTCGTGGGGATGGATATACCCAGCCACTCGTACCGCGCCTGATCGATGAGGGGCGGGATCGAGCGAAGACCATCACCCCAGATCATCGGCACCAGTCCGCGGATGACGGAGCCGAGAGCGATGGTGGCCATGACCAGAGCGAGCATCGACTCGTTCTCCAGTGGTCGCAGGGCCAGCCGCTCGATGAGCATGCCGACGACGACCATGGCCAGGACCGCGACGGGTATCCCGATCCAGAAGGGCATCCCCAGGTCAGTGAGGAGCCATGCGACCATGAAGGCTCCTAGCAGCACCACCTCGCCTTGCGAGAAATTGATGACACCACTGCCCTTGACGACCACGACGAACCCGATCGCCAGCAGCGCGTAGAGCATCCCGACGAAGACGCCGTTGACCGCCAGCTGCATGAACTCGCTCATCCGGCCGGAACCTCCTTGGGCTGCACTGCGCCGATGGGAACGTCGACCAGGTGCAGCTTCGTGTGGATCTGCACTTTTCGGCCGTCTCGGTAGGTCACCTCGGCATCGACCTCGACCTCGTTGCGATCGGAGTAGAGACCGTCAATGATGAAGGCGTAGTTCTGCTCGACCTGAGCACGGCGCACCTTGCGGGTCCGAGTCATCTCCGCGTCGTCAGCATCGAGCTCCTTGTGCAGGATGGCGAGCCGCGGTACGCGCATGAACGGCGGCATCTCGGAGTTGACTCGCTCCGTCTCCGCCCGGATCAGGTCGATCACTTCCGGCCGTTGGGAGAGGTCTGTGTACGTCGTGTACGGGATCCTTCGAGCCTCGGCCCACTTACCGACGACTTCGCCATCGATATTGATCAGTAGCACCGGGTGGTCGCGCCCATCGCCGAAACAGACTGCTTCTCGCACGTATGGGGAGAACTTCACCTTGTTCTCAATGAAGGTGGGACTGAAGCGCTCTCCCGACGTCAACGTCGCAACGTTCTTGGACCGGTCGACCACCACCAGGTGGCCGTCGTCGTCGAGATACCCTTCATCCCCCGAGCGCAGCAGGTCCCCGACGAAGGCCGCGTCGGTGGCCGCCTCGTTCTTGTAGTAGCCCGCGAACACGCTCGCCGAACGGTGCGCGATCTCGCGATCCTCGGTGATCACGATCTCGACACCGGGGACCGGACGGCCCATGGTCTCGGGCTTCATCTTGTCCCAGTGCGTCGTGGTGATGCCGACCTCGGTCTGGCCATACACCTGCTTCAACGGGATACCGAGGGCATGGAAGTACTTCATGACGTCGACTCCCAGGGCGGCTCCCCCCGAGTAGACCCTCTCGGCCCGGAGGAGACCCAGATGGTCTCGCAACGGCCGGAACACCAGAAACTCCGCGATTGCGACCTGGACGCGCGTCCATAACCCCGCTCTCTGCCCACGGTAGAAACGCTCGGCACGCCGCTGCCCGACGTTGATGCCCCAGTGGTAGATGCGCCGCTTCAGCCGAGTCGCCTCGCTGATCCGGACCTCGATCCAGGAGAGGTAGTCCTCCCACATCCGTGGCGATCCGAGAAGCTGGTGCGGGCCGATCTCACGGATGTCGTTCCGCAAGGTCTCGGGCCCTTCGGCGAAATTGAGCCGGTAACCCTCGAGGATATGGCCTGCAGTGGAGAAGTAGCGCTCCCCCGCCCAGGCCAGCGGCAGGAACACGAGGCGCTCGTAGTCGGGCTTCATCGGCTCGGCGAGGAAGAAGTTCTTGACGCCTGCGATGACGTTGAGGTGGGTCATCATCGCGCCCTTGGGCTGCCCGGTCGTCCCCGAGGTGTACATGAGAATCGCGACGTCGGAGTTCTTGCCCCTCGACACGATCTCGCGGTACTCCTGCGGATGCTGCTCCGCCCGGCGAGCACCCATCGCCAGGACCTCGTCGAAGAAGGTCGCCATCTCGGGGTCGTACAGCGACATGCCGCGCGGGTCACAGTAGATGATGCGCCGGAGCCCGGGCAGGTCATGCTGCACCGCGAACAGCTTGTCAGCCTGCTCCTGGTCGCGGACCACGACGACCGGGCACTCGGCATGGCGAACGATGAAGGCGACCTCGTCGGGAGACGACTCCGGGTAGAGGATCACGCCGGCACCCTGCAGGGACTGCACGGCCATGTCCGCGATCAGATGCTGCGGCCAGTTGTCCCCGATGATTGCCACGTTCTCACCCGGGCGGAGACCCAGCTCCAACAAGCCGAGCGCAAGGCGCTCGACACGCTCGCCGTACTCCCGCCACGTCATCGGCTTCCAGATCCCGCGGTCCTTCACGCGCAACGCGACCGTGTCAGGAGTGTCGCCAACACGTTGCAGCAGCAGCTGCGGCATGGTCTCGGTGGGGTAGGTTATCGACTCGGTCATCGGGCGCTGGCCTCGCCGGTCAGGCTTTCGGTAGACGCACCGATGTAGGCGCTGATCACTGCTGGGTCCGTCCGCACCTGGTCTGGTGGGCCGTGAGCGATGAACTGTCCGAAGTCGAGGACCGAGACCCGATCGGAGATGTCCATGACGACACCCATGTCGTGCTCGATGAGGATGACACTGGTCGGTCGCTCCTGGCGGAGCTCGAGGATGTAGCGCGCCATGTCTTCCTTTTCTTCGACGTTCATGCCAGCCATCGGCTCGTCGAGGATCAGCAACCTCGGTTCCTGCGCCAGCGCTCGGCCGAGATCGACACGCTTCTGCAGCCCGTACGGAAGGAGGCCAACCGGTGTGTTGCGAATGTGCGGCATATCGAGAAAGTCGATAAGGTCCTCCACCACCGCACGCTGCTGCAGCTCCTCGCGTCGCGTGCGGCCGTAGAAGATGCCGTTGGACAGCGCGCCAGCCTTGAGATACCGATGCCGTCCCAGCATCAAGTTCTCAATGACGCTCAAGCCCTGGAACAGCTCGATGTGCTGGAAAGTACGCGCGACGCCCAGCTCGGCGACGCGGTGAGCGGGTCGCCCCATGATCTCCTGACCGAAGAGCCTGATCCGTCCCTGCTGGGGGTGGTAGAACCCGGTGACGCAGTTCACCAGGGAGCTCTTGCCGGCACCGTTGGGCCCGATGAGCGCAGTGATCTCGCCAGCGCCTGCGGTCATCGACACGCTCTTGAGCACGGTCAATCCACCGAAGCGCAGACTCACGTCGGCCACCTCGAGTGCGGTGTCGTGACCCGGGTCCACCATCAACTCCTCGGATGATTTTCGACTCTACCGTCTGACGCAGAAGTATGCGGGGGCCACGTCAGGTTGCGCAAGGGTTTCGGGCACGTTGCGCCTCTGCCAGCGGCGCAGAAGGCGCCAGTGGCGGCAGGGGGCCTGCCCAGGTGCGCATGCCGAGTACGGCGTCCAGCCCGTCGTGAGTCGGGAGGAGCACCGCGCCATGCCACCGCCACCGGGCGGGTGGAGCTGGGACGTCTCGACGTTGCACCAGTTCGAGAGCCTGGCTCCCACCCGGGCAAGACCGTGGCGGCACCGGGTTCCCAACGCGCGCGGTCAGGGTATTGCGAAGCGAAACGGGGATCTCGGGTCACTTACGACCAAAAGGGGCACGCGGTCACGTCCGCAACGTCACCACGGAAGAGTGCGTCGTGCCAGCAGACCTCGGCGCGGGTGAGTCCGCCCATGACCAATGCCGTCTGCCGGTGCGTGACGGCGTGGCACCGCGGGAGCTCGCCGCGCAGATGGCACTGTCGGTGGTGCGGTCCACGATGAGGACGACGACCCGGGACCTGCCGGGCAGTGGACGGGGAGGACGACATGTCGAGCACGACTGACCTGACGTGGGAGTGGGCGGCGCTGGAGACCCGAGACTGCGTGACCTGCGGCCGAACGATGCCGTTCGAGCTCGTCGACTGCGTCGACGGTCACGGCGAGGACTGCCCGGACCGGGTTTGCGTCGGCTGCGGGACCGTCCTGGTCGTCGGACCGGCCCCGCTCGGCCAGCGCCGCAGCGCCTGACCGAACGGGGCCAGTCCCGGCCGTCCTGACCGGCGGGCGGGCCGGCCGGCCAGGTGGTCCTCACGCGACGGTGGGCACCACCTCGTGCGCGTCCACAGCGTCCTTGGCTGGATGGGGCTTGCCGGACTTGCCGGCGCTGCGCTTGCCGTTGATCTCCGAGGTGTCCGTCGCGAGCGACATCGTCGCCGCGGCGATCGCCTTGGACATGATCTCCAGTGCGGTCCCGTCGACGTTGTCGAGGTCGTCCTCGGCGGTGTGGTAGTTGGGGTCGTAGGCCAGTCCGGCGGTGCCGCCGAACATCGCGACCTCCTCGTCGGTCTTCACCCCGTCCGCCCCGGTGAACAGCCCGGACGCCGGGACGCCGTGGACGATGAACGGCTGGTAGTCCGACCGTCCGCTGAACTCGGTGTCCACCCACGGCTGACCGATGGAGTCGAAGTAGTCGGTGAAGACCTGCTCGGTCGCCGCCGAGCCCTCCGGGACGTCGACCGGCGCCTCGTACGTCGACTGATCGGCGTCATAGACCCCGATGACGTAGTTGGGCGAGCCGACCATGTCGAAGTTGAGGTACGTGGCGATCTCGTCCAGCCCGGCCGGGTCGTTGGCCGCAAGGTCCTCGACGTAGTGCCAGGAGCCGACGAGGCCGACCTCCTCGGCGCCCCACCAGGCGAAGCGCACCGTGTTGTTGAGCTTCTTGACCTCCGCGAGCTGGACGGCGACCTCGAGAATCGCGGCTGAGCCAGTGCCGTTGTCGTTGATGCCGGGACCCTCCATCGCCCCGTCGAGGTGGGCACCGAGCATGACGACGTTGTCGTCACGACCGGCCTCGGTCTCCGCGAGCACGTTGAACGTCTGCCGCTCCTCGACGAGCACCTCGATCTCCAGCGTCGCCTGCAGTCCTGGGTCCTCCCCGAGCGCCGCGAGCATCGCCTGTCCGTCCACCCCGGAAATGCCGGTTGTCGGGACGTACCCGTCGTCCGGGGAGCCGAGCGTTCCGTTGAGCGGTTCCGGGGCGTTGTTGTAGACGATCACCGCTTCGGCGCCCGCTGCGGCCGCCGCGAGCGACTTCGCCGCGAAGGTGCACGCCCCGCGGCTCACCAGGGCGATCGTGCCGGTCGCGTCCACCTCGCCCCACTCCTCGGCGCTGCACCCGGTCGCGGTCGCCGGCGTGGACAGGCCCGCAGTCAGTGGTCCGTCGGTGTTCGGTGAGTAGGACATGATCCGGCTCTCGTACGTCACGCCGTCGACGACCAGGGAGCTGGCGAGCACCTCCTCGTAGGTGAACGGGAAGTACTGCCGCTCGGTCTCGTAACCGGCGTCCTGCAGGACCTGCTCGACGTACTCGGCCGACGCCTCGTACCCCGACGTCCCGGCTGCTCGGTTGCCGCCGTTGGCGTCGGCGATCTCCTGGAGCGCCTCCAGGTGCTCCCACACAGCGTCGACCTCAACGGCCTGGGCGAGCTTGCGGGGGTTGTTCGCGTTGCCTGCGGCAGCCGCTCCAGCGGGCGCGAGCCCAGCGAGCACAAGTCCACCAGCGGCGGCCGGCGCCGCCCAGGTGTGTCGTCGTGTGCGCAACAGAGCCTCCTCGTCGTTGCCACTCCACCGCGTGGTCGTGGTCTGGGTCACACGGACCATAGGCAAAATGTCCGAATCGCGAAAGAGGTGTGGTTCTGAGGACCGCCGCCGCGAGCGCCCCCCACCTAGACTGGGAGGGGTGATCTTCAAGGCGGTGGGCCACGGGCGGCCCTACCCGGAGCACGGGTTCAGCACGCCCCGCGACTGGGCGGCGGTCCCGCCGCGTCAGGTGCGCCTGGACGAGCTCGTGACGACGAAGAGCGCGCTGGACCTGGACCACCTGCTCGCCGAGGACTCGACGTTCTACGGGGACCTGTTCGCTCACGTCGTCCAGTGGCGCGGGGTGCTGTACCTCGAGGACGGACTGCACCGGGCGGTCCGCGCCGCCCTGCAGCAGCGGCCGGTCCTGCACGCCAGGGTGCTGGTCCTCGATGACTGACCCTGGCTGGGGACCCGACGGTTCGTGGACCGAGGAGGACGAGCGCCGCTACCAGGTGCGCCGCGCTGCCGAGCGCCGAGCGGCACGGGTCCGGCGAGCGCAGACGTCGTTCTTCGCGGCCCTGGTCCTCGTCGTCCTCGGGGCCGGCGTCACCGCCGCCGGTGTCTACCAGGGCTGGTGGGCCTGGCCCCCGTGGGACGGGCAGGACGATCCCGGCACGCCGGTGGCCACCGCGACGTCCGCGGCTGCCTGCCCGACCCCCGAGGTGACCGCTGCACCGGTCGCTGACGTCGTCCTCGTCGTCCTCAACGGCACCCGGCGGCCCGGACTGGCTGCCGCGACGGCGGAGGCCCTCACCGCCCGGGGGTTCACCGTCGGGTCGATCGGCAACGACACCACCCAGGTCGAGCAGGTCGCGCTCGTCCGGCACGGCCCCGAAGGGCTGCTGCACGCCCGGACCGTCGCCGCCCAGATCGACGGGGCCGAGCTCGTGGACGACGGACGGGAGGGGACGGCGGTCGAGCTGTCCCTGGGTGCCGGGTTCACCGGCCTTCGCCCGCCGGAGGAGGCCGCCAACCTGACCCGGCCCACCCCGGTCGAGTCCCGCGCCGGGTGCGTTGTCCCGACGCTGGAGGCCGGCCAGACGAGCTGATCCCACCGGGGGACAGGGTGGCGGGATTGCATGATCACCGAGGGGGTGGCGGGTGACGTGCTGGAGCGCGGTGTGCGTCCAGGTTCTCGGGCAGAGTTTCCGGGCGGATTTCTTGATCCGATCAAGACTACGTGCAAGACTCGGTGACGTGCCGACACGTCCGGACTACGAGCAGATGCTGCGGGCAGCAGCACTGCGCGTCACTCAGCCACGGCTGGCCGTGCTGGCCGCGGTGCACGGACTGCCGCACGCCGACACCGAGTCGGTCATCGGTGCCGTGCGCCGCGAGCTGCCCTCGGTGTCCCACCAGGCCGTCTACGACGTCCTGCGCGCGCTGACCGGCGCAGGACTGGTGCGGCGCATCCAGCCCGCCGGCTCGGTGGCCCGCTACGAGGCCAGGGTGGACGACAACCACCACCACGTCGTCTGCCGGTCGTGCGGCGCCATCGCCGACGTCGACTGCGCCGTCGGCCACGCCCCGTGCCTCACGGCGTCCGACGACCACGGTTTCACGATCGACGAGGCCGAGGTCACGTACTGGGGCACCTGCCCCGCCTGCTCGACGAGTCTTCGACCAGCCCACAGCCAGGTGAGAGAGGTTGCACCATGACTGACACCCAGCAGAACCCGCCCACGCCCACCGAGGGCAGCCCGCAGGGCGTGGACCGCAAGGCCGAGGGAGGGTGCCCGGTCCTCCACGACAGTGCGACGTCGCACGGCAGCGAGAGCGAGAACCCGGTCATCGACTCACCCACCCCCAAGGCGCACCGGCCCCGGACGATCAGGGACTGGTGGCCCAACCAGCTCGACCTCACGGTGCTGCACCAGCACCACCCCGCAGGAAACCCGCTCGGTGCGGACTTCAGCTACCGTGACGAGTTCGCCAAGCTCGACGTCGAGGCGCTGAAGCGCGACGTCATGGAGGTGCTCACCACCCCGCAGGACTGGTGGCCGGCGGACTTCGGCCACTACGGCGGTCTGATGATCCGCATGAGCTGGCACTCGGCCGGCACCTACCGGGTCCACGACGGCCGCGGCGGTGCCGGCGACGGCAGCCAGCGGTTCGCGCCGATCAACAGCTGGCCGGACAACGCCAACCTGGACAAGGCGCGCCGCCTGCTCTGGCCGGTGAAGCAGAAGTACGGCCGGAAGATCTCCTGGGCCGACCTGATCGTCTTTGCCGGCAACGTCGCCCTCGAGTCCATGGGCTTCAAGACCTTTGGCTTCGCCTTCGGGCGCGAGGACATCTGGCAGCCGGAGGAGGTCTTCTGGGGACCGGAGGACACCTGGCTCGGCGACGAACGCTTCAGCGAGGAGCGAGAGCTCGCCGACCCGCTCGCCGCCGTCCAGATGGGCCTCATCTACGTGAACCCGGAGGGCCCGAACGGCAACCCCGACCCGGTGGCGGCCGCCCACGACATCCGTGTGACGTTCCAGCGGATGGCCATGAACGACGAGGAGACCGTCGCCCTCATCGCCGGCGGCCACACGTTCGGCAAGACCCACGGGGCCGGCCCGGCCGAGGGGCACGTGGGCCCGGAGCCGGAGGCGGCGCCACTGGAGGCGCAGGGCCTCGGCTGGCTCAGCACCTACGGCTCCGGCAAGGGTCCTGACACGATCACCTCCGGCCTCGAGGTGACCTGGACCGACCAGCCGACCCGGTGGAACAACCGCTTCTTCGAGATCCTCTTCGGCTACGAGTGGGAGCTGACCAAGAGCCCCGCGGGCGCCTACCAGTGGGTCGCCAAGGACGCCCCGCAGATCGTCCCGGACGCCTACGACCCGCAGAAGAAGCACCGGCCCACCATGCTCACCACGGACCTCGCGCTGCGGTTCGACCCGACCTACGAGAAGATCTCGCGGCGGTACATGGCGAACCCCGACGAGTTCGCGCTGGCGTTCGCCAAGGCCTGGTACAAGCTGCTGCACCGCGACATGGGGCCGGTCGGCCCGCACATGCTCGGGCCGTGGGTCCCCGAACCGCAGCTGTGGCAGGACCCGGTGCCGGCCGTCGACCACGAGCTGATCGACGAGCAGGACGTCGCGTCCCTCAAGGCGAGGCTGCTCGACTCCGGCCTGACGGTCTCCGACCTGGTGTCCACCGCGTGGGCGGCGGCGTCCAGCTTCCGCAAGACCGACCGGCGAGGGGGCGCCAACGGCGCCCGGATCCGGCTGGAGCCACAGCGCAGCTGGGCTGCCAACGAACCGGAGAAGCTGGAGGTGGCCCTGCAGGCGATCGAGCGCGTCCAGCGGGACTTCAACGCCGCTCAGACCGGCGGCAAGAAGGTCTCGATGGCCGACCTCATCGTCCTGGGTGGCTGCGCCGCGGTGGAGAAGGCGGCCCGGGACGCCGGCGTGGAGGTGACCGTACCGTTCCGGCCCGGCCGCACCGACGCGTCGCAGGAGCAGACCGACGTCGAGCAGTTCCAGTACCTCGAGCCGCGTGCGGACGGCTTCCGCAACTACCTGCGGCCCGGTGAGAAGCTCCAGCCGGAGACGCTGCTGGTCGACAAGGCCTACATGCTCGACCTCTCCGCCCCGGAGATGACGGTGCTGGTCGGTGGCATGCGGGCGCTCGGTGCCAACGTCGGCGGCGCCAAGCACGGCGTGCTCACCGACCGCACCGGCGTGCTGACCAACGACTTCTTCGTCAACCTGCTGTCCCCGGGCACGCAGTGGAAGGCGTCGAGCGCCGAGGAGGGCGTCTACGAGATCCGTGACGCCGCTACCGGCGAGCTGCGGTGGACCGCCACGGCCGTCGACCTCGTGTTCGGGTCGAACTCGATCCTGCGCGCCCTGTCGGAGGTCTACGCCGCCGACGACGCGCGGGAGAAGTTCGTCCACGACTTCGTCTCGGCGTGGGCGAAGGTGATGGAGCTGGACCGGTTCGACCTGCACTGAGCCTTCAAGCTGCACTGCGCCGCTGACACGACCAGACCGCTGACATGACCGAGGGACCGGCAGCTGCTGCCGGTCCCTCGGTCATGTCGTGTTGCCTTGGTGTCACCACTCCGGCAAGGATGAAGACCACGTCCCGACCAAGAGCCCTGTACCCCATCACGAGCGCTTGACGAACGGGCGTCAGGCGACCCGGAGCCCCAGGATCTGCGCCGCCCAGCAGTAGTCCGGGTCCCGTGCTTCAAAGGTGGCGGTCCTGGCTGTGATCCGTGTGGAGACCGCCTCAGAGACCGTGGTGCTCGGCGGGAACTTGGCCAGGTCGACCCACAGCGCATAGGCAGTCAGGTCGGTGCCGTGCCGTGATACGTAGCGAATCCCGGCCGGGACGGATCCGTCGGCCAGGGTCTGCCAGGTGAGCCACCGAGCCAGGGCGCAGGTCAGAGTCCGGTCCGAGCCGGTGAGGTCTGAGAGGTCCAACCGTGAGGGGTTCTGCCTGAGGGGCTGATCTGCCTGTCCTCCCGCCACCCCGTTGAGACGGTTCCTGGTGGCATATGCCCGATGCCGACAGCCGCCCACTGCTCCGCCACCGACTGGACACGTTCTGTCGAGTCGAACAGGTCGCCCAGGTCCTCGGTGAGCGCAGGGTCGGGCCTGGCATAGGCGAGCGTCTCCAGAAAGGCGCCCCGCCGCGTGTGCGCACCGTAGACGGTCGCCCGGGCGGGAACGTCGAACCGGCCCCAGGTGGTGTCGGGGACGCCCTCCGGCACGCGCGGATTCAGGGGACCATGGCGCCGGGCGTGCACCCTCCAGAGCATCGCGGGAACCGCGGCGACCGCAAGATTCAAGATCGGCCCTGTTACGCGGTCCAGGTGCCCGTAAGGAAGGCGGTCGCCGCCTGGGCGACCTCTCGCACCAAGCCGTCGCGCAGGGCCATGACCGGCGAGCGCTCATCCAGCAACGGGTTCGTCCCCACGAACCAGTTGCGAGCAGTGTGCTCGCTCTCGGCGTCGGCGAGTGCGGTCCAAACCCGGTGAGCGACTCGCAACCGGTCCTGCGCGTCGTCCCGCGGGACTGGGCCGTCCGGCTTTGCCCAGCGGTACGGCGCCTTGGGGTCACGAGACCCGGCGAGCGCGGCCACCACCGTCGCACCCAGATGGTTGTTCATTCTCCGAACGACTTCGTGGATGTCGAGCCGAGTCGTGTCGGCGTGCGCGCCGAGCATGACGTCAACGCTCATACCGCCCTCCGTCCTGCCTCCCCTTGGACACGCCAATCTACACCCAGAACTACACCGGCAACAACACTACTGTGATCGAGAGGCCCTTCGTTCCTAGACGCCGGACGAGCCCCGGCAGATCGCCGGGAACCGCTCGTCAACGCCCGCAGATGCCAGTGGAGCCGCCGAGCTCTCTCACGGAGAGCGGAAGCGGCTCCAGGTGACCATTGTCGGCACGGCGACGGTTTCGTCGGCCGCCCGTGGCGGTGGCGGTGGGATTTGAACCCACGGAGGAGTTGCCCCCTCACACGCTTTCGAGGCGTGCTCCTTAGGCCGCTCGGACACGCCACCGCCGCACAGGCTACAAGGCGCCCGCCGAGCGCCCCAAACCACCGCGACCGCCGCCGCCCCCGGCGTCCCGGTGGCCGGCGAAGTACTCCTGCAGCACCTGGGCGCACTCCTCCTCGAGGACCCCGCCGACGACCTCGGGACGGTGGTTGAGCCGGCGGTCCCGGACGACGTCCCACAACGACCCGGCCGCCCCCGCCTTGGGGTCCCAGGCGCCGAACAGGACCCGGTCGACCCGGGCCAGCACGGCGGCGCCGGCGCACATCGTGCACGGCTCCAGGGTGACCACGAGCGTGCAGCCCTCGAGGCGCCAGCGCCCCAGCCGTCGTGCGGCGTCCCGCAGGGCGAGCACCTCGGCGTGGGCCGTCGGGTCGACGTCGCGCTCCCGGGCGTTGTGCCCCCGGCCCACGACGTCCCCCTCCGAGGACACGACGAGCGCGCCCACCGGGACGTCGCCCGTGGCGAGCGCCGAGCGGCCCTCGGCGAGCGCACGGCGCACGAGCCGCTCGTCGTCCGCGGGGGACCGCGTCACCGCAGGGCGTCGAGCAGCTCGCCGAACCCGCAGAGCTCTCCGACCTCGGCGAGCGCGGCGGCGGGGTCGTCCCCGTCCTCGGTGACCAGCCGGCGCAGCACACCGCCACCACAGCCCAGGTCCGCGAGCAGGTCGGGCTCGCCGGCCCACGGGTCCACGTCGGAGGCCACCGGGCCGCCGGGGTCGGCATCCTGGACCAGCTCGGCGACGTCCGGCTCGTGGTCGTCGTCCAGGTCGTGCTCCTCCTCCTGCCGATCGGCCTGGTCCTCGTCCGGACCGTCCTCGTCGGGGTCCTGCCGTGTCGCCGTCGGCAGGGCCGCCCGCTCGTCCTCCTCCAGTGCCGGGGCGAAGAGCTCGGCGTAGGGGCTGCGGGCCGCGGCTGCGAGGTCCGACACGAACACCCGAGGATCGCCGTCCGGGTCGACCCGCACGATCGCGAACCACTCGTCCTCGTGCTCGATCACCGCGAGCACCGGCCCGTCCCGGTACGACGCCGCACGGAGCAGGTCCGCGAGGTCGTCCATCCCCCCGGCGTCCTCGATGTCCACGTCCCGGGCACGCCATCCGCGCCCGTCCCCGGCGATCACTGCGGTGAAGTACGACACGCGGACATCGTGCCCTGCCGCCGATAGGTTTCGCAGCATGCGCCTGCACGTAGCCGACCACCCGCTCGTCGACCACAAGCTCACCGCCCTGCGGGACGAGCGAACCGACTCCCCGACCTTCCGGCGGCTCGCCGACGAGCTGGTCACCCTGCTGGCGTACGAGGCCACCCGTGACGTGCGGACCGAGCCGACGAGCATCACCACCCCGGTGTGCCCGACGGTCGGGGTCCGGCTGTCGTCCCCCAAGCCGCTCGTCGTGCCGATCCTGCGTGCCGGGTTGGGGATGCTCGACGGGATGGTCCGGCTGCTGCCCACCGCGGAGGTCGGGTTCCTCGGGATGATCCGCGACGAGGAGACCCTCCAGGCGACGACCTACGCGACCCGGCTGCCCGACGACCTGTCCGGCCGGCAGTGCTACGTGCTCGACCCGATGCTGGCCACCGGCGGCACCCTGGCGGCCGCCGTCCAGTTCCTGTTCGACCGGGGCGCGGACGACGTCACGGCGATCTGCCTGCTGGCGGCCCCGGAGGGGATCGCCAGGATGCGGGAGACGTTCGGGGCGGATGCGCCGGTCACGGTCGTGACCGGCGCTCTCGACGAGCGGCTCGACGAGCGCGGCTACATCGTCCCCGGCCTCGGGGACGCCGGCGACCGCCTGTACGGGGTGGTCTGACCGCCGGTGGGCGCCAGGCGCTGACGGGTCCTGTGCGGTTGAGTGACGGGGCGGCTGAGTGGCGGGCCGGCTGAGTGGCGGCCTGGGCCACGTCGGCCGATGCTGTCAGGGTCCCGATCCCCGACGACTGGAGCACCACCGTGAAGAACAAGCTCGTCTTCGGCCTCGGCGCGGCGGCCGGCTACCTCCTCGGCACCCGCGCCGGGCGTCAGCAGTACGAGAGGCTCCGCGAGCAGGCCCAGGACCTGTGGTCCAGCCCGAAGGTGCAGGAGCAGGTCGAGCACGCCAAGCAGGTCGCCAAGGAGCAGGTCCCGGTGGTCAGGGACAAGGCCACGGAGGCGGCCCGGACGGCGAGCGAGAAGGTCCGCTCCTCGGGATCCGGGGGCGGCCCGGAGAGCAGCGGCAGCTAGCGGTCCACCGACCGCTCAGCGCGTCGCCGGCCGCGCCCGGCGGGCCGCGGCGCGCGCACGGGCCTCGGCGGCGTCCATCTCACGCGCCCGCTCGGGCGTCGGAGCCGTCCCGCCCAGGTGCTGCGGCAGCCACCAGGCGTCCAGCCCCGGGTCGGCGACCGTGTCCGGGTGGGTGCGCTGGACGTCGTCCAGCAGAGCCTGCATCCGCTGGCGCAGCAGGACGGTCACCTCCTCGAGCGTCCCCTCGACGGGGACCGGCTCGCCGACGGCGATCGCCACCGACCGGCCGCGGGAGAAGTCCCGCGGGTGGTCCTTGGTCATCATCCGCTGCCCGCCCCAGACCGCGACCGGCAGCAGCGGGACGCCCGCGTCCTGGGCCAGCCGGACGGCGCCCGACTTGATCTCCTTGACCGTGAACGACCGGCTGATCGTCGCCTCCGGGAAGATGCCCACCACCTCCCCCGCGCGCAGCGAGCGCAGCGCGGCGGCGAACGACGCGGCTCCCGCCGTCCGGTCGACCGGGATGTGGTGCATACCGCGCATGAGCGGACCGGACACCGGGTGGCGGAACACCGAGTCCTTGGCCATGAACCGGACCAGCCGGTGCCGGGAGTCCCAGCCGGCCAGGCCGGCGAAGATGAAGTCCAGGTAGCTGACGTGGTTGCTGGCCAGCACCGCGCCACCGACGGCGGGCACGCGGTCGGTGCCGGTCAGGGTGACCCGGATGTCGAGCAGACGGAAGGCGCCGAGCGCGGCGCGGATGACCGGGGGGTAGACGAGCTCCACCGACGGGAGCGTAACCTACGTGGCCGTAACGTGCCGGCCGGCTGCGTCAGGCGGCCTCGACGGGAGCCTGCTCGCGCAGCCGGCGCAGGGCCTTGGCCAGCAGCCGGGACACCTGCATCTGGGTGACGCCGATGTCCTCGGCGATCTGGCTCTGGGTCCAGCCGCTGAAGAACCGCAGCGCGAGGATGCGGCGGTCCCGCGGCGGCAGACTGGCGAGCATGGGCGTGACCACCAGCGTGTCGAGGACCCGGTCCAGCTCGGCGTCCTCGGCGCCGAGGGTCTCCCCGAGCGGCGTCCCGTCGGGTCCGTCCGCCGGGGCGTCCAGCGACGTCGCCGAGTAGCCCTGCGCCGCGGCGAGCGTCTCCACGACGTCATCCTGCGGGACGTCGAGCTGGGCGGCCAGCTCGGCGACGGTCGGCGCCCGCCCGAGGTCCTGGCTGAGGTCGTGAGCAGCCGCCTCGAGGGCCAGCCGCAGCTCCTGCAGCCGTCGCGGCGGGCGGACCTGCCACCCACGGTCGCGGAAGTGTCGGCGCAGCTCGCCGGTGATCGTCGGCACCGCGTAGGCGACGAAGCCGCGCCCCCGCCCGGGACAGTAGCCGTGGGCCGCCTTGACCAGCGCCAGGCAGGCGACCTGGACGAGGTCGTCGAGCGGCTCACCGCGGTCCCGGTAGCGGGCCGCGAGGCTGCGGGCAAGGGGCATGTTGAGGAGCACGACCTCGTCGAGCAGGCGGCCGCGCTCGGTGGGCGAGGCCGCCTGGGCACGACGGAGCAGCGCCTCGGCGACGCCGTCCCGCCCCGCCGGGGCCACGGCGTCAGCGACCGCAGAGGCGGGCTCGGCGGCACCGGCCGGCTCGGCGGTCGTCAGGTCGGCGGTCATCCGGCAGGTCTCCTCGGTGCACCCGGTGGGCTCTCCGGCAGGGGCGTGGTGGCGACTGCTGCTGGACCACCGCTTCGCCAGTCGACCACCGGCCGACGCCCTCCGCAACCGGTCAGGCCCCGGCGCCGGCAGCCCTCGGACGCCGTCCGACCTTGTGGGTCCCGTCGCAGAAGGGGGCGATGGTGGAGCGCCCGCAGCGGCACAGGGCCATCACCCGGCGTCGCTGCGGGACCGGTTCGCCGTACTCGTCGAGCAGCTCCACCGCGCCGCGGACGATGAGCGGACCGTCGGGGTAGGCGGTGATGGTCGTCTGCTTCGTGTCACCCATGCAGGCCCAGTACCCACGGCGGCGGCTGGCGAACCCGAGCGCACTACAGTCCTCGCCGTGGTGCAGCAGCAGGACGGTCGGCTCGGCCGTGCAGTGGCCGAGCTCGCGGACACTTTGGTTGCGGACTTCGACGTCGTGGAGATCGCGACCCGGGTCGCCCAGCACTGCCTCGAGGTCGTCGACGCGGACAGCGCCGGCGTCCTTCTGCTCGACGCCCACGACCGGCTGCGCCTGCTGGCGGCGACGTCCGAGGAGACCGAGACCGTCGAGACCTTCCAGGTCCGTCAGGGTGACGGTCCGTGCATCGCGGCGGTCCAGGACGAGGCCACGGTGACGGCCGACGGCCCGCAGGAGCTGCTCCGACGCTGGCCCGGGTTCGCCCGGGTGGCCACTGCTCAGGGGATCGAGTCGGTGCTCGCCGTCCCGCTGCGTCTGCGGGGCAGGGTGATCGGGTCGCTCAACGTCTTCCGTCACCGGGTGGGCCCGTTCGAGCCGGACGCCGTTCGCCGGGCGGTCGTGCTCGCCGACATGGCGTCGCTGGCCATCGCCCAGGCCGAGACCGTCCGCAGCCACAGCGAGACGGTGCGCCAGCTGCAGACCGCGCTGGACTCCCGGGTCGTCATCGAGCAGGCCAAGGGGGTGGTCGGCGCCAGCACCGGCGTCGGTGTCGACGCAGCGTTCGCGCTGCTGCGCGGGCACGCCCGGGCCACGGGGCGTCGCCTCGTCGACGTCGCCCGCGACGTCGTCGAGCGGCGGATCACGGTCGGTGAGCTCGGCGACCCCCGCGGACGCCAGACGCCGGTCGGCGGGGTGTGACCGCTCGGGAGGCGAGCGGCCCCGCGGCGGGCGACGATACGGGCATGCGGATCCCCTCTGCCCGCGGACCGTTCACGGCCCCGCTGGTCGACATCCTCGGTGAGCGCCCTCACGAGGCCGCCGCGCTGTCCGAGGCGGCCGACGCCGCCGTCGGCCGCGCCACGGCGAGGGACGGCGTGCTCTCCGACGACGACGTCCAGCTCGGGCTGACGCTGCTGTACGAGCTGTCCTACCGCGGGCTGGCCGGGGTCGACGACGCGTGGGAGTGGTCGCCGTCGCTGATCGCCGCTCGCGGGGTCCTGGAGAGCGCCGTCGAGCGGGAGCTGCTGCAGCGGTTCGGGCAGGTCCGTGACCGGACCGTCGAGCCCGGGGACGTGCCCGCCGAGCTGTTCGCGATGACCTCCTCCGGCGGCGGACCGTCGGTGGCCGGATTCGTCGCCCGCGAGGCGACCGTCGGGCAGGTTCGCGAGATGTGCGTGCTCCGCTCGGCGTACCAGCTCAAGGAGGCCGACCCGCACACCTGGTCCATCCCCCGGCTGCACGGAGCCGCCAAGTCCGCCCTCGTGGAGATCCAGTTCGACGAGTACGGCGAGGGCCGGCCCGGGAGGATGCACTCCGAGCTGTTCGCCGCGACGATGCGGGCCGTCGGGCTGGACGACGCCTACGGGGCGTACGTCGACCTCGTCCCGGCCCGCACGCTCGCGACGGTCAACGCCATGCACCTGTTCGGGCTGCACCGTCGTTGGCGCGGCGCCAACCTCGGTCACCTGGCCGCGTACGAGATGACGTCGTCACTGCCGTGCAAGCGCTACGCGGCCGGGATGGAGCGGCTCGGGCTCCCGCCGAAGGCGGCGGAGTTCTTCACCGAGCACGTCGAGGCGGACGCCGTGCACGAGCAGCTGGCCGCGCACGACCTGTGCGGCTCGCTCGTCGCGGCGGAGCCGGCACTCGCCCGCGACGTCCTATTCGGGGCCGCGGTCTGCCTCGGGCTCGACGAGCTCGCCGGGGCCGCGACCCTGGCCGCGTGGCAGGCCGGTCGCAGCGCGCTGCGCCGTCCTGTGCGCATCGCCGCCACCGCCGCCACCGCCGGCACCACCACCACCGCCGCCTGACCTCGGCCAACGAGTCAAGGTCTTCGTGATCATGCAATCCCGCCACCCTGGTCTCTCCGTGATCATGCAATCCCGCCACCCCGCTCCTGCTGCCCGCCCGCAAAGTGCTGGATTGTGGGCGCGACACGCCGCAGAACTTGTGCCCGAGCCAGCATTCTGTGGGGGCAGCAGGGTGGCGGGATCGCATGATCACCAACGGGGGCGGGCGGCCGGCAGGGGCAGCAGGGTGGCGGGATTGCATGATCACCAACGGGGGCGGGCGGCCGGCAGGGGCAGCAGGGTGGCGGGATTGCATGATCACGAACAGGGGAGGGTCGGCCGATCTGGAAGGGGGTTGGGTTGGAGAGTGGAGGAGAACGCATGAGAGTCCCGCCGTCCGGTGAGCAGATCGAGCTGCGCCACGGTGACCAGCAGGTCACGGTCGTCGAGGTCGGCGGTGGCGTCCGTGCCTACGAGCGTGACGGACGCCGGGTGCTCGACCCGTACGACGTCCACGCGATGGCGGACGGCGCTCACGGGGCGACGCTGGTGCCCTGGCCCAACCGCCTCGGCGACGGCGTCTACACCTTCGACGGCGAGGAGCACCACCTCGCACTGACCGAGCCGGACAAGCGCAACGCGATCCACGGCCTGCTGCGCTGGGTCCCCTTCCGGGTGCGGGAGCGCGCCGACGCCTCGGTGGTCCTGGCCGCCCGCGTCGTCCCCCAGCAGGGGTACCCGTTCTCCCTGGACGTGACCGTCCGCTACGAGCTGGACGACGAGGGGCTGGCCGTGACGACCACGGCGGTGAACACCGGGGACCGGCCCGCCCCCTACGGGACCGGGCACCACCCGTACCTGTCCCCCGGCGACGGGCTCGTCGACGACTGCGACGTGCAGGTCACCGCCACCACCCGGGTGGACACCGACGCCGGTCGGCAGCTGCCGACCGGCGTCGTCCCGGTCGAGGGCACCCCGTACGACTTCCGCAGCCCGCGGCGGCTCGGCGGTCTGGCCGTCGACTACGCCTTCGGTGACCTCGTCCGGGACGACGCGGGGCGGGCGTGGGTGCGGCTGACCGGCCCGGACGGGCGGACGGCGTCGCTGTGGGTGGACGGGTCGTACCGCTACCTGGAGGTGTTCACCGGGGACACCCTCGCCCCTGGCCGGGCCCGGCACGGGCTGGGCGCCGAGCCGATGACGTGTCCGCCCGACGCGTTCCGCAGCGGCCAGGACGTCGTCCGGCTGGAGCCGGGCGCCGCCGCCACGGCCCGCTGGGGCGTCCGACTGGACTGAGCCTGGACTGCCCAGGGTCAGACCGGCCGCAGCATCTCCGCGGTGATCGACTCCTCCGGGATGCCGAAGCCGTCGACGAGCAGCCGCGCGTGCGGCCGAAGCTCGCGGCACAGGTCGTTGACCGCCCGGGTGACCGCCTTGGCGCGCGCCGGCGTGAGCCGGCCGTGAGCGGTGAACCAGTCGAGGTCCTCCTCGACGTTGCTCAGCACGTACAGGTCGCAGACCCGGTCGAGCAGGGCTGCGGTTCGGGGGTCGTCGCAGGCGTCCACGGCGGCGACGAAGGCCTCCAGGACGACCCGCTCGACGTGCGCCCGTGCTGCGCGCAGCACGTGGTCCTGCGCGGCGGTGAACACCTCGAACGCGCTGACCCCGTCCTGTCCAGCGGCCCGCAGTCGCCGGGCCAGGGAGTCCAGGACGTGCTTCTCCCGGTCCTCGAACAGCTGCACGTGCCACGCCCGGTCGCGCAGGTCGGCGTCGGGGCCCCGGCGCGCCCCGGCGAGCCGCTGCAGCAGCGCGCGAGCGGCGGTCCGCTCGATCACCGTGCCGACGAACTGGTCCGCGACGAACCGGGCGGTGCCCAGGACGTCGAGGTCGCCGAAGTGGTCCCGGTAGCTCGTCAGCAGGCCCTTCGCGACGAGCTGCAGCAGAACGGTGTTGTCGCCCTCGAACGTCGTGAAGACGTCCGTGTCGGCCTTGAGAGCGGGCAGCTGGTTCACTGACAGGTACCCGGCTCCGCCGCAGGCCTCGCGGCAGGTCTGGATCGTCCGGGTGGCGTGCCAGGTGGCGGCCGCCTTGAGTCCTGCGGCCCGGGACTCCAGCTCTCGCTGACGCGCGTCGTCCGGGTGCTCGGCGGACTGGACCTCGTGGAGGGTCGCGACGAGCTCGGACTGGGCGAAGTGCAGGGCGTAGGACCGCGCGAGGGCTGGTAGCAGCCGGCGCTGATGGGTCAGGTAGTCGAGCAGCGGCACCTCACCGCCGGTGTCCGGGTCGGCGAACTGGCGGCGCTGCTCGGCGTAGCGGACGGCGATGGTCAGGGCGACCTGGGTGGCGGCGAGCGCACTGCCGGAGACGCTGACCCGGCCGCGGACCAGCGTGCCGAGCATGGTGAAGAACCGGCGTGACTCACTCTCGATGGGGCTGGAGTAGCTGCCGTCCTCAGCGACGGAGGCGAAGCGGTCCAGCAGTGCCTCGCGCGGCACCCGGACCTGGTCGAAGACGATCCGGCCGTTGTCGACACCGTTGAGTCCGGCCTTGTGGCCGCAGTCCGTGATGGTGATGCCCGGCAGCGGCCGGCCCGCGTCGTCGCGCAGCGGGACGAGGAGGGCGTGCACCCCGTACCCACGTCCCTGGGTCACCAGCTGGGCGAACACCACCGCCATCCGCCCGTCCCGGGCGGCGTTGCCGATGTAGTCCTTGCGGGCGGACGGGTCCGGGGTGTGGACGACGAACTCGCGACGGTCCGGGTCGTACGTGGCCGTCGTGCGCAGGTTCTGCACGTCCGACCCGTGACCGGTCTCGGTCATCGCAAAGCAGCCGAGCAGGTCGAGATCCATGATCGCGGGGAGGTACCGCTCATGGTGGGTCTTCGTGCCGAGTGCCTGGACGGCCCCACCGAACAGTCCCCACTGCACACCCGCCTTGACGGACAAGGACAGGTCCCCGTAGCCCAGCATCTCGAAGGAAGTGACGCTACCCCCGATGTCGTCGAGCCCGCCGTAGTCCCTGGAGAACCCGCGACGGTGCAGGCCGCTGTCCCTCAGCGCGTGCAGCTCCCGCAGCACCTGGTCGCGGTGCTCCTGCGTGCCGAGTCCCACGGCCGACGGCCGGGTGGTGCTCCGCATCAGGTCACGGGCCTCGGCGCGCACATCGGCCCACCGTCCGTCCAGCACCCGCCGCAGCGACTCGGGGGAGGGCGGCTCGACGAACGACGGGGCAGCGTTGGTGTCCGTCTGCAGTGAGGTCATGACGGCCATTCTGACGGTGATCCGGCGCGGTGGCACGGGGACCGTGCCTCGGCCTGGAGCACCCCACGTCGGCTCAGCGCGGCAGGAGCACACCAGGGTTCAGCAGACCGGCCGGGTCGAGGGCGCCCTTGACCGCCCGCATCACGGCGATCTCGGCGTCGGAGCGGGTGAGCGACAGCCACTCGACCTTGGCCCGGCCGACCCCGTGCTCGGCGCTGATCGACCCGCCCTCGGCGGCCACCGCGCGCAGGACGGCCTCCTCGACCGCGTGCTCGGCGACCGGGTCACCGGCGACGCCGAGGACGTTGACGTGCAGGTTGCCCTCGCCGAGGTGCCCGAAGACCACGGTGCGCGCGCCGGGAGCGGCAGCGGTGACGACGTCCGGCAGAACCGCGACGACGTCCGCGAGCCGGCCGACCGGGACGGCGACGTCGAGCTTGACCGGCACCCCTTCGGCGCTGACGGCCTCGGTGTGCGCCTCACGGTAGCGCCACAGCCGCTCACGGCCGGGCCCGTCGCTGGCCAGGACGACGTCCCGGACGCCGTCCAGTCCGCTGACCTCCTCGAGCGCGACGAGCAGCTCGCCGGTGGGGTCGGTGCGCCCCGCGACCTCGACGAGCAGGTAGGCGGGGTGCTCGCCCGGGAGCGGGGCCGGCAGGCCGGTGTGCCGGCGGACGACGTCGAGCCCGGTGGCGAGGAACAGCTCGGCGCCCTCGATCGCCGGCAGCTGCTCGCGCAGGACGGCGAGCGCCGCGAGCGCCGTGGCGGTGCCGTCGAGGGCGAGCAGGGCGGCGGTGCGGGCCGCGAGCACCGGGACGAGCCGCACCCGGACGGCGGTGATGACGGCGAGCGTCCCCTCGCTGCCGGCGAGTAACGAGACGAGGTCGTAGCCGGTGTTGTCCTTGGGCAGCCCGGTGAGCCGGGTCAGCACGGTGCCGTCGGCGAGCACCGCCTGCAGACCGACGACCTGGGCGCGCATGCTCCCGTGCCGGATCACCTTCTCCCCGCCGGCGTTGGTGGCGACCAGGCCACCGACGGTGGCCGAGTCGCGGGCGGCGAGGTCGACCCCGAGGTCGAGGCCGTGCGGGCGGACGTGCCGCTGCAGGGCGGCCAGCGTCACCCCGGCCCCCACGGTGACCTGGGCGGCGACCGGGTCGACGTCGCCGAGGGCACGCAGCCGGGTGGTGCTGAGCAGCGCCTCACCGCCGGCCGGGACGCCGCCTCCGACGAGCCCGGTGTTACCGCCCTGGACGACGACCGGCACGCCGGCGGCGCTGCAGGCGCGCAGGACCTCGGCGACCTCCTCGGTGGTGCCGGGCCGCACGACGCAGCGGGCGTGGCCGGAGAACCGGCGGGTCCAGTCGGTCTCGTAGGAGACGGTGACGTCCCGGTCGGTCAGCACGTTGGGTCGGCCGACGACGGCGCGCAGCCGGTTCTCGAGATCCGCTGGGTCGCAGCGACCCCCGGGACCAGAGGTCACCGTCGGCCCGGTCAGGACAGGACCCGCAGCCGGACGGTCTCCTCGAGCGCGGCGAGCTCGGCGACGACGTCCGGGGCGTAGGCGAGGTCGACGTCGGTGAGCACGTACCCGAGGTCACCTCGGGTGGCGAGCAGCTGGCCCTCGACGTTGACGCCGTGGTCGGCCAGCACCCCGTTGACCCGGGCCAGGACGCCGGGGATGTTGTGGTGCAGGTGCGCGAGCCGGTGGTTCTCCGGCCGGTGCGGCAGGTCCAGGGTCGGCAGGTTGACGCTGAGCGTCGTCGTCCCCGTGGCGCAGTAGTCCCGCAGCTTGGACGCGACGAACATGCCGATGTGCTCCTGGGCCTCCTCGGTGGACCCACCGATGTGCGGGGTGAGGATGACGTTGGGCAGGCCCCGCAGGATGGAGTCGAACGGCTCGCCCTGGGCCTTCGGCTCCGTGGGGAAGACGTCGACGGCGACGCCGGAGAGGTGACCGCTCAGGACGTGCTCGCGCAGCGCCTCGTGGTCGACGACGAACCCGCGGGAGAGGTTGATGAGGATGGAGCCCGGCCGCATCCGGCGCAGCTGCGCGTCGCCGAACATCCCCGCGTTCCCAGGACGGCCGTCGACGTGCAGGGTCACGACGTCCGCCTCGGCGAGCAGCTCGTCGAGCGTCGCGCACCGCCGTGCGTTGCCCAGGGCCAGCTTGTCGGCCGTGTCGTAGAACAGCACCCGCATCCCGAGCGCCTCGGCGACGACGGACAGCTGGCTGCCGATGTTGCCGTACCCGACGATCCCCAGGGTCCGGCCACGGACCTCGTGGGCGCCGTTGGCCGACTTGTCCCAGATCCCGTCGTGCAGGGCCCGGTCCTTCTGGGTGAGCCGACGGGTCAACGCGATGATCTCGGCGATCGCCATCTCGACGACGCTGCGGGTGTTGCTGAACGGGGCGTTGAACACCGCGGTGCCGTTCGCGGCCGCAGCGCGCAGGTCGATCTGGTTGGTCCCGATGCAGAAGGCGCCGAGCGCCACGAGCTGGGGCGCCTTCTCGATGACCGTCGCAGGGACCTGGGTCTTGGACCGGATGCCCAGGAGCTCGACGCCGTCCAGGGCGGCGGCGAGCTCGACCTCGTCGAGGGCACGGGGGACGGTGCGCACCTGCCAGCCCGCGGTCGCGAGCACCTGCTCGGCGACAGGGTGGACGTTCTCCAGCAGCAGGGCCGTGGGCATAGGCGCGAGTCTAGGCCCGCTACGACCGGGCCTCGGGCGTCGGGGCCTCGGGCGTCGGGGCGCGTCGCAGACCCGGCGGTACGTTGACCGGATGACGCCGCGGCGGGCACGCACACCGGCCGGTAGCGCGTTGTCGGCGCGGCGCACGGTCGCGGGCTGGGTGCTGGCGCTCGGTGGGCCGGCGCTGCTCGGCGCGGCGCTGGCCACGACCCGTTCGGCCCACAGCACCGCGACCGAGCTCATGCTGTTCCTCACCCTGTCGGTGACCGTCGCCATCGTCGGTGGGCTCCTGCCCGCACTCACCTCGGCGGTCGTCGGCAGCGCCGTCCTCAACTACTGGTTCACCGAACCCCGGTACACGTGGAAGGTGGCCGAGCCCGAGCAGGCCCTGGCGCTCGTGGTGTTCGTCCTGGTCTCCGCCGCCGTGGCGACGGTCGTCGACGTCTCGGAGCGGCACCGGCAGCGCGCCCAGAGCAGTCGCGCCGAGTCCGAGGCGCTCAGTCTCCTGGCAGCCGCCGTCCTGCGCGGGGAGGACTCGGTGGAGGCCCTCGTCGGGCGCCTCCGGGAGACCTTCGGCGTCGTCGGGGCGGCCCTGGAGGAACGGGACGCCGACGGGTCGTGGCACCGGCTGGCTGCCTCCGGGGACCTGTCGGGGCCCGACCGTGAACGCCTCGCGATCGGTCACCGGCTCAGGCTGGTGCTGAGCCCGCCGCCACTGTCGGAGGACGACCGGCGCGTGCTGACCGCCTTCGGGTCCCAGGCGGCCGTCGTCCTGGAGCGGGGGCGGCTGCGGCGTCGGGCGGAGGAGGCCCACCGGCTGGAACAGGGTCTCGCCGTCCGGACGGCGCTGCTGGCCGCGGTGTCTCACGACCTGCGCACTCCGCTGGCCTCCATCCGGGCCGCCGCGTCCGGGTTGCGGCTGCCGGTCGAGTGGTCACCAGCGGACCGCGACGAGCTGTTGAGCACGGTGATCGACGGAGCCGAGCGCCTCCAGCGGCTCATCGACAACCTCCTGGACCTGTCGCGGCTCCAGGTCGGTGTCATCCAGCCTCTCCTGGTGCCGGTGCCGCTGGAGGAGGTGATCGGGCCAGCGGTCGCGGGCAGCCCGCACGACCGGGTCCGGATCGACGTCCCGGACGAGCTGCCCCCCGTGCGGACGGATCCCGGTCTGCTCGAACGCGTCATCGCGAACCTCGTGGAGAACGCCGTCCGGCACAACCCCGACGGCGCCGGCCCGGTTGTCCTCACCGCACGAGCCGGGGCCGGCGACGTCGTCGTCCGCGTCGTCGACCACGGACCGGGCATCCCGGAGGCGGACCGGCGCCGGGTGTTCGAGCCCTTCCAACGGCTCGACGACTCCAGCAGTCACGGCGGTCCCGGTCTCGGGCTGGCCGTGGCCCAGGGACTCGCCGACGCGGTGGATGCGGTGCTGGCCGTGGAGTCCACGCCCGAAGGGGGCTTGACCATGTCCCTACGGGTTCCGGTGGCCTGATGCACGCCCTGCTCGTCGAGGACGACCCGGGACTGGGCCGGGCCCTGACCCTGACCCTGCGCTCGCAGGGCTGGAGCGTGACCTCGACGACGACGGGCCGGGCCGCGCTGGCAGCGGCTGCCGCCGAAGGCCCCGACGTCATCGTCCTGGACCTGGGCCTGCCGGACGTCGACGGCGTCGACCTGCTCCGGACGCTGCGGCGCCGGTCCCGCACCCCGGTCGTCGTCCTGTCGGCCCGCGACCAGTCGGCGGAGAAGGTGCGGGCGCTGGATGCGGGAGCCGACGACTACGTGACCAAGCCGTTCGGCGTCGACGAGCTGCTGGCCCGCCTGCGGGCCGCTGTCCGCCGCGGCGCGGCCGACGACGCTCTGGCGGTCGTCGACGCCGGGGACCTGCGGATCGACCTGCGCGCGGCGCGGGTGCTCAAGGACGGGGCCGCGGTGCGGCTGACGCCGACCGAGTGGCACCTGCTGGAGGTGCTCGTCCGCAGGCGGGGACGGCTCGTGCCGCACCGGGTCCTGCTGCAGGAGGTGTGGGGGCCCGGGTACGGGACCGAGTCGCACTACCTGCGCGTCTACCTCGCCCAGCTGCGCCGCAAGCTCGAACGGGATCCTTCGCGGCCCCGGCACCTGCTCACCGAGCCTGGACTGGGCTACCGCTTCGAGCCGTGACACCGGCCCGTCAGGGACGCGTCAAGATTCGTCGTCCGGGCCCGGTGGGGTGCCGTCGGCGGCTGCCGGGAGGCCCACAGTGGGGCCGTGGCGGTCACCCGTGCGAGCGGCCCGGTCGGTGCCGGTCGGCGGCTGCCGCAGATGCCTGTGACGCTGCACCCCGCGCAGGTCATCGTCGCCGGGTTCGCCGCGGCGGTGCTGCTGGGCACCGCGCTGCTCTCCCTGCCCGTCGCCCGGGCCGGCCGGGGGAGCGCCACGCTGGTCGAGGCGCTGTTCACGGCCACCTCTGCGGTGAGCGTCACCGGGCTCGTCGTCGTCGACACGGGCTCATACTGGTCGCCGTTCGGCCACGCCGTCATCCTCGGCCTGATCCAGCTCGGCGGCTTCGGCATCATGACGTCCGCGTCGTTGGCGGGCCTGCTGATCTCGCGGCGCCTGGGGCTGCGGCAGCGGCTCACCGCGGCCACCGAGATGCACAGCCTGGGTCTGGGCGACGTCCGCCGAGTGGTGGTCGGCGTCGCCCGGGTGTCCGCGGTCGTCGAGGGTGCCGCCACGCTGCTGCTGGCCCTGCGGTTCGTCACCGCCTACGACGAGCCGCCGCTGCGGGCTGCCTGGCTGGGCCTGTTCCACGCCGTCTCGGCCTTCAACAACGCCGGGTTCGCACTGTGGGACGACAGCCTGGTCCGTTTCGTCCATGACCCTGTGGTCCTCGGTTCCGTCCTCGTCGCCGTCGTCCTCGGCGGACTCGGCTTCCCCGTGCTGCTCGAGCTGCGCCGCGAGCTGCGCCGTCCCGACCGGTGGAGCCTGCACACCCGGATCACCGTGCTGGGGACCGCGCTGCTCCTCGCCGCGGGGACGGCGCTGGTCCTGGCGTCGGAGTGGACCAATCCGCGCACCCTGGGACCGCTGGACACCCCCGGGAAGCTGCTCGCCGGAGTGTTCTCCGGTGCGATGCCACGGACGGCCGGCTTCAACAGCCTCGACGTCGCCGCGATGACGGAGGCGACGTGGTTCGGGTCGACCGTGCTCATGTTCATCGGCGGCGGCAGCGCCAGCACCGCCGGCGGCATCAAGGTGTCGACGGCGGTCGTGCTGGCCCTGATCGTCGCGGCGGAGGTGCGGGGCCGCCCCGACGTGCGCGCCTTCCACCGCAGGATCCCGACCAGCACGCAGCGCCAGGCGGTGGCCGTGACCGTGGTGGCCGGGGCCGCCGTGCTCCTCGCCACGCTGTACTTCACCGCCACCGCCGGGTCCACGCTGAGCCGGTCCCTGTTCGAGGTCGTCTCCGCCTTCGGGACGGTGGGACTGTCGACCGGCATCACCGACGCCCTGCCGACCGGCGACCAGGTCGTCCTCGTCCTGTTGATGTTCACCGGTCGCGTCGGCCCGGTGACCCTGGCGACGGCGCTCGCCCTGCGACGGCGCGAGGTGCTCTACCGCTACCCGCAGGAACGCGTCGTGATCGGCTGAGGACCGCTGGCCGCGCCGCCGTTGGTGCCGGTCTCAGGCCGGGGTGATGAGCCCGTAGTGGCCGTCGTAACGGCGGTAGACCACGTGCCCGCGCCGGCTGCTGGTGTCCCGGTAGAAGACGAACCGCTCCCCACCGTCGTCGAGGCGGCGGCGGGCGGCGGCCTCGTCGAGATCCGCAGGTCCCGGCCGCAGGACGACACCCGCCGGCAGGTCGGCGTCCACCGGCAGCCCGATGGCGCCGTAGCCGCCGCCCTCCCGCCGGTACACCACCGCGTCCTGCCCGCTCGCCGCGTCGACGAAGAGGTAGAAGTCGTGGTCGAGCACGTCCATGTCGGCGAGGGCCTCCTCGACGCTCCGCGGGGCGACGGCGAACGTCTTGCGGCGCACCACCTCTCGCTCCTCGACGGGCCGCTCGACGGTCCCGGGGCGGCTCCCCGGCTCTGGTGCCGGCGGGCCGGTCCACCGGGACCGATCCTGCCAGCGGTCGGTCAGCCGTACCAGCCGTCGCTCGATCCGCTCGACGACGGCGTCCACCGCCTCACGCGGCCGCTCGCCCTGCCCGACCGCCCGTACCGAGGTGTGCCCGACGTCCATCGACGCCTCGACGCGGAACGGCTCCGGGATCGACGGGTCGGGCAGGTGCGTCACGACGGCACGGACCCGTCGAACGGGTCGGCCCGCGAGGCGGGTCGTGTGGGCGACCTTCTCGGCGGCGTACTCCTCGACGCCGAGCGGCATGTCGCCGCGCAGCAGCACGTCGACGTCCTCGGGCCGGGTCTCGTGCGCGACGGGCTGGACCGACATGAGTCCTCCTGTTCGGGTCAGGGCGGTCAGGGCAGGTGCTGCCGACGGACGGCCGGGCGCGAAGCGTCCCTACGGGACGATCACCGCTCGGCCCTCGACCTTGCCCTCGGCCAGGTCGTGGTAGGCCTGGACGGCGTCGTCGAGGGAGTACGTCGTCACCTTCGGGGTGAGCAGGCCGCGGGCGGCGAGGTCGAGGACGTCGGCGAGCTCGGGGCTGCTGCCCCAGTACGTCGTCTGGACGCTGGCCTCGTAGGGAACCGAGAAGAAGCCGACCGGCAGGGTGCCGCCGCCGATCCCGACGATGGTGAGGTCACCGAGCACGGTGACCGTCTGCGCGCCCAGGGCCAGGGTGGAGTCGTTGCCGACGCAGTCGATGACGACGTCCGCGCCACGACCCCCGGTGAGCTCGCGGATCCGGTCGGCCGCGGCGGCGTCGGCGGTGACCAGGTGGTCTGCTCCCATCGACCGGGCGACCTCGAGCGCCTCGTCCCGGACGTCGACCGCGATGACGCGGGCGCCGGTGGTCTGCTTGGCGATCTGGACGGCGAGGTGCCCCAGGCCGCCGGTGCCGATGACGACGCAGGTGGCTCGCGGGCCGAGCTTGCCCCACGACCGGGCGACAGCGTGGAACGGCGTCAGACCGGCGTCGGTGAGCGGCGCGGCGTACGCGGGCTCCAGGCCCTCGGGCAGCGGCAGCAGGTGCCGCTCGGCGGCCGGGACGAGCATGTAGTCGGCCATCCCGCCGTCCGCACCCAGACCGCCGCCACCGCCGGGGGCGGGTGCCTCGGCGGGGTTCTCGCAGTACGTCTCCACGCCGGCGAGGCAGCGCCGGCAGCGGCCGCAGCCCCACGGTCCGTAGACGGCGACGGCCTGGCCGATCTCGAAGCCCGCGACACCCTCGCCGAGGGCGTGCACCCAGCCGGCGTTCTCGTGCCCCAGGGTGAACGGGGGCTGCCACGGCACCGCCCCGGCGTCGAAGTCGTGCATGAGGTGCAGGTCCGAGTGGCAGGCGCCGGCGCCGCCGACCCGGATCACGGCCTCCCCGGGGCCGGGTGTCGGGTCCGGGACCTCGACGAGCTTGGGCTCGGACTTCCAGCTCTCCAGGCGCAAGGCCCTCATCGTGTCCTCCTCAGGATCGGTGACTGCTGAGGAGAAGCCAACGCCTCCCGTGCGCCGACGGGCAGGGCCGAAGGTCCGCTCGGCGGCTACACCGCACCGAGCAGCACGGTGGGGGACTCGATGCAGTCGGCGACGTAGCGCAGGAAGCCGCCGGCCACGCCGCCGTCGCAGACCCGGTGGTCGAACGTCAGGCTCACCTGGGTCACCGCGCGGACCTCGAGCCGGCCGTCGACGGCCCAGGGCTTGTCGACGATCCGTCCGAGGCCGACGAGCGCGGCCTCGGGGTGGTTGAGGATCGGCGTGGACCCGTCGACGCCGAACACGCCGTAGTTGTTGAGCGTGAACGTGCCGCCGGCGAGCCGCTCCGCAGGCAGCGTGCCGGCCCGGGCCTGCGCGGTCGTCTCGGCGAGCGCGTCGGCCAGCTCGACGGTCGTCAGGGCGTGCGCGTCGCGGACGACGGGCACGAGCAGGCCGCGGTCGGTCTGCGCGGCGAAGCCGAGGTGCACCGCGCGGGAGCGGACGATGTCGTCGCCGTCGACGCGCGCGTTGAGCTCCGGGTACCGGCGCAGCCCCGCCAGGCAGAACCGGGCCACGAGGGCCAGCACGCTGATCCGGTGGTCGGGGTAGGCCGCCTGCAGCGCCCGGCGCGCCTCGAGCAGCCCGGTGGCGTCGACGTCCACCCAGATGGTGACGTCGGGGATCTCCCGGCGGGAGCGGGTGACCTTCTCCGCGACCGCCCGGCGCAGCCCGCGCAGCGGGATGCGCTCCTCACCGGGGCCGGCCCCGTCGCGGCCAGCCCCGTCGTGGCCGGCCCCGTCGGGGCCGACCCCGTGCGGCGCCACGGCGGCCGCGGCCTCGACGTCCCGGCGGCGGATCACCCCGCCCGGGCCGGTCGGGGTGAGCGTGTGCAGGTCGACCCCGCGTTCGAGGGCGAGCCGGCGCACGACCGGGGAGATCACCCGGACCGCCTGCCGCGCAGCGACGGGCCCGGACTCGCGCGGGGCGACCGATGCTCCGTTCTGGGACACCTGCGGACGACCGAGGCGACGTCGCCGCCGGTTCCCGCCGCCAGCTCCGGTGCCGTAGCCGATGAGGACGTTGCCGGACCCGGCCCGCTCCTCCTCCCGGTAGGTGGCGTGCGCGGCCGGCTCGGCCGGCTCCTGTCCGCGGCCGGTGGCACCGGCGACCGGCTCGATGGTGATCAGCGGCCGGCCGACGGGGAGCACCTCACCCGGCTCGGCGTGCAGGGCCACGACGCGGCCCGCGTGCGGGCAGGGCACCTCGACGGCCGCCTTGGCGGTCTCCACCTCGACGACGACCTGGTCGGTCTCCACCTCGTCCCCGACGGCGACCCGCCAGGCGACGATCTCGGCCTCGGTCAGCCCCTCACCGAGGTCGGGCAGCGTGAACACGGCGCTCACGCGACACCACCGAGTCCGGCGGCGGTGAGCCCGTGGGCGTCGGGGCCACCGGTCCAGCGGGTGTCGGGCTGGTCGTCCCACTGCAGCCGGGCGACGGCGTCCAGGACGCGGTCGACGTCCGGCAGGTGGACGTGCTCGAGCTTCGGCGCCGGGTAGGGGATGTCGAAACCGCTGACCCGCAGCACCGGGGCGTGCAGCGAGTGGAACGCCCGCTCCTGCACCCGGGCCGCGATCTCCGCGCCGACCCCGGCGAAGCCCTGCGCCTCCTGCAGCACGACACACCGGCCGGTGCGGCGCACGGACGCGAGCACGGTCTCGTCGTCGAACGGGACGACGGTGCGCAGGTCGACGACCTCGACGTCCCAGCCCTCGTCCCGAGCGGCCTCAGCGGCCTCCATCGCGACCGGCACCGTGGGACCGTAGGCGACCAGGGTGACGTCGTCCCCCCGCCGGCGGACGACGGCCCGCCCGAACGGCGGCGCGGCCGCGGGCAGCTCGACGTCCGCACTGGACCAGTAGAGCTTCTTGGGCTCCATGAACACGACCGGGTCGGGGTCGGCGATGGCCTCACGCAGCAGCGAGTAGGCGTCGTCGACGGTGGCGGGGGTGACGACCTTGAGTCCGGGGGTGTGGGCGTAGTACGCCTCGCTGGAGTCGCAGTGGTGCTCGACCCCGCCGATGCCGCCGGCGAAGGGCACCCGGATGACGATCGGCATCCCGACGGCGCCCCGAGTGCGGTTGCGCAGCTTGGCGACGTGGGAGGTGATCTGCTCGAAGGCCGGGTACGCGAAGGCGTCGAACTGCATCTCGACCACCGGGCGCATGCCGGACATCGCGAGCCCGACGGCGAAGCCGACGATGCCGGCCTCGGCGAGCGGGGTGTCGAAGCAGCGCTTCTCCCCGAACTGGTCCATCAGGCCGTCGGTCACCCGGAACACGCCGCCGAGCCGACCGACGTCCTCACCGAGGACCAGCACGCGCTCGTCCTCGCTCATCGCGTCGCGCAGTGCGGTGTTGAGCGCCGTGGCGAAGGTCGTGCTCACCGGGGGTCCTCCTGCTCGTCCGCCGGCTCGCCCATCAGCTCGGCGTCCGGCTCGGCCTCCATCTCGGCCCGGAGCTGCTCGCGCTGCTCGAGCAGCTGGGTGGTCGGGGTCGCGTACACGTGCTCGAAGAGCTCCAGCGGGTCGAGGTCGGGGTCGGCGTTCATCCGCGTCCGCAGGTCCGCGGCGAAGGACTCGGCCTGGGCCCGGACCTCCTCGGCGCCGGCGTCGTCGAGGACACCGGCGGAGCGCAGGTACGCCTCCAGCCGGGTCAGCGGGTCGCGTCCCGCCCACGCCTCGACCTCGGCGGCGTCGCGGTAACGGCTCGGGTCGTCGGCGTTGGTGTGCGCGTCCATCCGGTAGGTGTGCGCCTCGACGAGGAACGGCCCGTGGCCGGCGCGGGCGTGCTCGACGGCCCGGCGCATGACGGCGAGCATGGCCACCGGGTCGTTGCCGTCGACCTGCTCGGACTCCACGCCGTAGCCGACGCCCTTGTAGGCCAGGGAGGGAGCAGCGGTCTGCTTGGCCAGCGGCACGCTGATCGCGTAACGGTTGTTCTGGACCAGGAAGACGACGGGGGCCTTGAAGACGGCGGCGAAGTTCACCGCCTCGTGGAAGTCGCCCTCGCTCGTCGCGCCGTCGCCGATGAACGCCACCGCGACCGTGTCCCGCCCCTGCAGCGACTCGCCGTAGGCCAGGCCGGCCGCGTGGACGGTCTGGGTGGCCAGCGGCGTGCACTGCGGCGCCGTGCGGGTGGCGACCGGGTCGTAGCCGCAGTGCCAGTCACCGCGCAGCAGGGTGAGCACCTGCACCGGGTCGATGCCCCGAGCGACGAGGGCCATCGACTCGCGGTAGGTCGGGAACACCCAGTCGTCGTCGCGGACCGCCATCACGGCGGACACCTGGCAAGCCTCCTGGCCGCGAGCGGAGGGGTAGACGGCCAGCCGGCCCTGCTTGGTCAGGGCGGTGGCCTGGACGTCGAACCGCCGGCCGACGACCATCCGCCGGTACATCTCAAGGAGGTCCGTGTCGGAGGGCGCGGGATAGCGCTCGTCGCCACCGGTGCGTCGGCCCTGCTCGTCCAGCAGCCGGACCGGGTCCGGGCTCGGCAGGAGCCGGGTGGCCCCGTGGGTGGACAGGTCGGACTCGGACGTCGTCGTCATGCGGGCCTCCTGCTGGGACCTCTGGACGCTTTGGCAGACCATCGTGCGGCGCCAGCGAGGCTGGCTCAACATCCGCCGAGATTGCGGGACACTTGGCTCGTGAACGACGGAACCGGAGCACACGTGTCCCAGGTCACGCCCACTGCCGGGCCCACAGCGGGACGTTCGGCCCGCCCTCTCGACGAGGTGGACCGGCGGATCGTGGACCTGCTCGTCGAGGACGCCCGGACCTCGGTACGCCGAGTGGCCGAACAGGTGCACGTCTCGCGCACGAACGCCTACGCCCGGATCGAGCGGCTCGTGGCCGACGGCGTCATCACCGCGTTCCGGGCGCAGCTGAACCCGGAACGGGCGGGGTTCGGCACGTCGGCATACATCTCGATCGGCATCACCCAGAACACCTGGCGGGAGGTCTCGGCCGCCCTGCGGGAGATCCCGTTCGTCGTGCACGCCGCGCTGGTGGCCGGCGACCACGACGTTTTGGCCCTCGTGCGGGCGCCGGACAACGCCGCCCTGCGCGAGGTCGTCCTGGACCGGGTGCAGTCGGTTCCCGGCGTCCTGTCGACGCGCACCTGGCTGGTGTTCGAGGAGTTCGACATCCCCCGTCCCACGTGGACCCGCCCGCAGGCAGACTCGCGGGCATGACGACCTCGTCCAGGGACCAGCCCCGGTTGCCCCCGCTCACTCCGGACGTGCTCGACGACGAGCAGCGTGCCCTGTACGACCGGATCACCGGCGGTCCTCGCGGGGTGGCGCCGCAGGGCGGGGTGCCACTCGTGGGTCCCGACGGGCAGCTGTCCGGCCCGTTCGGGCCGATGCTGCTCAACCCCCCGATCGGGGACGCGCTGCAGGAGCTCGGTGCGACGCTGCGTTACCGGGGGCGGCTCCCCGACTCGGCGCGTGAGCTGGTCATCCTCTGCGTCGCGGCCCACCACGGCAGCGACGTCGAGTGGCGGGTGCACGAGCCGCTGGCCCTGGCCGCGGGCGTCGACCCAGCGGACGTCGAGACGGTCCGTGCCGGCGGCACCCCGACCCGGGGGGCGCCCGCGGACGTCGCCGCGGCGCGGACGGCGCTGGCCCTGATGACCCACGGCGACCTCGAGGACGACGAGTTCACGGCGGTGCGCGAGGTCATCGGCCCCGGCGGCGTGTTCGAGGTGACCGCGCTCGTCGGCTACTACACGCTGCTGTCGCTGCAGCTCCGGTTGTTCCGCCGGGACACCCGCGACCTCGGCTGAGTCAGCGAGCGTGACCGAGGTCTTCCCCCAGCGGGAGACGTCCGGTCCGAGCCACCTCGGCGTACGCCCGGGCACTGTCCTTCGGCGTCCGGGCCTGTGTGTCGTAGTCGACCCGCACGATCCCGAACCGCTTGGCGTACCCCTCGGCCCACTCGAAGTTGTCCAGCAGCGACCACGCGAAGTAGCCGCGCAGCGGGACCCCTTCGTCGAGTGCGTCAAGACAGGCGGCGAGGTGGTCGCGCAGGTAGGCGGCCCGCTGCGGGTCGTGCACCTGGCCGTCCGGGGAGACCTCGTCGTCCCAGGCGGACCCGTTCTCGGTGATGACGACCGGGGTGCCGGGGTACTCCCGGTGCAGCCGGCGCAGCAGCTCGGTCAGTCCCTCGGCCCGCACCTCCCAGCCCATCGCGGTCCGGGGCAGGCCGCGGTCGACGAGGACGGCGTCGGGGGCCGTCGGGTAGGCGGCGCCGGCAGGGACGCCGGGTCGGCCGCTGCCGGCCCCGGCGACCTGGAAACCGAAGTAGTAGTTCACGCCGAGGAAGTCCGTCGGCGCGCCGATCACGGCAAGATCGCCGTCCCGCACGACGTCCAGCGGCCCGAGCTTGGCGAGGTCGTCGAGCACGTCGGT
Organism: Quadrisphaera sp. GCM10027208; assembly: GCF_042658805.1. Classification (NCBI taxonomy): domain Bacteria; kingdom Bacillati; phylum Actinomycetota; class Actinomycetes; order Kineosporiales; family Kineosporiaceae; genus Quadrisphaera; species Quadrisphaera sp. GCM10027208. Next base: position 516,615 of record NZ_JBHSRC010000001.1, read on the forward strand.
CGGGTAGCGCCCGTGCAGCACCGGGTCGAGGAACAGTCGGTTCTGGGTGCCGTCGACGCGGCGGGCGGCCTCGACGTCGGCCGCGTCATCGCTGGCCGCGGTGACGTCGGAGAGGTTCAGGGTGATGCCGACCTGGGCGTCCGGCACGGCCGCGTGGACGACGGGGACGGCCAGGCCGTGGGCGAGCAGCAGGTGGTGAGCGGTCGGCAGCGCCAGCGCAGGGTCGGTGCTGCCGGGGGCGTGGACGCCGGCGACGTGCCCGAGCACGGAGGACACCCACGGCTCGTTGAGGGTGATCCAGTGGCGGACCCGGTCGCCGAGCGCGGCGGTGACGAGGTCGACGTACTCGGCGAACCGCTCGGCGGTCTGCCGGACCCGCCACCCGCCGGCGTCCTCGAGCGCCTGCGGCAGGTCCCAGTGGTACAGCGTCGTCCACGGCTCGACCCCGGCGGCCAGCAGCTCGTCGACGAGCCGGTCGTAGAACGCCAGACCTGCCGGGTTGGCCGGGCCCGACCCGTCGGGCTGCACCCGGGGCCACGCCACGGAGAACCGGTAGGCGCCCAGTCCCAGGTCACGTAGCAGGGCGACGTCCTCGCGGTAGCGGTGGTAGTGATCGCAGGCGACGTCGCCGGTGTCGCCGTTCGCCACCCGGCCCGGAGTGTGGCAGAACGTGTCCCAGATCGACGGGCCGCGGCCGTCCTCCTCGACGGCGCCCTCGACCTGGTAGGACGCCGTCGCGGCACCCCAGGTGAAGTCGGTGGGGAAGGTCCTCGCTGTCGGCTCGCTCACGCCCGGCACTCTAGGGCGGAGAGCCGACACGGCTCACCGGGTCAGGAGGCCGCGGAGTCGTCCGTGCGCAGCTGCAGTAGGTACAGGTCCGCCGTCTCGCCCTGGGCCGTGACCGCCTGCCCGGTCGGGACCGCCACGTACTCACCGAGCCGCAGTCCGTCGTCCCCGGCGTCGAGGCTCAGCAGCTCGGGGACCACCGGCGTGCCGAGCAGGACGCGCAGGTGCGGGGGCGGCGGCGGCGTCCGGCTGTCCAGACGCAGGACGATCTTCTCTGGCACGGCGGGGAGCGTAGTCCCGGTCTGCTGCCTGCGGTGACCGGCCGCCAGCACGCCTTGAAGGTAAGGCTATCCTTACTTTAGAGTGCTCCGGGTGTCGACGCCCCCCCGTGCCGCCGCGCCGGCCCTCCTGCTCCACCGCGTGCCGTTCGCAAGCGGCCTGGCACGCTTCGGCGACCGCCCGGCGCTGCTCACCCCGGACCGCGCCGTCGGCTACGCCGAGCTGGCGGACCTCGTCGGCACCACCCTGGCCGCCCTCGGGACCACCCGCCGCCTCGTCCTCGTCCCGGCCCGCAACGACGTGCCGACGGTCGTGGCCTACCTCGCCGCCCTCACCGGGGGCCACCCCGTCGTCCTCGTCCCGCACGACAAACCGGACGCCGTCACCTCACTGGCCGCGGCCTACGACCCGGACGTCGTCGTCGTCCCGGGCGAGGACGACCTGCCTCGTCTCGACGTCCGGCGCGAGGGCACGGCGCACCGGTTGCACCCGGACCTCGCCCTGCTGCTCAGCACGTCCGGGACCACCGGCTCCCCCAAGCTCGTCCGGCTCTCCGCCACCAACCTGCAGGCGAACGCCGAGTCGATCGTCGAGGCCCTCGGGATCCGCAGCACCGACGTCGCAGTCACGACACTGCCGCTGTCGTACTCCTACGGGCTGTCGGTGCTCAACAGCCACCTGGCCGTCGGCGCCAGCCTGCTGCTCACGGACCTGTCCGTGGTCGACCCGTGCTTCTGGCAGGCGTTCACCGCCCGGCGCGTGACGACCCTGCCCGGGGTCCCGCACACCTTCGAGCTGCTCGACCGTGCCGGCTTCGCCGACCGGGACCTGCCGTCGCTGCGGCTCGTCACCCAGGCCGGGGGACGGCTCGCCCCCGAGCGGGTGCGGCAGTTCGCCGAGCTCGGACGACGCCGCGGCTGGGACCTCGTCGTCATGTACGGGCAGACCGAGGCGACCGCGCGGATGGCGTGCCTGCCGGCGGACCTGGCAGCGCAGCGGCCGCAGACCATCGGCGTCCCGATTCCCGGCGGGACGTTCCACCTGCGTCCGCTGGCCCCGGACGCCGGGTCCGGCGCCGAACCCGGCCCTCGAGACCAGCAGGACCCCGCCGTCGGCGAGCTGGTCTACACCGGCCCCAACGTCATGCTCGGGTACGCCCACGGCCCGCACGACCTGGCGCTGGGCGCCACGGTGACCGAGCTGCGCACCGGGGACGTGGCCCGCCGGCACCCGGACGGGCTGTACGAGATCGTCGGCCGGCTGAGCCGGTTCGCCAAGCTCTTCGGGCTGCGGATCGACCTCGACCGGGTGGAGGACCTGTTCGCCGGCCTCGGGGTGCGCGCGGCCTGCGCGTCGACCGACGAGCGGATCGTCGCGGCCGTCGAGGGTGACCACCCGGACGTCGACCTGCTCGCCCGGACCGTCGCCGCGGAGCTGGGTCTGCCGGCCCGCTCGGTGGTGGCCCGCGCCGTCCGGGACCTGCCCCGGCTCGGGAACGGCAAGACGGACTACCGGGCGGTCGCGGCGCTGGCCGAGGCCTGCGAGGCGCCGGCCACGGACGCCACGTCTGCCCTCACGGACGCGCCGGAGACGGTCCGGAGCACCGAGGACCTGCGGCGGCTGTTCGGCGTCCTGCTGGACCGGGAGGACGTCGGGGACGACGACACGTTCGTCGGTCTCGGCGGGGACTCCCTGTCCTACGTCGAGACCTCCATCCGCCTCGAGCAGGTTCTCGGGCACCTTCCCGAGGGGTGGCACGTCACCCCGGTCCGGGACCTGGTGCCCCGGTCGGCGCGGACCACCGCAGCCCGCCGGCGCCGGCGGATCGCGACGGTGGAGACCAGTGTCGTCCTGCGCGCGGTGGCGATCGTGCTCATCGTGGCGACCCATGCGAAGCTGCTGGCCCTACCGGGTGGCGCGCACGTGCTGATGGCGGTGGCGGGGTTCAACTTCGCCCGGTTCCAGCTCGGCGGGGGCGACGTGCTGGCCCGGCTGCGCCGGCACCTGGGCAGCATCGCCCGCGTCGTCGTGCCGTCGGTCGCCTTCATCGCCGTCGCCGCCCTCGTCACCGACCGGTACACGCTCGCGAACGTGCTGCTGCTCAACGCCATCGTGGGTCCGCCGACGTGGACGGAGCAGTGGCACTTCTGGTTCATCGAGGTCCTCGTCTACGTCCTCGTCGCCGTCGCCGCGCTGCTCGCCCTGCCTCCGGTGGCGAGGCTGGAACGACGGCACCCGCTCGTCGTCCCGGCGCTCCTGTTCGGCGTCGGGTTGCTGGTCCGCTACGACGTCGTCGACCCGGGTGTGCCGCACACCATGCCGGTGCTGTGGCTGTTCGCCCTGGGCTGGTTCGTCGCCCGCTCCCGGACGACGTGGCACCGACTGGCCTCCTCCGCTGCGGCGGTCGTGACCGTCCCCGGGTTCTTCGGCGACCCGCAGCGCGAGCTGCTCGTCCTCGGCGGGGTGCTCCTGCTGGCCTGGGTCCCGGCACTTCCGGTGCTGCCGGGGCTCAACCGGGTCGCGGGCCTGCTCGCCGCGGCGTCCTTGTACATCTACCTGACCCACTGGCTGGTCTACCCGGCGCTGGACCACCTGCACCCGGCCGTCGGGGTCGTCGCGTCGCTGCTGGCCGGGATCGCGTACTGGGCGGTCGCGGACCGTCCGGTGCACCGCTGGCGGGCGATCCGGGCCCGGCTCCGGCTCCGGCGGGGCGGCGCCGGCCCCACGTCAAGCCCGCACGACGTGGGGTGACGCAGTCTCGGCCCCACGTCAAGCCCGCACGACGTGGGGTGCAGGTAGGCGTGGGTCACCGCGCGCCGTGCCGGGGCGCGGGCGAGGATCGTCCGCGTGTCGATCACCGCCTCCCTCGTCGGCGCCCTCGTCGCGACGGCCGTGCTCGCCGCACTGCACCTGTCAGCCCCGCACCTGAGGCGCCTGCCGCTGGTGCCGGAGCGCCGGACGGCGTCCTTCGCCGGCGGGATCGCAGTGTCCTACGTCTTCCTGCACCTGCTCCCGGAGATCGCGGCGGGCAACGAGGCCATCGGGGAGGCGCTCCACGACGTCATCGAACCGACCCCGCTGCTGGAGCTCGCGGTGTTCGGCGTCGCGCTGACCGGGTTCACCGTGTTCTACGGGCTGGAGCGACTCGCCGCCCGGACGGCGCACGAACCCGGCGCCGGGGTGTACTGGGTGCACCTCGGGGCGTTCATGGTCTACAACGGGCTCATCACCTACACGATGGCCCTGAGAATCCGCACCGGGCTCGGCTTCGCCGTCCTGTTCACCGTCGCGATGGGTCTGCACTTCGTGCTCACCGACCGGGGCCTGTCGGAGGACTACCCGCGGCGGTTCCGGCACAGCGGCCGGCTACTGCTCACCGGCGCGCTGGTCGCCGGCTGGGTGGCGTCGGTGCTGCTGGCGCCGACGAGCACGCTCGTGGTGTCCCTGCTCACCGCTCTCCTCGGGGGCGCGGTGCTGCTCAACGTGGTCAAGGAGGAGGTCCCCTCGGAGCGCCGCGGCAGCTTCGGCTGGTTCGCGGCCGGACTGGTCATCTACGGCGTCCTGCTCGTGGCCGTCACCGTTCTCGGCGGCGAGTGAGACGGCGAGTGAGACGCTGTGTCACGCCGCCTGGAAGGACCGGCGGGACAGGCCGAGGCCGTAGCCGTCGAGGGTCGTCGTGACCGGTGCCGACGGGTCGGTGGCCGCGCCCAGCGCCACGAACAGCGGGATGAAGTGCTCGACCGTCGGGTGGGCGTAGGGCATCCCCGGCGCCGCGGTCCGGTAGCGGGCCAGCTCGTCAACAGCGCCGCGAGCCAGGGCGTCGGCCGCCCACGCGTCGAAGTCGGCGGACCACCCCGGGACGACCTTCCCGGTGAACACCTCCCTGGTCAGGAACGGCAGCCCGTGGGTCATGTGGCCAGACCCGACCACGAGGACGCCCTGCTCGCGCAGCGGGCGCAGTCGCCGACCGAGCGCCAGCAGCTCGTCCGGGTCGTCGGTGGGCAGGCTGAGCTGCAGGACCGGGACGTCGGCCTCCGGGTACATGATCTTCAACGGCACCCAGGCGCCGTGGTCGAGACCGCGGCTGGTGTGCTCGTGGACGTCGTGACCGTCCGGCAGCAGGGCCCGCACCTGGCGGCTCAGCCCGGCGGCGTCCGGGGTGTCGTACCGGAACGCGTAGTACATCGGCTCGAACCCGCCGAAGTCGTAGACGAGCCCCGCCGGCCGGGGCGCGCTGAGCGCCAGGGGAGCTGACTCCCAGTGCGCCGACACGATGAGGACGGCGCGGGGCCGGGGCAGCGAGCGCGCCCAGGCCAGCAGCGGGTCGAGCCAGGCCGGGTCGGCGAACGGCATCGGCCCGCCGCCGTGGGAGAGGAAGAGGCTGGGCAGCGGCCCGTCCTCGGGCGTCCACCGGCGGTGCGGCCGCTGCGCGTCGAGCTCGGCGACCCGCCGCAGGTGCTGGGCGAACGGGTGCGAGGCGGGGATGCGGGCGTCGGCGAGTGCGGTACGGCTGGACGCGTTACCACTAGACGCGTTCTCACTGGACATGGCGGTCCTCCGGCTCGGTGGTCCCCCAACCTGGATGCTCATGATAGTTGACGGCTCAACAATCGTGAAGGGTCCATGACGAGACCGACTGACGCCAGCACACCAGGTCGCGACGGGGTCAGGAGGCCTTTGACTCGCTCTGATACCCGAACCGCTCGCCGCCAGGTTCGAGGAGGGACCCGTCCGCGAGAGAGCCGATGACCGTCGGGGCCAGGCCGATCGTCCTCAGGAAGCTCGCGACGGTGCGGGCCGCGTCGGCGGAGTCCGTGGCGACGTCCATGTCCTGAGGCCGCTCTGGGCTCTCGTCGAGGTCGTGGTAGCCGATCTGGTTGAGGGTCTTCACCCAGACGAGCGCGGGGTGGTTCGCGGCGATGGCCTCACTGGTGCTGAGCCCGTCCAGGTCCGGGCGCGGCCCGTCGACGGGCTCCCAGTGGTTGGTCGGGTCGATGACGATGGTGCCTGGCCGCAGGGGCAGGTCGAGGGTGAGGGCAGTCGAGAACGGAACGGCGAGGATCGCCAGGTCGACGGCGTCCCACTCGGTGACAGGGGCGGCAGTGGCACCGGGAACCATGACCTCGATGACGAGATCTGTCCCGACGGCTCCTGGCCGCCCCGCGATCAGCACTTCATGCCCGGCGGCGACGGCTCGGCGGGCGACGGCTGTGCCGAGCTTGCCGGCCCCGATGATCCCAATCCTCATGAAGCGGGCACCTCCTCGTCGGCAGCGGCGTCGGCGGCAGTCTCCCGCCGGATCACCGGAAGCACCTCGGTGAGGTACAGCTCGAGACTTTGCTCAGTCAGAGCCTCGGTCATGCCGGGATCGAACTGTCCGACGAACCGGTCGGCGCCGAGCACCTCACGGTGGGACAAGATGCCCTCGATGACCTGCTGCGGGCTGCCGACCAGCAAACCGGAGGTGATCCACTGGTCGTAGACGGTCCGGGGCATCCCACCGCGGAAGCTGGGATGCACGGACAGGTACTGGGAGTAGTGCGGGAAGAACTCGTCGCGTGCTCCCTGGGAGGTGCGGCCGACGAAGACGTGGCCGCCGGTCGCCAGTCGCAGCGTCGCCGGGTCATGGCCGGCCTGCTCACCCGCCCGGCGGTACAGCTCGACCAGGCGAATGCCACTGTGCGGGCCGGCGAACAAGGACAGGAACATGGGCTGACCGAGGAGGCCGGCGCGGACGGCGCTCTGCGGAGTCCCGCCCACGCCGATCCAGATCGGCAGTCGCTCCTGCACTGGGCGGGGCCCGATGTGCACGTCGCGCAGGGGCGCCCGGTGCTGGCCGTGCCACGGCCGGGTGGGGTCGTCCCGGAGCTGGATGAGCAGGCGCACCTTCTCGTCGAAGAGAGATTCGTAGTCCCGCATGTCGTACCCGAACAGCGGGTAGGACTCGGGGAACGCGCCCCTACCGACGGTGATCTCGGCGCGGCCGTGCGAGAGGTTGTCGAGGGTGCCGAACTGCTCCATGAGGCGAACCGGGTCGGCCGTCGACACCACGACGACGGACGTCGTCAGTCGGATCCGGGTCGTCGTGGCCGCAACCGCCGCGAGCACCACTTCCGGGGCGGAGACGACGTAGTCGGGCCGGTGGTGCTCTCCGACCGCAAAGACGTCCAGTCCGGCTGCGTCAGCGAGTCGAGCGTGGCGGACGAGCGCGTCGAGTCGCCTCTGTGGTGCATGAGGGTCGTCCGGGTCGAGGATGTCGCCGAAGGAGTAGATGCCGAGCTCCATGTGCGCCACGTTAGTATGCTCGGGATACTGGTTACCAAGGAGATACCCATGGCGGCCATGGTGGAAGACCCGTGCCCGTTCGCGCCGATGGCGGAGATCGTGTTCGGCAAGTGGACGGCGCACGTCCTGTGGGTGCTGGGCGAGCACGGCCGGCTGCGCTTCAGTGAGTTGCGCGCTCTGCTGCCCGGCGTGACACCCAAGGTCCTCACCGAGCGGCTGCGCCGTCTGGAACGCGATGGGCTGGTGACGCGCACGTACCATGCGGAGGTGCCGCCGAGGGTGGAGTACGAGGCGACCGAGCTGGCCGACACGCTGGTGCCCATCTTCCGCCAGCTCACCGACTGGAACAGCAAGCACCTCCACGAAGTGCATGCGGCTCAGCTGCGTTACGACCGGGCGTGACCTGCGTCCCAACCTCGTCCCGGCCCACGTTGGAGGCGCCCACGGTCGGCTCGGCGGTGAGCGTCGGGTGCCGGCACAGCACCCCGACGAGTGGCTCCGGCCCGGTGAGTCCGCCAGGCACTGGACCGCTGCGGGGATGGACGACGACCGGGACGCCGGGCTCGCGGAAGAAGGTCACGGACGGCGCACACTCCGGCGTCCTGAGGCCCGTCCGGCGGCGACCTTCGGGCACGCTGCAACGACACGGCTGCCCGACGACCGGCTACCCGATGAGGGTTCGCGCGCCGTCGACCACTGCCAGCAGACCGCCGGCACCGGCGAGCAGCACCACCACGTTGCGGGCGAGCGCTGGGGACGGTACGACCCGTTCACCGAGGACGAGGCCCACCACCATGGCTGTCGCCAGACAGGCCCACACCGGGAGGCTGAGTCCTGGCCAGGTGCGGGGATCGGCGAGGAGTCGCCCGGTGATGGTGATGACGCCCAGGAGAGCGAAGTACGGCTGCATCGTCGCGGCGAAGTCCTTCGCCTCCCAGCGTGTGAGGATGGCGAGCACGGCCATGGCGGACCCTCCCACGCCTGCGAGCGCACCCATCAGACCCGACGCGGTCCCCGCCACCGCCGTGACCGTGGTAGTCCGGGCGACCGACGTCGTGCGGACGACGAGGACGGACGTGCCGACAGCGAGCATGATCACTGCTCCGGCGGCGATCTGGGCTGCCGCCACGGAAAGGGCTCGAGTGATGACCACACCGAGCAGAACGCCGACCGCGGCGGACGGCAGCAGCCCACCGACTGCCGGCCAGTGAATGTCCTGCCGGACCCGCACCATCACGAGGACGGCCGAGACGATACCCAGAGCGTTCACCAGGACCACTCCGGGGCCGGGGCCAAGGGCTAGGACGGCGAAGGGGGCCACGAGCATGGCGAACCCGATCCCAGTGAGTCGCTGGACGGCGGAGGCGACGAGCACAGCGATGACGAGGAGCGCTGTCACGAGGTGGGTCTCGCGTCAACCAGCTCAGCGCCGCGTCGGTGGGTCAGGACCATGTCGGGCGTGTGCGGTCGCTCAGCTGCTCCGCCGGGTCTGCGTCCCGGTTGATTGCCTCGGCGGGAGGCAGCTCGGCCAACTCCGCAGCGATCGTGCGCAGGACGTCCCACGGCAGCACTCCGATCAGGCTGGTGGCCGCCCGGTACAGCGAGATCTCGCCGCAGACCCGACCGAAGGGGCCGACCGCGACCGGTTTGCAGTGACGACGCAGGACGTCAGCGGACGGCGGGTGGGCGAGCAGGTCCTTGACCCGAGTGCGGACCCCGAAGGGAGAGTCCGGGAACTCGTCGACCGGCGGCGCTCCTCTCCGCGACGCCTGCACCTGGTCATGCTGGTCGGCGCACAGGAGGTGGTCGTCAGCAACCGGGCCGACCTTGGGCAGGCCGAGACGTTCGTACTGACTTTCCGGCGCCTCGCTCTCGCGGAGCAACTGCACCAGCGCCGTAGCCATCCGGCGTTCGATCTCGTCGTCGACGAGCGGATGCTGTTGCCGGGGATCATCGTCCAGGTCGAAGAGCAGTGTCCCGAAGGCGTAGGGGTCGTTGAAGACGTGGCCCTCGGTGCGCAGTACAGGCACGTTCTTGGTGAAGGAGAACCCCTGGTGGAGGCTCGCGCTGGCCAGCTCGTCGTGGCTGAAGAAGCCGCGCATGTGGGTGGGCATGAGCGTGTGCTCGTACAGGGGGCGGTTTCCCGGTTCCCGGCAGGCGCGCATGTACACGTACCGGCCGTCGGTGACGGAGACATGGCCGCCGAAGGCTCCGAAGAGGGCGTACTCGCGCACGGGTCGGCCGGCTTCGATCACTTCGCGCAGGGGGACGCCCTGCATCGCGGGCGTCCGGTCGACGCCGAAGAACTCCAGCAACGTGGGACCGAGGTCGATCGTCTGGACCAGCTCGTCACGACGCTCACCGCGCACGCCGGTACGGGGGTCCCACACGAACAACGGCGTGTGGATCGTCTCGTCGTACCAGGGCTGCACGCTCTTGCCCCACCAGCCCTGCTCACCCAGCAGGAACCCGTGATCGGTACAGACGACGAGCAGCGTGTCGTCCCACAGCTCGAGCTCGTCCATCGCGTCCAGCACTCGCCCCAGGGAGGCGTCGCACATGGAGACGAGCGCCGCGTAGTGTCGCCGGACGTTTGCCTGCACGTCCTCACTCTCGGTGACCTGCGCGTAGTCGGGCCAGTCGTACTCGGGCACGGATGTGTCGTTTCCGCCGTACATCGCCAGGAAGGAGGGATCGCTGAAGAACGGCTCGTGCGGGTCGAACGTCTCGATCTGCACGAACCAGTCCTGCTCGCTGGCGTTGTCGCGGACGAACTCCAGGCCGGCGTCGAAGGTGCGGGTCTGGGGATGGTCCGGCACCCCGTTCAGGTACAGGCGGTTGACCCGGTCCTGTCGCCAGGTGCCGCTTCGGTTGACCCGCAGGCTGTCGGGGACGGGAGGGTCCGCGACGCGCCCCTTCCACGGGTCGCCCTGCTGGCCACGGATCAGCGAGCACGTGCCGTACCGCGTGTGGTACGTGGCGCCGCCGTCCTCCCAGTAGTGCATGTGGTCGGTCGCCAGGTGAGTCGTGACGCCCGCGTCGCCCAGCAGTGCAGGGACGGAGTCGTCGAACGGCTCCAGCGGGCCCCAGCCACGATGAAGAAAGTTGTACCTGCCGGTGTGCAGCTCTCTGCGAGCCGGCATGCACGGCATGCTCCCGGCGTAGGCGTTCTCGAAGCGAACGCTGCTGCGAGCCAGCCGCTCGAAGTTCGGAGCGGCGATCCCGCAGTCGGGGTGGTACGGCGGCAGGTACCGGCGGTTGAGGCTGTCGAACATGACGACGATGGCGCGCACAGGGACGTCACCTTCCTGCAGCAGTTGCGGCTTACGCGTTGGGCGCGGCTCGGGGATTCAGTGGGGGTTCCGGCGGCGGAACGGCACCGGACAGCACGGGGTCGTCGCTTCGCTGGAGGTGCTCCACGAGCCGAGCTGCCATCTCCTGGCGAAGGGTCGCGCACTGTGGGTCCTCGGCGCGGTTGTCCAGCTCCCACGGGTCGCTCTCCAGAAGGTAGAGCTCCTCCTCCGGTCGTGGGGCCAGGTGCGCGTCCCCCATGCCCTTTCTCGTCTCGCTCTCCTCGAGATCCTGCGCCAGCGGCAGGCGCGGGCCGGCCACGAAGTTGCGGATGTACTTGGTCGACTCGGTTCGGACAGCCCGAATGGGGTCGTAGCGGTCGTGGTAGGTCTTCTCGAGGAAGAGCTCCCGGCTGCGTTCACCCTCAGAGCCGCCCCTGATCCGGTCGAGGATGCTGACACCTTCGAGGTCGTCCGGCGCTTCCACCCCCGCCAGCTCGATCAGTGTCGGGGTGATGTCGAGGTGGCTCACGAGACCCGCGTGACGCCCTGGAGGGATGCCCCAGGCCGGAGGTGGACTCACGATCAGCGCGACCTTGACGCCGGCGTCGTACAACGTGCTCTTGGCCCGCGGGAACGGCACCCCGTGATCCGTCGTGAAGATGATCAGGGTGTTGTCCCCGTCAGGCCCGGACCGCAGAGTGCGCACGATCCTGCCGACGGCCTCGTCCATCTGCCGGATGGCCCCGTAGAACGCGCTGATGTCGCGCCGGCTGTGCTCGTTGTCCGGCAGGTAGGGAGGCACGGTCACTGACGCCGGATCGACCGGCTCGTAGTCCTCGGCCGGCCACGGTCGGTGAACCTCCCACAGGCCGATCACGGCGAAGTAGGGCTGGTCGGCACCCGGCTTGCTGCCGTCCATCCACCGCTGGGTGAGCCGTGCGACCTCCAGGGCGCGGGGCAGGAAGCCCAGCCCGTGGACCTCGTCATAGCCGAGCACGCGAGCGTCCAGGTCCTCGTGCTGCAGGCCCAGCAGGGTCGTGCGGTAGCCGGCCTTCGACAGGAGCTCCGGCAGGGTGACGACGCCGCTGCGGTACCGCCAGCCCTGATGGGCGAGCCCCATGAGCCCGTTGGAGTGCGGCAAGCGGCCGGTGAACAGCGAGGCGCGCGCCGGCGTGCACAGCGGGGCCGTGGCGAAGGCCTTGTCGAACACGATCGCGTTGTCGGCGAACTCCTGAAGGTGAGGACTGGGCACCCCGTCCCACCCGTAGCAGCTGAGCCAGTCGCCAAGGTCGTGGCAGTGGATCAGGGCGACGTTCGGCAGCGGGTTCGTCATGAACTCTCCTGGCTAGTGGTGGTCAGCCCTTGACCGCGCCGCGTGTCAGCCCGGCGACGATCTGGCGGTTCGCGATGACTGCGAGAAGGATGATGGGGATGGCGGTGACGGCACCGACCGCAGCCATGGGCCCGAACTTGATCTCCTGCGGCTGAATCAGTGTGGCGATGCCCACGGTGATCGGGGCCTCCCGCCCGCCTGCGGTGAACACAAGACCGAAGAGGAACTCGTTCCAGACCTGAATGGCGGTGAACACCGCCACGGACGCAACTCCGGGCGCCGCCAGAGGGAGCATGATCTTGCGAAAGGTCATGAACTCGCTGGCACCGTCGATCGCGGCCGACTCCCGCAGCTCGCCGGGCAACGTGTCGAAGTAGAACTTGATCAGGATGACGGCGAACGGCAGGTTGAACACGATGTTCAGCAGGATCAGGCCGGTGAGCGTGCCGTTCAGGTTGATGGTCTGCAGGGTCGCGAACAACCCCGGGACCAGTGTCATCGGCGGGATCACCTGGAGCAGACCGGCGCCCGCGAGAACGAGCGCGACTGTCCGCCGAGACCAGTGCAGCTGGCTGAGGCTGTAGGCGGCGAAGGCCGCGATGACCAGCGTGACTGAGGTTGAGACCACCACCAGGATGACGCTGTTGAGGACCTGCGCGCCGTACACCTCGCGCGGGCCGAACACCTCCTCGAAGTTGGCCAGCGAGAAGTCGAAGGTCCAGCCCGGCGAGACGATCGCCCGAGGGCGCTGAAAGGCGATGAGCAGCAGCCACAGGATCGGGACAACGGTCCAGACGAGCGCAGCCCCGAGGAGAATGCGCACGAGCCACGAGCCATGACGGTTGTGCACGGTCTGATCAGGCATGACGGACACCTCGAACCACGCGGCGGACCAGGAGCACGGCGAGCAGCGTCACGAGGACGAGGACGACCACGGTGACACTGAGCGCGGAGCCGAACCCGTACTGGAAGGACTCGAAGAACACCGACCTGAGGTAGATGCTGATCACGGTCGTCGCGGTGCCCGGACCCCCGAAGGTCAGCAGGTACATCTCGTCGAACACCTTCACTCCCATCAGCACGCGAATGGCCACCGCGCCGAGGATCGCCGGCGTGAGCAGCGGCAGGACGATGTAGCGAACGGTGGCGAGGTAGCTCGCCCCGTCGATGCTCGCCGCCTCGAGCACGGAGGAGTCCAGAGAACGCAGCGCGGTGTAGATGAGCAGGAAGACGATGGGCGTCCAGTGCCAGACGTCGACGACGATGACGCTGGCCATCGCACCGACAGGCTCGCCCAGCCAGGTCTGCGGGGACGCGCCGACCGACGTCAGGATCTTGTTCAGCAGGCCGACCTGCGGGCTGAGAATCAGCAGCCACGCGACACTGATCACGACCGGCGCGACGATGGCGGGCCACAGGAGCACGTTCTGGATCAGCCTCTGACCGCGGACCAGACGGTCCGCGGCAAGGGCCAGCGCCACGCCCAGCACGACCGTGATCAGGACTGTGAAGAAGATGAAGACGAGCGAGTTCCACAGCGAGACCCGGAAGGTCTCGTCCTCGAGCATCCGCTGGTAGTTGGCCAGGCCCGTGAAGTCCCACACGAGGTCCCCTGCGGAGAGCCGCACGTCACCGAAGGACATCCAGACCATCTGCCCGATGGGGAAACCCACGAGCAGAACCAGGACGAGGATCAGCGGGAGCAGCGACAGGACCTTGAAGGCCGAGAGGCGTCGGCGGTCCCGACCGCCGCCGGCGCGCCCGGCACCGCGCGAGCCGACGGCCGTCGGGACCACACTGGTCGGCGTCGCCGTCATGAACCGAAGCCGGCTTCCTCCACCACCCGGGTCAAACCGTCTTGGATCCGGGTGACGGCTTCGTCCAACGACACTGTGCCCGCGAGGTACTCACCGATGGTCGGGTCCGTGACCTCGAGCATGAGCGGTGTGAACGTGTATCGCAGTCCGCCGCGAATCATGTCGGCGGAGTCGATGATGACCTGCAGCTCGGGGCGGTCGCTGTCGACGTCCGTCCGCGTCGTGATGCCTCCCGCGTCCGCCCACGCCTGCATCGTCTCCTGGCTGGTGAGCCAGGTGATGAAGTCGTAGGCAGCCTGGGTGCGCTCCTCAGGTAGTCCGGTGGGGATGCCGACCGTCCACGTGCCACTGACCGGCGTCTGACCGGGGAGGACGGCGTAACCGATCTGCCCTGCCACGGTGGAGGCGCCTTCGTCCTCCAGGGGCGCCGCAACCGCTGACACGAGCGTTGCCTGGAGGACGGACCCGCCCTGCATGAGCGAGGTCGCCTCCGCCTGGGCGACGGTCTGCGGTGCGTCCGGCCCGATCTCGGCCAGCGCCTTGAACTGCTCCAGCGCCGCCCGAAACTCGGGCGTGTCCGCCTGAGGCGTCCAGTCACCGTCCTGCTCGCCAGCGAACCAACGCCCACCGTGGGAGAAGAGCACTGCGCTGAAGTCGTAGGTCGGCGTCTTGCCACGCAGCACGTACCCGTGCTCGACACCGCCGGCCAGGCCTGCCTCTCCGTTGGCGATGACCTCGTCCCAAGTCGTCGGTACCTCGAGGCCGAGCTCGTCGTACAGGTCCGCCCGGTACATGAACTCATGAATGTTGCCGTTGATCGGCAACGCGTACGGCACGCCGTCCACCGACGTGGTCCGGTTCTCGGCGTCCCACCGACCGACGCCGTCGAACTCGATGAGATTGGGGTCCCACGCGAAGTCCGGGTCGACCTCTGGCAGCGGCTGGACCCACTGGTTGTCGTAGAACTGACCGACCCACTGCTCGTTGAGCTGGAACACGTCGAAGGCGTTCGACCCGTTCTGGGCCGCGTTTGCCTGCTGCGTGAGGAGACCGTCGAAGGGGAAGGTCCGCATAGTGACCCTCACCCCCGTCTCCTCCTCGTAGAGGTCCGCCATCTCCTCATAGCTAGCCAGCCACGGGGTCTCGGCGGTAGCGATCACGATCTCGTCGACGGCGACGCCGTCACCGTCGCCGTCAGACTCGGCTGCGCCGTCCGAGCCGCAAGCCGACAGGGCTACGAGGGCACCCAGCCCGACCGCAGCGGCTGGTGCAACCCGCGCGAAAGGTCGACGTGTCATGTGACTCTCCTTGGATCGATCTAACCGTCAGTGGATACAGCCGGTGTCAGTGACTCGCTCAGCGGCTTCCCGGACGTCGCGGCGGGCCCTGAGGTGATGCTCATCACCTTGGATCGATCCGAACGCTAGGTGGCGACCATGGAGCCTGTCAACGACTTCGGCCGAGTCTCGTCCAGCGAGCGCTCGCTGGCCCAGGTCCTCTCCGCGGGGGCTACGCGTGGGCGCCGCAGGACTCCCGGAGCTGCAGTGTGGGCGTGAAGACGGCGGTTCGTGCGCTCGCCGAGCGACCGGGACGCTCAATCCGTTCAAGGAGCAGCGCGGCGGCCGTACGACCCATCTCGTCACTGGAGACGGAGATCGAGGTGACGGACGGCGACCACGACCGAGCGTGCTCGACGTCGTCGTAGCCGATGACTCGGACCTGTTCTCCCACTGACCAGCCGGCATCCCGTAGGGCGCGCATGGCTCCGAAGGCGATGGCGTCGCTGTGGCACGCGAGTCCCTCCGGTGGCGGGCCGGACTGCAGCAGCGCTCGTGCCGCCTCATAACCGGCCGAGCTGGAGGTCTCGGTGCCTTGCGACCACTCCTCGGCGAACGTCACGCCGGCCGTGAGAACTGTGTCGGCGAAGGCGTCGTGCCGAGTGGCGCGTGCGTACGTGTCCAGCGGGCCGCCGAAGTAGGCCAGTGACTGGCAGCCGTGGTCGAGCAGGTGCTCGGCCGCCAGCTGTCCCCCTCGACGGTCGTCCGAACCGACCCAGTCACCCTCAGCTGCCCCGGCAATTCTTCGGGTGAGCAGGACGTGAGGCACGCCGTAGTGATCCAGCGGTTGAAGGACGTCAGGACCCGAGCCGATTGCTGGAACGATGAGCAGACCGTCGACCCGGTACTCCAGGAGAGTCTCCAGCACAGCGATCTGCCGCTCAGGGCTCTCGAGTGTGTTGGCGAGCAGGACGGTGAAACCTGACGGGCTCAGCTGCTCCTCGACCGCCTGAACGAGTGCGGCGAAGAACGGGTTCGCAAGACCCGGGATCAGCAAGCCGATCGTGTGACTCTTCCGGGTCCGCAGGGCGGCGGCACGCCGGTCGTACACGTACCCGAGCTCCTTCGCGGCGGTGAGGACCGCCGCCTTCGTCGCGGCCGCCACGAGTGGGCTGTCCTGGAAGACGAGTGACGCCGTGGACCGCGAGAAGCCTGCGTGGCGCGCTACGTCCGCGAGGGTCACCCGTCGCGGCGTCCGTGTCGTGTCCAAGGCCGTGTCGCCTCTCCGAGGCCGGGCGCTTCTTGACGAGCCTGCCCGCTTGGACCGATCCTACGACGGCACGCAGGCGGAGCTCGTAGTGCTCGAGCGCCTCAGAGAGGTTGGTTCCCTGCCCGACAGGTCCGCCCATCACCGCGAGTGCGGCCAGGAGCTGGCCGGTGGACACACGCAGAGGGGACGTGAGCCTTGACCCATGGAGAGGGTCGTGCGCCCGCCGCCTGCTGCGCCCCGTCACGGTCGCACGAGACGCTCACGGCACCGCGTCGGAGCGGCCAGCGGCCGACCGGCGACGGTGTGATCCATGCGATCGAGCAGGTGACGGTCCCTGGCGGCGCATTCTTGATGGGCGACCACCACGGTGACGGGATCGCGTCCGACGGAGAGCGACCGGTTCACCGCGTCGAGCTCGAGGCGTTCTCCATCGACGCCACCAGCGTGACGAACGAGGCGTTCTCTTATTTCGTCGAGGACACCGGCTACGTCACCGAGGCCGAGCAGTTCGGGTACTCAGCGGTGTTCCATCTGGCGCTGGCAGCTGACCCTGACGACATCGTCGGACGCCCACCAGCTACTCCGTGGTGGTTGGGCGTCCGGGGTGCAAGCTGGCGGCACCCCGAGGGGCGCCGGTCCGGCACCGAGGGGCGCGAGGACCACCCTGTCGTCCACGTCAGCTGGAACGATGCACAGGCATACTGCGCGTGGGCCAACCGGCGACTCCCGACCGAGGCCGAGTGGGAGTACGCGTCCCGGGGAGGGCTCGAAGGAGCCCGCTACCCGTGGGGAAACGACCTGGCACCGCCACACGGAAATGAATGGCGATGCAATATCTGGCAGGGGCGGTTCCCGGTGCTGAACACCCAGGAAGACGGTTTCCTCACCACTGCACCGGTTCGCACCTACGCGCCGAACGGGTTCGGCTTGTGGCAGACGGTCGGCAACGTGTGGGAGTGGTGCAGCGACTGGTTCTCTCCGAGGTACTTCGAGAACTCGCCCACCGTAGCGCCTCAGGGCCCTGACAGGGGAACCGCGCGGGTCATGCGCGGCGGCTCGTTCCTCTGTCACGACTCGTACTGCAACCGGTACCGGAACGCCGCGCGTTCCTCCAACACTCCGGACTCCTCCATGGCCAACGGGGGCTTCCGTACCGTCGGGGCGTAGGCAGGGCCTGGCGCGGTGGAGACCAGCCGGCCATGTCGGTGCTGCGTCGAAAAATCGTCCGCCAGCTGCGGCCTCGTCACGGTCCGCGCCGTTCCCGCACTGAACGACCGTCACCGTCGTGCGCGTAGCTGATGTCAATGTCAGGAAGCTGGTTCTGCAACTCGTAGGCCAGGTTCAGGCCCTCACGAATCCAGGCGTCCTCCACCTCGGGACTCTCCCACTCAAAGTCCGTCGCGGCGAGGTTATCAAACTGCTCATTCCACCCTCGGAGACGACTGACGAGTTGCGGTGTGACACCGAGGTCGGTGAGTCGTACAGGCCCGCCGTGACCCGTCGGCCTCGCCCACACCGGATCCTCCACGCCGTACTCGGCCATGACCAGGAGAGCACTCGGGCGAGCGTCAGCCTCGCCGGCGAGGCGGTTCGGAGGAGCGCCACACGGACGGTCAGCGCTCCCCTCAACCTCGCTGGGCCGATCAGCCACCGCCAACCTTCCTCCTCCGGTCCAGTATCGCCCTGCCTCGGTTCGTCCCCATCGCCGGCACCAGAGCCCGCAGGGCCCCCACCCGTCGTCCGAGTACGACGACTGCGGGACCGGGACGTCGAAAAGGGTCTCGCCCCCGGACCCATCGGCGCAGGCCGACCCAGCGCCCCAGGCGAGGCGGGGCTCGGCCGGTGGGTCGACGCGACTGCCGGATCAGCGTCGGTGATGGTGGCGTCGCTTGTCGAGTGCGTCCGCGGCGAGGACAGCACCAACCGACAGGACGGCGATCACCCAGCCGGCGAGCGGTGGTACCGCGTGCCCGAGCTCGTTGGCAACGGGCTCGACGAACAGCACGAGCAGCGAGAAGGCGAGCCCAAGGCAGATGGCGGGGAGCAGGAGCCGGTTGGTCGTCCACCCGAGGGCGCCGGGCCAGTGGATGAAGCTCCGGCAGGCGAACGCATTGGCCGTCTGGGCCAGCACGACGGTCATGAACGCGGCCCCTGAGGCCGCAGCAGCCGTCGCGCCGCCGGGGAACGGCTCGCCGGGCCGCCATCCGGCGGCGGCGAAGGACACCACGAACGCCGTCATCGACATCGCCGCTTCGGTGGGGCCGAGGACACCGAAGGCGCGGCGGGCGACGGCCCGGTTGAGCAGCGGGCCCGACACCGGTGGCTGCTCGAGCACCCCTCTGGCGGGGGGTTCGGCGCCGAGCGCGACTGCTGAGAGGGTGTCGGTGCCGAGGTCGAGGGCGAGGATCTGCAGGACGCCGAGGGCGAGGGGGAAGTGTCCGCCCGACAGAGCCCAGACGAGGAAGGGGACGAGCTCAGCGACGTTGTCGGTGAGGTGATAGGTGAGAAACCGGCGCACGTTGACGAACGTCGTCCGCCCCTGCTCGATGCCGGCAACGATGGTGGCGAAGTGGTCGTCGAGGAGCACCAGGTCGGCGGCCTCGCGGGCCACGTCCGTGCCCGAGGCGCCCATCGCGATCCCGATGTCGGCCTCGTGCAAGGCGGGGCCGTCGTTGACCCCGTCGCCTGTCATGGCCACCACGTGGCCGCGGGCCCGCAGAGCTCGAGCGATGCGGAGCTTGTCCTCGGGCGACACCCTGGCCACGACGAGGCCGTCCCGGTCGAGGAGTGCGCCGAGCACCTGATCGTCGGCGGGCAGGTCATCGCCGGACAGAACCGGGTCGTCAGGCCGGCGCAGGCCCACTTGGGTGGCGATAGCGGCAGCAGTCGCCGGGTGGTCGCCAGTGATCATGGCCACCTTGATCCGGGCACGGCGGCAGGTCTCGATCGCCTCGGCGACATCGGGGCGGGGCGGGTCCTCCATCGCCACCAGGCCCATCAGCGAGAGACCGGCTTCGGCGTCCTCCGCGGAGCTCGGCGCCGAACCGGCCGTCGCCTTGCCGGCAACCGCGAGAACCCGCAGCCCCTTGTCGGTGAGCGCAGTCAGCGCCTGCGCCGCGCCCTCGACGTCCGAGCAGAGGGGCAGGACCGTGTCGGGCGCGCCCTTGACGAGCACCTCGTCGTCGATGACGATCGACATGCGCCGGCGGCGAGGGTCGAACGGGAACCGGACACTCGGCCGGTGGCTGGTCCGGTCGTCGTCCGTGTCGAGGCCCAGGCGACGGGCGAAGGCGTCGAGTGCTGCCTCCATGGGATCGCCGTGGGGGGCCCAACCGCCGTCGACCGGGTGCACGTACCCAGCCGAACAGCGCGCCGCGGACAGGGCCAGCACCTCGAGACCGTGGCGGGCACCGGGGTTGGAGAGCACCACTGTCGCAGTGGGCTCGTAGCCCGGCGTGTCGATCACAGCCGTGCCCCCCGGCGTCCACGCCTCGACCACCGTCATCTGGTTGCGGGTGAGTGTGCCGGTCTTGTCCGTGCAGATGAATGTGGTCGAACCCAGCGTCTCCACTGCCTCCAGCTCGCGCACGAGCACCTGGCGCTTGGCCATCTGCTCGGCGCCCCACGCCAGCGACAACGTGACGGTCGGCAGCAGGGCCTCGGGGACCAGGGCCACGGTCACCCCGATGGCCAAGACGAGTCCGTCCGAAGCCGAGTCGCCCAGGACGAGCGCGAGCACGAAGAAGCCGCCACCGACGGCCACGGCGATTGACGCTATCGCCCGCACCACCCGGTGCAGCTCCCGGGCCAGGGGGCTCGGCGGACTCGGCGTCTGCACGGTGAGACGAGCGATGCCCGCCAGGCGCGTCGATACCCCGGTGGCGGTCACTACCGCGTCGGACTCGCCCTCCACCACGAAGCAGCCGGCGTACAGCGTCCCTTCGTCAACCGGTGACGGCTCGCTCTCGCCGGTGAGGGAGGAGGTGTCGACGAGCAGGTTGCGGGCCACCACCACGGTGGCATCAGCGGGCACCCGGTCCCCGGGCCCCAGGGCCAGCACGTCGCCGACCACGACCTCTCCCGCGTCAATCTCCTGCAGGCGGCCGTCCCGCCTGACCGTCACCCGACGAGGCAGCAGTTCCCGCAACCGCTCCGCGGCCCGGTCAGCCCGGCTCTCCTGGACGAACGCGAAGACCGCGTTCACCACGATGACCAGGAAGATCGCCACCCCGAGCTGCGGCAGACCAGCGGCGAACGCCAGCGCCCCAGCCGCCCACAGCATCACCGCGAAGAAGTGGACGAGCTGGCCGGCAAAGCGGCGCACCGTGCTCGTCCGGCGGGGCGCAGGCATCCGGTTCGGGCCGTCACGAGCAAGCCGAGCCGCCGCCTCAGTCGAGGAGAGGCCGGACTGGAGGTCGATGCCGTCGCCCATCCGCGCCATCGTGCGGTGTGGTCACGGGCGCAGACCAGAGGCCGAAGGCACGGATCCCTGTGGTCGACGACGAGCCGCCGACTGCCCTGCCCTGGGACTTGAGCGTACGCCCGGTCCCACTACCTCACGGCTGACGCCCCTATCAGTCTGAATCCGTTGTGCCAGAGCACGTCTCGCAGCCAGTCGTCTCCCATCTCGAGGCGCTCGAGCGCCTCCAGCTGGTGTACGTACGGGTAGGGGAGGTTCGGGAAGTCCGACCCGAGCACGACCCGGTCCTGCAGGTCGGCGAGCCGGGGCAGCAGCGCGCGCGGGAACGGCGCCGTCTCCTCGAAGAAGTCGGTGAACACCATCGTGGTGTCCAGGTGGACGCGCGGGTACCGCTCGGCAAGCTCGATGAAGCCCTCGTACTCCGGCGCCCCCATGTGGGCGACGACGGCGGTCAGCGTCGGGTGCCGGCGCAGCACCCCGGCGAGTGGCTCCGGTCCGGTGAGTCCCGCGCGAGGCACTGGACCGCTGCCGGCATGGATGACGACCGGGACGCCGACCTCCGCGAGGACGCCCCACACGGCGTCCAGCACCTCGTCGCGCAGGTCGAACCCCCCGACCTGGACGTGCACCTTGAAGACGGCGGCCCTGCGGTCGAGCGCCGAGCGCACGTAGTCCAGCACGCCGGGCTCGGGGAAGAAGGTCGCGGACGGCGCGCACTCCGGCGTCCGATCGGCGAACTCCAGCGCCCACTCGGTGAGGTCGACCGCCATCCCGGGCCGGTGAGCGTACGGCAGCGCGGTGAAGTGCCGGACTCCCAGCGCGCGCAGGTGCGCCACCCGGTCTGCCTCGCTCCAGCGGTAGGTGATCGGCCACGCCCGGCCGATAAGCGGTCCCGTCTCGTCGAAGTGCGCCCACACGCGGCGCAGCATCCGCGGCGGCAGGAAGTGGGTGTGGACGTCGGCCAGCCCCGGGATGCCGAGACGCTGCCAGCGGGCAGTGACCTCGGCGTCCTCGGCTGGCGGGACGGCGGCCTCGACCTGAAGCTCGCTCACGTCGGGAGAGCCTAGCCGCGGGACCGAGGTATACCACCGAGCCGGAATGGCCCGGTGCGGCCGGCGGTTGCGCAGGACATGAAGATCGATATCTGGTCCGACGTCGTCTGCCCGTTCTGCTACATCGGCAAGCGTCGCCTCGAACAGGCACTGGAGTCGTTCCCGCACAGGGACGAGGTCGAAATCGTGTGGCACAGCTTCCAGCTCGACCCGACCGCCCCCGCCACGAGCACCGAGACCACCACCGAGCACCTGTCGCGCAAGTACGGCACGGACCTGGAGCAGGCCCGCCAGATGAACGCGCGTATCGAGCGGATGGCCGCAGAGGTGGGTCTGGAGTACCACCTGGAGGAGGCCCGGCTGGGCAACACCTTCGACGCCCACCGGCTGATCCACCTGGCCGCCACGCAGGGGCTGGCCGGTGCGGCGCACGAGCGGTTCATGCGCGGGTACTTCACCGAGCGCGAGCAGATCGGTGACCACGACACGCTCGTCCGGCTGGCCACCGACGTGGGCCTGGAGGAGGCCCGGGTGCGCGAGGTGCTCGCCGGGGACGAGTTCGCCGACGCGGTGCACCAGGACGTCGCCCGGGCCCAGGCGTACGGCGCCACGGGCGTCCCGTTCTTCGTCCTCGCCGAGGCGGTGGGCGTCTCCGGGGCCCAGCCCGTCGAGGTATTCAGCCAGGCGCTGGACCAGGCGTGGGCCAAGGCCAACCCCTTGCAGATGGTCAGCGCCGGAGCGACCACCGGCACCGGACGGCAGGACGGGGACGGCTGCCAGGACGGCTCCTGCTCGGTCTGACCCGCACACCCACTCACCACGTCTGCGCACTGGGGAGGGTTTGCGCCGCCGTGGGGCCACTACCGTCCCCCGGCCGCCTCGATGACTACCAAGGCATCCCACGGGAGCTCTCGCCGCACTCGTCGGGACGTGGCACGCTGCAGGGATGGAGATCCTCTACACCGCTGAGGCCCTCTCCACCGGCGCCGGTCGCAACGGTCACGTGCGCACCAGCGACGGGCAGGTGGAGTTCGATCTTGCCGTCCCCAAGGAGATGGGCGGACCCGGTGGCGGCGTCAACCCCGAGCAGCTGTTCGCCGCGGGCTACGCCGCCTGCTTCCACTCGGCGCTCCAGGGCGCCGCCAGGCAGGCGAAGACGTCGGTCGAGGGATCGACCGTCGGTGCCAGGGTGGCCATCGGGCCACGCGAGGAGGGAGGCTTCGGCCTGGCTGTCACGCTTGAGGTGACGATCCCCAACCTGCGTCACCAGGAGGCGGTGGCCCTCGCCGAGCAGGCGCACCGGATGTGCCCCTACTCCAACGCCACGCGCGGCAACATCGACGTCGACGTGCGGGTCGCCGAGGACTGACACTCCGCCAACCGCCGCCTCACCATGAGGGGGTCGCTGGCCGCGCGCTGGCGGCGCCATCCACAGCGAAACGAGCAAGGCCTCCGCCCGACGTTTCCGCTGGTAAGAGGCCTTGTGTCGCTGTCTCAACGCGACGCGCGCCCGGAGGGACTCGAACCCCCAACCTTCTGATCCGTAGTCAGATGCTCTATCCGTTGAGCTACGGGCGCATGGAGCGCGCCGAGTCTAGCCCGACTCCCGCGCGCCCCCGAAATCCAGGCCGACACCCGCCCGCCCCCGCGAATCGGCGTCCGGCCGCCGAACGGACAAACGAAGACCACCGACCTACCCTGCCCGGGTGACCTCCCGTCGCCGCCTGCCCGCCACGATCGCCGCCGGTCTCGCCGCCGGCGCCGTGGCGCTGGCGGGGTGCACGGACGGCGGCGGCTCGGCCTCTCGAACCGCAGCCAACGACGGAACCGACACTCCGGCGACCTCGGGCCTGCACGTCGAGCCGGCGCGGTTCGACACGAGTGCGCCCGCCGAGCCGACGACGGTCCTCCCGGACCAGGACGCCGCCAGAGCGGCGCTCACCACGGTCCGCGACCTCTTCGAGACGGCCCCCGTCGTGGCCGTCGCGGCGCCGTCCGACGCCGCAGCTGTCAAGGCGGCCGTGGACCGCGGCGCGCCGGTGCTGCACCCGGCCACCGACCCGGCCGAGCTGACCGCCGAGCTCCAGCGCCTCGGCACCGAGAGCGTCCTCCTCGCCGAGCCGGGACCTCCGGAAGCCACGCCAACCTCCACGCCGTCCTCGGCTCCCACGTCCACCCAGAGCTCTGGCCGAACGACCGCCCCGAGCCCCACGTCGTCCGGAGCCTTGGACCACGAGACGCTCGCCGCCGCCGTCCGGGCCGCGGACGCCGAGGTCGTCACCGACCCGGCGGACCTGCCGGCCACGACGGCCGCCGAGCCGCTGGGCGACGTCGTCGTCCTCACCGACGGCGCGGACTGGTCGTCCACCGCCGTCGCCAGCGCCACGGCGGCCGGGGCACGCGTGCTCGAGCTCCCGGACGGCGACCCGCGGACCCAGCCCGATGTCATTGCCCAGCTCGCCGAGCACCCGCCGTCGCACGTGCTGGCGCTCGGGGACGCGTTCGGCGACGTCGAGACGGTCGACACGCGGGTTGCCACTGCGGCGACTGGCGTCCAACTGCCCGGGGGCGGCCAGGTCGTCTTCCCGCACCGGCGGGTGGTCGCTCTCTACGGGCACCCCGGCACGAGCGCACTCGGGGTGATGGGTGAGCAGCCGCTGGACGAGGCCGTGGACCGTGCCCACCGGACGGCGGCCGAGTACGCCGAGCTGTCCGACGTCCCGGTGGTCCCGGCCTTCGAGATCATCACCACCGTCGCCTCGAGCGAGCCCGGCCGCGACGGCGACTGGTCCAGCGAGTCCACAGTCGAGGAGCTCCGCCCGTGGGTGGACGCCGCTCGTAAGGCGGGCATGCTCGTCGTCCTCGACCTGCAGCCCGGAACGACCGACTTCCTCACCCAGGCCAAGCGGTACGAGGAGCTGCTCGTCGAGCCGCACGTCGGACTCGCCCTGGACCCGGAGTGGCGGCTCCAGCCGGGGCAGCGGCACATGCGGCAGATCGGGTCGGTGAGCGTCGAGGAAGTCAACAGCGTCATCACCTGGCTTGCGGACCTGACCGGTGAGCACGCCCTGCCGCAGAAGGTCCTCGTGCTCCACCAGTTCCGGCTCTCGATGATCAGAGACCGTGAGCTGCTGGACACCTCACGGGACGAGCTGGCGATCACGATCCACGCCGACGGCAACGGCACCCCGGAGCAGAAGTTCGCCACCTGGGACGCCCTGCGCACCGGGGCTCCGGACAACGTCCACTGGGCCTGGAAGAACTTCTACGACGAGGACCGCCCGACGTTCACGCCGGCGCAGACCATGGACGTCGAACCCGCCCCCGTCTTTGTCTCGTACCAGTAGCAAGCCCGCAAGAACTCAACGCCTTTCGCAAGGATGCGACAGGGAGTTGTCGCTTGTGAGCCAGTTCACGAGCGGCTGCCTCGTTCGCGGTGTCGCTATGCGAGACAGCGGGATACGGTGAAAAGCGACACCCGGGCGTCCCGCGGTCACCAGCCGACCGCGGGTCACCCCTACCCGGGTCCGCGACCGGTCAACGACGACCACGGAAGGACTCAGGAGGAGACATGAGTACCGACACCTCTCCCGACATCATGGTCACCGGCCGGCCGACGACCCACGCCCGGCTCGCCGAGTGGGTCGCCGAGGTCGCCGCCCTCACGACCCCCGACGCCATCCACTGGGTCGACGGCTCTCAGGAGGAGTGGACGCGGCTCACCGACCTCCTCGTCGAGACCGGAACGTTCACCCGCCTGACGAAGAAGCCCAACTCGTTCCTCGCCCAGTCGGACCCGACCGACGTCGCCCGGGTCGAGGACCGCACGTTCATCTGCTCCCGCGAGGAGAAGGACGCCGGTCCGACGAACAACTGGATGGACCCGGACGAGATGAAGGAGCGCATGACCGCGCTCTACCGGGGGTGCATGCGCGGTCGGACGATGTACGTCATCCCGTTCGTCATGGGCCACCTCGACGCACCCGAGCCCATGTTCGGCGTCGAGATCACCGACTCCGCCTACGTCGTCACGTCGATGCGGATCATGGCCCGGATGGGCGACACCGTGCTGCGCCGGATGGAAGAGCTCGACGCCGACTTCGTGCCGGCGCTGCACTCGGTCGGCTACCCCCTCGAGCCAGGCCAGCAGGACGTGCCGTGGCCGTGCAACGACACGAAGTACATCACCCAGTTTCCCGAGGAGCGGGCGATCTGGAGCTACGGCTCTGGGTACGGCGGCAACGCCCTGCTCGGCAAGAAGTGCTACGCCCTGCGCATCGCGTCGGTGATGGCCCGCGACGAGGGCTGGATGGCCGAGCACATGCTCATCCTCAAGCTCACCTCCCCCGAGCAGCAGACGTACTACGTCGCCGCCGCCTTCCCGTCCGCGTGCGGCAAGACGAACCTCGCGATGCTCAAACCCACCATCCCGGGGTGGAAGGTGGAGACGCTGGGCGACGACATCGCCTGGATGCGCTTCGGCGAGGACGGCCGGCTCTACGCGGTCAACCCCGAGTTCGGGTTCTTCGGCGTCGCCCCCGGCACCAACCAGAAGACGAACCCGTACGCGATCGAGACCATCAACCGCGGCAACAGCATCTTCACCAACGTCGCACTGACCGACGACGGCGACATCTGGTGGGAGGGCATGGAGAACCCGCCCGCCCACGCCCGGTCCTGGAAGGGCGAGGACTGGACGCCGGACTCCGGCGAGCCGAGCTCGCACCCGAACAGCCGGTACTGCACCCCGATCAAGCAGTGCCCGATCCTCGCCCCCGAGTACGACGACCCCCGCGGCGTCCCGATCTCGGCGATCCTCTTCGGCGGACGACGCGCGACGACGGTCCCGCTCGTCACCGAGGCCCGGGACTGGGTGCACGGCGTCTTCATGGGGGCGACCCTGTCCTCGGAGACCACCGCCGCCGCGACCGGCCAGGTGGGCGTCGTCCGTCGTGACCCGATGGCGATGCTCCCCTTCATCGGCTACAACGGCGGCGACTACTTCCAGCACTGGATCTCGATGGGCAAGGACGCGGACGTCGCGAAACTCCCCAGGATCTTCTACGTCAACTGGTTCCGGCGGAACGAGGACGGCGACTTCGTCTGGCCCGGCTTCGGCGAGAACTCGCGTGTGCTCAAGTGGATCATCGAGCGCATCGAGGGGCGTGCAGCGGCCACCGAGACGCCGATCGGCCACGTGCCGACGCCGGAGTCCCTCGACACCGACGGGCTCGACCTGACCGAGGAGGAGCTGCGGGTCTGCCTGACGGTCGACCCCGAGGAGTGGCGCCAGGAGGTCCCGCAGATCCAGGAGTGGTTCGAGAAGTTCGGTGAGCACCTGCCTGCGATGCTGTGGACCGAGCTCGACTTCCTCAAGCACCGCCTCGGCATGGACTGACGTCCCACCCCCCGCACGACCCACCCGTGATCATGCAATCCCGCCACCCGCACGAGCTGGGCCAGGGTGGCGGGATTGCATGATCACGAAGGGTGGGGGTGAGGGGTCGCGCCAGGGTGGCGGGATTGCATGATCACGGAGAGGGGTTCGGTTGGTCAGCGACGGGGCGGGCCCGGCTCTGAGGTCAGAGCCGGGCCCGTCGTCGTACCGCGGAGGCGGCGGGATTTGAACCCGCGATGGGGTTGTAGCCCCAAACCCGCTTAGCAGGCGGGCGCCATAGACCGGACTAGGCGACGCCTCCAGGACGCCGGGCCAGCGTAGCCGGACCACCGGACGCGGACCAAAGGCGGCCGACTCGCCCAGGCATGGTGGAATGGGACCGGACATCAGCCGGTGCGCCGTGGCGTCGTGCACCCGCCGGCCTGCTGGGAGGGGAGCTTCGTTGGTCAGCGAACCCGTCGCCTACCCCTCCCGGCGCGCGATCCGGGCCCAGGCCGCACGGGCCAGCGCACGACACGCCCGGCATCCCGAGCGCGCCGTCCGGGTCACCGGTGGCCAGGCCCGGCACGCCACCGACGCCGGGCAGGGGTTCACCTGGCTGACCGTGCTCACCGCCCTCGGCGCCCTGCTGCCCGGTGCGGGTCTCATCGCGGCCGGCCGGCGACGCAGCGGTGCGGTGGTCCTCGGACTCTTCCTCCTGGCCGTCGGGGCTCTCGGCGCCGTCGTCGCCGCCGGCGGCGTCACCGAGCTCGGGCTGCAGGTCGCCACCCGGCCCGACGCGCTGCTCGTGGCGGCCGTGGTCGCGGTCGCCGGCGCCGCATCCTGGTCCCTCGTCATCGTCGTCGGGCACCTGCTGCTGCGCCGCACCCGGCTCACCGTGCTCCAGCGGGTGGTCAGCGGCCTGCTCGTCACCGCCCTGGTGGGCCTGGTCGCCGCCCCCGGGGTCACGGCCGCTCGGTACGCGCTGACCCAGCGCTCGCTCATTCTCACCGTCTTCGACGAGGAGGACGGCGACGGACGGGAGGGCGGCCTGGCCTCCCCCGACGTCGGCGCGCAGGACCCGTGGGCGGACGAGCCACGGGTGAACGTCCTGCTGCTCGGCTCGGACGCCGGCCCGGGGCGGGTCGGGACCCGCACGGACACGATGATCGTGGCCAGTATCGACACCGACTCCGGCGAGACGGTGCTGTTCAGCGTGCCGCGCAACCTCGAGGGCCCGGTCTTCGCCGAGGGCAGCGTGGGGGCCGAGCTGTTCCCCGACGGCTTCCACCCGTCCGGTCCGGGCACGTGCGTGCAGAACGACTGCCACCTCAACGCGGTCTGGAGCTGGGCGCAGGACAACCCGCAGCACTTCCCCGGCGTCGCCAACCCCGGGCTGCGCGCGACCCGCGACGCCATCAGCGGCGTCCTGGGGATCCCGCTGGACTACTACGCGATCGTCAACCTCCAGGGCTTCGAGGACGTCATCGACGCGATCGGGGGTATCCGGATGACCGTCGACCGCCGGATCCCGATCGGTGGCGGGACCAACCTGGTCACCGGCGAGCGGTACCCGATCACCGGGTACATCGAACCCGGCGAGCAGGTCCTCGACGGGTACCACGCGCTGTGGTACGCGCGCTCCCGGGAGGGCTCGGACGACTACGACCGGATGGCTCGCCAGCAGTGCGTCATCGCTGCGGTCGCCGAGCAGGCTGACCCGGTCCGGCTCGCCCGGGCGTTCCCCCGGCTGGCGTCCTCGGCGGAGCGCAACGTCTTCACCGACGTCCGCGGCTCCGAGCTCGAGGCGTTCGTCGAGCTGGCGCTGCGGGTGCAGGACGCCCACATCCGCAGCGTCTCCTTCGACCGGGACGTGATCACCCCGGAGGACCCGGACTTCGAGGCCATCCACGAGATCGTGGCCGACGCGCTCGAGCCCCGGCCGGAGCCGACGGCCGGCCCGACACCAGCTGACAGCCCCACGCCGTCCGGCCCGGACGACGACGGCCCGGACGACGACGGCCCGGCCGCGGGGGACCCCACCCCGACGCCGACCGTCACCAGCGACCCGGCCGAGCCGGTCGACGTCGAGGACGTCTGCGGGTGAACGCGCGGTCAGCGGCGGGCGTCGACCCGGTCCGGCGTGTCGTCCGCCGGGTGCCGGCGCCGTAGCCGGCGGACCAGGACGACGGCGGCGGCCACCGTGACGAGGACGAGGACGACGACGTCGATCCGGGCGTCGACCACCGAGCTGATCCAGGACTGGGCCGCGAACTCGAGCTCCACGGTGTCCCCGAGGCCGAACGCCCCGGTGATCCCCGCGGTGCCGTCGAAGGCGAGGAAGAGCACGCCGATGACGACGAACAGGAGGCCGGACAGCAGCTGGGTGGTGTGCAGGCGGACCCGGCCGACCCGGACCTCCCGGCCGCGCAGCCAGCCGCGCTGCCCGAGGGAGAACCGGTCCCACAGCAGGGCGAGCACGAACAGGGGTGCTGCCATGCCGAGCGCGTACACGGCCAGCAGCAGCCCGCCGGTGACCGGTGACCCAGAGGTGGCGGACACGGTGAGGACGGCGCCGAGGATGGGCCCGGAGCAGAATCCGGCGAGGCCGTACACCGCGCCGAGCGCGACGGTGGGCAGCACCCCGCGCCGTCCGGCGGACCATGCGGTCACCCGGGCGCTGAGCCGCTCCACGCCCGGCACGGTGAACCCGCGGCCGAGCACGAGCAGCACGCCCATCGCGATGATCGTCCAGCCGGCGACGTCGATGAGGGTGTCCCGGTGGCCGTAGAACAGCCGGGAGGCCAGGCTCGAGCCGACCCCGAGCGGCACGAGCGTGACGAGCAGCCCGAGGTAGAACAGCCCGGTCCGGACGGCGAGCTCGGTGGGCCGGGCGAACGCGTAGGCGAAGAACGAGGGCAGCAGCAGGGCGCTGCACGGGCTGAGCAGCGAGAGCAGCCCGCCGGCGAAGGCGGCGACGAACCCGACGTCCACGCCGGTCACTCGCCGGCGTCGGCGGCCTCGGCGGCCGCGGCCTCGATCGCCTGCTGGAAGACCTCCAGCGGCTGGGCGCCGACGACGGGCTGCGTGCCGACGAGGAACGTCGGCGTGCCGGTGATGCCGAGCATCTGTCCCTCGGTGAAGTCGGCGTCGACGGCCTCGGCGTTGGCCGGGTCGTCCATGGCCGCGGCGAACGCCTCGACGTCCAGCCCGAGCTCCTCGGCCAGCCCGACGAGCCGGTCGGCGTCGAGCTGCCCGGAGTTGGGGCTCGCCTGCTCGGCGAACAGCGCGTCGTGGAACTCCCAGAACGCGTCCTGCTCGGCGGCCGCCCGGCCGGCGAGTGCCGCCGTCCGCGACTCCTCACCGAGGTAGGGGAAGTCCCGCCACTCGATCCGGAGCACGCCGTCCTCGACGTACTGCTCGACGAGCTCGGGCTTCGTCTCCCGGGCGAACCGGCCGCAGAACGGGCACTGGAAGTCCGACCACTCGATCATGACGACGGGGGCGTCGACGTCCCCGAGGGCGTACGGGTCGCCCTCGTCGCGGTGGGCCAGGGCGGCGATGGCCTCGTCGACGGACTGCTCGTCGGTCCCGTCGCCCGGGGCGGCGTCCGCGTCGCCGGCCGCCCCGGCGCCGGCGTCCTCGGACGGCGAGGCCGCGGGTGCCGCGGTGTCACCGGCGGAGCCGCCGGTGCCGACCAGGGCCGCGACGACGAGGGCCCCGGCCGCGAGCAGGACGACGAGCGGGGCGAGCCAGCCGCGTCCGGAGGAGCGCGCGGTCTCGCGGGAGGTGGACGTGGGCGGCGCGGGGCTGTCCGACATCGGGAGCGGCTCCTGTGGTTGTCCGGTCAAATCGGTCTCCCCGGCCGCAACGACGGCGTCGCCTCAGGAGTTCCCGGCGGCCACCGGGACGCCGGCGAAGCCGGCCTGGTCGTACTCCGCGTCGACCTGGACGACGTCCCGACCGAGCCGGCGCAGCAGGCTGGCCGCGACCCCGCTGCGGTACCCGCTCGCGCAGTGCACCCACAGCCGTCCCTCGGGCAGCTCGCGGTGGCGGGTGAGCAGGTCGTGCAGCGGCAGGTTGACCGCGCCCTCGACGTGCGAGGTGGCGTACTCGTCCTCGCGCCGGACGTCGAGCACGGTCTCGCCGCCGGCCTTGAGGGCCTCGGCGACCTCCGCCCAGCCGACCCGGGGGATGGTGTCGGTGGGCGCGCCGGGGGCGAGGTCGGCCGGCCGCTCACCGAGGGCGGCGTCCGGGCCGTCGATGCCGATCCGGGACAGGTCGCGGACGGCCTTCTCGACGTCCTCGCGGCTGCCGACGAGCGTGATCCGGTCGCCGTACGGCAGCGTCCAGCCGAGGAAGGTGGTGAAGCTCGACCCGTCCCCGTACTCGAAGCTCACCGACCCCTTGAGGTGCTCGCTGGCGAACGCCACCCGGTTGCGCAGGTCGACCACCCACTCACCGGCCTCCAGCCGGCGGGCCAGCTCCGCGCCGTCCAGGGGCTCGGGGACGGACAGGTCCGGCGAGCCGGGACCGCGGCGGTTCTGCGGGCCCATGTGCGCGTAGTACGACGGGTAGGCGGTCAGCCCGGCGATGAGCTCACGGACGAAGTGGTCCTCGTCGTCGTCGGTGAGAGCGTGGTTGGTCCGGCGCTGCTCGCCGAGGGTCGAGGACTGCGCGCCGGACGCCGGGCCGCTGGAGCAGAACGACCCGAACCCGTGCGTGGGGTACAGCTGCGCGCCCTCACCGGCGACCTCGGTGAGGCGGCGCGCGGAGCGGTACTGGTGGCGGGTCAGCGGCTCGGTGTCCGCCGGCGCGATGAGGTCGGTGCGGCCGACCGAGCCGTACAGCAGCGACCCCCCGGAGAACACCGCCTCCCGGCCGTCGTGGCGGACGACGTAGGAGAGGTGGTTGTGGGTGTGCCCGGGGGTGGCGACGACGAGGACCTCGAGGTCGCCGACGGCGAGGACGTCGCCGTCCCGGACGCCGGTGCGCTCGTACTCGACCTCGTCGTCGGCGCTGACGAGGTACTCGGCGCCGACGGCCCGGGCCAGGGCCAGGCCGCCGGTCAGGTAGTCGTTGTGCAGGTGCGTCTCGGCGACGTGGGTGATCCGGACGCCGGCGTCGCGAGCGGCGGCCTCCATCCGGTCGTGGTCACGCTGGGGGTCGACGACGAAGGCGACGCTCCCGTCGTGGACGAGGTAGCTGCGGTCCCCCAGCGGAGGGGTCTCCAGGACGACGACGTCCATCTGTGCGCTCCCGGTTCTTGTAATGTACGGACAACCGGACTTTGACGTACAGTGTCCCACAGCATCCCCGTCGTCGGCACCCCCGACGACAGACTTTCCGCACGAGAGGCCCTGCCCGTGATCGCGCTGACCGTCGTCCTCGCCGTCCTCATCGGCCTGTCCCTCGGACTGCTCGGCGGGGGCGGGTCGATCCTCACCGTCCCGCTGCTCGTCTACGTCACCGGCCTGCCCGCCAAGGAGGCCATCGCACTGTCGCTGCTCGTCGTCGGGGTGACGAGTGCCGCGGCTGCGGTGTCGCACGCCCGGGCCGGTCGGGTGCAGTGGCGCACCGGCATCCTGTTCGGGCTGGCCGGGATGGTCGGCGCCTACGCCGGCGGGCGGCTCGCCGAGCTCATCCCGGGACGCATCCTGCTGCTGGCCTTCGCGGTGATGATGGTCGCC
Organism: Quadrisphaera sp. GCM10027208; assembly: GCF_042658805.1. Lineage (NCBI taxonomy): Bacteria > Bacillati > Actinomycetota > Actinomycetes > Kineosporiales > Kineosporiaceae > Quadrisphaera > Quadrisphaera sp. GCM10027208. The sequence goes on from NZ_JBHSRC010000001.1 coordinate 549,494, forward strand.
ACCGCCATCGCCATGCTCCGCGGCCGCAAGGACGTCGACCCGGACGCCGCCCCCCGTCGCCTCCCGCTCGGGCGGATCCTGCTCGACGGCACGGTGGTCGGGCTCGTCACCGGCCTGGTCGGGGCCGGTGGCGGCTTCCTCGTCGTGCCGGCCCTCGCCCTGCTCGGCGGGCTGCCGATGCCAGTGGCCGTGGGGACCTCGCTGGTCGTCATCGCGATGAAGTCCGCGGCCGGGTTCGCCGGCTACCTGGCCAGCGTGCAGATCGACTGGACGCTGGCGGCCATGGTCACCGCAGCGGCGGTCGTCGGCAGCGTCCTCGGTGGCCGGCTGGTGAGCCGGGTCCACCCGGAGCACCTGCGCAAGGGCTTCGGCTGGTTCGTGCTCGTCATGGCCACGGTCATCCTCGGCCAGGAGCTGGGCTGGCTGGTCGGTGGCGTCGCCGCGGCTCTCGTCGCCGGTGCCGCGGTGGTGGTCGTGCTGCGCGGCCGTCGTCGCCGCCCGGCGCCAGCGGCGGCACCGGCCGAGCCGGTGGCCTCCGAGCGGTGAGCCGCTCGCGGCTCGACCGCACCTCCCCGCTGCCGCTGTGGGCGCAGCTGCACCGCGACCTGCTGCGCCGGGTCGGCGCGGGAGAGTTCGACGACGCCTTCCCCGGCGAGCACGAGCTGACGGCTGCCTACGACGTGTCGCGGCACACCGTCCGGGAGGCGCTGCGCCGGCTGCGCGACGACGGCGTCATCGACTCCGCCCGGGGCCGCGGCACGAGCGTGCGGCGCACGGTGGTCGAGCAGCCGCTCGGCGCCCTCTACTCGCTGGTCCGGGCGGTCGAGGACGCCGGGCTCGAGCAGCGCAGCGACACCCTGCACCAGGGACTCGTCCGGTCCACCGAGGTCGCCGGCCTGCTGGGGCTGCCCGCCGACGCGGAGCTGTTCCACCTCGAGCGGCTGCGCTACGCCGACGACGTCCCGCTGGCCCACGACGCGGTCTGGCTGCCCGGGAACCTCGCCCGCCCGCTGCTCGACGCCGACTTCACCCGGGCCGCCCTGTACGACGAGCTCGCGACGCGCTGCGGCGTCCGGGTCACCGGTGGCGCCGAGCGGATCGGCGCCGTCTGCCCGTCCGGCGCCCAGCGGGAGCTGCTCGCCGTCCCCGCCGACGTGCCGGTGTTCGTCGTCGAGCGCAGGACCGTCGAGCGGGCCACCGGCGCCGGCGAGCGCCCGGTCGAGCTGCGCCGGACGGCGATCCGGGCCGACCGGTGGTCGGTGACTGCCGCGTGGACCTCGGCCGGCTACACCCTCGGCGCGGTCGCGGCCGGCACCTGACAGCTGGTCGCGGACTGCAGCCGGCGGCGCAGCGCCCAGCCGAGCAGGCCGATCGCGAGCACCGAGAGCACCGGCTGGATCGGCTCGAACCACTGCATCGCCCCGGTCGTGCCGAGAGCGAGCAGGACGATCTTGTTGCACACCGGACAGCCGACGGCGAAGAAGGTCAGCAGGCCCCCGGCGCCGCCGGCCCGGCTCGCGGCGACGTCCTCGACGTCCGCGTCGGTGGGCTCACGCACGTAGGTCGCCAGCAGCAGGCCCGACAGCACCGCTGCCACGAGCAGCACCGGCCAGGACCACCACGTCGGCGGGACCTCCCGGCCGAAGACCGGCGTGTCGATGAGGTCGGTCGGGACGGCGACGACGAGCACGGTCGCCACCGCACCGACGGCGGCGGCCACCCACCGCCGGGTGCTCCAGGTGCGCACGAGACCTCCTCCACGAGTTGTCCGGACACCGAGCGTACGCTCGGTCTCCACCTCTCCGCCAGAGCCGCGACCGGTGACGCCGTGTCCCATCGCGGGTACTCTCCGGCACAGAGACGATCCCCGGGGGTACCGATGGAGAGCGTGACGGGTGGGTTCGCCGTCGCCATGGCCGAGCTGGCCTCACTCGCCTTGGGATGGCAGGAGACCGCGATCGTCATCCGGGACTGCGCGGACGACGTCCGCGCACCGGGCGCCTGGCCGCTGCGGGTGGCCGCGCCACTCACCGCGTTCACCTCCACGTGGCGACAGGACCTCGCAGCCTTGGCTGGGACGGCCGACGACGTCGCCGAACGGCTCACCGACACCGCCGAGACGTATCTCGGCGTCGACACGACCGCGCGCCGCTACCTCGAGGCCGTCGGCGGCTGACCCCGATGACCGGCACCGTCGTCCTGCCGCCACAGCCGGCGTCGCCGTTCAGGCCGCCCGGTGACCCCGTCGCCGCGCGGGAGCTGGCCGGCTCGCTGCTCGGCGCCGGTGCCCTCCTCGACGACCGCCACGGGTGGGTCGCCATGGACGCCGTCGGCCCCGTCGGCCGGGAGCCCGGGTGGTCCGGGCCGGCGAGCGAGGCATACGCGGCGCACGTCCGGCCGACCGGCGCCGCCCTCGCCGCCGGTGCGGTGGCGCTGCGCTCCGCGGCTAGCGCGGCTGACGCCTACGCCGACGCCCTGGAGTCGCTGCGGCGGCGCGGTGAGGAGCTGGCCGACCGGCACGTCACGCTGCGCTTCGCGGTCACGTCTTTCGCCGACGAGGCCCGGTGCACCCTCGCGGGAGAGGTCACGGCGGACGTCGTCGCGCTCCTGCAGGACGAGGCACGACGGCTGCGCGGCGAGGTCGAGGTGCTCGCCACCGACAGCGCGCTGCTGCGGGCGGACACCCTCGCGGCCGAAGACGCGTTCACCGCTGTGTTGCGCCGCTACGCCGGCGCCGAGGCGACGGCCCGCGCGCTGGCTACCACGGGCGGTCAGGACCCGGCCCTGCACATCGCCCTCGCGCGGGCGGGGACAGGCGCCGACGGCCTGGCTCAGCTGGCCCCTAACGCGGCCGCCAGCTGGTGGGCCTCGCTCACCGCCGCCGAGCGGGATGCCGCCCTCACCACCCTGCCTGAGGTGGTCGGCGCCCTCGACGGCGTCCCGGCCGGAGCCCGCGACGAGGCCAACCGGCTGCTGCTGGACCGGGACATCACGCTGCTGCAGGCCCGCGGTGAGACCGGGTGGCTGACCGGCCCCCAGCAGGACGCACTGGCGAACGCGCTGGCGGTCCGCGACGAGATCGCGGCGATCGAGGAAACCGAGGACCCGGTGACGCTCGAGCCGCTCACCGCCCGGTTGTACGGCTACGACCCGCACGCCTTCGGAGGCGACGGTCGCGTACTGCTGTCGGTCGGCGACCTGGCCGAGGCGGACACTGTGGCCTTCACCGTTCCTGGGCTGACGACCACCGTGCACGGCAGTCTGGCCGGCAACGTGGACAACGCCGTCAATCTCTACCGGGAGGCCCGGTTCGCCGACCCTCGCACGGCGACGGCCGGCCTGGTCTGGATCGGCTACGACGCGCCGTCCGACTGGGACAGCGTCACGGTCGCCGGGGAGAGCCGGGCGCGCGACGGCGGCGCCCTGCTGGCCCGCGACGTCACCGGGTACCTCGCCAGCCGCGGTGAGGACCGGCCTCACCTCACCGTCATCGGCCACAGCTACGGCAGCACCACGGCCGCGCGCGGCGCCACCGACGTCGGCTACGACGCGGACGACATCGTCCTCATCGGATCGCCGGGCGCGGGGGCGAACGCCGACCACGCCGAGGACCTCGGGGTCGGCGCCGACCGGGTCTGGGTGGGCAGCGCCAGCACCGATTACGTCACCTACCTCGGCGGCAACGGGTGGGCGAACCTCGGCAGCCTCGGGGGGCTCGGTCTCGGCGACGACCCAGCCGAGGACGACTTCGGTGCCCGCCGGATCCAGGCCGAGCTCACCGACCGCAGCCAGGCTCCGACGGTGCACGACCACACCCAGTACTTCCGCCCCGGGTCGGAGTCGCTGCACAACCTCGCCAGCATCGTCACCGGCCGCGACGACGACGTCGTCCCCGCCGAGCACCGCACGGACCCGTGGTGGCGCACCTCCGACGAGCCGGAGGAGGATCGGACCCCCACCGAACGGAGCCACGCCCCGTGACCGCCGACCCCTTCTTCGACGAGTTCCGACGACTCCGGCCGGACGTGCCGGTCGTCCTGCTGCCCGCGGACGCGGCGAGAGCCGGGGACGCCGACGTGCCGCCGGTCGGAGCCGACGCCGCCGCCGAGCGTGCGGCGGCCGCGCGGGAGGAGGCGCTCGCCGTGCTCGAGGAGCTCTGGCCGGTCGTCGGAGACGGACGGCCCGTCCCGGGCGAGGTCCGCCACTCCTGGGACGGCGAGGGCCCCGGCCGGGTGCGGGCCCGGGTCCGCGCCCGCTCGGGACCCGAAGCCAGCCACGCCGACGTCGTGGCGTCGGGCCCAGACGATGCAGCGGGCGCCGTCGCCCGCGTCGCCGTCCGGCTGCAGGCCCGCGGGTGGGAAGTCGCCACCCGGCCGGTCGGCGGGAGCGGGACCCGGCTGACCGGCGTCCGCGGCGGCGAGGGACGCCCCGCAACGGTCGAGGTCGTCGGGTGGGGACCCGCGCAGCCCTGGGACGTCACGGTCGCGTCGGCGCCCGTCGAGGTCGGGGCGGCGGTCACGGCCCTGCGCCGGACGTCGGTCGTGCTGGGGTGGGGCGCACGGCCGGGGGACCCGAGGTGAGAAGGTTCCGCGGGCCCGCCCTGCTGGCGGGTGCCGTGCTGCTCGGTGCGTGCGCCGGACCGGGCGAGCCTGCCGCAGAGCCGGACGGACAGGAGCAGTCCGTGGGTGCCGAGGACACGGTCGACCTCGATCAGGTACGGGCGACCGGGGACGTCGTCCGGGACCGCACCCGGGACGTGGTGGCGGCGGCCGCCGGTCGCGGGTTCACCCCCGCCGGAGCGTCGGGCTCGTGGACGACGTGCACGGACGACGCGTCCGCCTGGCAGTACGCCGCACAGGCCCGACTCGACGCGCCGTCCGGGTCGTCGTCCGGAGAGCTGCTCGACGACGTTGCCGCCGCAGTGGCCGAGGAAACCGGCTGGACGCCCGGCGACATCGAGGACCTGACCGGCCGCCGGCGGGTGGGTGGCCCGCTCGCGGACGTCGACGTCAGCCTCAGCGCCTACCCGGACCTGCCGCTGCTGCTCGTCTCGGTGCTCGGCCCGTGCCTGCCGGTCGCAGAGGCGGACCGGGACGGCCTTCCCGCCGGGTCGCAGGACATCGACGTCGGCGGGGCCGGTGGCTGACGCCGCGCGGAGGGCAAGGGATTCGAACCCTTGAGGACGGGTTGGGTACCGCCCTAGCGGTTTTCAAGACCGCCTCCATCGGCCACTCGGACAGCCCTCCCGGAGTGGGGCCAGTGTGCCGTATCCGCTGGCCGAGCACGCCTGCACGCCGCACCGGCACTGACGGCGGGTGCTGGCGTGCCGACGTCACCGACTGGTACACCAGCGTCTCGACGGGATGCTAGGCAGGGGGCTGACACGACATGCGGCTTTGGCGTACACCGCGCACCACGGTCGCCGTGGCGCTGGCGACCGGGCTGAGCCTGGTGGCTGGTTGTGCCGCCGACCCGGACGGCCCGGACGGCCCGGACCGCAGCGCACCGCCCACGTCGCAGGCCACCGCGACGACGTACGAGCAGTACGACGGCTTGTTCGCCGAGTGGCAGGACGCGTTCATCGAGTGCGCCCGGTCCGAGGGCCTGCCGGCGTCGGCACCGGTCGACGGCCGAGGGATCGACAACGGCTCCAGCCCGGACCGTCCGGTGGCCGAGGGCGTCGGACTCGACCGTGAGTGCATCGAACGGGTCGGCCTCCCGCCGCGGGCGCCGTCGCTGACACCGGAGACGCTCAGCGGTCTGTACGACCTGAGCCTGGAGCAGGCCGAGTGCCTGCGCCGCGCCGGCTACCCGGTGACGCCCGCGCCTTCCCGCGAGGTGTGGATCGAGACCTACACCTCCGACGAACCGGCCTGGCTGCCGATGCAGGCCGTGTACGACTCCGGCGGCGACGCCGCCGCAGCGGTGGCGGCGTGCCCGGACCCGGACCCCCGGGACGTCGCCCCGTGACGGCGCCGGACCCGGATGACGCGGCGACGTCGACCCTGCAGACCTCGGTCTCCCGCCCCCTCCGGCTGCGGACGGCGGCGCTGGTCTGGGCCGTGTCGGGGGCGCTGCTGTTCGGCGCGGGCTGGTGGGCGGCCGGTGTCACGACCGATCCGCCCTCGGTGCCCGAGGAGGACCTGCCGACCATCGACGTCGAGGTCGAGCTGGGCACGGTGGAGCAGGCCGTCACGTACGCGGCCTCGGCGTCCTGGCCCTTTCGACCGGCCGGCGTCAACGGCCACACCGGCACCCTGACCTCGGTGGACGTCTCCCCCGGCAGCACCGTGGACGCCGGGACGGTGCTGTACACGGTGGACCTGCGACCAGCGGTGGCCGCAGCAGGAGCGGTCCCGGCCTTCCGGGACATCGGCATCGGAGCGACCGGCGCCGACGTGGAGCAGCTCGAGGGCTTCCTGCGCGGCCAGGGACTGTTCACCGGCACCCCCGACGCCGCCTTCACCGAGACGACGGACCAGGCCGTCCGGCGCTGGCAACGACAGGTCGGCACCACCCCGGACGGCGTCGTCCGGCGCGGCGACCTGGTGTTCCTGCCCGAGCTGCCGACCGCCGTGTTCGTCGACCCGGACCTGGAGGTCGGCGCCGCCGTCGAGACCGGCCGGTCGGCGGCGCTGGCCGTGACCGGGCCTCCGGAGTTCACCGTCACCCTGGTGCGGGACCAGGCCGACCTGGTCCCGCTGTCCGCCCCAGTGCGGGTCAGCTACGGCCCGGAGGAGGAGCAGGTCTGGGACGGCGTGGTGGCCTCCACGACCGCCGTCCCACCGGGGGAGGTCTCCTTGACGCTCACGGCACCCGACGGCACGGCGCTGTGCGGCGAGACCTGCGCCGACGTCGTGCCCGTCGCGGAGGAGTCGATGTACACGGCGGACCTGTACGTCGTCCCACCCACCGAGGGACCCACCGTCCCGACCGCGGCGATCACCACCGGGCCCGACGGCGGCACCGGCGTCCAGCTCACCGACGGCACCCGGGTGCCGGTCGACGTCCTGGCCTCTGCCTTCGGCCGCAGCGTCGTGTCGGGGGTCGACGTCGGCGACCGGGTCCGGCTGCTGCAGGACCGGCCGTGACGACCCCCACGGCACCCCCGGCCCGGCTCGCCGTCCACGAGCTGTCGTTCGGCTACCGGCAGTCGGCTGCCCCGGTGCTGGCCGGGATCTCGAAGGAGTTCCGCGCCGGAGCGCTGACAGCCGTCACCGGCCCCTCCGGGTCCGGCAAGTCCACCCTGCTCTACGTCCTCGGTCTGATGCTCACCCCCACCGCCGGGACGGTGCGCTGGGACGGGCTGCCCGTGACGCGGTGGCGGGACGCCGAGCGGTCCGCGCTGCGGGCCAGCCAGATCGGGTTCGTCTTCCAGGACGCCGTCCTGGACCCCTCCCGCACGGCCCTCGCCAACGTCACCGAGGCAGGCACCATCGCCGGGATGCCGGAGCGTGAGGCGGCCACGCGAGGCATGCGGCTGATGGAGCGCTTCGGCGTCGCGGACCGGGCCCGGCACCGACCGGGGGAGGTCTCCGGTGGCCAGGCGCAGCGGATCGCGCTGTGCCGGGCACTGGTCAAGAACCCCGCCGTGATCCTCGCCGACGAACCCACCGGCAACCTGGACGCCGAGTCCGCCGACGTCGTCTGGGACGCCCTGCACGCCGCCGCCCGCGACGGCGCCACCGTCGTGGTGGCCACCCACGACCGGGCCCGGGCGGCCGGCGCCGACGACCAGGTGCTGATCGGGGGATGAAGCCCTCCCCCCTTGGCGCAGCCGTCACGGCGGCCCGGGACGCCGTGCTCGCCGTCCGGGGACAGCGCGTCGCGAGTGCGGTGTCCGCGCTCGTCGTCGCCGGCGTCACGGCGGCCATCCTGGCCACGACGGGGCAGACCGTCGCCTCCGAACGCCGGGTGCTGTCCGAGATCGACTCCCCGGCGGGACGGCTGATCACCCTCACGGACGACCAGGACCGGGCCCGGGTCAGCGCGGTGAGCGTGCCTGCCGTCGCCGCTCTCGACGGCGTCGAGTGGGCCATCGGGCTCGGGCAGGCGTTCGACGTCACCAACCCCGCCGTCCCGGGCGGGGCCGCCGTGCCGGCCCGCCGGGTCTACGGCTCCTGGCCGCCGGGTCTGCAGACCGCGGTCTACCGCGCCCCCCGTGCCGGCGACGCGCTCGTCGACGCCGGCGCGATGACGCGACTGGGCCTGCTCGAACCGGTCGGCGGCGTCGCCTCCCCCACCACGCACGCCCCGGTCGTCGGCACGTTCACCGCCACCGGCCCGCTCGCCGGCCTCGGCGACAGCGTCCTCGTCCACGACGAGCCCGCCCGCGGGGACACCGTCCGAACGATCATGATCAGCGTCGCCACCGTCCGGGACGTCGAGGACCTCGCCCGCGCCGCGACCGCGGTGCTCGTCGCCCAGGACCCCAACCAGCTCACCGTCACCACGCAGGGCAGCCTCGCCCGGCTGCAGGACGTCATCGGGTCGCAGCTGGCGCAGACCAGCCGGCGGCTGGTGTGGGTGGTGCTCGCCGCCGGGATGGTGCTCATCACCGTCACCCAGTTCGGCGCCGTCGCCCAGCGGGCCCGCGACCACGGCCGGCGGCGGGCGCTCGGTGCGACCCGGACCGGGATCCTCGTGCACGTGCTGCTCCAGGTGGGCCTCTGCTCGGTGACCGGCGCGCTGCTCGGCGTCCTCGTCGGGCTGCTCCTCGACTGGCGCCTCGCCGGTGCCCTGCCGGGCGTCGCGTTCACGGTCGCGGTCGCCACGCTGTCAGTGATCGCAGCGTTGGTCGCGGCCGTGCCCCCGGCGCTGCGGGCGGCCTACCGCGACCCGGTGCGGATCCTGCGGGTGCCCTGACCTGGCCGCCCGGGAGCCGGGTGCTGGGCGGCCTGCTCGCAGTCAGTCCGCCAGCAGGCGCTGGACGACGAGGTCGGCGATCGGCAGCGCCGACGTCGCGGCCGGCGACGGAGCGTTGCAGACGTGCAGGGACCGGCCGGTGCGCCGGAGCAGGAAGTCGTCGACCAGGGTGCCGTCGCGCCGCACCGCCTGGGCCCGGATGCCCGCCTCGTGCGGCAGCAGGTCCTCCACGGTGAGGTCGGGCCAGTAGCGGCGGACGGCGGCCAGGTAGCCGGCGCGGGACAGCGAGTTGCGGGCCTCCGCCAGCCCGGAGCGCCAGTGCCGCCGGGCCAGCCGCCAGGTGCCCGGGTAGCCGAGGGCGTCGACGGCGTCCCGCCACACCACCTGCCCCTTGCGGTAGCCCTCACGGGCCAGGCCGGGGACGGCGTTGGGTCCCACCGTCACCGAGCCGTCCACGCCGGGGGTGACGTGGACGCCGAGGAAGGGCAGCCGCGGGTCCGGCACCGGGTAGACCAGGTGACGGACCTGCCCGGCCCGCTGCGGGGCGAGCCGGTGGTACTCCCCCCGGAACGGCACCACCCGGAAGTCCGGCTCCACCCCGGCGAGCCGCAGGAGCCGGTCCGCCTGCAGGCCGCCGCAGACGACGAGCCGGCGGGCGCGGTGCACCTGCCCGCCGGCGACCACGGTGACGGCGTCCCGGGTCTCGTGCACCGACGTCACCGCGGCGCCGGTCAGCACCCGGCCGCCGGCGTCGGCGACGAGCCGGGCCAGCGTCCGGGTCACCGCCCGGTAGTCGGTGACCCCGGTCTCGGCGACGAGGATCGCGGCCCGCCCGGTGATCGCCGGCTCGCGCCGGCGCAGCTCGCGAGCGTCCAGCCACTCGGTGGTCAGGCCGTTCGTCGTCGCCCGCTCGCGCAGCGCCCGCAGCCGGACCACCTCGTCGTCGGAGGTAGCGACGACGAGCTTGCCCGGGGTGGCGAGCGGGACGCCGTGGTCGCGGCAGAAGTCCTTCGTCGCCTGCAGCCCCGCACGGCACAGGCGGGCCTTGAGACTGCCGGGCTGGTAGTAGACGCCGGAGTGGATCACCCCGCTGTTGTGCCCGCTCTGGTGCCAGCCGACCTCGGTCTCCTTCTCCAGGACGACGACGGAGTCGGCGGGGCGGGCCTGCAGCAGCCGCCACGCGGTCGCCAGCCCGACGATGCCGCCGCCGACGACGATCACGTCCTCCACGGGCGACGACGGTAACGCGCCGGGAGATCACCCCGGACGTCGAGCCGACGTGGTCACAGCTGCGACGTGGTCACAGCTGCAGGTGGAGACGCAGTGCGTCGTCCAGCTGCACCATGACGTCAGCGGGTGCACGGCCGACGACCGCGCCGACCCGCTCGACTGCGATCGAGCGGACCTGCTCGGCCTGAGCCTTGGAGTCGTGCCGCAGGCCGGTCGCAGCTGCCGGCAGCAGTGCCTGGAACGGGAAGATCCGGTCGGTGTTACCGGTAACCGGTACGACAGTGACCACTCCGCGTCCGAGGCGCACCGCTGTCGAGTTCGCTCGGTCGTTGCTGACGATCACCGCCGGGCGTCGCGTGTCGGCCTCACTCCCGCGTACAGGATCTAGGTCGACGAGCCGGATCTCACCGCGGAGCATCGGCGATTCCGTCTGCCACGGTCACGCTCCACGCCTCGTGGTCCCCTGATACGTCCCACTCGCGCCACGCCGCTTCGTAGTCCTGCTCCAGGTCGGTCAGGCGGAGCATGCGGACAGCGTGGTGCACCGCGGCCGACCTCGAGGGGAGGCCGGCGGCGCGAGCGAACTCGTCGAGGATGGCCACATCCTCCTCGGGCAGACTGACGCTGAGTTTCATACCGCAATGCTACCGCGGTACTACTGCAGGCCTCCGCCACAGAATGCTGCGCTCAGCACGGCTCGTCCGGCGTGTCGCGCCACCAACCCAGCATTCTGGGCCGTCCGGACGGATGGCCAAGGGCGGTCAACGCAGCGGGGCGACGTCAGACCCGTCCCCGCGGTGGGAGAATGGTGACGTGCTGCCACCTGAGGATCTCTTCGAGCTCGTTGCCGACGTGTCGCAGCGGACACCGGACCAGGTGCCCGCGGCGCCGGTGCTCGTGCACGTCCTCGACGGGTTCGTCGACGCGGGCTCGGCGGCCTCCCTGGCCGCGACTCACCTGCTCGACCAGCTGCCGCACCGGCTCGTCGTCCGGTTCGACGTCGACCAGGTGCTCGACTACCGCTCCCGCCGGCCGCGGATGGCGTTCTCGGCCGACCGGTTCACGTCCGTCGACGTGCCCGAGCTCGTCCTGCACGAGCTGCGGCTGCCCGACAGCTCGCTGCTGTACCTGCTCACCGGTCCGGAGCCGGACACCCAGTGGGAGCGGTTCGCGGTGTCCGTCCGGATGCTCGTCGAGCAGCTCGGCGTCCGGCTCACCGTGGGGTTGTACGGGGTTCCGTGGGCCGCACCGCACACCCGGCCGGTCGGGCTGACCGCGCACGCCAGCGACCGGGAGCTCATCGCCGGGCGCCCCCGCTGGATCGGCGACGTCCAGGTCCCCGGGCACGTCGGGGCCATGCTGGAGCTGCGGCTCGGGCAGTGGGGCCACCCCACCGTGGGGTTCACCGCGCACGTCCCGCACTACCTCGCGGCCACGGCGTTTCCGCCGGCGGCGGTCGCGCTCCTGGAGGCGCTGTCGGACCTCGTCGAGGTCGAGCTGCCGGCGGACGGGTTGCGGGCTGCCGGCGCGGAGGTCCTCGCGCAGGTCGACGCGCAGGTGGCCGACTCGGCCGAGACGCTCGAGGCGGTCCGCGGCCTGGAGCGCCAGTACGACGCGATCGTCTCCGGCCGCACGCTGGGCGGGCCCGGGCTGATGGGCCCGTCGCTGCCGGAGGACGAGATGCCGGACGCCGACGCCCTCGCCGCCGACGTGGAGAAGTTCCTCCGCGAGCTCGGCGACTGAGGGGTCGGCGTCCGGGGTGCTGTCCCGGTCGGGGACGCCGCCGTCAGCGGCGGCGGCCCGACCGTCCGTCAGCCGGCGGTCACCTCACCCTGGAGCGGGGCTCCGCCGACCGCTTCAGAGGCGCCGTCCTTCTTGACGTCCACAGCGATCCGGCGCGGCTTGGCCTGCTCGGCGACCGGGATCGTCAGCGACAGGACGCCGTGCTCGTAGCTGGCGTGGATGTTGTCGATGTCGAGGCCGTCACCGAGGTTGAGCTGGCGCATGAACGTGCCGGCCGGCCGCTCCTGGGCGAGCCACTGCGCGTCCTCGGGGTGCAAGGTGCGCTCGGCGCGGACGGTCAGCGTGTTGCCGTCGACCTGCAGGTCGATCGAACCGGGGTCCACCCCGGGCAGGTCGACGTTCATGACGAAGTGGTCCCCGGAGCGGTACAGGTCCATCGGCATCCAGCGCGGCGCACGGGTCGACGTCGTGGTGGCGCCGATGAGCTGGCTCGCCAACCGGTCCATCTCACGGAAGGGGTCAAAGGTCAGGGCCACAACAACCACCTCCTCGTCCACGAGGCCGCCGCGGGCGCGACGGCCCGAACAGTTGTGGCAGAAGTTTGCGAGTGCAAACCTAGCACTCGTACCTCTAGAGTGCCAGACGGTCCGGATTTATTCCCGCCCCGCGGCTCAGATGAGCAGGGCCGGGTCGACGAGGTCCTCGCCGCCGCCGGTGCCGCGGACCCGGCCGGGGATGCCGACGACGACGGCGCCGGGGGGCACGTCCTTGACGACGACCGCGTTCGCGCCCACCTGGGCGCCGGCCCCGATGGTGATGTTCCCGAGGATCCGGGCCCCGGCGCCGACGGTCACGCCGTCCTCCAGGGTCGGGTGCCGCTTGCCGCGGCTCGAGCTGCGGCCGCCGAGGGTGACCCCGTGGTAGAGCATGACGTCGTCGCCGACGACGGCGGTCTCGCCGATGACGACACCCATCCCGTGGTCGATGAAGAACCGGCGGCCGATGACCGCGCCGGGGTGGATCTCGATGCCGGTGAGCGCCCGGTTGACGTGCGAGAGCAGCCGGGCGGCGAGCCGCAGGCCGGGCCGCGCCCACATCCGGTGCGCCAGCCGGTGCAGCCACAGGGCGTGCAGCCCGGGGTAGGCCAGGACGAGCTCGAGGCGCGAACGGGCCGCGGGGTCCCGGCTGGCGGCGGTGCGCAGGTCCTCGGCCAGACGGCGACGCCAGCCCAGCCGGACCGGCGCGACGGCCGGAGGGCGGTTCATGTGCACCGGGTCAGTCCATGAGGTCGCTGTACAGGACCGTGGACAGGTAGCGCTCGCCGAAGGAGGGGATGACGACGACGACGAGCTTGCCGGTGTTCTCCTCCCGGCGGGCGACCTGGACGGCGGCCGCCAGCGCGGCGCCGGAGGACAGTCCGACGAGCAGGCCCTCCTCCCGGGCGGACCGGCGGGCCCACTCGACCGCGGTGTCGGCGTCGACGTCCACGACCTCGTCGTAGATCCCGGTGTCGAGGATCTCGGGCACGAAGTTCGCCCCGATCCCCTGGATCTTGTGCGGGCCGGGCTGCCCACCGGTGAGGATCGGGGACTCGGCCGGCTCGACGGCGACCATCCGCACCGACGGCTTGCGCTCCTTGAGCACCTGCCCCACGCCGGTGATCGTCCCGCCGGTGCCGATACCGGCCACCACGACGTCCACCTGGCCGTCGGTGTCGGCCCAGATCTCCTCGGCGGTGGTCCGCCGGTGCACCTCGGGGTTGGCCTCGTTGGCGAACTGGCGGACCAGCACGGCGTTGTCCCGGGCGCCGATCTCCTCGGCCCTGGCGACCGCCCCCTTCATCCCCTCGCTGCCGGGGGTGAGGACGAGCTCGGCCCCGAAGGCGCGCAGCAGGGCCCGGCGCTCCTTGGACATCGTCTCGGGCATCGTCAGCACGACCCGGTAGCCCTTGGCGGCGCCCACCATGGCCAGGGCGATACCGGTGTTGCCGCTCGTCGCCTCGACGACGGTGCCGCCCGGGCGCAGCTGGCCCGAGCGTTCGGCGGCCTCGATCATGGACACGCCGATCCGGTCCTTGACGCTACCTCCGGGGTTGCTGAACTCGAGCTTGGCGGCCACGGTGGCGCCGCATCCCTCGGTGAGACGGTTGAGCCGCACGAGCGGGGTCCTGCCGACCACCTGGGTCACGTCGTCATAGATGCGCACGATCACCCCTAACAGCCCGTCGCCGCGGCAGGCTTCCCCGCAGGGGCGCTGTCTCACATTCCGGACGTCCGGTCCGGACACTCCACCGGGTCAGGGCTCAGGTCGTGAGTCGCTGCATCGCCAGCTGGACGAGGGTGACGAGGACCTGCTTGGTCGCCCCACGGGAGCGAGCGTCGGTGTAGACCATCGGCACGTGGGCGGGGACGGCGAGCGCCTCGCGGACGTCGTCCAGGGAGTGCCGGGCGATGCCGTCGAAGCAGTTCACCGCGACGACGAACGGGATCGCGCGGGCCTCGAAGTAGTCCACCGCGGGGAAGCACTGCTCGAGCCGCTCGGTGTCGACGAGCACGACCGCGCCGATGGCGCCGCGCACCAGGTCGTCCCACATGAACAGGAACCGGTCCTGGCCGGGCGTGCCGAACAGGTAGAGCCACAGGTTGCCCGGCAGCGCGATCCGGCCGAAGTCCATCGCGACGGTCGTCGTCGTCTTGCGGTCGGTGACCCCGCCGGCGTCGTCGACGCCGAGGGAGTGCTCGGTCATCGGCGCCTCGGTGGTCAGCGGCTCGATGTCGGAGATGGAGCCGATGAACGTCGTCTTGCCGACGGCGAACCCGCCGGCGACCACGATCTTGACCACGGTGGGCGCGGCGTCCGGACCGTCCGGGGTCCCGGCGCCACCCGGCTGAGCGGCCTGCGTCGGCACGGCGGAGGCGACGTCAGAGCGAGGAAATGCCATTGAGAACACTCTCCAGGACGCTGAGGGTGGCTGCGGGGGTGTAGCCGTCGGACCGGGACGTCCCGTGGACCCGCACCGACCCGGACGACGTGAGGTCGCCCAGGACGATCCGGACCACCGGTACCGGCAATCGCAGGTGCGCCGAGAGCTCGGCGACGGACAGGTACTGGTGCTGCGTGAGCTCGACGATGCGCCGCTTCTCCGGCGTCATCGTGACGTCGGGCTCGGCGAGCGCCTGGACGAGCGCCTCGACCGGGATCTGGGTGGAGGCGGACGCCGTCCGGCCGCCGGTGACGGCGTAGGGCCGCACCGCGTAGGTCTCCTCCTCGACGGAAGGGTCCTCGCCGGGCCCCAGGTGCCCGGGCGGGTCGTCGACGTGTCTCACGCCGTCCTCACCCCATCACCGGCGCGCGGGTGCTGCCGTGGACCGGCAGGCGGGAGCGCATCTCCGAGACCAGCTGTGGGGTCAGGGTCGCCTCGGTGCGGCTGACGAGCATGGCCATCTCGTAGCCGATGAGCCCGACGTCGCAGCTGGAGTCGGCCATCGTGGCGAGCACGGAACCGTCGGAGATGGCCATGAGGAACATGAAGTACTCGTCCATCTCGACGATCGCCTGGCGCACCTCGCCGGCGTCGAGCTGACGGGCCGCACCGCGGGTGAGGCTCGACATCCCCGACACGATCGCGGACAGCTGGTCGCCGCGGGTCCGGTCGAGGTCGTCGGACATGGCCATGAGCAGGCCGTCGGCCGACACCACGAGGGTGTGGCGGACGCCGGGCACGCTCTTGACGAAGTTGTCGAGAAGCCAGCTGAAGTTGGCTGCCTCGGTGCTCATCGTGGTCACGCTTGTCCTCCGGTCGTGCTGGCGGTGTCGGTCGTCGGGGCGGTCGGGGACGGGTCGGTGCCCGGCTGGTCGGTAGCCGGCTGGTCGCCGTTCGGCGAAGGCGGACCCGCCGGGTCGGTGCGCCCGCGGTTCACCCCGGCCTGGAAGCCGGCGAGCATCGAGCGGACGTCGGCGGCGTCACGGCCCGGACGGCGTGCGGCGGCCGGTCGCGGCACGGCCACCTGAGCGGCCGGACTGGCGGCCGGGGTGCGCCGGGTGAGGGTCGCCGGCGGCTTGCTGTCGACGGCGGCGGGGGTGTAGGCGGACAGTCGGCTCAGCTCGGTCAGCGCCTCGGAGGCCAGCGCCGACCGCTCCCGCAGGACGTCGGACCCACCGTCGGTGGACGTCGCGGGGCCGGGTGCCGGCCGCGTCGGCAACGGGATCGGGCCGTCGCCGGGTACGGGGAGGGCCACCCGACCGGCCGCGCGAACGCCGGAGCCGACCGGCTCGGGCACCGGAGCCGGGGACTCGGCGCGATCCGCCGCCTGCGGCGGGACGCCGAACAGGCTGCTCGGCGCAGGGACGGGCTCGGGTCGCTGGGCGGCCGGGGCGCCGTCCGGCGTCGGCGCCTCCCGGTCGCGCGCCGCGACGTCGTCCTGCGGGCGCGCTGGGGGCTGGTGCCGAGGGACGTACGCGCCGACCGGCTCACCGGGGGTGTCCGCGGTGCTCAGCGCCTGCTCGAGGTTCCGCATCTCCCGGCGGGTGACCGGGACGACGGTGGACGGCTGGGCGACCCCGCGACGTCCGAGGAAGCCCCGCGACTGCCGGCGGCGCAGCGTGGCCCGCTTGGGCAGGATGTCCAGGGCGGGTGCCGCGAGGTGAGGCTGGGGCTCGGGCCCGGGCTCGGGCTCGGGCTGGGGCGCGGGCTGGGGCTCGGGCGTCTGCGCGGCCTCGGGCTGGGGCGCGACCGGCTCCTGCTCGACCGGCTCCTGCTCGACCGGCTCCTGCTCGACGGGCTGCTGGGCGTCCGGCTGCTGGGCGTCCGGCTCCGCGGGGTGCTGCCGGTGGGCCGGCGCGCGGGTGTGGCCGTTCGTCGGCACCTCCTCCGCGCCGGTCTCGGGCGCCTCACCGGGGCGACGCGGACGGAAGGAGCTGAACAACCCGCCACGGGAGACCGGCGAGGGATCCGGCACGGCCTCGGGTACGTCGTCCGGTGCCGTCACGTCGTCCGGTGCCGTCACTGCCAGCGAGGACCGCTCGATCGACGGCTGCCGCAGGGGCAGGCCGCTGCCGCGACGGGGCAGGCCTGCGTCGGTGCGAGGCCTGTCCGGGGCCGGCTCGGCGTCCGGAGCGGGGGACCCCAGCGGCGCCGGCTCGACCCGGGCAGGCAGTCCCGCCGGGGTCAGCTCGTGAGCCGGTGGCGCCTCGTCGCCGTCCGGCTCCGGGACCTCGGCGACCGACCCGGGCACGAACAGCGCCGTGGGCAGGTCGACCCGCACGACGGTGCCCCGCTCGGTCCCAGGCTCCAGCGAGACGGTCGCGTCGAGGCGGCGGGCGAGGCGTCCGACGACGAAGAACCCGAGGCGCTGGGCGCCGACGACCTCGGCGACCGGCGGCTCGGCGATCCGGGCGTTCGCCTCGGCGATCTCCTCCGCGGACATCCCCAGGCCCTCGTCGGCGATGCTGACCACGACGCCGCGCGGGCCGGCCGCCGTGCTCACCACGACCCGGGTGCCGGGGTCGGAGAAGTTCGTCGCGTTCTCCAGCAGCTCAGCGAGCAGGTGGGCGGCGGTGAGGGCGACGTGCCCGACCATCGGCGGGTCGGCCTGCAGCACGAGGTCGACCCGCTCGTAGTGCTCGATCTCGGACGTCGCGGTGCGGACGACGTCCGACAGCGGCATCGGACGGCGCAGGCGACGGCCCGTGTCGATACCCGCGAGCACGAGCAGCGACTCGGCGTTGCGACGCATCCGGGTCGCGAGGTGGTCGAGCCGGAACAGGTTCTCCAGCGTGCGCGGGTCGTCCTCGGTGCGCTCGAGCTGGTCGATGAACGCGAGCTGGCGGGAGAGCAGGACCTGGTCGCGGCGGGCGACGTTGACGAACATCGCCGCGATCGACCCACGGAGCGCGGCCTGCTCCTGGGCGACCTGCACGGTCGTGCTGTTGACGTCGTTGAACGCGGCGGCGAGCCGGCCCACCTCGTCCCGGGAGGTCACCGGGATCTCCGGCAGCGTCAGACCCGGGCCCTCGCCCGGGGTCTGCATCCGCTCGACCATCGTCGGCAGCTCACGCCGGATCTCGCCGGCGGCGTCGGTGAGCCGCCGCAGCGGACCGGTGATGCTGCGGGAGAGCAGCAGCGCCAGCAGCACCGGGACGACGACGAGCAGCGCCGTGCCGGCCCCCACCTGGATCGCCCAGGTCCGTGCGTCGTCGGCGAGGGTCGCGCTGCGCGCGGCGGCGAGCTCAGCGAGCTCGGCCTCGACCGCGCCGAGCGAGGCGACCTCGGTCTCGGCGGCCCGCTGCCACGTGGCCGGGTCGATGTTCTCCAGCACGCCGTCGGCGTCCTCGACGGTCTTCTGCCGGGCCATCTGCAGGGCGTACCCGGTGGTCGGGACCCGGACGCCGACGCTCTCGGCGAGCTCGGTCGCCTGGTCACGGACGACGTCCTGGCGGGCGATCAGGTCAGCGACCCGGGACTGCAGCTCCGGTGACATCACCCCCGCGGCGACGGCGGGGGCGACCAGGTCGCGCTCCACGGTGACGAGCTCGGCCAGCTGCTCGGTCGCGGTGTAGGTGGTGAGCATGTCGGCGAGCGCCCGGTCGTCGACGGCGTCGCCGATCCGGCCGGGGAGCGCGACGTCCGCCGCGATCGCGTCGGTGTAGCGGTCGTAGGCGAGCGTCGGGGACAGTGCGGAGCCGTCGATCTGCCGGCGCAGGACGTCGACGTCGTCATGGGCGGCGGCGGACGCGGCGACGCCGCTGGCGGCGGCCTCGTCGAGCAGGTCGAGCTCGACCGTGCCCACGCCGGCGCGGACCATCGCGATGCCCTCGCTGACCTGGGCGCGGACCTCCTGGAGCGCGGGCTCGGCGCTCGTGTCGCCGGCCATCACCTGCATGCTCAGCGCCCGCTCGGCCTGCAGACCGCGGACGAGGGTGGTCAGCCCCGGCGCCTGGCCGGCGAGCGACTCGACCTGCACGGCCCGGCGCGCGTCGGTGAGGGCACCGACGGAGATGACGGTGGCCGCGAGCAGCAGGACGAGCACGGGCAGCGCAAGGACCGCCAGGATCTTCGACCTGATGCCGATGTTGCGCAGCATGGGCGACCTTCCGCTCGAGAAACCGCCCGCGACGCAGTGCCGCGGTTCCTCTCTGCTTCGGGCCGGCTCCGGGCTCTATTGACGGTGACGGCCGGCCGCACCGGTGCGGTTCACCCGATCGGAGCAGTCCAGCTGGGCGTGTCGCCCTTGCCCCTCACCCCCCCCCCCCCCCCTACCCCGCCGTGATCATGCAATCCCGCCACCCTGCACACCCCCGCCCACCCCTACCCCGCCGTGATCATGCAGTCCCGCCACCCACTGAGCACCGACCAGCCCGCAGAATGCTGGGTTGGAGGCGCAACACGCCGGCTAGGCCGCGCCGCACGCAGCATTCTGTGGCCACAGTTCCGCCCACCCGCCGGACCTCAGGCGCGCACGCTCTCCCCTCTCAGCCGAGCGCGCGCCGCTCGCCGGGCCGCCTCCAGGTCCGCCGGGGTGTCGACGTCCAGGGTCGCCTCCTGGGCGACCGGGACGACGACGACCGCGAGGTGGTCCATCAGCGCCCGGGCAGGTCGGTGGAGGAGCTGGCCGGTCGTCGTCCGGGCCAGCGCCTCGCGCCGGTAGACGGCGAGCAGCGGCTGCGGCGGACCGTCCGGCGGGGCTGCGACCGCCACGTCCGCATGCGGGTCACGGCGCAGTGCTGCGATCAGCGCGGGGACCGCAGCCGGTCCGAACGGGGCGTCGCCGGCGAGCACGACGACGTGCTCGGGGGTTCCGGTGAGGGCACGCACCCCGGCGCCCACCCCGGCGGCCGGACCACTGCCCGGCGGATCTTCACGGGTCGTGCGGACCGGGCGGGCCGTGGACCGGGACGGTCCGACGACGACGACCTCGACGTCGTCCGGGACGCCGGCGAGGACGGCGTCGAGCACGGTGAACGGGCCGGTGGTGCCGGCGGCGGGGGCGAGAGTGTCCGCGAGCTTGTCGTGCCCCATGCGGCGTGACCGGCCGCCCGCGAGGACGACGACCGCGCACCCCTCCCACGAAGTGACCCGTCTCGGCATGCCACCAGTGTCGCCCACGCACGGCCTCGGCAGGTGCACGCCAGGGTGGCGGGATTGCATGATCACGGGTGGGTCGCGGGGGGTGGCGGGATTGCATGATCACGGGGGGGTCGGGGGGTGGGGGCTAGGGTCCGGGTGTGCGCGCAGTGGTGATCCGGGAGCCCGGTGACCCCGACGTCCTGGAGCTGCAGGAGGTCGAGGCCCCGGCGTGCGGGCCTGGTGAGGTCCGCATCGCCGTGGCCGCGACCGCGGTGAACCGGGCCGACGTCATGCAGCGACGAGGGCACTACCCCCCACCGCCGGGCGCGTCGCCGTACCCCGGTCTGGAGTGCTCCGGGCGCGTCACCGAGGTCGGCGAGGGCGTCGACGGGTTCAGCGTCGGCGACGAGGTGTGCGCCCTGCTGTCCGGCGGCGGCTACGCCGAGCAGGTCGTCGTCCCCGCCGGCCAGGTGCTGCCGGTACCGGCGGGCGTCGACCTCGTCGACGCGGCGGCCCTGCCCGAGGTCGTCTGCACGGTCTGGTCCAACGTGTTCATGACCGCGGGCCTGCAGCCGGGCGAGACGCTGCTCGTGCACGGCGGGTCCTCCGGCATCGGCACGATGGCCGTGCAGCTGGGCCGCGCCGTGGGCGCGCGGGTCGCCGTCACCGCGGGCACACCGGAGAAGCTCGACCGCTGCCGCGAGCTCGGTGCGCAGGTCCTCGTCAACTACCGGCAGGAGGACTTCGTCGAGCGGGTGAGGGAGGCCACCGGCGGGCACGGGGCGGACGTCGTCCTGGACAACATGGGCGCGGCCTACCTGGCCCGCAACGTCGAGGTCCTGGCGACCAACGGCCGCCTCGTCGTCATCGGCCTGCAGGGCGGACGCCGGGCCGAGCTCGACCTGGGCACCCTCCTCGCCAAGCGCGCCGCGGTCATCGCCACGTCGCTGCGCGCCCGGCCGGCCGCGGAGAAGGCCACCATCGTCGCGGCGGTACGCGAGCACGTGTGGCCGCTGCTGGAGTCCGGGGACGTCCGCCCCGTCGTCCACACCCGGATGCCGCTGGCGGACGCGGCGGACGCCCACCGGCTGCTGGAGTCCAGCAGCCACGTCGGCAAGATCGTGCTGACCGTCTGAGCTAGCCGAGGTCCCCGAGCGCGGCCAGCAGGCGGTCGACGTCCGACCGGTCGTTGTAGTGCACGAGACCGGCCCGGACGGCGGACCCGGAGTCCCGGATCCCCAGCAGGCCGGTGAGCTCCCACGCGTACATGTGCCCGGCCCACACGTTGACCTGAGCGGCGGCGCAGTGCTCGGCGACCTGCTGCGGCGTCCACCCGTCGACGGTGAGGTACACGGTCGCGGTGCGCCGAGCCGGGGAGCCGATGAGGTGGACGTGCGGCATCGCGGCGAGGCCGTCGAGCAGGACGCCGAGCAGGTCCGTCTCGAACGCCTCGACGGCGGCCATCGTCGCGAGCAGCCGCTGCCGGCGGGTCCCGCTCGGTGCGGGGCTGACCGGCAGCTCCGCCAGGTGGTCGACGGCCGCGGCGAGACCGGCGTGCTGGGCGAACGGTGCCGTGCCGGTCTCGAACCGGTAGGGGACCTCGTCCGGGGACGACGCGAGCTTGTCCGGGTGCAGCTCCTCCCACAGGGCCGGGTCGGCGACCAGGGCGCCGAGGTGCGGCCCGGACCACTTGTAGGAGCTCGTCGCGTAGACGTCGGCGCCCAGGGCGGCCATGTCGACCGGCCCGTGGGGGGTGGCGTGCACGCCGTCGACGTACACGAGCGCCCCGTGCTCGTGGGCCAGGTCGGCGATCGCCCGCACGTCCGGGCGGGTGCCGACGACGTTGCTCGCGGCGGTGACCGCGACCAACCGGGTCCGTGGGCCGACGAGGTCCGCGAAGGCCTCGACCGGCAGGTCCAGGGACGGCAGCACCGGGTCGGCGAACCGGACGCTCACCCCGGCCCGCGCCGCCGCCTGGACCCAGGGGCGCACGTTGGCGTCGTGGTCCAGCCGGGTGAGGACGACCTCGTCACCGGGGCCCCAGGTCGCCGCGAGCGCGTTCGCGACCCGGTAGGTCATCGTCGTCATGTTCGGCCCCAGCAGGACGCCGTCCGGGGACGGCCCGCCGACGAGGTCGGTGACGGCCAGGCGCGCTGCGGCGGTCAGCTCGTCCGAGCGCCGGGACGCCGCGAAGGCGCCGCCGTGGTTGCCGATCCCGGCCCGCCAGGCGCCGGCGACGGCGTCGATGACCGAGGTCGGCACCTGGGTCCCCGCCGCGCCGTCCAGGTAGGCCGAGCCGTCCGCCAGCGCCGGGTAGCGGGCGCGGACGGCGGCGACGTCGAGGGTCCCGGTCATGCGGCGGCCCCCCCGGCGACCCGGGCGTGCTCGAGCAGGAGCCGCAGCGCGTGCTCGGTGGTCGCCTCCACCACCTGCGGCGGGTCACCGTCGAACCGCTGCCTCTCGGCGTGCACCCGCCCGTGGGCCAGGACGGCGAACCACACCGTGCCCGGCGGCTCCCCCTCCTCCTCGTCCGGGCCCCCGGCCCCGGTCAGGGCGACGGCCAGGTCGGCGCCGAGGAGGCGGGCGACGGACTCGACCATGGTTCGCGCGCACTCCTCGGTGATCACGGGACCCTCGGGCACGCCGAGGACGGAGAACTTCACCTCCGGTGCGTAGGCCACCACGGCCCCGCGGAACCAGGTGGACGCCGACGGTGCGGCGCCGAGGCGGGCCGCCACCTGGCCGCTGGTCAGGGACTCCGCGGTGGCCACCGTGAGCCCCTGCTCCATCGCCTGCTCGGCGACCTGCTGCGCCAGCTCCTCGCTCGTCACCCGGTGGCTCCCTTTCGGTGGTCCTTGGCTGTCTGGTGGGCTGTCTGGTGGTACCGGCCGTCAGCGGACGACGAGGTCACGGTGCCACGACTCGGTGACGTAGCGCGTGCGGAAGCCCATGGACTGGTACAGACCGACCGCGCCCGTCGGTGAGTCGGCGTCGACCTCGAGACCGACCCGGTCCCGGCCGCGGGCCGCGGCGTCGCTGATGAGGGCGTGCAGCAGGGACCGCGCCACCCCCCGTCCGCGCGCGGCACTGGTCACCCCGAGGTACGCGACGTAGCTGCCGTCGGGCTGCCCGTCCGCGCCGGCCGAGACCTCCCCGACGAGCGCACCGACGGGCTCGCCGTCCTCGAGCTCAGCCAGCCACCAGTGGTCCCAGGCGTGGCCCACCTCCTGCTGCTGACGGGTGACGAACTCGTCGAACGTCTCCTCGTGGTAGTTGAAGTGGTCGGTGAACGCGGCCTCCAGGACGTCGTGCACGGCCCGCAGGTCGCGCTCGTCCGGCGTGCCGTCGTCCCGGACCACCTGACGCACGGTGATCCCCTCGCCAGGCGGGGGGAAGGCGTCGGCCGCGGCCTCGGCGGCCTCCACCGGACGGGACATCTGCCACCACGTCCGCACGTGCACGTAGCCGGCGGCGGTCAGCCACCGGTGCTGGCGGTCGTCGCCGGCGAACGCGCCGGCGTCGAGCTGCGTCGCCTCCAGACCCCGTTGGAGCGCCAGGCGACGACCCTGCTGCTCGGCCCAGTCGAACAGGAAGGCGGCGACCCGGTCGGCGGTCCCGTCGTCCGGCTCGGCACCGGCCGGGCCGGGGTCCACGAGCCCCGGGTCCACGAGGACGGCGACGACGGTGCGGCCGGCGGCCCGGTCGTGCACCTCCCCCCAGGCCCGGACGACGCCCGCAGGGTCCCGGACGACGCAGTGCTCCCGGGTCTGCGCCCCGGGGCCGACGACACGGGCGGCGACCGACTCCGGTGTCGTCGTCGGCCTGCCCAGCCCGGACCGGTCGTGGGCGGCGGCGACCCGGAACAGGGCGTCGACGTCCTGCGGGACGGGGTGGCCGGCCGTCCACCCGGGAGGCAGGTCTGCCCCCGTGCCGGAACGGCTCGGCCCGGTCGGCGTCCGGTCGTGCTCTGCGGAGTCCACGGTCGGTCAGTCTTTCGCACCCCGGACC
This sequence comes from Quadrisphaera sp. GCM10027208, assembly GCF_042658805.1. NCBI lineage: Bacteria > Bacillati > Actinomycetota > Actinomycetes > Kineosporiales > Kineosporiaceae > Quadrisphaera > Quadrisphaera sp. GCM10027208. The sequence continues at coordinate 573,405 of NZ_JBHSRC010000001.1, forward strand.
GGCGCCCCCACCCGGACGGCGCGGCGGCGGACCAGGGGGCAGGATGGAGGGCATGACCGAGCAGCCGAAGCAGTCCCAGCCGCAGGTCCCTCCCGGTACGCCGGCGGACGACGACCAGCAGCGGGTCGTGGTCGTCACCCCGCAGGGCATGGGCGTCGTCGACGGTGACGACGAGGCCGGCGACATCGCCGGGATGGTCGAGCAGCCGGCCAAGGTGATGCGGATCGGCAGCATGATCAAGCAGCTGCTCGAGGAGATCCGCAACGCCCCTCTCGACGAGGCCGGGCGCGCCCGGCTCGCGGAGGTGCACGAGCGCTCGATCGCCGAGCTCGAGCAGGCGCTGTCGGGCGAGCTGGTCGAGGAGCTGCGCCGGATCACCCTGCCGTTCGCCGAGGAGAGCACTCCGACGGACGCCGAGCTCCGGATCGCGCACGCCCAGCTCGTCGGCTGGCTGGAGGGCCTCTTCCACGGCATCCAGACCGCCGTGTTCGCCCAGCAGATGGCGGCGCGAGCCCAGCTCGAGCAGCTGCGCCGCGCCCTGCCGGGTCACCCGCAGACCCCGGGGATGCCTGGTCAGCCCCAGCCCGACCAGCGGCCCGGTCAGCAGCACGGCACCGGTCAGTACCTCTGAGACACCGCTCAGGCAGCAGCAACGGGTGCGGACGACGCGGGGCCGGTGACCATGTCGGTCCGGGGACGGCTGTTCCGACGCCGGGAGCCCGACCCCCTCGGTGACGGGGTCTGGCGGCGCGCGCACGACCGGTTCCGCCGAGCGGTGGACCGGTTCCACCAGGTGATCGAGCCGGTACCCCCCGGTCCGGAGCGCGACCGGCTGGAGCTCGTCGGCGCGTCCCTCGCCGAGTCGCTCGACATCGTGCGCGCTGTGTGCGTCCGGGCTCAGGCGCAGGCGCCGAGCTCGGGACTCGACGTCCCGCGAGGCCCGGACGGACGCGCACCGGACCTGCACCGGCGGCTCTCCCGGGCAGGCGCCCTGGCCGCGCAGGCGGCCGAGGCGGCGGCGATGTGCCGGGTCGCGCTGCGATCGGCCGGGCCGGACGGGCGGGCCGCGCCGGACGGGCGGGCCGCGGCAGAGCGGGTCACGGCAGCCGAGCGGGCGGCCGGCGCCGTCCGGGAGCTCGTCGCTGACTGAGGGACCCCGGACGACGCCGCCCCCGCCAAGCGTGATCATGCAATCCCGCCACCTCTGGCGGGGGGCGTCGACCCGACCTAGCGTGCTCGGTGACCGACGTTCCACCGAGACCACTGGAGACGAGATGGCTACTCGCACGTCCACCACCCGCTGGCACGGTTCCCTGCAGGAAGGATCCGGTCGCGTCGAGCTCACCTCCTCCGGCGCCACCGGCTTCGACGTGACCTTCCCGCGGCGCGTCGGCGAGCCCGAGGGCAGCACCAGCCCCGAGGAGCTCATCGCCGCCGCACTCTCCTCGTGCCTGGCGATGAACTTCTCCGGCGTGCTCGGCAGGAACGACCTGACCGCGCAGTCCCTCGAGGTCACCGCGGACGTCACGGTCGACCGGGTCGACGGGGGACTGGCCATCACCACCGCCGCCTCTCGGATCCGCGCGAAGGTCGACGGCGTCGACGAGGCCCGGTTCGCCGAGCTGGCCGCGCTCGCCCACGAGACGTGCCCGGTCAACAAGGCCCTGGCCGGTACCGAGCGCACCCTCGACGCCCAGCTCCTGCCCTGAGCACCGTGTCGACCGCCCCCGCCGCTGCCCGGCCCCGCGTCGTCGTGGTCGGCGGGGGCTTCGCCGGGCTGGCCGCCGTCCGTGAGCTGAGCCGGGACGACGTCGACGTCCTGCTCCTCGACCGCAACCCGTACACGACCTTCCAGCCGCTGCTGTACCAGGTCGCCACCGGGGGCCTGAACCCTGGAGACGTCACCTTCGCGCTGCGCGCCTACAGCGGGCGCTACCGCAACGTGAGGTTCCGCCGCACCGCCGTCACGGGGCTCGACACCGCCGGACGCCAGGTGCTGTGCGCCGACGGCACCCGTGAACGCTACGACGCCCTGGTGCTCTCCCCTGGGGTGACGGCGAACTTCTTCGGTGTGCCCGGCGCCGAGCAGAACGCACGGACCATCTACTCCCGTCGCGAGGCGATCGGGGTCCGTGACGCTGTCCTGGCGAACCTGGAGCTGTTCGCCCAAGGCCGTCCCGAGGCGAAGGAGCCGGTCACGGTCGTCGTCGGCGGCGGACCGACCGGTGTGGAGATGGCCGGCGCCCTCGCCGAGCTGCGAAACGCCGCCCTGCCGGTCGCCTACCCGGAGGTCGACCCGGCGCGAGCCCGGGTCGTGCTCGTGGAGATGACCGACAGCCTGCTGGCCCCGTTCGTCCCGCGGCTCCAGCGCTACACCGCTCGGGAGCTGCGCCGCCGTGGCGTCGAGCTGCGTCTCGGCACCGCCGTCGAGGAGGTCCGGCCGGACGGCGTGCGCCTCTCGGACGGCGAGGAGCTGGCCTGCGCGGCGACCGTCTGGGCCACGGGGGTCACGGTGGCCGACGACGTCCGCGACTGGGGACTGCCCCAGGGCAGGGGAGGGCGGATCCTCGTCGAGCCGGACCTGCGGGTGGTCGGCCACGACCGGGTGTTCGCCGTCGGCGACGCTGCGGCTCCCGCGGACGGCGAGCCGCCGCCGCAGCTGGCCCAGCCCGCGATCCAGGAGGGACGCCACGCCGCTGAGCAGATCCGACGGCTGCTGGCCGGTGCGGCGACGGAGCCCTTCTCCTACCGGGACAGGGGCATCATGGCCACGATCGGCCGGACGGCGGCCGTCGTCCAGCTGCCCTGGGGACCGCGGTTCGGCGGGTTCGTGGCCTGGATCGCCTGGGTCGTGCTGCACATCGTCAAGCTCATCGGCAACCGCAACCGGCTGGCGACGATGACGAACCTGTCGGTCCGCTACCTCGCCTGGCCCGGCAGCCTCAACGTCATCGTCGGTGACCCGCCGGACTGACCGTCCGGGCCACGTGTAGGACGCTGCCGGCCGGGGTAGCCCGGTGAGTGCACCCGATGAGAGGAGCACTCATGAGCACGGTCGAGAAGACGGTCACGGTGGACGTCCCCGTCCGCACCGCCTACGACCAGTGGACGCAGTTCGAGTCGTTCCCCGAGTTCATGGAGGGCGTCGAGTCCGTCCAGCAGCTCGACGACAAGCGCCTGCACTGGAAGGCCGAGATCGCCGGCGTCACCCGGGAGTGGGACGCCGAGATCGTGGACCAGACCCCCGACGAGCGGATCACCTGGCGTTCGCTCGCGGGCACGAAGAACGACGGCACGGTGCTGTTCCGGACCGACCCGGGCAACCCCGGCTCCACGCAGATCACCCTGCGCCTGGAGTACGAGCCCGAGGGCGTCGTGGAGAAGGCCGGTGACCTGCTGAACATCGTCGACCGGCGGGCCCAAGGCGACCTGGACCGGTTCAAGAAGTTCATCGAGTCGCGTGGCACCGAGACCGGCGCCTGGCGCGGCGAGGTCAAGCCGAGCGGTGAGGTCCACCACTGACCTGCGGTTTCGTCACCCGACGACGAGAGGCCCTCGGCACCGTGCCGGGGGCCTCTCGTCGTCCGCCGTCAGCGCGGGCGCTGGTCCACGATCCGGCGCATCTTGCCCACCGACCGCTCGATGCCCTCGGGCTCGAGAACCTCCACACCCACCGTCACCCCGATCGTGCTCTTGACGAGGTGCCGCAGCTCCTCCCCGGCGCGGGCTGCGACGTCCGCGTCGGCGTCCGGACGCCGCTCGACCTTGACCGTCATCTCGTCCATCCGCCCGGGCCGCGACAGCCAGCACTGGAAGTGCGGGGAGAGGGCCGGCGTGCGCAGGATGAGCTCCTCGATCTGAGTGGGGAAGAGGTTCACCCCACGCAGAATGATCATGTCGTCGGTGCGGCCGGTGACCTTCTCCATCCGCCGCATGGTGCGGGCCGTACCCGGCAGCAGCCGGGTGATGTCGCGGGTCCGGTACCGGATGGCGGGGGTCGCCTCCTTGGTGAGCGTCGTGAAGACCAGCTCGCCCTCCTCGCCGTCCGGCAGCACCTCCCCGGTCACCGGGTCGATGACCTCCGGGTAGAAGTGGTCCTCCCAGATGTGCAGGCCGTCCTTGGTCTCGACGCACTCGATCGCGATACCCGGCCCCATCACCTCGGACAGCCCGTAGATGTCGAGCGCGTGCATGTCCAGGCGCTGCTCCATCTCGCGGCGCATGTCGTCCGTCCACGGCTCCGCGCCGAAGATGCCGATCTTCAACGAGGTCGACGCCGGGTCCACGCCCTGCCGCTCCATCTCGTCGATGATCGCGAGCATGTACGACGGCGTCACCATGATGATGTCGGGCTTGAAGTCGCCGATGAGCATGACCTGCCGCTCGGTCATCCCCCCGGACATCGGGATGACGGTGCAGCCGAGCGCCTCGGCGCCGTAGTGCGAGCCCAGACCGCCGGTGAACAGGCCGTAGCCGTACGCGACGTGGACCTTGTCACCGGGCCGGCCCCCGGAGGCGCGGATCGAGCGCGCCATGACGTGCGCCCAGGTGCGGATGTCGTTCGCGGTGTAGCCGACGACGGTCGGCCGGCCCGTCGTCCCGGACGACGCGTGGATCCGGCTCACCTGCTCCTGGGGGACGGCGAACATCCCGAACGGGTAGTTCTCCCGCAGGTCCTGCTTGGTCGTGAACGGGAAGTGGGCGAGGTCCTCCAGGGAGCGAAGGTCGTCGGGGTGCACGCCGGCGTTGTCGAACGCCGCCCGGTAGTGCGGGACGTTGTCGTAGGAGTACCGCAGGCTCCACCTCAGCCGCTCGAGCTGCAGCGAGCGCAGCTCGTCCACCGACGCGGTCTCGATCGGCTCGAGGTCACCGGGCTGGGGGCTGAGGTCCTTCACGAGGTCTCCTTCTTCGGACGGTTCTTCGGACGGCGGGGCGAGAGTTCTTCGGACGGCGGGCTGGGACGACGAGGTGGGTCAGGTGCGCTCGAGCAGGACCGAGATGCCCTGGCCGACGCCCACGCACATCGTGACCAGCGCCCGCCGCACGTCCCGGACGGCGAGCTCGGTGGCCGCGGTGAGGGCGAGCCGGGCGCCGGTCATCCCGAGCGGGTGCCCGAGGGCGATACCGCCACCGTTGGGGTTGACGTGCTCGGCGTCGTCCGGGATCCCCAGCTGACGCAGCACCGCGAGCACCTGCGCCGCGAAGGCCTCGTTGAGCTCGACGACGTCCAGGTCCGCCACGGTCAGGCCGAGCCGGTCGAGCAGACGACGGCTCGCAGGCACCGGGCCGATGCCCATGATCCGCGGCGGCACACCGGCCGTGGCGGCACCGACGACGCGGGCCAGCGGCTGCAGGCCGAAGCGCTCGACCGCCGCCTCCGACGCGACGAGCAGCGCCGCGGCCCCGTCGTTGACGCCGCTGGAGTTGCCCGCGGTCACCGTGCCGCCCTCGCGGAACGCGGGTCGCAGCGCGGCCAGAGCCTCCCGGCTCGTCCGCCGCGGGTGCTCGTCGGTGTCGACGAGGACCGGGTCGCCCCGGCGCTGCGGGACCGGGACGGGGACGATCTCGCGGGCCAGCCGCCCGGACGCCTGCGCGGCCGCCGCCCGCTCCTGGGAGCGCAGGGCGTAGGCGTCCTGGTCCTCACGGGAGATGCCGAACTCGGCGGCGACGTTCTCCGCGGTCTCGCCCATGGAGTCGGTACCGAAGCGCTCCTTGAGCACGGGGTTGACGAACCGCCACCCGATCGTCGTGTCGTGGACCTCGGCGCGCCGGTCGAACGCGCTCTGCGCCTTGGCCATGACGAACGGGGCCCGGCTCATCGACTCGACCCCGCCGGCCAGGACGAGGTCGGCCTCCCCGGCGCGGATGCTCCGGGCGGCGACGGCCAGCGCGTCCGCGCCGGAACCGCACAACCGGTTGACGGTGGTCCCGCTGACGGTCTCGGGCAGGCCGGCGAGCAGCAGCGCCATCCGCGCGACGTCCCGGTTGTCCTCCCCCGCCTGGTTGGCGCAGCCGAGGACGACGTCGTCGAGGGCCTCCCAGTCGACGTCCGGGTGCCGAGCGGTCAGCTCGCGCAGGACGTGGGCGGCCAGGTCGTCCGGGCGCACGGAGGACAGCGCGCCCGCGTACCGACCGACGGGCGTGCGGACCCCGTCCACGAGGAAGGCCTCTGGCATGGGCGGGCAGTCCTCTCTCTCCCGAGTGTGCTGGCATCCGACCGAACGGTCGGTCCTATGCTGCCGGTCGGCCCGTGCACTATCAAGCCTGGACCATCGACCTTGGACCATCGACCCTGCACCATCGACCCTGCGGGAGGCCGTCCGTGTCGCAGATGCCCGCCCCGCCGGCGGGAACCGGTGAGCGGCACCCTGGCCGGCGCCGGCACGACGCCGACTCCGTGCTCGACGTCGCCGTCACCGTGTTCATCGAGCGCGGCTACGACGGGACGTCGATGGAGCACCTGTCCCGCGCGTCCGGGCTGTCCAAGTCATCGCTCTACCACCACATCGCCAGCAAGGAGCAGCTGCTGCGGACGGCGCTGGAGCGCGCCGTCGGGCCGCTGTTCGACGTCCTCGCCGAGCCGCAGGCCAGCACCGGGCGAGCCATCGACCGCCTGGAGCACGTCGTGCGCCGCACGGTCGCGGTGCTCGTCGAGCGGCTGCCCTACGTGACCCTGCTGCTGCGGGTGCACGGCAACACCGAGACCGAGCGCTGGGCCCTGGAGCGCCGCCGGGAGTTCGACCGGACGGTCGCCGCGCTCGTCGTCGAGGCGGCCGCGGACGGCGACGTCCGGGACGACGTCGACCCCGCGGTGGTCACCCGGCTGCTGTTCGGGATGATCAACTCGCTCGTCGAGTGGTACCGGCCCTCCGGCTCTCCGCACGTGGCTCCGGCAGCCACCGGTCACCACGGGCTGGGGCCGAAGGAGCTCGGGGACGCCGTCGTCCGCATCGCCTTCGACGGCCTGCGCCGCTGAGCCACGTGCGCCGCGCGACGGGCGCCGGACACCGACAGGCCCCGGACACCGACAGCCCCGGACGCCGCGGGCTCCGGTTGACGGTGCGCAGGTCCCTCCCGCATCCTGGGAACCGACCGTTCGGTCGGTTGGAGCAGACACGTGGAGGGTCTCGTGTACGGCAACGACTTCGGTGAGCAGCCGGACCAGCGCCCGTCGGGGGTCGCCGCGCCCGCTGCGCCGTCCTCGGAGGAGGACGCGGCCCTGCAGGCGGAGTTCGACCGGCTGATCGCCTCCGACGAGCGGATCGAGCCACGGGACTGGATGCCGCAGGGCTACCGCAAGACCCTGATCCGCCAGATCGCCCAGCACGCGCACTCGGAGATCATCGGGATGCAGCCCGAAGGCAACTGGATCACGCGAGCCCCCAGCCTGCGCCGCAAGGCGATCCTCATGGCGAAGGTCCAGGACGAGGCCGGCCACGGCCTCTACCTCTACAGCGCCGCGGAGACCCTCGGGGTAGACCGCGCCGAGCTGCTGGACCTCCTGCACACCGGCCGCCAGAAGTACTCGTCGATCTTCAACTACCCGACGCTCACCTGGGCCGACATGGGCGCCATCGGCTGGCTCGTCGACGGTGCCGCCATCGTCAACCAGGTGCCGCTGTGCCGCTGCTCGTACGGTCCCTACGGCCGGGCGATGGTGCGGATCTGCAAGGAGGAGTCCTTCCACCAGCGCCAGGGCTTCGAGATCCTGCACACCCTCAGCCACGGCACACCGGAGCAGAAGCAGATGGCGCAGGACGCCGTCGACCGGTGGTGGTGGCCGTCGCTGATGATGTTCGGCCCCCCGGACGACCAGTCCCCGAACAGCGCCCAGTCGATGGCGTGGGGCATCAAGCGCCACTCCAACGACGAGCTGCGTCAGCGCTTCGTCGACATGACCGTCCCGCAGGCGCAGGTGCTGGGACTCACCCTGCCGGACCCCGAGCTGCGCTTCGACGAGGAGTCCGGCCACTGGCGGTTCGGGGCCATCGACTGGGACGAGTTCTACGACGTGCTCAAGGGCAACGGCCCGTGCAACGCCGAGCGGCTGCAGACCCGGCGGGCCGCGCACGAGGAAGGTGCCTGGGTCCGCGAGGCCGCCGCCGCCTACGCCGCCAAGCAGGCCGCCGGCCCGCAGGCGGTGGTCGCGTGAGCACCGGCACCCCGGACGCCGCTCAGGCCCCGGACGTCGCCCAGGCCCCGGACGCCGCCCGCCGGGACTGGCCGCTGTGGGAGGTGTTCGTCCGGCCGCGCCGCGGCCTGAGCCACCAGCACGTCGGGTCCCTGCACGCCCCGGACGCCCAGCTCGCCCTGCAGAACGCCCGCGACCTGTACACCCGCCGCAGCGAGGGCGTGAGCATCTGGGTGGTGCCGGCCGCGCAGATCACCGCCAGCAGCCCGGACGAGAAGGACGCGTTCTTCGACCCGGCGGCAGACAAGGTGTACCGGCACCCGACGTTCTACGACATCCCCGAGGGGGTGCCGCACCTGTGAGCGCACGGGCCACCCCCGCGACCCGGGCGCTGCCGGATCTCGCCCGGTACGCGCTGTCCCTCGGCGACGACGCGCTCGTGCTCTCGCACCGCTGCGCCGAGTGGATCGCGCACGCCCCCGAGCTGGAGGAGGACGTCGCGCTCGCCAACATCGGGCTCGACCTGCTCGGTCAGGCCCGGATGCTGCTCACCTACGCCGGCGAGGTCGAGGGCGCCGGCCGCGACGAGGACGACCTGGCCTACCTGCGCGAGGAGCGCGACGTCCTCAACGTCCAGCTGGTGGAGCTGCCCAACGGTGACTTCGCCGTGACCATGGCGCGGCTGCTCGTCTTCTCCGCCTACGCCCAGGCGCTGTACCGGCGGCTCGAGCGGTCCGCCGACGAGCGGCTCGCCGCGGTCGCCGGCAAGGCCGTCAAGGAGGTCTCCTACCACCTCGAGCACGCGTCGTCCTGGGTGATCCGGCTCGGCGACGGCACGCCGGAGAGCCACCGGCGGATGCAGGCCGGTCTCGACGCCGTCTGGCCGTACGTCCCCGAGCTGTTCGACGGCTCGTGGGTCCCTGAGGGGCTGCTGGAGGACGGCGTCGCCGTCGACCCGGCGTCCCTGCGCGCCGAGTGGGAGCACACCGTCACCCCCGTCGTCTCCGCGGCGACCCTCGCCGTGCCCGAGCCGAGCCGGCGGCTGCCGCTCGGCGGTCGCGACGGCGTCCACACCGAGCACCTCGGGTACCTGCTGGCCGAAATGCAGCACCTGCACCGTTCACACCCCGGGGCGAGCTGGTGAGGACGGCGACGTCCCGGGCGCAGACGGCCCGCCGGGTGGCTGGTGAGGTGGCCGACCCGGAGGTGCCCGTCCTGACCATCGCCGACCTCGGCGTGCTGCGGGACGTCGAGGTCACCGACGACGGGCGCGTCGTCGTCACCATCACGCCCACCTACTCGGGCTGCCCGGCGATGGACACCATCCGCACCGACGTCGTGGACGCCTTGCGGCGCAACGGGTTCGCCGACGTCGAGGTCCGCACCGTGCTGTCCCCGGCGTGGACGACGGACTGGATGACGGAGGAGGGCAAGAGGCGCCTCGCCGAGTACGGGATCGCCCCACCCGGACGCCGCCGGGCCGGCGGGGCGGTCCCGGTCACCCTGTCGGTGCGCTGCCCGCACTGCGGCTCCCTCGACACCCGAGAGCTGTCGCACTTCGGCTCGACCGCGTGCAAGGCGCTGTGGCAGTGCCGCGCCTGCTCCGAGCCGTTCGACCACTTCAAGGCGATCTGAGGGGCCCGACGTGACGACTGACGTGAGCACCGACGTGACGACTGAGGTGAGCGGCGACGGGAGGGACGAGGCCGGCACCACCTCGACGCACCAGCAGGTGGCGGCCTCCCGCGGGCACAGCACCTTCTACCCGCTGCGGGTCTCCCAGATCGAGCAGCTGACCGACGACGCCGTCGCGGTGTCCTTCGACGTGCCCGACGACCTCGCCGACGTGTTCGCGTTCACGCCGGGCCAGCACCTCACCCTGCGCGCGCACCTGGACGGTGAGGAGGTCCGCCGCTCGTACTCGATCTGCTCGGCGCCGTCCGAGCACCGGCTGCGGGTCGCGGTCAAGCGCCTGGAGGGCGGGCTGTTCTCCGGGCACGTCAGCACCGGTCTGCAGGTCGGCGACACCCTCGAGGTGATGCCGCCCGCCGGCCGGTTCGGCGTCGCCGTCGACCCGGCGAACGCCAAGCACTACGCCGCCGTCGTCGCGGGCAGTGGGATCACGCCCGTCATGTCCATCCTGCGCACGGTGCTGGAGACAGAGCCAGCCAGCCGGTTCACCCTCGTCTACGGCAACCGGACCACCGCGTCGGTGATGTTCCTCGAGGAGCTCGCCGACCTCAAGGACCGCTACCCCGACCGCCTCCAGCTGGTCCACGTGCTGTCCCGCGAGTGGTGGCAGGACGCCGACCTGCTCCACGGCCGCATCGACGAGGAGAAGCTGCACACCCTGCTGGACACCCTGCTGCCCCCCGACGACGTCGACGAGTGGCTGCTGTGCGGTCCCTACGCCCTGGTCCAGCAGGTGCACGCCACGCTCGTCGAGCGCGGCGTGCCCAAGCCCGACATCCACCTCGAGCTGTTCCACGTCGAGGGAGAGGCGCCGCGGATGACCAGCCGGGTCAGCCTGGACGGCGAGGAGTCGGGCAGCGAGGTCACCGTCCGGCTGGCCGGGCGGACGACGACGTTCCCGATGCCCGAGGAGGGCTCGATCCTCGACGCGACCCTCGCCGTCCGCAACGACGCCCCGTACGCGTGCAAGGGCGGCGTGTGCGGCACCTGCCGCTGCAAGGTGGTGGAGGGCGAGGTGGAGATGGCCCGCAACTACGCCCTCGAGGACGCCGAGATCGCCGCCGGCTTCCGGCTGGCGTGCCAGTCGGTGCCGACGACCCCGAGGGTGGTCCTCGACTTCGACGCCTGACGGCGTCCACGCACCGAGGTGCCCCGGCTCGAGGTGCCGGATCAGCGTGGCACGGCACGATGGTCCCCGTGCTGCTGCCCTCCCTGTCTGGCGTCGACTGGAACCTGCCTCCCGTCGACGCTCTGCAGCTCGCCGTCGGGGCGGGCATCGTCGTCCTGGCGCTCGTCCTGGGACGAGTGGTGCGGGACGCGCTCCAGCGCTACCACTCCTGGCGCGGCCGTAGCCCCAGCTACGCCGAGGTGTTCGCCCGGCTCGGGGGCTGGACGGTGGGACTGCTGGGGACGGGGATCGGGCTGACCGTCGCGTTCCCCAGCGTCGACCCCGTCGACGTGCTCGGCGGCCTGGGGATCTTGTCCATCGCCGCCGGCATCGCGTTCCAGGACGTGCTGAGCAACCTCTTCGCCGGGGTGCTCATGCTCACCCGCGAGACGTTCCGCTCCGGCGACCAGATCGCGATCGGGGACGTCCGCGGCACCGTGGAGCGGATCACGTTGCGGGAGACCGTCGTCCGCACGTTCGACGGCCGTCGGGTGCTCATCCCGAACAGCACCGTGCACAACGGCGTCGTGACCGTGCAGACCGGGTACGAGCAGGTCCGGACCTCGGTCGTCATCGGTGTCGCCTACGAGGCCGACCTCGACGAGGCCCGCCAGGTGGCGCTCGCCGCGATGCACGGGCTGCCCCAGGTTGCCGCGCAGCCGGCCCCGCAGGCGCTCATCGCCTCGCTCGGCGCCTCGACGGTGGACATCGAGCTGCGGTTCTGGTCCGGTGCCCGCCAGCTCGAGACCCGGGAGGCGCTGGACGCGGTCATCGCGGCCGTCGTGCGGGCCTACGAGGAGGCCGGGATCGAGATGCCCGCCGACATCCGGGTGCTGCAGTCCTCGCCGTCCTTCACCGCCGCCCTGGCCCAGGCCGGTCGCGGCGAGCCCGCCGAGCCGCCCCGGCGCCGGACCCGCCGGACCGCTCGGTCGTCCCCCTCTTCGTGATCATGCAATCCCGCCACCCCGCGGGACCGGCCACCGAGCGAGCCGGCGGCGTGCGGATCGGCTACGTCGGACGGGTGGCCCCGCAGAAGGCGCAGCCGGCGGTGGTGGACCGCGGCGGGGTCAGCCCTCGACGACGGACGTCGGCGCGCCGTGCACGGCCGGGACCCGGCCGAGGCGGCCGGCCTGGAAGTCCTCGAACGCCTGGACCACCTCAGCGCGGGTGTTCATCACGAACGGCCCGGCCCAGGCGACCGGCTCACGGATCGGCCGGCCGCCGAGCAGCAGCACCTCGAGGTTCGGCTCGGCCTGCGGCTGGGTCGGGGCCGCGGCGACCGACAGCGCCCCACCGGCGCCGAGGACGGCGAGCTGGCCCTTGCGGATCCGGTGGCCCTGCGGGCCGACCGTGCCCTGCCCGGCGAGCACGTAGACGAGCGCGTTGAAGTCCGGCGGCCAGGCCGTCTCCAGCCGGGCGGCCGGACTCACCGTGGCGTGCGCCATCGTGATCGGAGTCGTCGTCACCCCGGGCCCGCGGTGGCCGCCGAGGTCACCGGCGATGACCCGGACCAGCGCACCGCCGTCGTCCGAGCTGACCAGAGCCGACTCGTTCCCGCGCAGGTCCTGGTAGCGCGGCGGGGCCATCTTCTGGGCCCGTGGCAGGTTCACCCACAGCTGGACGCCGTGGAACAGCCCGCCGCTGAGCACCAGCTCCTCCGGCGGCCGCTCGATGTGCAGCAGCCCGCTGCCAGCGGTCATCCACTGGGTGTCCCCGTTCGTGATCACGCCGCCGCCGCCCTCGGAGTCGGCGTGCTCGAACGTCCCGTCGAGGATGTAGGTGACGGTCTCGAAACCGCGGTGCGGGTGCCACGGGGTGCCCTTCGCCTCGCCCGCGGCGTACTCCACCTCGCCCAGCTGGTCCATGTGGATGAACGGGTCCAGGTCGCGCAGGTCGACGCCGGCGAACGCACGCCGGACCGGGAAGCCCTCGCCCTCCAACCCGTCGGGCGCGGTCGTCACCGAGCGGACGGGCCGCTCGGTGAGCACGCTGCGGTCGACCCGCGGCAACCGGGGCAGCACGGTGAGATCAGGAACGGTGATCGCGGGCACGGCAGGCCCCTTCCGGCAGTGGTTAGAGATTCAACCACCGCCAACGGTAGCCCGGTCACCGGCATTCCGGTCACGGCACCACCTCCAGGACGCCGTGCGCGCCGCGCTCGGCGTCCACCATGGCGTGCGTGACGAACGGGTAGCGGCCTGGCTCGGGTAGCTCCAGCTCGACGAAGCCGCCCTGCGCCGGGGCAAGAGCCAGGACCTGCGCCCCGCCCGGACCCGGCCGCAGCCGGTAGTCGCCCTCGGACCACACCGTGTCGAACTGCCCGCCGACGACGTGGAACGCACTGCCCCGCTGCGGACCGGCCGCCAGCACCCACACCCGCACCCGTTCCCCCACCCGGGCGGTGAGCGGCTCCTGGTCGTACTGGTTCGCGTACCCGTTGAACACGACGAGGTCCGGTCGCTCGGCGGCGACCCGGTCGGCGTCCGCCACCCCGCCCTGCGGCCCGAGGTAGTACTCGGACTGCACGAGCACGTACTCCTGGTCGACCTGCGGCAGGTCCGGCGGGTCGATGACGACGGCGCCGAACATGCCGTTGGCGATGTGCAGCGACATCGGCGCCGTCGAGCAGTGGTACATCCAGATGCCGGCCCGGGTGGCGGTGAACCGGTAGCGCAGCGACTCTCCGGGCTGGATCGTCCGCATCGGCCGGTCGGGCGCGAGGGCACCGGCGTGGAAGTCGATCGAGTGCCCGATGCTGCCGTCGTTGACAAGAGTGACGTCGAAGACGTCACCGATCCGGCCGCGCAGCGTCGGGCCGGGCGCCGTGCCGCCGAACGTCCAGAGCGTCTGCCGGACGCCGGGAGCGACCTCCCGCTCGACCTCGCGGACGACGAGGGTCACCTCGTGCACCGTTCCGGCGGGTGCGGGGTCGAGCCGCGGGTCGTAGGGGGCGAAGGCCGCTCCCGGGTGGACCTGCAGGTCGAGGTCCTCGGCGGCAGACGCGGCGTCACCAGGTGCCGGCCCCGTCGCCTCGGCCCCGACGGCACGGACCGTCAGCACCATGCCCATCTGCCGGTGCCCGGCGACGGAGCACCATCCGTCGAGGTCCCCGGTGACGACACCGGCGTCCAGTCGGGTCCGCTCGCCGGGGCCGACCCGGTCGCTACGAGCGCCGTTGGCGAGGACGAGGTCGTGCCGGTCATCGCCGGTGTTGTCCAGGACGACGACGAGCCGGTCTCCGGCAGGCACCTCGACGACGTCCGGCACGTACCGCATCCCCTCGACCCGGACGGTGACCGTCGTCGTCCGGCCGGTCTCGCCGGCCTGAGCGGCACCGGCCGCGGGCGAGGCGTTGACCGCGGTGGTGAGCGGGATACCGGCGGCGGCCGGGTCGAGCGCGACGCCGCCGGCCGTACCGACGAGGACGACGGCGAAGCCGGCGGCCGCCAGGCCCAGCCGGCGCTGGGCGGTCGGACGCCGTTGCGGGCCAGCAGGCTGCGGCGGCGCCCCGCGCACCCGGCGGGCGAGCAGGACGGCGCCCACGAGCAGCGGCAGGGTGGACCCGAGCGCGACGAGGACGACGACGGAGAGCACGACCCGCACGAGGCTCGGCACCGGGAGGACGGCGAGCAGCAGACCGGCGTTGGCGGCGGTGAGCCGGGCCCAGCCGGCACGTCCGAGCAGCGTCGAGGTCGCCCGCTGCACGGACGGCCCGCCGCCGAGGACCACCGGGACGAGGTAGCCGAGCGCACCGATCAGCACCTGCGCGGCGAACCCGGCCAGCAACGGGGCGGTCAGCGCACCGGCCCGCTCACCGGCGGTGGCCCAGTCCCCCGCGGTCGCCAGCCCGACCGCGAGGACGACGAGCGACCCGGCCAGCCACAGCATCCCGGCGAGCACGGAGGCGGTCGGCAGCTCGACCGGCGCCTTACGGCGCACCTCCTCGGCGTGCGGGACGGCGACCGCGACGACGCCGGCGAGGACGACGAGCACGCCGACCGCGGCGAGGACGAGCGAGCCGGCCAGGGCCGCAGCCGCCGCAGCGGCGACCCCGCCGACGAGCACCGGCAGGGCCCGCCGGGCGGCGCGCTCTGCGCCGTCCGCGACCCGGGTGCGCAGCATCGTCGGCCACAGGGTGACGAGGGTCCCGACAACGGTCAGCCCCACCCAGCCGAGCAGGTTGACGACCTCGTGGGCGACGACGAGGCGACCGTGCCCGGCGTCGGACAGCCCCGGTCGACCGAGCAGCACCCCGAGCACCGCCCCGACAGGCAGGGCCAGGCCCGCGGCGACGTAGTAGCGGACGGTCACACCGAACCGGGACGGCAAGGCGGCCCGCGCCCGGCGCAGCAGCGCGGTGGCGTGCCAGCCGGCGACCCCGGCAACGACCGCGGCGCCCGCCACGACGGGCAGCCGGGCACTGGTGACCGTGCCGCCGACGACGCCGAGTGCGCCGGCGTTGAACAGCACGAGCCGCAGCGCCTGGCCCCGGCGCAGCGACTCGGTCGGCAGCCGCAGCAGGGCGGCCGCGAAGTGCCAGCTCCAGATGAGGATGGCGTTGCTCACCGCCCCGAGCACGAGCAGGTGGACCAGCAGCCACCGGGCGGCCGGGACGAAGGGGTGAACCAGGGCGACGACGACGAGGGCGAGGAGCCAGGCCACGACGACCGCACCGGTCCGCAGGTGCCAGGCGGTACGGCTCACGACGACCTCCGGGGACGACGGTCGGCCGTGGCGGCGGACCACGCGGCGACCGCAACGAAGAGCAGGACGGCGGAGACGTTGAGCAGGCCCCCGAGCTGCCACGCCGAGCCGACGTCGCGCAGGTCGCCGACCGCGATGCGCAGGGCGAGCGAGATGTGCAGCAGGACCAGCGGCGCGTACATGGCCGGCCGGTACGGCAACGGCCGGCGTAGCACCGCGGGCAGGATGACCGGGGCGTGCGCGATGATGATCGAGATCACGAAGCCGAGGAAGACAGCGTGCACCACGGCGTCGTAGCCGGGGCCGGCGGTGACCGGCCCGCCGAGCAGCCAGATCCCTCCGGCGACGGCGAGCCAGCCGTAGCCGGCGAGCAGGGCCCAGCCCGTGAACCGCGGCAGCCCGGTGCTGCGGACGGTGCGCCGGGCGACGTCGTAGCGGGCCAGCCAGGCTGTCGTGGCGAGCAGCGCGGCACCCGTGCCGGCCGCTCCCGCGACCGGCCACAGCAGCCCGACGAGGACGCCGGCGGCGAGCAGGCCGGCGGTCCCGACCACGATGGGGTCGGCCCGCGGGTCGAGGACAGCGACCCGGGCGAGCTCGACCCGCTCCCCGGCGATGGTGAGGACGAGGAAGCCGGTCAGCCAGGGCAGCAGGTGTGGGACCGGGACGCCGCCCCACCACAACAGCGCTGCCCCCACCGCCAGCACGGCACCGAGAGCCTGGACGACGACCGCCGCAGCCGGCTGACGGGCCCACAGCGGCACGTAGACCGCGACGAGGGCCGCAGCCCCGGCCGTGAGCAGCGCCCCGGCGACGGCCGGGGACGGTACGACGACGAGGGCGAGGCCGCCGGCACCGAGCCCGGCAGGGGCCAGGTAGCCCCAGCGGCTGCCGAGGGCGACGGCCCGTTCGAGGGCGACGAGGGTGCCGGCGAAGCCGAGGACGAGGAGCACCCCGTGCACGTCCCCCAGCCGGGGCAGGGTGAGCGGGGCCGGCAGCCCAAGCAGCATCATCGCGGCGTCGAGGCCGAGCAGCAGTGCGGCGGCGGCGGGCAGCAGGAGCAGCGCCCGTGGCCAGGGCAGCCTCCGCACGGCCGGTGGACGGCTCGCCGGGCCCGCGGTGGCGGGTCTGGCCCCCCGCTCGGTCACCAGGGCGGCGTTCACGCCGCCGTCAGCAGGTGCAAGCGGCACGCGCCGACCTCGGCGAACGGGATGAGGGCAGTGCGTTCGGGTTGACCGCCGTAGGCCTCCATGGCGCCCCGGACGATCCCGAGGTGCACCTGGCAGACGACCTCGGGGTACCGGGTGGCCGCGTCGAGCAGCGGGCACCGGCGCAGTGCGGCCGTCGTGGAGCGGGCGTCGTCCTGCGGTGCGAACCCGAGCTCGTCGAGCAGGGCGACCACCCGGCGACGCACCGCGGTCGCCGACGGCGGCCGCTCGAACGGGTGGGCGGCGGCGAGGTGGCGGCCCCAGTCCCGACCGGCGGCCAGGGCGTCGCCCCTGGGGTCCGCGCTCGTCAGGGCGATGTGCGCAGCAAGGGCGGTCGCCAGACCCGCGTAGTCGCGGACCCTGGTGTCCGGCTCGACGAGGTCGGCCGCGGCCGCGTAGGTCCACGCCGGCCGCCCGCGTCCCCTCGTCGCCTGTCGCCCACGGACGACGAGGCCCCACGAGACCAATGCGTCGAGGTGCTCGCGCACGGTGTTCGGGTGCAGGCCAAGCTCGGCGGCAAGCTCGGCGACGGTGAGCGGCTGACCCCGCTGCTGCAGCCGTTCCAGGACGACGGCGCGCTGGCCCGACAGCGAGCGGCCCGCCGTCCCGGCACGGACGGGTGCCGGCCCCATGCCCGACTTGATTTCCACGGGGGTTACTGTAGTAAAACGATGCGCCGGGCCACCACCCCGGTCCCGCTGCCTCCTCAGAAGGGTCCTCCCATGCAGCAGTCGGTCTCCATCGGCGGTCACGGCTCGGGCGGGTGCGCCTGCGGCGAGCACGACACCGCGCTGCCCGAGCTCGACGTCCGGGCCATCCCGCACGCGATCCGGCACGGTGCCGTCCTCGGTGCCGTCGACGCCCTGCCGACGGGCGGCGCGCTCGTCCTCGTCGCCCCGCACGACCCGCAGCCCCTGCTGCGCCAGCTAGCCGAGCGGCACGACGGGGGGCTGGACGTGGCCTACCTCGAGCGCGGCCCGGAGACGTGGCGGCTGCAGCTCACCCGCGGCTGACCCGGTTGCGGCGCCCAGGCGCCGGCGGCGGCCGGCGGCCGGCCTCAGGACAGCCCGACGACCTCGCCGTCGTCGTCGAGGTCGATCCGCTCGGCGATCGGGTGCCGCGGCAGACCGGGCATGGTCCGCATGTCACCGCAGACCGCGTAGACGTACCCGGCGCCGGCGGCGAGCCGGACCTCGCGCACGGGCAGCCGCCACCCGGTCGGCGCACCGAGCAGCCGCGGGTCCGACGACAACGACAGGTGCGTCTTGGCGACAACCACCGGCAGGTGCCCGAAACCCAGCTCGGTGAACCGGCGCAGGTCCGCGGCGGCCGCCGGGGCGAGGTCCACGCCGTCCGCCCCGTAGATCTCGCGGGCGATCCGCTCGATCTTGTCGGGCAGCGGCACCTCCGGCTCGTACAGGAAGCGCAGGGTGGACGGCTCCCCGGCGGCGGCCACGACGGCCTCGGCCAGGGCGAGCGCGCCCTTGCCGCCCTCGGCGACGTGCGTCGTCACGGCCACCCGGGCCCCGGCGTCCTGCGCGAGCCTGCGGATCACGGCGTGCTCGCTCGGGTGGTCGCCGGGGAAGGCGTTGATCGCGACCACGGGGGAGATGCCCAGCCGTCGGGCGATCCGCAGGTGCGCCAGCAGGTTGGGGGCCCCCGCGCGCACGTCGTCCGGGTTCTCCTCGAGCATCTCCGGCGGGAGCGGCCGGCCCGCGACCACCCGGTAGCGCCCGGAGTGGGCCTTGAGCGCGCGGACGGTGACGACGAGGACGGCGGCGTCCGGGACCAGCCCGGAGACCCGGCACTTGACGTCGACGAACCGCTCCAGCCCCATGTCGGCGCCGAACCCCGCCTCGGTGACGAGGTAGTCCCCGGTGCGGACGCCGACGAGGTCGGCGACCACCGAGGAGTTCCCGGTGGCGATGTTCCCGAACGGCCCGGTGTGCACGAGGGCCGGAGTGCCCTCGAGGGTCTGCAGCAGGTTCGGCTGCAGGGCGTCGCGCAGGATGACTGCCATCGCCCCCGCCGCGCCGAGCATCTCGGCGGTCACCGGCGCGCCGTCCCGGGTGGAGGCGACGACGATCCGGCCGAGCCGGCGCCGCAGGTCGGCCAGCGAGGTCGCCAGCGACAGGATCACCATCACCTCGCTGGCCGCGGTGATGTCGAAGCCGCTCTGCCGCGGCACCCCGTCGACCCGGTCGCCGAGGCCGATGACGACGTTGCGCAGTGCCCGGTCGTTGACGTCCAGGACCCGGCGCCAGGAGACCGTGCGCTCGTCGATGCCCAGCTCGTTGCCGTGGTGCAGGTGGTTGTCGACCTGTGGCTTCGTTCGCTTGGTGGCGGGGTTTTTGCAGCGCTCCGTGGCGGTCTTGTTGCCGCGATCACGCAGGACTGGCTGCAGGTAGGTGTCGCGGTCTGAACCGAGAGGGGTGCGCCCGGTCGGGGCCGTTTGGATCGCTGCCGCTACGTCAGAGTCCGAAGGCTCCGCCGCTGACGAGGATCACGATGCCGAGGCCGATGAGAACGATGGGGAAGAGGATGTGCTCCCAGCGTTCGAGCACTTCGGCGATCGGGGGGCGGGTGGCGACGAACTTTGCCAGGGCCACCAGGACCGCGACGAGCGCGAGGAAGACGATGCAGTAGGCGACTACTGTGAGAGGTTCCACGATGAGGAAGACAGGGGTGTAGACGCCGATGTTGTCGCCGCCGTTGGCAAAGGTGACGCCTGCGACTGTCCACACGCCGACCTTCTTGCCGGCAACCTTGGCCTCGTCGTCATCGTCGTCATCGTCTCCGCGCCAGGCCTGCCATGCGGCCCAGAGGCCGAGGCCCAGTGGGATGAGACCGAAGTACGGGATGGCTGCCGAGGGCAGGAATGCTCCGGCACCGATGGTCACCAGGACCGCGGCACCGAGGATGCCGGCGAATCCGAGGTACTGGCCGGCCAGAATGCGGGCGGTAGTGCCGCGCTGGCCTGCCCCTCGCGCGAAGAAGAGGGAGAGCACGATGATGTCGTCGATGTTGGTCGCTGCGAACAGGCCCATCGCCTGCAAGACCGAGGTGAGGATCATGCGCCCTCCCCAGCTGCGTCGCATCCGGGAAGCGAGCAGGCGGGATCGATGCACGGGGCGTCTTCGTCCACTGCCAGGGTGGCATCGACCAGTGCCGTCAGCGCCTGCGCCAGGTGTGAATCGGCGATCTCATATCGTGTCCGACGACCCTCGGGCTCGGAGACGACGATCCCGCAATCGCGCAGGCATGCCAGGTGGTTGGACACGTTCGGGCGTGTCAGGTCCAGATCTCGGGCCAGTTCCGCCGGGTAAGCGGGATGGTCGAGCAGGGTCAAGATGATCCGGGATCGAGTGGGGTCGGCCAGTGCACGACCCAGGCGGTTCATCACGTCGAGACGCGAAGCAATAGTCAGCATGGACTGAACTATACAGCGCGCACTGAACACTCGGTCACAGGCGTCAGCCCAGATCGCATGCCCGTATGGGGAACCCGGCTCTTCACGATTGAGGGTGTAGTCGCGGTCTGAAGCCTCCGGTCTCGAGCAGGGACCGCGCGATGTAGTTGGTCAGGTTGCGGAAGCCGAGGGCGGAGCCGCGGAGGTGCTCGAGGCGACCGTTGATCGCCTCGGTCGGTCCGTTCGATGTGCCGGGGCGGTCGAAGTAGGCCAGGACGTCGGCGGCGCGGCGCGTGAGGGTCCGGCCCAGTTGGCGCAACTCGGTCAGGCCGGTGGGCACCGCGCTGGCGAGGGAGTCGATGATGGCGGCCATGACCTCGCGGCCGCGGGTCTTGTCGGGGTCGCGGTAGGCGGTG